>CAZXCL010000179.1:0-1504 GCA_964639265.1 uncultured Gammaproteobacteria bacterium | reverse complement strand
CCGTCGGTTTTGAGCGTGCCGCCGGGCAGATCCACAGCGCCGGTCTGGATGGCTGCGGACACATCGCTCATCGACAGGCCGTATTCGAGCAGCGTTTGTTCCGACACCTCGACGCTGATCTCGTAGTCGCGGCCGCCGAGAATTTCTACCTGTGTGACCTCGGGCAGCGTCATCAAATCGTCGCGCAGCTTTTGCGCCTGCTGTTTGCGGGCAACCTCATCAAGATCACCGTAAAGCGCAACAAACAGCACCGGAATCGGAATTTCCTGTTTGTAGATGACGGGCTTTTCGGCCAGCGCCGGGAAGGTCGCGATCGCGTCCACGCGGGTTTTGACGTCGCTCAGAACCTGATCGATGTCGGCGTCGAGGCTGACTTCGATGGATACGGTGCCCGAGCCTTCTGATGCAGTGGAGCTGAGTTTTTCAACGCCCGTGAGATCCTGCACGGCCTCCTCGATCTTGACGACGACGCCTTCTTCGACTTCCTGCGGCGCCGCGCCGAGATAGGGCACGCGCACCGATATGACATTGAGCTGAAAGTCTGGCGTGGTCTGCTTGCGAATATCGAACGCCGAGTAGGCGCCCGCGACAAACACGATCAGCAGCAGCAGATTGGCGGCGACGGGATTGCGTGCGAACCAGGCAATCAGTCCGGTTTGTTCTTCGTTCGTCGTGTTCACAGCGTCTTACCCCTCAGAGGTTTCGGGCGCGGAGTCGGCGTTGTCTGCCGTGTCCGTTTCAGCCGGTTCCTCGTCTTCGCCGAGGATACGTACCTGACTGCCGTTGGTGGGTGCTTCGAGATCGGTCAGTACAACGCGCCGCTCAGCCACCGAATCGGCCGCGACATAGGCCATGGTCGCGCTGCTTCGAATCACATCCACATCGCGAATTCGCAGCTGGCCTTCATCATCAACGAAAATCACCTGGCCGTTACCGCGCACGGCTGAGCGCGGAATCTCAAGCACGTTGTCCACGAACAAGCCTGGAATGCCGGCGCCGACAAAGGTGCCCACCGGCAGTGGCGTGGTCTGCGGCGAGTCCTCGCGCCGGCGATAGGGATCCGCGATCTGCGCAACCGCATAAGTCACGCGATTGGCCTCATCAATGGTCGCCTCGGTGCGCACAATTTGCCCCGTCCAGCTGGCTTCGCGCCCGCGATAGCGGCCGGTAAGCGTGATGGGCACAGCCTTCTCATTGTTGGCAAAATCGGATGCCTCGGGCAGATCGACGAAGCGCTGGTCCGGCTGGCTCAGGGGCAGACGCACTTCCACAACATCGGTGCCGAAGGTCACGCCCAGGGTCATACCCGCTGTCACAAACTGGCCGATGTCGGCGTTCTTCTCGCGCACGATGCCGGCGTAGGGCAGGCGCACGCGGGTCTTGTCCAGATCGCGCCGCGCGCGCGTCACGTCGGCTTTGGCGATGGCCAGTGCCGATTCGGCGGTGGCTAGATCAATTTTACTGCGGTAGTTCTTGGCGCCCAGATTCTTGATGCCGTCGTATT
>CAZXCL010000178.1:1087-1538 GCA_964639265.1 uncultured Gammaproteobacteria bacterium | reverse complement strand
TGTGTTCGCCGCTTGGCGACGTTCAGTTACTTGATCATGTGCGGCGCGACGCCGAGGGAGGTTAGCGTGCAGACTAGTGAAGCGACGCTTACGTTCGATATTACTTCGTTCTGGCAAGCTGGAACCGGTCGGGGGCAATCCTATGTCATCGACGCTGCCGCGCACCGCGATCATCGGGGCCTGCCGGAATTGCCCGGTCGAAGCGTGAAGGGCCTGGTACGCGATGCTGTGGTCCATGCTGAGGCGCTCGGAGTGTTGCCGAAGCCAGCGTTCAAGGGCGAGCGTGCGCAAGCCGATCCGATGTCCTGGTCAACCTATCTGTTCGGACCGCGCGGCGAAGACGGCGCGGATACCTGGCCGGGTCTGCTGCGTTTCTCATCCGCGCGCCTGCCAGATTCGCAAGCACACGCGCTGTCCTCTAACCGCGAACTGCGCGACGCGCTGTTTGATG
>CAZXCL010000178.1:0-1077 GCA_964639265.1 uncultured Gammaproteobacteria bacterium | reverse complement strand
CACTGGTACGGCGCAGCACTATAGCCTTCGCAGCCTCGAAGTGGTCATCCCGCTGCGACTGCATGCCGTCGTTACAACGGTAGATGGCGTCGATCTGATTGAGGGTGATAACAGCTGGTGCGAGGTGCTGGAGACGTGTTTGCCGCTGGTGCGGGGGCTTGGCGCAAAGCGCTCACGCGGATACGGACGTTGCGTGGCCACTCTTGAGAAATGCAAAGAGGAAGTTAACCCATCGGGAGGCGCATCGTGAGTGGGAGCAGTTCGATACAGGGCTTTGACGTCGACATCCAGTTGCGCGACGACTGCGTATTCAGCGAGCGGGCGGCCACCGTCGGTGGACATCGCGGACTGGACTATGTGCCCGGTGCCACGTTGCTTGGAGTAGCCGCGTCCCGTCTCTATCCACAGATTGGTGCGGGCACATTTGATGCCGCATCGGCCTATACGTTGTTTCACTCTGGCAAGGTGCGGTTTGGCCATGGGCGACCGGTTAATGAGTTTGGTGAGCTCTGCTACCCGACTCCGGCTTGCTGGTTTACCGCCAAGGGCAAGCCCATCGGCCCGCAGCTCGAAAACGTCTACCGACTCGGACTCGAGCAGCAATCTGCGAAGAACGAGATGCCCGAAAATGAGCAGCCGGAGCAGGTGCGAGGCAACTACGTGAGCGCAGATGGGCGCTGCCTGAAGGTGCCGCTCTCCTACCGATTGAAGACAGCGATTGAGCCCGGCGGCCGAGGGGCTGCCGAATCGCAGTTGTTTGGCTATCGCGCCGTCGAGGCGGGTAGCGTGTTTCGCGCGCGCATCACGGCCGACGAGTCCGTCGACCCTGTATTGTTTGCGCGCCTGCGCGACGAGCTAAGCGGCAAATGCGTAGTTGGACGCTCACGCAGCGCCGAATACGGGGGCGTCGACTGTGTTACCAGCGACGTGCGTGCAACCACTGGTCTGGCGACAGATAACGGCGGACAACGTGTCACGCTTTGGCTTCTCTCGGATCTGGCCGCGACGGACCCCGATGGGGTACCGACGCTTTGCCCGCAACCGCAGTGGTTGGGGTTGCCGGACGGCGATCTCGAC
>CAZXCL010000177.1:0-1643 GCA_964639265.1 uncultured Gammaproteobacteria bacterium | reverse complement strand
AAGACCTGTGGGCGTTCAACGACGAAGCCATGGCCCGCGCCGTGTTCGCATGCGAGCTGCCCACCGTCAGCGCCGTGGGCCATGAGACGGACGTGACGATCTGCGATTTTGTCGCCGACGTTCGCGCCCCGACTCCGTCCGCAGCCGCCGAGCTGATCGTGCCCGACCGCACCACGCTGCAGGCCGGCCTCGATGGACTTGCTCAACGCGGTCTGCGTTCGCTGCGCCGACGCCTCGACAGCGCCGCCCAGCAGCTCGATCATCTGCGTGCCCGCCACGAGTTACGCCATCCTGGCGCCATCCTCGAGCGTATGGGTCAGCGCGTCGACGATGCCGAACGACGCCTGCAGCGGGCCATCCAGCAACGGCTGATCATGACGCGGCATCGCCTGCAGCGTGCCGCCGACGGACTGATGCAACGCTCGCCGGAGCGTCGTCTCGACATGCTCCAGGCGCGACTGCAGATAGCCGGACAGCGACTTGATCAGCGCATCATGGACCGTCTCGGCGCAGCCCGAACGCGACTCGATCTTGCCTCGCGTACACTTGATACCATCGGACCGCAGGCCACGCTTGGGCGCGGCTATGCCATCGTCACGCGGGGCAAGAAGCGCATCGTGCGCGACGGCAACTCGCTTGTTGTCGGCGAGGCCATCGATGTGCGCTTCGCCGAGGGCGGCGCCCGCGCGACGATCACCACCGCGTTTGGAGCAAACACCACAAACGATGATCAGGACAACGATGAACAGGGTTAGGAAGCAGCTGTGTATCGCGGCGGCCAGTTTGAGCCTGTGGGGCGCCGTCAGCGCGACGGCCGCGACGCTGCCCCAGAGCCTGGCCGTGCCCGGCGGCATCGCTATCCTGCCGGTTGCCGATGCGACGGACGCGCGCCCAACGGTGTCGTTCAATGACAAGGAGATTGCCGTGGTGCGCGGCGACGACGGCTGGGAGGCGGTCGTGGGTCTGCCGCTGTCCACCACGCCGGGCGACCACCGCATCCTCGTCAAGCCGTCAAAGGCCGATGCGTATCACCTTACGTTCCGCGTCGATAATCGCGATTACCCGGAACAGCGTTTGATCGTCAAAAACAAACGTCACGTGAATCCCGACCCTGACGACCTCAAGCGCATCCGCGCCGAGCGCCAACGCATCGGCAAGGCGCTGGCCAGCTTTCGCCGCGACGTGGCGGTGCCGCCGCTGAATTTCGACTGGCCGCTGCGAGGGCGTCAGTCCAGCGCGTTCGGTCTGCGCCGCTTTTTCAACGGCGAGCCCCGCAATCGCCACACCGGTCTTGATATCGCCGCACCGACCGGCACGCCGATCCTCGCCCCGGCCGCCGGAATCGTCACGGAAACCGGTGACTTCTTCTTCAACGGCAACGCCGTGTTCGTGGATCACGGTCAGGGTCTGATTACGATGTACTGTCACTTGAGCCAGATTGATGTGCAGGTTGGTGACAGCGTGTCGGTGGGAGACACGCTGGGGTTGGTGGGCGCCACCGGGCGGGTCACCGGACCCCATCTGCACTTCGCCGTAACGCTCAACGACACGATGGTCGATCCGTTGCTGCTACTCAAAAAATAGTACGCGTCGACGTCGCGCGATCGCCAGCGTACCCATTACCAACACCAAAGGCAGACCGA
>CAZXCL010000176.1:0-1666 GCA_964639265.1 uncultured Gammaproteobacteria bacterium | reverse complement strand
GAGGCTGTGTAAAAACTCTTTCGGATTTGAGACTATGTGGTCACAGTCAAACGGATGGTTTCTATGCATATTCGTGGCCAGAGTCGGCATCAAGGCACGCTGTTTCCGGAGCGGTTGGATGAGTTGATCGGTCAGGATCACGCAGTGCGCGTGGTTGACGCGTTTGTCGACTCGCTGGATCTGGCCAAGCTGGGCTTTAGCAAGGTAAAAGCCGCCGCGACCGGCCGCTCCCCGTACCATCCGGCGGATCTTCTGAAGCTTTACGTCTACGGTTATCTGAACGGCGTGAGCAGCACGCGGCGCCTGGCACGTGAGTGCCAGCGCAACATCGAAGTGCTGTGGCTGCTTAATCGCCTGAGCCCGAACTTCAAGACCATCGCCAACTTCCGCGCCGAGCACCCGGAGGCGCTGGTGCGGGTATGCCGGTCTTTTGTGCAGTTCTGCCGTCAGCAGAAGCTGTTCAGCGGCAAGCTGGTGGCCATCGACGGCAGCAAGTTCCAGGCCGACAACAACCCTGACAACGTGGCGCGCCCAGCGGAGCTGGAGAAGCAGCTGGCGGCGACCGATCGTCAGATCGAACAGTGGATGACATCGTTAAGCGAGTCGGAGTCGCAGGACGATGGCGGCGATGACGATGATGACGACGGCGGCAACACCCAAGCGGCGCTGGAAGCGCTTAAGGCGCAGCGCGAGACGCTGACGAACCAGCTGCAGGACATGCGCGACAAGGGCCTGAAGTCTCAGGCACTGAGCGACCCGGACGCGCGCGTGATGCGTGGCGGTCGCGTGGGCTACAACGTTCAAAGCACCGTCGACAGCACGCATCACCTGATCATCGACCATGATGTCACCACCGATGCCGATGATCGCCTGCAGCTGCATCGCATGGCGCGGCGAGCGCGGCGTGTCTCAGGGTCCAAGGGCCTGACGGTACTGGCCGATGGCGGGTACTCCAACGGCAAGTTGCTCGGTCGCTGCGAGGCCGATGGCATCACGGTGTACCTGCCGGTCAATCGCACGCGACCGCCCGGTAAGGGACAGGTCTTTGATCGCAGTGAGTTCATCTACGATGCGCAGTCCGACACCTACCGATGTCCGGCAGGCAAAACCCTGTACAAGACGAGTCGGTCGAACAAGCAGCGCCAATATTGCTACACAACCAAGGCGTGCACCCACTGCCCGATCAAAGCGCAATGCACCTCGGCCGCACAACGCCATGTGACCCGGCACTTCGACGAGGACGCCATGCAGCGCACCGCTCAACGTACGGCTGAGCACCCCCAGACGATGGCACAGCGCAAAAGTCTGGTTGAGCACCCGTTCGGGACACTCAAACGCCGCATGCACGGCGGCCGCTTCCAACTCAGAGGCATGAAGAAGGTCAAAGCGGAGATGGCGCTGTCGGTGATGGCCTACAACCTGACCCGGGCGATCAACGTGCTGGGTGCACGCAAGCTGTGCGAGGCGTTGGTCTAGGCGCTACACACGCCTTTTTCGCCCTTACCTGCTCGCTCAGTCCATCAAATTCTCGGCGCGCGGAAAAACAAACGCGAAGCCCAAGTGCGCGCTACATCCGGCAAAAAAACTCCCAACGCTGCCTCTGGGCGCCACACCCGGCCTCAAACTCTCGACAGTGGTGTGAAGCGAAGTTTTTACACGGCCTCGC
>CAZXCL010000175.1:0-1684 GCA_964639265.1 uncultured Gammaproteobacteria bacterium | reverse complement strand
CGTCGGGCCGTTCATCGAACGAGGCAGGTTTCGTGTTTCAGCTTTTCGCGCGCTGTTTCGGCACCAATCACGTCAGCAACTGTTCGTTCTATTGCCATCAGGCGACCGGCGTGGCACTGCACAACACGATCGGTACCGGCACCTCTACGATCGAGCTCGACGATCTTGATAAGGCGGATATGATTTTTGTTATAGGCGCCAATCCGGCGTCCAATCATCCGCGCTTTATTCATCGGCTCAAGGCCTGTCGCGATCGCGGTGGGGAGGTGGTCGTTATCAATCCGGCGCGCGAGAACGGTCTGGTGAAGTTTGCCTTGCCCAAGAGCCCGCGCTCTCTGTTGACCGGCGGAAGCGAGATTGCGTCGGTCTATTTGCAGCCAAATATCGGCAGCGACATCGCGCTTTTGAACGGCCTTGCCAAAGCGGTGGTCGAGAGCGGCCGCGAGGATGCTGATTTTATCGAGCGTCACTGCGATCAGGCCGAGGCGATGCTTGGGCATCTTGCGGCTTTGTCGTGGTCGGATATTGTTCACGATACAGGCGTTGATGAGGTCGCGGTTCGGGATGCCGCGACACGCTATGCGCAGGCAAGTAATGTGGTCTTTGCCTGGGGAATGGGTGTCACCCATCATTTGCACGGGGTTGAGAACGTGGAGGCGATCTCCAATCTGGCCCTGCTGCGCGGCATGGTGGGCAGGCCCGGTGCCGGGCTTTTGCCGTTACGTGGCCACTCGAACGTGCAGGGCATCGGCACCATTGGTGTCAAGCCGGTACTGGCCGAAGACGTACTGGCGCGCATGCAGTCGCACTTCGGTATCCGCTTCAGTTCGTCGCCTGGGTTTGACACCATGTCGGCGATGCAGGCCACCGCTCGCGGTGAGATGGATGTGGCCGTACTGCTGGGTGGCAATTTGCTCTCGGCCAATCCCGATACGCTCTGGGCCACCCGGGCGCTCAATCGAATCGGTGCTCGTATAGCGCTGACCACCACGCTCAACCGCTCGCACGTGGCGGTCGAGTCCGATGCCGAGATGTTGGTTTTACCGGTCGCCGCGCGGGATGAGGAGTGGGAGCCCACAACACAGGAATCGATGTTCAACTACGTGCGCCTCAGCGACGGCAAGATCGAGCGGCATCGCGGCGTGCGACCCGAAGTCGTGGTGCTGGCGGATCTGGCCACGCAAGTTGTGGGCGATGTCGGCCCCGACTTTCAACTGTTCAAGAAGCACCGATATGTGCGTGAGTCCATCGCGCAGATACTGCCTGAGCTGGCCGAACTGGCCGACATCGATGTTGCCAAACGCGAGTTTCATGTTCGCCGTCGTGTGCTGCATTCGCCGGATTTCAAAACGCCCAACGGTCGTGCGCGGTTTCGCCCTGTCGCTTTGCCGCGACCGGCAACGAGCCCTGAGCAGCATGACTTTGCACTAACCACCGTGCGCAGCGAAGGTCAGTTCAATTCTATTGTCTATGAAGACGAAGATTCCTATCGGGGTACCGCGACGCGCTGGAGCGTTCTGATGTCGCCGGCTGATGCCGATGCGCTTGGTGTGCGCGCTGGGGATCGTGTCACGCTCGCCTCATCTGTGGGCCGTATGCGCGGGGTGACGGTCGCCCTCTACGATCTGCCGCCGGGCAATCTCATGGCGTATTACCCGGAGGCCAACGTGTTGACGTCCACGGA
>CAZXCL010000174.1:553-1705 GCA_964639265.1 uncultured Gammaproteobacteria bacterium | reverse complement strand
CGTATCCGCGCCCTGGACGAAATCGAAGTAGTCGTTCGCGTAGTTGGTCCCGATTTGAATCAGCAGCGCGCCAAAAGTTATTACAGGTATATGTCTCTGCTTTTAACGAGACATCAGATTCTTTTACCTGCTGCGCTTTTAAGATGTGCAGGACTTCGCCATCGCGCCGAGCCGCCTCACGCATGGTTCGCCGCACGTCGATCCACGGGCCACGCGCAACGCGTTTGCGTCGGTAGCTGCGTCGACGTGGCAGGCGGCTGCCAAGTTGCGCGCTGAAAAGTGCCATGGCGCGCTCACTGTCAATGGCTGTCAGGGCACGGTATCCATCCCGATCGTGCACGCTCGCCTGCTGGCCGGTATCAAGCTCCGCATCGTCCAGCTCGGCCTGCTGGGAAGATCCGGTCGGCTCGTGTGCCTCGACCTCATCGTCACCATCACCGGTCGCAGGTGCCGCCATGGTTTGACCCATAAACACAGACCGGAATACGGCGGTGTATTCGTCGCGTCTCTCCGGCGGCACTGCAAACAATGCAAGCCCGGCCTTGTAGAGATCATTGATATCTTGTGGGCCCAGCAAGCCGACTGCCTCAATGAATCCCATGGTCTGGTCGGTCGAAACGGCAAAGCCCGCCGCGCGCAGACGCTGGGAGAAGTTGAGCAGCGGTTTGATCGGGCGAGGCAGGTCAGTCACGCTGCCTCTCCGGGTAACAGTCCGGCCAGCCTGTCCTGCAGATAGGTCAGATCATCGTGATCTTTCAGCGCCACGCCAATCGATTGCAGGAATGCGGCGGGCCAGCGAACACCTTGTTCGTTTAATAGTGTGGCCGCTTCCGCCCACTCGACCGTTTCCGCCACGCCCGGTGGCTTTGCCAGCGGTTCAGCACGCAGATTGCCCACCGCAGCGACGACTGCGCGCGCAGTCGCTTCGGCCACCGCACTGGCGCGGGCCAGCACGATCTGCACTTCCAGTTCGGCATTGGGGTAGTCAATCCAGTGGTAGACACAGCGTCGTCGCAACGCTTCGTGTAAGTCTCGCGTGCGATTGGAAGTCAGTACAACGACCGGTGTGGCGCTCGCCCGGACGGTGCCCAGTTCCGGAATTGAAATGCTGAAGTCGGACAGAAATTCCAGCAGAAACGCCTCGAACGGCTC
>CAZXCL010000174.1:0-479 GCA_964639265.1 uncultured Gammaproteobacteria bacterium | reverse complement strand
AAGCACCGTATCAGAAGGACTGCGCAGGGCGGCGAGCATGGGTCGGACTTGCAGAAACTGGTCGGCGTACAAGTTGATGTCTGCATCGTCGGCCTGCCGAAGCGCCAGCAACTGTCGCGGGTAGTTCCACTCATACAGAGCCGACGATGCATCGATGCCTTCATAACATTGCAGGCGCAGCACCTCGCGGCCCAGGACGCCCGCCAGGGCTTTGGCCGCTTCGGTTTTACCGACACCTGGCGCGCCCTCGAGCAACAGTGGCTTGCCCAGCGCCAGTGCCAGATAGGCAGACGTCGACAAGGCGTCATCGGCCAGATATTGCGCGGCCACCCAGGCGGTCTGCAACTCTGCTGGCGACGCGATGCCATTGATGGAGCGAGTCGTCGCCAACCTAGTGGCCCATCCTCTTTATCATGTCGGCAATGCTCGCAGGCAGAGGGATCACTAGCGCGTCCCCTGTGGTCGGGCACCGCCGTTGG
>CAZXCL010000173.1:0-1713 GCA_964639265.1 uncultured Gammaproteobacteria bacterium | reverse complement strand
ACGGTGGCGCACCTACAACGTCCAGATCAACGAGCGTCGCCGTTGCGCCGTCGGTCACGGTGAGCGTGGCATCGCCCTGAAGCGAATTGCAGCTTGCACTGATGATCGAGGTACCCGCCGCGACGCCGGTAAGGGTGCCGTCTGCAATGGTTGCGACGCTCGGCGTGGCGCTGCTGAACGAACTGTTGGCCGAGATGTCTTGTTGCGTGCCACCAAAATTGCCCGATGCGGTGACGGTGGTCGTGGCATTGACCTCTATAGAAGTGGCAGCGAGGGTTGCCGTAATGTCCGTCAGACTGTCAGAGATGACCGCCGCCAGCGCCGTGGAGGTCACGCCATCAAGGTTGGCTGTGACGTCCACCGTACCCGCAGTCGTGGTATTGAGCTGGCCTGCAATGACTGCATCAAACGCGGCGGCCGCAGCGTCACTGCTGCTCCACACCACCTGCGAGGTCACATCATCGATGCGCCCGTCCGCGAAAGTGCCGCTGGCGCTGAACTGTGCGCTGGTGCAAACGTCAATGGGCAAGGCGGCGCTGCTGACCTCAATACTGAGCAGGCCGGCCGATGATACCGCCAGGGTTGTGGATCCCTGTACACCACCGATTTCAGCGGTAATCGTGACGTTGCCGTCCGCAACGCCGGTGACCACACCGCCGGGCTCAACCGTAGCGACATTGATATCAGACGACGTCCAGGTCAGCGTGCTGGCCAGATCGTTGCCACTTGTGCCCTCAACGGCTGTGAGCGTAATGACTTCGGCCACCGCAATAACCTCTTTCGAGCTCGCCACCGTGATGCTGGCGATGCCGAGGTCTTCAATGGTCACACGCTCGGCGAGCAGGTCGGTGTCGCCGTCGCTGCAGGCGGCCAGAACAGCCAGACCGAAAAAAGCGGCCAGATATTTTGCAAAAGAGACCTTAGAAGTCATAGCGCAGCCCAAAGCTCGCCGACCAGATATCGACGTTGCTGTCATGAAAATAGTTGTTGAATTCGAGCACGGCTGTTGTGTTGGGTAGCCATTCCATTTTTTCCTGAGCGCCAAAGCCGTAGGCAAAGCCGCTCAGACTGTCCTCCAGTTGGGACGTTGTGGGGCCTTCAAACGACAGCGATGAGGCGGCGTAACCGGCCACAACGAAAAACCGAAAGTCGGCGCCCTGGTTGGTTTCATAGCGCAGGAACGCAGCCGTAACGTTGTCCGTCTTTTGCGTTAGCGTGCCGATGCTGTCATCACCAATGCCCGCTAGGGTCTGAACTTCCAACCCCCAGCCAGAGGGCAACGTAGCGCCTGCCCGAAGCTTTAGAGCGGGACCACCGAAATCGGCGTCGGCGATCGGAAGATAAACATAGGCCGCGTCGATACCGGCGTAGAAGTCCACGGCGTAGGTGGCAGGTGAAAACATTGCGGCAAGCGCCACACCGATAGCATATCGCGTCAAAACAGATCTCCAGCAGAACATGAGGTCGAACGGCTACACGCATTGTGCGCTATGGCGCGCTACGCGTTGGGCACAGGATACAGCATTAGGTTCCCGCGCAGGTCCTGTCGACGCCCACATTGCGGTCCATGCCGGCTCGGCCAATAATTCGAATTTCTCGAATTCAAATATAAGAAAAAACGGATTTTCCGAAGCCCGAAGACTCGGCATACTGCGCCACATGAACCTGTCACGCATCATCGACACGCTGCCGCACACCACGCTGAGTCCGACG
>CAZXCL010000172.1:0-1746 GCA_964639265.1 uncultured Gammaproteobacteria bacterium | reverse complement strand
CGTCCTGATATATCGGAAAGTCGCCGGTCGAGATGCGGTACTGACCGTACACCTCTGCGCCCATGGCGCGTAGCGGCTGTGTGGCTTTGGCGCCCAGCACGTTGCTGCCGTCATAAAATCCCGTGGCGTAACTGTAGCTGTCGGCCTTGAACACCAGATCGAATGCACCGAGTGCGGCCAGCTTTTCACCCGCCGCAACTCGTCGTTCGGCCAGCGCTTCGAGGATCTCGGGAAAGTGCTCGCTGGAGGTGTCGAGCACCTCGTCGAGCGCCAGCGGCAGCGCAGACGGCGTTTGGGCCTGCGCTCCCAGCGTGCAGCAGATCACAGCGAACAAGAGCAGACTGCGCATCCTAGAGTCCCGTAGGAATGGGGAAGTCGGGCGGGAAGTTATTGAGCTGACGCCAGATCTCATAGCCTACCGTCACTTCGCTCAGCAAAATCCAGCCGCGCACCTTGGAGCCGAAGCGCACATAGGCCTGATCGGGCCAGGGATTGGGATCGCTCTTATCCTCGACCACAAGAATTCGAAACAGACCGCTGCTGTGCGCCGAGGCGTCTACGGCGGTGACCTTGCCACCAAACATACCGATGGCCTTGGACGGCCAGCCACTGAACTGCACCGCAGGCCAGCCTTCGAATTCGAGCCGTACGCGATCGCCAGGCTGGACCAGTGCCACGTCGCGCCCGTCGATGTACATCTCTACGGCGCGCTCGATGTTGTCAGGCACAAACGTGGCGACGACGTCACCGGTGCTTACGAAGGTTGCGGCGTCACCGGCGTTGACGCGTAAAATCACGCCATCGCGTGGCGCGTTGACCGTTTGCACCGACTGTCTGGATATATTGACGTCCGTGCGGTTGAGTTCGGCCGTGGCTTCTGCGACCGACGAGCGCAGCGTGGCCACGCGAATGTCTGCCTGCTCGTACTCCCGGCGTGCCGCCAGTCCCTGTTCGTACAGTTCCTTCATGCGCCGAAGATCGATCTCGGCCGTGCGCTGCGCCTTGACCGCGGCATCGAGCTTCAGCGCAACCTGTGCCCGCTCGGACGTCAGACGCTCGAGAAGCTGTGGATCGTTGTCCACAATCTTGACGATCGGGTCGCCGACTTTAACGTGGTCGCCATCGTGCACATACCAGGCTTCAATGCGGCCGGTGACCAGTGCGTTGATTTCCTGCTGACGGTCAATCGGGTTGAGCGCCGTGACACGTCCGTTGCCCGAAGTCGTCTGGATCCACGGCACAAACGCCACGAACAAAGCACTGGCTATGACCAAAAGAACAAGGAACCAGGCGATCACGCGGGCGATTCGCGGAATCCCGATGCTGTTGAAGGTCGCAAAGTGACTGGCGTGGTGTTCCATCGGCTTCATGGCGTGTCTTCCAGTTGCGTCTGGACATCCGGCAGCGAGGGGCTCTCGACGCCCTGACGTTTGATGTGACTGCAAAACTCGTCGAACGATTCAAACACGGCCTGTTGTTCCTGACCGAGATACATGAACTGATTGTAGTTGCTGTCGTCATGACGCAGCGAGAAGTGAATCACGCTGCAGTCATGGTCGCGCTGTAAGTGATCGATCGCGCTGGCCAGCGTGTCCAGCGGCATAACGTCATACAGCGGTCCCAGCACCAGTATTCGTGGTCTGGCGATCAATGCGGCGGCAAGGCGCAGACGCAGGGTTTCGGTCATCGATAGCGGCCAGCCGGTGACCGCCATGGGCGTGTCGAGGCTCTGTTTGAACTGGGCAA
>CAZXCL010000171.1:0-1849 GCA_964639265.1 uncultured Gammaproteobacteria bacterium | reverse complement strand
AAGCGCATGGGTCACGCTGGCGCCATCATCTCCGGCGGCAAGGGCACGGCGGCCGAGAAATTCAAGGCGCTGGATGCCGCGGGCGTTACGACCGTGCGGTCACCGGCTGAGCTCGGCAGCGCCATGAAGCAGCGTCTGGGTTCCTGAGCCGCCGCTGAGTAAACGGGTTGTGAGCGGACCGCTGCGAATCGCGCTGGCGCAAATCAACACGCTGGTGGGCGACGTGCCGGGAAATGCCCGGCTCGTCATCGAGACCGCGGAGCGTCTCAAGAGTGACAATGCGGCCGATCTGGTCGTGTTTCCCGAACTCACCTTAACGGGCTATCCGCCCGAAGATCTGCTGTTTCATTCGGGTTTGCGCTGGCGCGTAGAGAAAGCGGTCAAGGCCGTCTGCGAGGCCAGTGATGGAATCGGTATTGTGGTGGGCTATCCGTATTACGCGGGAGAGCGCGACATCTACAACGCGGCCAGCCTGTTTCTCGGCGGCGGCACCGAAGCCACGTATTTTAAACAGAAGCTGCCCAACTACGCGGTGTTTGACGAAAAGCGCTATTTCCAGGAAGGCAAAGAATCGGCGCTGGTGACGCTGGGCGATTTTCGTATCGCGATCACCATTTGCGAAGACATCTGGTTGCCCGAGCCCGCCGCCGACGCGGCCAAACTCGGCGCCGATCTGATCCTGAATTTGAACGCGTCGCCGTTTTCCACCGACAAAGCCGAAATGCGCACGGACGTGTTGCGTCAGCGCGGTCAGGAATCGGCTGTGCCGGTGGTGTATGTGAATGCCATCGGCGGGCAGGATGAACTGGTCTTTGACGGCGGCTCTATGGTTACCGACGCGAGCGGCGAGGCCGTGGTCAGTGCCGAGCCGTTTGAAGAGCAAACGCTGGTGGCCACGTTCACGAAAACGGCCGACGGCGTTTCGATAGAAGGCCCGAGTGCTCGCTATCCCGATACGATGGCGCGCATCTACCGCGCCATCGTTCTGGGCACGCGCGACTATGTCAATAAACACAAATTTCCCGGCATCGTACTGGGCTTGTCCGGCGGCATCGATTCGGCGCTGACGCTGGCGATCGCCGTTGACGCGCTGGGCGCCGATCGGGTGCAAGCGGTCATGATGCCCTCGCGCTATACCGCGGACATGAGCAAAACCGACGCCGCTTTGCAGTGCGAGATGCTCGGGGTCGATTATCAGGTCATTCCCATCGAGCCGATGTTCAAGGTCACGCTCGACGCGCTCAGCGACCTGTTCGCGGGCCTGCCTGAAGACACCACTGAAGAAAACATCCAGTCGCGCTGTCGCTGCATCATTCTGATGGCGATTTCGAACAAGACCGGTCGCATGGTGCTAACCACCGGCAACAAGAGCGAGATGGCGGTGGGTTACGCGACGCTTTACGGCGACATGGCGGGCGGCTTTGCGCCGATCAAGGATTGCAGCAAGACTCGCGTGTTCGCACTGGCCAACTACCGCAACACGATCTCGCCGGCCATCCCCGAACGCGTGATTACACGTCCGCCGTCGGCCGAACTGAGAGCCGATCAGAAAGACAGCGATTCGCTACCCGAATACGACATACTCGATCCGATTCTGAAGCTGTTTATCGAGCACGATTGTTCAGTCGAACAAATCGTGGAGCAGGGCTTTGATCACGACACCGTCGTGCGCGTGCTCAATATGATCAAACGCAACGAGTACAAACGTCGTCAAGCACCACCAGGTGTGCGGATCTCACGGCGGGCTTTTGGTCGAGACTGGAGATACCCTATTACTTCAGGGTATTGATGGGGTCGGGGGTAGCGAGCTGGTGGCGTCGTAGTCGGTCCGGTGCCGGGGGAGGGAGGG
>CAZXCL010000170.1:0-1876 GCA_964639265.1 uncultured Gammaproteobacteria bacterium | reverse complement strand
ACGCGCCCGCGCAAATAGCGATAGGCAATCAAAGACGGAATCGCAATCAGAAGCCCGGCGGCGGTCGTGATCAGCGCCTGCGAAATACCCCCGGCCAAAGCGCCCGGGTCGCCCACACCAAATTCGGTGATGTCGTGGAACACCTTCATCATGCCCACCACCGTGCCGAGAAGACCCAGCAACGGCGTAATCGCCGCAATCGTCCCAAGCGTATTCAAAAAGCGACTGAGATCGTGCACAACGTGACGACCGGCATCTTCAATACGCTCTTTAATCGTATCGCGATCGCGATGGCGATGATCGAGCCCGGTGGCCAGCAACACGCCCAGCGGCGAGCTCTCGCGCAGCACTTTAATATGACGCTCGTCCAGCTCGCCCTGCTCGACCCACTGCCACACTTTGGCCGCCATGCCCTCGGGCAAAACGCGCGTGTGCCGCAGGGCAAACAGCCGCTCGGCGATAATCGTCACGGCCACGACCGAACACAGAATCAGAGCCGGCATCAGCCACCCGCCAGCTTTTACGATTTCGAACATATCTGGCCCGCAATCAACAAGATGCGCGCAGATTACCACGACGCCCGCGGGCACGAAATGCGGGCGGCCCTTAGAGCGTCGACCGGCTTCGCCACAGCGCGGGTCTGTGCTCGCGCGCGTCATGCAAGACCGGCCCCTCCGCACCACCGTCAAACACGCAGCGCAGTCCGCCGTCGCCCGCCGTATCGTGGACCTGCGCCCCCGCATCACGCCAGCGACGCACCACGCTCTGGCGCGGGAACGACCAGGGATTGCCGAAGCCGGTGGGGAAAATCACGTGCTGCGCTCGCGTCGCCTGCACAAACGCCTCGGTCGATGAGGTCGCGCTGCCGTGATGCTGACCGATCACCAGATCGACCGGCGGGATGCGACCGGCATGCAGCGCCGACAGTTCTCCCAGCGCCTCCACATCGCCGGTCAACAGCGCTCCCCCGTGGCGACCCTCAATCAACAGCACGCAGGAGGCGTTGTTCCCCCGCCACGGATAACGCGGCGTCGGATGCACAAACGAGAACACGACCCCGTCCCAACGCCACGACATGCCCGCCACGCATGACGTCGCCGCCATCGGCAGACGCTCGGCCTCGCCCGACCACCACGGCGCGGCCGGAAACGCCTTGTGCAGACTCGGCGCCCCACCGCGATGATCCATATCCGCGTGACTGATCACGATGCCGTCCACGTCGGTCACACCCAGACCGTAGAGCTGCGGCAGCACGATCCGCTGCGCGGCATCCCCGACATACCAGGCCGCACCGGCGTCATAGATCAGTGTGTGCGAGCGCGTGCGCACCAGCACCGACATGGCCTGCCCGACATCCAATACATCGACCACGAACTGACCGTAGGCCGGCGCCGGCACACGCGCGAACACCAGCGGCAGGCACGCCGCCACCGAGACCACTTTCGCGCGGCCACGGCCAAGTCGCAGCAGCAACACCACAACGCCGAGACTGGCAAGCAGCAGATGCCACAGCGACCACTCGGGCACGCTGATCGCTGCACTTGGCAATCGCGACAGCCCATCCAGCCACGCCAGATGCACCTCCAGCACACGGCTCGTCAACCCGAATAGACTCATCGACAGCTCGGCACTCACCATCGAGAGCAAACTCCCGAGCAACGTCAGCGGCACCACGGGAAACCCATACAGCGGCACACTGACCGCATTGGCCAGGGGCGACACCAACGACACACGCCCCATAAAAACCGCGACGGCAGGCAGCAAACCCACAAACGCGACCGACTGGGCCCGCCAGGTGTGCTCGCGCAGCTGCAGCCGCAACGTCATCAGCGCGGCCACGGCGCCAAAGCTCAGCCACAGGCCGCCGGTCAAAAGT
>CAZXCL010000169.1:0-1939 GCA_964639265.1 uncultured Gammaproteobacteria bacterium | reverse complement strand
TGCGTGGCTACTCGCTGAGCGAGACCCGCGCCGGGGAGATTCGCGCGCAGCTTGATGCACGGGCTCCCTGACGCCCATGGATATCTTTGCGCCAGTAGGCTCCGGGCTCGAAATTGGTCGTGTGATTCAGCTTGCGATCACACCGGTGTTTACGGTCGCCGCTATATCCGGGCTGCTGTCGGTGCTCTCGACTCGACTGGCCCGTGTTATCGACCGCGCGCGGCTGGTCGAGGCCAGAATCCCGTCTGCAAAAACCGACGCGCAGCGCGAGCTGCTGCGCGCTGAAGCGGCGTCGCAATGGAAGCGCATTCGGGCGATTCATCGCGCGATTCAGCTCAGCGTGGCCGGCGCGTTGATGATCTGTCTTGTGATCGTGGCCTTGTTTGTGGGCCAGTTTGTGTCGCTCAATTTGTCCACGCTGATTGCGGTTCTGTTCGTGCTTGCCATGCTCTCGGTTATTACCGGGTTGTTGTTTCTGCTGTATGAAATCGGACACGCTACCAAGCGCATGCGCCAGGGTATCGAGGCGGCAGTTCAGGGTATCGATGACGATGGTGTCGAGTCTGCAAAACGCTGAAGGAAATCTATCGATCTTCCTAGAGCTCTTCCAGCAAGCGTTGACTCCGCGCCTTGGCAACGGCTTCGAGCCGGCTCTTGGCGCCAAGTTTCCGATACAAGTTTTTCAGGTGAAATCGAACCGTGTTGTCGGAGATGCCCAGCCTTCGCCCGATCACCTTGTCTGGCAGAGCATGTGCCAATGATTGCAAAACCTCGTGTTCCCGTTTGCTTAGCTGGACGGTGCTCTTGTCGCGCGTATCGAGGCACTCGAGCAAGTAGCGCGCGTGATCCTGCTCTGGAGCACGCGGCTTGTTGGCATAAGCTTCAAGCAGTTCCTGAACAAACGGAGCTTCATCAACAATAGTGCGCGTCTGTCCCTCACGTCGCGCCTGTCGAAGCACCTCGGTCAGAAGCGAAAACGCATGCTTGCGTCGGCGCGAGTGGAATTGCACGATAGAGAGCAACAGAAGATCTTTGATGGCAGCCCGCTTGTAGCCGATGCTTTCGTCCATCTTGCGCAGAGCCAACAGTGCTTCCAGCGCCTGCTTGTAGCGCTTTTCGGCAATCATCAGACGACAAATAGAAGTGCCGACAGCAAATCGCTCCCGAATAAACGTGATGCCACTGCCGTTGCTCTGATACTCATCAAGTGACAGGCCGTTTTCCTGAATGAGCTGGCGTGCTCCGCGGTGATCGCCGGCGCAGGTCATGTGGCCACACAGGTTGGCAACCACAAGTCGGCGCAGTCGTCGCAATCCCTGTTCCTCAATGTACGCCAGGGCGTCTTGTGACTGAGCGTTGGCGTTGTCCAGCCCGCCGTGAGTAAAGGCCAGGCAAGTGCTGGTCGAATAGCCAGCGGCATAGATCTCAAACCACGCCTCGTGATGGCGTAGACGGTCGTTGGCGTCTCGAAGACGCCGAGCGGCTTCGGGCAGGTCGTTGCGTTCGTATGTGATCTCCGCCGATAACGCATCAATGACAAATCGCATGTCCTGATCGTTTGGGAACTGACGCTGCGCGATGTTACGCGCGAACGAATAGTGTTCGACCGCGTCGTGTAGACGGCCTTCGCTAAACGCAATGACGCCCAGATGCGCATGGAAATAGGCGGATGAGAAATCCAGGCCAAAACCAAGGCCTCGCTGAGCGGCCGCGCGGGCGGCATCAAATCGACCGGTTTGCAGGCCTGCAAGGCATTGCCCTGTGTAATAGAAAGTTTGCGGGCTCAAGCTCCCTTCAAACTGTGGTGCCTTTTTCAGCCGCGGCAGATATTCGGCGGGCGAGGTTGATTGATAGAAGCTGATGGACAGCCCAACTTTTGCGATTTCGTATTGCAGTACCTCATCGTCGGTGTCGGACGCTTTCTCGCGCACCGCTGCAA
>CAZXCL010000168.1:0-1968 GCA_964639265.1 uncultured Gammaproteobacteria bacterium | reverse complement strand
GACTGGCCAGGCGTTGTTCAAGCAACCGTCGGTTGGGGTTGTTGGTGCGGCAGTAAACAAGATCGCCCTCGTCGCGCGGATCGCTGCGCACAAACGTCGTGCTCATTTCGATGGCCGGCACGACGCCGTCGCCACGCTGCGGCCTGTGGTCGATGCCACCGTGCACCAGACGAGTATCGAAACGCTTTGTCATCAAGAGGCTCCTGTGCGCCACACGGCGCAACAGTGTAGCGTATGCCGGGTACCGCCTCGCTGCGGCCGCTAATTTCTGGAGAAGCACATGCGTTGTTTTTGGACTGTCATTCTCGCAGGCACTTTGGCTGCAGGTTGTGCGCGTGCCCCTGCACCTGTGCAGGACGTGGATCTGCTGTTGACCAACGCTCGGGTGTATTCACTCAGTTGGGCCGAGCCCGCGCTCGACGGTACGCCGGCGGCCGACGCGCCGTATGCCAATGGTCGCTGGATGCCCGATGCCAGCGCGGTGGTCGTGGACGACGGCACAATCGTGTTCGTGGGTACAACGGAAGAGGCTCTGCAACGGTTTGCTTCGAACCAGACTCTGGATCTGGAAGGCGCAACTCTTCTGCCGGGGCTGGTCGACAGCCACACACATTTTTTTGAGCTTGGCGCGTCGCTGGAGCAGGTGCAGTTGCGCGATGTGAACACTGAGGAAGAGGCGGTTGCTCGTGTCGTAGAACGCGCTACGAAAACTCCGAAAGGTGAGTGGATTATCGGTCACGGCTGGGACGAGGGTGCCTGGGCCAATCGCTATCCCGACAAGACGCTTCTGAGCGAAGCCGTGCCCGATCATCCGGTGTTCATGATCAGCCTGCACGGCTTCGGCGGTTGGGTGAATCAAAAGGCGCTCGATGTCGCGGGCATCACCGCTGACACGGTCGTGCCCAGCGGAGGGGAGATGCGCCTTGGCGCCGACGGGCAGCCCAATGGCTTGTTTCTGAACAACGGTGTCGATCTGGTGGAAGCGGCGGTGCCGGAGTTCAACCACGAACAGCTCAAGCGTCATGCTCTGAAGGGGCTTTTTCAAATGGCGATCGATGGATATGTGACTGTGCACAACGCCGGTCTCAACAGTGCACACATGCGGGCGTTGGAAGAGCTTGAAGCCAACGACGAATTGCCGATTCGGGTGTACGCAATGCTCTCTGCCCGCGATGAGCCGCTGATGCGTGAGCGAATAGCGCGGGGCCCCGATCAAATTGCCGACGGTTTTCTGGTGGCACGCTCGGTTAAGGCCTACTACGACGGCGCGCTGGGATCGCGTGGCGCAAGATTGCTTCAGGACTATAGCGACAAGCCGGGGCATCGCGGCGTCAGTGGCGATGAGTACGGCTTCGACAAAGCACTGGTCGCCGACGCGATGCGCGCGGGTTTTCAGGTGGGCATTCACGCAATTGGTGATGCGGGCAATCGCGAGACGCTGGATTTTATTGAAGGCGTTATGGAGACCGATGCCAATGTGCGCGCCGGTCGTCATCGTATCGAGCATGCGCAGGTGCTACACCCGGATGATCTACCGCGACTGGCTGAACTCGATGTCATTGCCTCGATGGAGCCGCCGCATGCGATGGAAGACAAGACCTGGGCGGAGGTCAGGCTGGGGCCTGAGCGTATCAAGGGGGCTTATGCCTGGCGATCGTTACGCCTGAGCGGGGCAATGCTCACGTTCAACGCCGACAATCCGGGATCGGATCACAGCATCTTTTACGGGTTGCACTCGGCTGTGGTGCGCAAAGACAAATCCGGCAATCCGGACGATGGTTGGTACGCCAACGAAGCGGTTACGATGGAAGAGGCGCTTCGTGCCTATACGCTTTGGTCGGCGTTTGCGGGGTTTCGGGAGAACGAGACCGGAATGATCGCGCCGGGGCGGTGGGCGGATCTTACTGTGATTGATGTTGATCCATTCGAGCTGGCGCAAACCCGGCCGGCTGCTTTGCTTGATGGCAA
>CAZXCL010000167.1:248-1974 GCA_964639265.1 uncultured Gammaproteobacteria bacterium | reverse complement strand
AGCGCATGCGGCGCGCGCTGGATATTGTTGGCCAGTATCCGGACCTTGATCCAGACGCCGGGCTGCCGGTCAGTGAGGCTCAAACATTGACATTCGAACTGCTGTTTCGCCGTGCGCTGGAGCGCGGTCTGGACGGCAGTGTTCTGGAGCATCCCGTGTATCTTGAATACAGCGCACGGCGCGAGGCGTCCGCTTCGCCATGACGCAGCGCGGTCGCGATCATCGCGGCACTGTCGCGATTCAAACGCTCATCGAGCGCGCGCCAGCCACCGGGTCGCTGGCCCTGTGGATGGGACATCGGGACGTCCCTGAGCTCGACACCGGCGCGCCAATCGCCACCGATGGTCGCATCGTTTTCTACGCACCCGCGTTCGAGTCTTTGCCCCGTGCCGCGCAGGTGGGGTGGGTCGCTCACCAGATACTGCACGTTGCGTTTCGCCATGTGGGGCGACGTGAAGCTCTGCGCGGATTGATTGGTGATCTGGATGACGAGCTCTACAACGTGTGCGCCGATGCGCTGGTCAACAGCACGCTGTCGCATTTGCGCTGGTTGCGGCTGCCCGACAAGGCCGTGATGCTCGAGACTCTGGTGGAGCGTGCGCTTGGGGAGCAGCTGGCCCCTGAATCGGCGCTCCTGCGCTATGACGTCGAGATGCTCTACCGCGCGTTGGATGATCGCCAGAGTGCATCGTCCCGACGCGACAAGAATCGCAGTTCCGGCCAGGGCGGAGATGGCCAGGGCGACGGTCGCGAGGAGAGTCTCAAGCCCAGCAACGCGGACTCTGCGCTGAGCGATCAACGTGCGGGGGATGCGGGCGCGCGAGTGGATGGCCCGCGCGCGGCGACGGCGCGTGCGCTGGGTCGTATGCAGAAGCAGGATTTGCTTCCGGGCCCTGATCGTGAGGCGCCTCAGGCGACAGCTGAGGCGATTCGCGAGTGGTCGGAGCGTCTCGTTCGTGGCCATGCGGCCGACGCCGAGTTTTCGTTGCTGCGTACGCTGGGTGCCGACGTTCCGCGCGTCAAAGTGCCGTGGCAACAAGTGCTCAGACAGCGGTTAGCCCGGGCACTGGCACCGTATCCCGAACGCTCGTGGTCACGCCCGTCGCGTTCGTGGCTGGCCAATCAGGGGCGCACGGCCAACGGTCGCCGCATGCCCTTCGAGCCGGGAATCGTCGGCTCGCGCAATGTGCCGCGTCTTGCGGTCGTGCTCGATGTGTCGGGCTCGGTCGATGATCAAATGCTGGCCGGATTCTCGGCGCAGCTGCGCGCCATCACCTCGCAGACTCGAGCCGTGGCGGTCGTGGTGGTGGGCGATGACAATGTTCGTGACGTGCGCACCTTTCGTCCCGGTACCCTGTTGCTCGACGAGTGGGCGTTTGAGGGAGGAGGTGGCACCGATTTTGCGCCGCTGCTGGCGGAGGCCGAGCGTCATCGACCCGACTACATTGTGGTGCTGACCGATCTCGACGGCCCGGCCGAACACGCTCCGCGCTGCCCGGTGCTGTGGGCCGTTGGCCGCGAGCACGCGCATCGCGACGTGCCGTTCGGTCGGCGTCTGGTGGTCGACTAGACGCGCCCTAGGGCAGCATCGCGACGTCGCTCAGTCGCAGGCGCTCAAGATTGATAGTTGCCGCATCGAGATTGATGCGCGCGATCTGCGTCTGCAGGCTGGCGGCGACGGCCTTGACGCGCACGTTGGCCACCGCCTGTTCGCGCACGTTCACAA
>CAZXCL010000167.1:0-238 GCA_964639265.1 uncultured Gammaproteobacteria bacterium | reverse complement strand
GCGTGATTGCTTGAGCTCCTGTTCGGCGAGCTGGGCGAGCTGTTCGGCGTAGCGCAGGCTCAAAAGAATGTCCTGCACCTCGAGGGCAATTTTCTCTTCAAGCTGCTGCTGCTCCAGACGCATGGCATCGAGCTTGTTGCGCGCCTGCTCCAGTCGTGCGCGGGCAGCACGGCGCTGGATCGGAACCGAGAACGACAGCCCGAGCGTGGTGTCGGTGGAATCACGCGAGCTGCCACCC
>CAZXCL010000166.1:0-2015 GCA_964639265.1 uncultured Gammaproteobacteria bacterium | reverse complement strand
ACGACACCAATTTGACGAAGTTCTTCATCGAAAACGCGGGTGTGATTGTCGAGGGCGGCGAGATGTTTGTGGCGAACGGTGGTCGTTACGTGCGTTTGAATATTGCTTGTCCGCAGCCCGTGCTCAGCGAGGCGCTGGATCGGATCGTTGCTGCAGTGGACGCCACCACAACCGACAAACGCTCAGGTAAATGACGATCGAGAGCACAAGCGTGTCGATCGCTGCAACGCCGGTTATTGGCTGGGCAACATTCGTAAAGAGGGCGACGCCCCAGGCGCTGGCGATACACCAACTGATAACGGCCGGCCAAAAAACCGCTGGTTCACCTGCAGCGTCCTCGTTGCCAAGTACACGACTGCCGCCACGCCCATAAAAATCGGCCAGGTACACACCGGCGATGGGTGGCACCAACACGCCGAGCAGGATCAGAAAGCCGACAAACACGTTCATGATCCCCGCCAGGGCCATCGCCGTGCCTACGCCTCCGCAGACCACTGTCACAAGCCAGTCTGGCACGCGCGGAAAGACCTGCGCAGCACCCAGGGAGGCAGAGTAAAGGTTGTTGACGTTGGTGGTCCAGGTAGCAAAAACCATGACCACAAGCGCAAGCAAGCCAAAACCCAGTTGTTCAATCGCCTTGATTAAATCCGAATCCGCCTGCAGCAAAACCGGCAAACCGGCCAACAGCAAGATGATCGGATAGCCGACGCCGTAACTTAAGGCCGATGCCGGTAGCACATCCGCGGGGCGACGACAGAAGCGGGCGAGATCCGGCGTCAGCGTAACGCCCACAATAAACGCACCAATAAGCACCGAAACGGCCGCCGGAATCGAGGCCAGATGATCCACCGGCACCGCTTCGATGCGCAGCAACTGTGCCACCGTGGTGTCGCTCATCACTCGCCAGACGCTGAAAAGAAGCAAGATCAGGAGCAGCGGCACCGCAACGCGGCTCAGCCGATCGATCGCTCGAAAACCGTAAATAGTGGTCACGATCATCAAGACACCACCGAGCGCGATGATCCACTGCGATGCCACCTCAACATCAAAGACCGTATGTATCGCGCCGGCCATCGCGTCGCCAAACAGCGTCACCGTCACGCCGTACCAGCCAAGAAGCGTTGTCGCCAGAAGGAGATTCACACAGCTCGCGCCCCAACGGCCAAAGCATCGACCAATGATCACGTACGTGGAAAGGCGCGTTACCGCACCAACACGCATGGTCAGATACGCGAGCGCCGCTGTCAGCAGGCCACCGACCACGGTTGCGATGCCGGCTTGTTGCAGCCCGAGTGCACGTACGATCTGAGCGCCGAGCACAAACGCAGGTAGCGTGATCCCAACGCCAATAATCACGGTGGCAATCGCCAGTCCGCTGACCGCTTCGCTTTGCGGAACAGCGCCGCGCGAATGGTTGTCCACGTTGGGGGTGCGGCTCATTACAAAGTGGCAAGCTCGTTCAGAGGCCGGTAGGTATAGTCCATCCCGAAGGCCTGCGGCCCCACAACGTTCAGCGCATCGCGGGTGCGAAACACAGGATGGCAGGCGAGACCGATGGCTGACAAACGCTGACCGAAACGTACATCAGGCGTCGGCACCGGCTCGGCGGTTTCGCTGTCGACGACGCAGATAAGGTCCGGCGCCAGCGCTCGGGCGTGGCCGTCGACGGTCAACGCCAGATACTCGTTCTGGAACTCGACACGCGCCTTGTTCGAGGAGCCGTCCATCGCAGTTAGATCAAACCTACCCACCGCAAAACCCTTTTCCGTCGAGCGCAGAACATCTGTCACTTTGCCATCAAACAAATGCACCGGCGCGCTATCGGGGGCCTGGGCCTGAATCTGCTCAATCAGGTAGGGAATCGCTGCACTGCTCTTTCTGGCATCGCGGATAATATGACCTAGCCTTAGCGACAGAGTCATCGTGTCTCGAATGACCACTCGCTTTGCTTCACGCCCGCTCATCGGATACGCCGCAAGGGAGGATGAAAGTCCCATCTCCACACAGATCAGACG
>CAZXCL010000165.1:0-2062 GCA_964639265.1 uncultured Gammaproteobacteria bacterium | reverse complement strand
CCCAGTGAATGTCCACACGCTGGAGCGGATAGACGGCGCCGAGGTCGAGCGTCAGGACACCCGGGTCCACCCCGTGAAAGGTCTCCCAGCGGGTATTGATGTTGTTGTCGACCGCAAGCGCGGGCGCCTGCAACCCCGGATTCGAGGTGGCGCTCGCCGGTAATTCGCTGGCTGTATTGCAAACGCTAAACTGCGCGCTCGGCCCAGGGGGATGAAAAAACAGCGCACGCATGATCCCCAGGTCCTGGAAGTTAACGGTGCCGCTGCTGTCCAGATCGACTTCGGGATCCGATGAGAAGAACGCCAGACGCATCAGACCAAGATCAACCACGTTGACCGCGCAGTCGTTATTGAAATCTGCATCGCAGCGATTGCCAAAGCCGTCGTATCGGCGTCGATCTGATTCGGATTGTCGACGCCCAGACAATTGTAGACGGCGTCGTCGATCAGGTCGCCGTCGACATCGGCAGCGAACGCAGAGGGCGCCACAAGGCAGATGGCGGCAGCGGTCAGGGCAAGTAGTCTCATCGTTTTTTTCTTTTTCTAGGAGCTTCGTCACGCTCGATACTACAAAAAAATGACAGCGTTGTCAGTCGTGAGAGCGACCGGGCCTTGCTACCGTAGTGGCCCATATCGCGCAGGAGTCCGCATGAATCGTTTGCTACCCGTCCTTGCCTTGCTCGTTGCGCAGGTCGCCGCCGCGCAGAACGACTGGCCGAGGCTCGAAGGACCTTATCTTGGTCAGTTAACGCCCGGCATGACGCCGCAGGTCTTTGCGCCCGGTCTGATTTCACTGGAGAACGAGCGCGAGCTTAACTCGGTGTTTTCCCCAAACGGCCGCACGTTCATGTTTTCGCGCGTGATCGATGGGACCTTCAAGATGTTCTTCAGCTATCAGCGCGAAGGCGTGTGGAGCGCGCCGCGACTGGCCGGACCCTCAAAGACCTATCCCAATCACCGTGATGTGGACATGGCGTTCTCGCCAGACGGCGACTGGTTGTACTTTATATCGGATCGGCCGTTACGGGGCTATTCGCTGGATCGCTACAACATCTGGCGCAGTCGTATCACACCGCAGGGACTGGTGACGCCGGAGCCGCTCGGTCCGCACATCAACGGACCGGAACATGAGCTTTATCCGATTCTGGCGGCAGATGGCAGCCTCTTTTTCTCAGCGAAGCGAGCCGACAGCATCGGCGGGCGCGACAGCTATCGAGCGGCCTATGCCAATGGCGAGTTCGCCCAGCCGGTGAACCTGGGACCGGGAATCAACAGCGACAAGGACGAGGGCGACATCTACGTGAGCCCGGACCAGAGTTACATCATCCACGTTTCCGCCGATCGAGCAGACAGCCTCGGCGGCGCAGATCTCTACATCAGTTTCCGACAGGATGACGGCAGCTTTGGACAAGACATCCACATGGGTAACGTTGTTAACTCTTCGCAAACCGACTACTGCCCAATGGTCACGCCGGACGGCCGATTTTTCTTTTTCACGCGCGGCGACGACATCATGTGGATGGACGCCGCCGTGATTGAGACTTTCAGATAGGCATCTTGAGCCGCGGTCAACGGGTAATCATGACCGCACAGGGCGCTCGATTGGCGACGGCGTGGCTGACGCTGCCAAGCAGCGCAGATTTGATGCCGCTGCGCCCATGCGAGCCAATCACGATCAGGTCGACGTCGCCCTGCTCAGCAAAGCCGCAAATTTCGGATGCCGGATGGCCCCAGACGCAGGCCAGGTTCGGTTCAGTTGGTTGTTCGCCGAGCGCTGCGGCTGTTTCGGCGAGATCGTTCTTCCGGGCATCAGCCTCTAGCTGATCGCGAACAGCTTCCACTGACTTGTCCTGCGGCGCGTTACCCAGGGCCGCTTCGATACTCGCCCAGGCCATCGGTACGACCGACTGTTCGTCGAGGACTTTTACAATGCTTACACGCGCATCAACGGAGCGGGCGAGATTACCGGCAAGCGTCGCGGCTTTCAGTGATAGCTCTGAACCATCGGTCGCAACAAGAATGTGTCGAAACATTGTCGTGTCCTTGTGTGGCGGTGAGTATC
>CAZXCL010000164.1:0-2073 GCA_964639265.1 uncultured Gammaproteobacteria bacterium | reverse complement strand
AGCCCACCGCCACCTTGAGAATTTTGACCGGCGGGCAGCAAAACGAACTGGCCACCTCGAAAGTCGTCAAGCAGTTTGTTGAAAGCAAACGGTCCGAACTGCCGGACGGCGTTACGCTGGATGTCTGGGTCGACCGTGCGCACTACCTTGAGGACCGCCTCGGCATGATGCTCAAGAACATGTTCCAGGGCGCGATCCTGGTGTTCATTGTTCTTTCGCTGTTCCTGCGTCTGAAAGTGGCGCTGTGGGTTCTGGTGGGTATTCCGTTCGCATTTTGCGGCGCGCTGGTGCTGATGCCGATCACGCCATGGCCGGTAACGATTAACGTGATCAGTCTGTTCGCCTTCATTCTGGTTTTGGGTATCGTCGTCGACGACGCCATCATCATCGGCGAAAGTGTTTACACGACCACGCGCGCCGAGGGCCATTCGATGCAAAGCGTGATCCGCGGCACGCACCGAGTAGCCACCGCGGCCACGTTTGGCGTGCTGACCACCATCGCGGCGTTTGCGCCGTTGCTGTTCATCGGCGGTCTTTTTGCACCGTTCATGGAAGCCGTTGCGGCGGTTGTCGCGCTATGCCTGATCTTCTCACTAATCGAATCAAAACTGATCCTGCCCTCGCATCTGGCGCATTCGCGTATCGCACCGGTCAACGAAGAAGAAATTTTCGCGCCCTACGGGCATACGCCGCCGCGCCGGTGGATTCCGAAGTTTTTTCAGCGCATTCAGCGCCACGTGCAACACGCGCTGCAGTTCATCATTCAGCGCGTATACCGGCCTCTACTGGTGCGCGCGGTGGAAGCCCGCGGTGTCACCATCACGCTGTTTTTCTGCATGCTGATCATGACCATGGGCCTGATCGCCGGCGGCTACACTCGCGTCGTCTTCTTCCCCACCGTGCCCGGCGACTACGTGCAGATGAATCTGGTCATGCAAAACGGATCGTCACCGGCACGGCGAACCGAGGTTCTCGAGGAGATCGAAAACACCCTGTTCAAACTCGTCGACGAGTATGACAAGGATCACCCCGAGAGCATACGTCCGGTCAAATACGTGGCCTCCTGGACCGAAGGGGACATTACCGGTCGCGTCATTGCCGAACTGCCGCTCGACGAAAATCGCCCGCTGGATAACTTTGATGTCACCAAGATGTGGCGCGACGCGCTGCCCGACTTCCCGGGTGTACGCGAGCTGAGCTTCAGCGACGGCGACAATCTGGGTGGTGGCGCGCCGATCAGCATCGGGCTATCGGGCAACAACTACGAGCAACTGCTGGCGGCGGCTAAAGAGCTGAGCGCAAAGATCTCCGAATACGAAGGCACGTATGACGTACGCGACTCCAGTAACGAAGGTGGTGAGGAAATTCGCCTGAAGATCAAACCCGAGGCGCAGGCACTCGGTGTGACGCTGCAGTCACTGGGGCGCCAGGTGCGTCAGGCGTTTTATGGCGAAGAAGCTCAGCGCATCCAGCGCGGCAAGGACGAGCTCAAAGTTATGGTGCGCTACCCACCTGAGCAGCGTCGCAGCGTGGCCGATCTGCGCAACATGCGCATCCAGACGCCCGACGGCGGACGTGTACCGTTCAGTTCCGTGGCCGAGATCGAGTTTGACAGCGCGTACTCAACGATCACGCGCGTGGACCGCAAGCGCACCGTTACGGTCACGTCCAATGCCGACCCTGAAGTGGCCGAGCCGGACAAAATCGTCACGGATCTCTACACCGACTATATTCCCGAGCTGCTGGCGCGTTTCCCAAGCGTCGACGCCGAGCGCAGCGGCTCCAGCGCGGAGTTTGCCGAACTGGGGCGTAGTCTGTTGCTGGGCCTTATCGCTGCAGTTGTCCTGATTTACACACTTATCGCGATTCCGCTTAGGTCCTACTTGCAGCCAGTCATTATCATGTCGGTGATTCCCTTCGGTCTCATCGGCGCCGTGCTGGGTCATCTTTTGATGGGCAAGGCCGTCAGCATGTTTTCGGTTTTTGGGATCACTGCCCTCACAGGCGTGGTCGTCAATGACAGCCTGATCATGGTCGATTTCATCAACAAGGCGCGTCGTGACGGCGTGGACC
>CAZXCL010000163.1:0-2073 GCA_964639265.1 uncultured Gammaproteobacteria bacterium | reverse complement strand
GGTCCACGCCGTCACGACGCGCCTTGTTGATGAAATCGACCATGATCAGGCTGTCGTTGACGACCACGCCCGACAGGGCGATAAGGCCGAACACCGAAAACATGCTGATGGCTTTGCCCATCAACAGGTGACCCAGCACAGCGCCAATGAGGCCGTAGGGAATCACTGACATGATGATCAACGGCTGTATGTAAGACTTCAAGGGTATCGCAATCAGGGCGAAAATCAGAAACAGTGCCGCGATTCCCGCTACTGAGAAATTGCGCTGCAGCTCCGAGACTTCTGCGCTCGAGCCGCTGCGCTCGGCCTCGACGCTTGGAAAACGTGCCAGCAGCTGGGGCACATAGTCGGCATAGAGATCCTTGACGATTTTGTCCGGTTCAGCGACTTCCGGGTCCGCGTTGGCCGTCACCGTGACGGTGCGCTTGCGATCAACGCGCGTGATCGTGGAGTACGCGCTGTCGAATTCGATTTCGGCCACCGAACTGAACGGCACGCGACCGCCGTCTGGCGTCTGGATACGCATGTTGCGCAAGTCAGCAACGCTGCGACGTTGTTCAGGCGGATAGCGCACCATGACTTTGAGCTCGTCTTTGCCACGCTGAATGCGCTGAGCTTCTTCGCCATAGAATGCCTGACGCACCTGACGCCCGAGTGACTGCAGCGTCACACCCAGTGCCTGCGCCTCGGGCTTTATCTGCAGGCGAATTTCTTCGCCGCCCTCGTTGCTGGAGTTGCGCACGTCATACGTGCCTTCATATTCGGAAATCTTCTTGCCCAGCTCTTCGGCTGCCGCCAGCAGTTGCTCATAGTTGTTGCCCGACAAGCCTATGCTGATCGGCGCGCCGCCGCCCAGATTATCGCCGTCGCTGAAGCTCAGCTCGCGTACACCCGGGAAGTCGGGCAGCGCGTCGCGCCACATCTTGGTGACATCAAAGTTATCCAGCGGGCGATTTTCGTCGAGCGGCAGTTCGGCAATGACGCGACCGGTAATGTCCCCTTCGGTCCAGGAGGCCACGTATTTGACCGGACGTATGCTCTCGGGGTGATCCTTGTCATACTCGTCGACGAGTTTGAACAGGGTGTTTTCGATCTCCTCGAGAACCTCGGTTCGCCGTGCCGGTGACGATCCGTTTTGCATGACCAGATTCATCTGCACGTAGTCGCCGGGCACGGTGGGGAAGAACACGACGCGGGTGTAGCCGCCGGCGATCAGGCCCATAGTCATGACCAGCATGCAGAAAAACAGTGTGATCGTGACGCCGCGAGCTTCCACCGCGCGCACGAGCAGCGGCCGGTATACACGCTGAATCACAAACTGTAGTGCGTGTTGCACGTGGCGCTGAATGCGTTGAAAGAACTTTGTTATCCAGCGGCTCGGTGGTGTTTGCCGATAGGGTGAGAAAATTTCCTCTTCGTTGACCGGGGCAATGCGCGTATGCGCCAGATGCGCGGGCAGGATCAGTTTCGACTCGATCAGTGAAAAAACAAGACACAGCGCGACAACTGCTGCGACGGCTTCCATGAACGGTGCGAATAGCCCGCCGATAAACAGCAGCGGCGCGAATGCGGCGATGGTGGTTAGCACGCCGAACGTGGCGGCGGTGGCCACTCGATGCGTGCCGCGAATCACGCTTTGCATGGAATGACCATCAGCGCGCGTCGTGGTGTAGATGCTCTCGCCAATAATGATGGCATCGTCCACGACGATTCCCAGCACCAGAATAAAGCCAAACAGACTAATCACGTTGATTGTGACCGGCCATGGCGTAATCGGCATCAGTGCGAGCGCGCCGCAAAACGCGAACGGAATACCCACCAGTACCCACAAAGCCACTTTCAGACGCAGGAACAGCGACAGAACGATGAACACCAGAATTGCGCCCTGGAACATATTCTTGAGCATCATGCTCAGGCGGTCTTCCAGATAGTGAGCACGGTCGACCCACACGTCGAGCGTCACGCCGTCGGGCAGTTCAGAGCGCTTGCTCTCAACAAATTTCTTGACGACTTTTGACGTGGCCAGTTCGTTTTGCTGCCCGCCGGTCAAAATTCTCAAGGTGGCGGTGGGCT
>CAZXCL010000162.1:0-2104 GCA_964639265.1 uncultured Gammaproteobacteria bacterium | reverse complement strand
TGACCGCCTTTTTCGATGACCTCGGCGGCCAGCGGTATATCGGATGTAATCACCAGATCGCCGGCGTGCAGCCGCTGGACAATCTCATCGTCGGCCACGTCGAAGCCTTTTTGAACCTGAAGCGTCCGTATGTTGGGTGCACTCGGCGCCTTGAGTGGCTGATTGGCGACCAGCGTCAATTGCACACCGGTGCGTCGCGCAGCACGAAAAAGGATTTCCTTTATCGCCACCGGGCAGGCGTCGGCATCCACCCAGATGGTCAGCGGTGTTTGCGTGTCGCTCAATGGCGCGCCTTGTGCACGCGATTTGCAGTGTTCAACATGTTGCGCAGCTTAACTCATCGCGGCGGTTTGTTTTCAGCCCGGATCGGTCTTAGCATGCCTGCATACTCTCGAGGAGAAGAACGATGCTTCCACGTGCTGTTGGTTCTCGCGCACTCATTATCATCGCGAGCGTGTTGCTCGGGGCCTGCGCCGCGACGACGACCGCAAACGTTGATCCGCTGCCCCAGCTGGTCGCGCCAGACGGCTCCTACGACACGGTGCCCCTGGCCAAAGACGAGATCGTGATCAAGGTCATTCAGACCACGGTCGATTCGCTGCAGGATTTCCCAACGGTGGCCGAGGGACTGGAACACAATCTCAAGCACATGGAAGCGATGGCCGATCAGGCCTGCACCACCGGCATGAAGCCTGATTTTCTTATCTTTCACGAGTTTCCGCTAACGGGCTATTCGTCGGGTACACGTACCGAGAAGCTCAAGTACACCGTCAAGATCCCAGGCCCTGAAACCGAGCGTCTGGGTAGAGTGGCCAAGGCCTGCGACACGTACTTGATCTTCGGCACCTATGCGACCGACGACGACTGGCCGGGACACATCCTGTCAATCAATGCCGTCATCAACCGACAGGGCGAGCTCGCCAAAGCGTTTTGGAAATCACGCAACATCAAGCGCATCTACCCTGACCGCGAAATCACCACCACGACGATCGAGGCGGTACGCGATCGCTATCGCGCCATGTACGGACCTGAGGAAGAGTTTCCGGTACTCATGACCGAGTTCGGAAACATCGCGGTCAGCACGGTGCAGTTTGATCCGTTCATCTACGCGGCGTTTGCGGTGCGCGGCACGGAGATCATGGTGCGCACGGCTACGCTTTTCGAGCAATTTGACGTCCAGGCCACCGCCGCGATCAACGACTTCTACTCGACGATGACCAATATCGCGTTCCCCCCGACACCAAAGTATCGTGCCGGTGAGAGCATTATCGTGGCACCCAACGGCGATTTGCTGGCCAAGTCCGAATCGCTCGACAGCGACGACATCATTGAGGCAAAGATTCCGATTGCCGAGTTTCGCAAAGGCAGGCGTATTCCAAATTACGCCTATGAAATGACCCAGCCGGTGCTCGGTCAATACGTGCAGGAGTTTCCGCTCAATCACCTGGACGTACCGCGTGAGCAGTTGCCGGAGACCGGTCAGGAAATGAAGTCGTTGCTCGAAAGTCAGAGCCGTTTCAATCAGGAGAATGTTCAGTGAAGGCCATTGGTTTTAAGGCAGCGGGTCCCATCGACGGCGCCGGCGCATTGCTAGAGTTTGACGCGCCTGCGCCCGAGTTGCGCGAGCACGATCTTCTGGTAGACGTACGTGCCGTGTCCATGAATCCCGTTGATACAAAAGTGCGCAACAACATGGCGCCGGAGTCTGGTACACGAATCCTGGGCTACGATGCGGCAGGTGTTGTGACCGCGGTTGGCAGCAAGGTAAGTCTGTTCAAGCGCGGCGATGAGGTGTTTTATGCGGGCGATCTCACGCGACAGGGCACCAACGCTGCGCTGCACGCGGTGGACGAACGGATTGTGGGGCGCAAGCCCACGAGCCTGAATTTTGCCGAGGCAGCGGCGTTGCCGCTAACCGCCATCACCGCCTGGGAGTTGATGTTTGATTCGCTGAGACTGGTCGAGGGCAGCGGCGAAGGCGAGACCATTCTGGTGGTCGGAGGTGCCGGTGGTGTTGGTTCCATTTTGATTCAGCTGGTCAAAGCGTTAACGCGTCTGACCGTGGTAACGACGGCCTCGCGCCCGCAAACCGAAGACTGGGTGC
>CAZXCL010000161.1:0-2111 GCA_964639265.1 uncultured Gammaproteobacteria bacterium | reverse complement strand
GGCGTTCGGCCAACCCCACATCGCCAAGCATCTGCCGCGCCTTTTGATACACGGCTCGCTTGTCGCCGCCACGAATCAGCAGCGGCATCGCCACATTCTCAAGCGCCGAAAACTCCGGCAGCAGATGATGAAACTGATACACAAACCCAAGCATCTCGTTGCGCAGCTGACCGCGCCGCGTCTCATCCAGCGCACTGATGTCGTGCTCACCCAGATGCACGCTGCCGGTGCTTGGCGTATCCAGCCCACCAAGCAACTGGAGCAGCGTGGTCTTGCCCGCCCCCGAGGCACCAACAATCGCCAACGCCTCGCCGCGACGCACCTCAAGCTCAAGCTGATCAAGCACCGTCAGCTCACGATCGCCTTCGCTGAAGGTTTTGCCCAGCGCCTTGCAGCGCAGAATCACATCGCGTTCAGCTGTCATGTCGCAGCGCCTTGGCAGGTTCGGTCCGCGCGGCGGTCAGCGCCGGATACAGCGTCGAGCACGCCGACAAAATCAAAGCAATGATGGCCACAAACAAAACCTCTTTGGCATCCACCCGCGCCGGCAGATCGTCAATCAAATACACCTTGGGATCGAGCAGCAGCATGCCGCTGCTCCACTCCAGAAATCGCAGCAGCGGATCGACAGCGTAGGACAGCGCCACGCCCAGCAGCACGCCGCCGATGGTACCAATGAGCCCAATCGCAATCCCCTGCACCACAAACACCCGCAGCACCTGCCACGGCGACGCGCCCATGGTGCGCAGGATCGCAATGTCGTTGCGCTTCTCGCGCACGACCAGCACCAGCGTCGACACAATATTAAACGCCGCGACCGCGACGATCAGCAGCAAGATAAAAAACAGCACGGTCTTGGTCAGGCGCACCGAATGGAAAAAATTCGCGTGCGTGCGCGTCCAGTCGGTCACAAGGTAATTCTGACGCCGCAGCGAACGCGCGACCTCCAGCGACACCCGCGGCGCCTCAAACATATCGCTGAGCCGCAGCCGCAGACCGCTGACGTTGTCATCCAGCCGATATAGTCGCTGCGCGTCGCTCATGTGCACATAGGCCAGCCCGCGGTCAAACTCGTACATGCCCACGCTGAACGTGCCCATGACCGTAAAACGCCGCATGCGCGGCACCAGCCCCACCGGCGTGACCTTGGCTTCGGAAATCAGCAGCAAAATCTTGTCGCCGACCTCGGCGTTGAGCTCCTCGGCCAGACGATCACCGAGCACGATGCCGTACTCCCCGGCCTTAAGCTGCCCCGACGCCGCGCTGAGCGTTTCAATCTGCGCCACGTTGCGCTCGTACTCGGGCACCACGCCACGAATCAGCACGCCACTGATCTTCTCGCCGTTGACCAGCATGCCCTTGTCTTCGACAAACGGCGCCACGTCCTCGACCTCAGGATGCGCCATCGCGGTTTCACGCGTCGCGCGCCACTGCAACAAGGGCTCACCCTGATCACCGGTCACGCTGGCGTGCGCGGCCAGCGCCAGAATGCGCTGACGCAGCTCGGCCTCAAACCCGTTCATGACCGACAGCACGACAATCAGCACGGCCACGCCCAGCGCAATACCGAGCATGGACACCCGCGAGATAAACGACACGAACGATCGCTTCGAGCCGCTGTGCACATAGCGCCAGCCGATCTGACGCGCCAGGTTACTCATAGCGCAGCGCCTCCGCCGGCTCCACAGCCGCCGCGCGACGCGACGGATACAACGTAGAGGTAAGTGCCAGCAGCAAACTCGCGCTGCAGATCATGGCCACTTCCGACCAGCGCATTTCCGATGGAATGTTCGTGACGTAGTAGACCTCGGGATTAAACAGCTTGCGCCCGACTACCGACTCCACAAACGCCGCGGCAGCCTCCACGTTCAGCGCGCCGACCACGCCAATCACGGCGCCAATCAACACACCGACCACGGCGATCACCGCGCCCTGGGTCAGAAAAATACGGGTGACTCTTGAGGGCGACAGCCCAAACGTGCGCAGCACGGCAATGTCGTTGCGCTTGTCGCTGACCACCATCATGAGCATGGCGTTGATGTTGAACGCGGCCACACCCACGGCCAGCAGCAGAAACAGGCTCATCATGACCTTCTCGACCTTGAGCGCGC
>CAZXCL010000160.1:0-2130 GCA_964639265.1 uncultured Gammaproteobacteria bacterium | reverse complement strand
GCCTATTGCGCGTGTCCGCATGCGGCGTCTGATCGGGTTGTGGATCGGCTGCAAGAACTTGGCTATCGCAACCTTGCGGTCATCGACGAGGGTATTTTGCGTTGGACGGCGATGGGTCTGCCCGTCACCGCGGGCAACGCGATCAAATAGCAAAGATGTCGCTCAGGCCGATTCGGCATCGTGCCAATTGGTTTGCGCGACGTCTGTGTTTTCCGCCATGCCCAGAAGCGTCGCTAGCGGTTCGGGACGGTGCACGACAAAACCCTGGTGATAGTCGGCGCAGAGCGCCTCCACCGCTGACGCGATACCTTCGTTTTCGACAAACCCGGCCACCACCTCCAGACCCAGCCTGTGAGCGATGTCGATGATCGCTTTAACGAAGATTCTGTCTACGTCGGAGCGTTCGATCTCGCGCATCGATGGTCCGTCGATCTTGACGACGTCGACACCGAGTCGCTTGAGCTGCACGAACGAACTGTGTTGAGTGCCAAAATCATCCAGCGCGAAGCGGCAGCCACGGGCACGCAGCGCTTCGATGTAGTCCTTCACATCGTGGTAGTGCTTGGTCAGTGATCCCTCCGCTATATCGAAATTCACAACACCTTTCGGCAGGCCCGACGAATCGATAATCGCCAGAACCTCCTGGCGGAATTGATCATCGCGCAGGCTGGCTCCGGACAGATTCACCCAAAATTGCTGTGCACCCAACTGCTGCGAATCGAGTGAGCGCAACGTTGAGACCACACGGCCGACTACCCACGAATCGAGTTTGCTGCGCAGTCCGTAACGCTCCGCCGCCGGCAGGAAAAATGACGGCATCAGCAAACGATCACTGCCCGGCTCCGGAAAACGCAGCAGCACTTCAACGTTTTCTGCGCCCGCGGCGTCAGGTCGAACCGGCCTGAGGCGCTGGCCAAACAATACAAACTGATCCTGCTCGATGGCTTCGTTGAGACGTTGAACCAAGCGCATCTGACCACGCTGCTCGTTGGTCGCACGATCGTCATCGGTCACAATATGGACACGATTGCGGCCCGCCTCTTTGGCGGCGTAACACGCAGCATCAGCGATCTTCTGGAGTTCTTCGAGTTGCGTTTCAGGGCCATCGGTCGCGACCAGTCCGATGCTCACGCCGATTCGATACGTCTCACCGGACCAAACAAACTGGTAGTCGTGAATGGCCTCTCGTATGCGCTCTGCGCAGGCCACGGCCTGCTCCTGCGGTGCGCCCTCCAGCAAAATCGCGAATTCGTCACCGCCGAGCCGCGCGACGGTGTCTGCATCGCCCACCTCGTCTTGCAAAATACCGGCGACATCGCGCAGTAACTCATCGCCAGCGGCGTGACCGCAGCTGTCGTTGACCACCTTGAACTGATCGAGATCAAGGTACATCAGAAAACCGGCTGTCGAGGTCTGCTTCTCAAGCCGCTCAACAAACTCACGACGATTGACCAGACCGGTGAGCTCGTCGTAGCGCGCCTGGAATTCGAGCTTGCGCGTCATCTGCTCCTGCTCGGTCACGTCCTGGGCGATCAGCACGATGTCCCCAACACTGCCGTCGCGTTTGCGAATCACCGACGGCTTGAAGTTGACCCGCAGATGTCGGCCGTCGTCGGCAACGCATTCGAAGCGCTGCTGGCTGGTGGTCGCACCGGGTGACGTTGCCGCATTGAGAAAAGCACGGAACCCATCGCGCTCACGCTCGACCACAATATCACTAAGCTGTTCACGGTCCTCGGCTTCCGCGCGGGGCCAGAACAGTGTCTTCAGGTTTGGATTGGCATCGTAAATCATGCCGTCCGTGTCCACGAGGCCGATCCCGATCGGTGCATTCTCATACGCCTTGCTAAAGCGCGCTTCCACATCGTAGATCTGTGCACGCAGCCGGCGATTCAATCGTTGAATTGCCGCCAGGCGCCAGCGGACGCCAAGCCAGATGAGCGTCCCGGCCGCAAGCAAAGCGAGCAATCGGAACCAGGTGGTCATCCAGAAGGGTGTTGGCACGATCAGCGTTTTTGAAACGGGCGGACTCCACACAGCATCTGCGCGCCGCGCCCGCACCTCGAATGTGTAACGTCCTGGCGCAAGCTTTGAGTACTCAACCGAACGGTTGTCGGTTGGCTCACTCCA
>CAZXCL010000159.1:0-2150 GCA_964639265.1 uncultured Gammaproteobacteria bacterium | reverse complement strand
TCGGACAAGACGCGCCGTATCTCGAGTTCCTTGCCAAGCACGATTGATCCGTCGCCGCCCACGATTCGCAGGCTAACAAGACGGCCCGACGCAGCGCGCATCAAAGGCTCAAAGCGCAGCGGTCGACCGATGTCCAAATCTCGCTTCTCACGTATCCAGGCACGAATCTGCGTCGCAGCAAGCCGCGCGGTCCAGCGAAAAAACGCCGGGGTCGTACGCCGGTCGCGTTCCGGCAGGATCAGGTCCAATACGTTGTCGCTATCACAGTTGCAGTAGGCCGCACACGGCTCATTCAAAAACCTGACGAAGTCTTCTTCGCGCGTCAGATCCAGTGTCGGGGAGAGTTCCTGCGGACCATCAAAAAGCGTGACAAGGTAGGGCACCTTGTCGTCGCTCCACGCCGCGCGCGCGTCCTCGACCACACCACCACAGGACTTGCTGTAGCGTGCATCGCAGATCTTTCCATCGTGCGTCAGCACCTCACCGCGCGTCTGTGCAATCGCCTCACGAACCGTATTGGTGCTAATGCGGTCGAGGCCATGGTAGCGCTGACAGTGGTCCTCGGCGCATACATCGAATGCGCTGTGCGCGCTTTGATCGTACCAGCGCAGGCCTTGGGCGTTTTCCTGCCAGGGCTTGCTCTGCGTTTGGTTTTGCGCGCGTTGCGCCAGCAACCAGCTGCGCGAGATGACGCTGTGCGCCTTGATCAGCTCGAGCGGACAGTCGGCCGCCATTTCCGAGCACACGACGCATGACAGATAGGTTTCCAGCGGTACGTCGTTAATCACGCGCAGTCCGTCCTCGTCGCATTCGACGCGAACACCGCCGGCAAACTGCTGCAGCTCATCCTCCGCCCAGTGAAACTGACGGCCAACTCGTGAAATCAGCGCAAACGTCGAGGCGCCGGGCATAAGTCGCCAGATGGGTAGTGAGCTCACCGAGCGCGGTCCGCGGATGTCAATCGATTCGCCAGAGCGCAGCGCCTCGTAGGTGCCAGCCGGCCAACTGCCGCCATTGGCGTCTTCGAACACATCGTGCAGCGTGATACGAACGCCCGCTTCGTTCTCAAGCAGACCAACGGCGATGATCGGTTCAGCGGTCTCGGTGGCGCTCATGCGGCCTCAAATGTGTCGCGCAGCCGCGTTTCACTGACGCACACCTGTTCAAATATTGACTCGACGTCGGACGCCGCGACCCGCGCAAACTCGTCTTCGTCACACACCACGACCAGACCCGCCATTTCGAGCGAAGCCGGGCTGATAGCGAGCGCCTGACCCGGCTCAAAAAAATTCGCCGGCCGGTGACGCGTCCGCGGAAAGATCAGGACCACAAAGTGATTGTGGCGGTAGGTTGCCAACACGTTGACCTTTGGCTCCGGCGGCTCTGCATCCAGCCTCGCCAGTCTCGACAGCGCTGCATCAAACCACGTCTGCGCGTCGTCGAATGTGGCGGCACGTATTCGCAACGCCACGCGCGCACCGGCGGCAACGACGCTGACTCCCGTACCATCATCGAGCCGGCTGTGATCGAAAATCGGCATCGGCGCGCGGCGACCGGCCTGAAAATGAAAATGATCCGGCGCCGAAGCGCCGCATCGCGGACCGTTGTAGAGCACGAAGTACTCATCGCCCAAACCGTGCACGGCGCTAAGCATCGAACCGACGCGACCCGCCAGACGCTGAGGGACGTGCTCGCGCGAAGCCAGGGTCAGATGCTCGGGTACGGCAGGAAACGGATTGGGCATGATCACCAGGTCGTCAAACGCGACGCCGCGCTCTTCTGGCGGCAGATTTGTCTCGCACAAAAAACAGGGGCGCTGCGCGATGCTGCGCGAGTCTGTTCGAGCGAACGTCGACACCCGTCGGCGCAGATTGGCCTGGGCAAGCAGGGCGGCATCGCCAGAACCAAGCATGCGCGTCGGCATAGCGGCCAGTGCCGTTTCGCCTTCGCGCAAAGCCGGCCAGGTTTCGCGCTGCTGCGCCAAAAGCTCGGCGACAGCCTGAGGTAGCTCGGTGGCTACGTGCACCTCTCTCAAAATACGCTTGGACCACATCAGCCGTTGCGTCGCGCCATGATTTCCAGGGTACGCAGGCGGTCCTTGTACAGGTCGTTGCGATTAGCCTTGTCGACGGGCAGATCGCTGTCGGTGT
>CAZXCL010000158.1:364-2200 GCA_964639265.1 uncultured Gammaproteobacteria bacterium | reverse complement strand
ACACCGACAGCGATCTGCCCGTCGACAAGGCTAATCGCAACGACCTGTACAAGGATCGACTGCGTACCCTGGAAATCATGGCGCGACGCAACGGCTGATGTGGTCCAAACGTATTTTAAGCGAGGTACGCGCCGCCACAGCGTTACCTCAGGCCATCGCCGAGCTTCTGGCGCAGCAGCGCGAAACCTGGCCGGCATTGCGCGAGGGTGAAACGGCGCTGGCCGCTATGCCCACGCGGGTGCTTGGTAGCGGCGACGCCACGTTGCGTGCGCAGGCCAATCTGCGCCGACGCGTGTCGACGTTTGCTCGAACGGATACACGCAGCATCGCACAACGACCCTGTTTCCTGTGCGAGACCAACCTGCCGCCAGAAGAGCGCGGCGTTGCGTTCGACGATCTGGTGATCATGCCTAATCCGTTCCCTGCGGTACCCGAGCATCTGACCCTCGCATCGCGAGAGCATGTTCCCCAGCGCCTGGCCGGGCGCGTCGGTTCAATGCTTGGCGCCGCGCAAGGTTTGGGCGATGAGTATTTTGTGCTCTACAACGGACCGCGCTGCGGCGCCTCCGCGCCGGATCATTTTCATTTTCAGGCCGGTCGCTGCGCGCTCATGCCGATTTTTGATCACAGCGAGCTTGATGATGGCGCGGGCGTCCGGGTCATCGCCGCCGGCGCGCGTGTCGCGTTGCGGGTACGTGCCGCCACGCTCGATGAGGCGCAGGCGCAGGTTGATTCGGCGCTCCTGAGCCTGGCGACACTCGATGCAGAGCCGCCGGAGGCCAAGGTCAACGTGCTGGCAACCTATCGCCAGAGCCACTTTGTGATCCTGATTTTCCCGAGGACGCGTCACCGGCCGGCCAACTTCTTTGAGCCGGGACAGGCGCTCGCCATCAGCCCGGCTTCGCTGGAAATGGCGGGCCTTGTTGTGGTGTGCGACGAGGATGAGTTTGCAAGCATTGCCGCGTCTGACGTCGAGTCCATCTTTGAACAGGTGTGCGTCAGTGAGATGCAACTGCGCGATATGATTGAGGCCGCATGAGCACCGAAACGATCGCTGAACCGATGATCGCCGTTGGTCTGCTTGAAAACGAAGCGGCCGTACAAATCACGCTGCACGATGCGTTCCAAGACGCCGCTGGCCAAAGGTGGCCGGCCGGCACGTATAAAGCGCTGCGCGATGGCGAGTTGATCGACATCAGCGGCCCGCGCTCGGTGAACGCGCTGCGTGTTTGGCGACTGGTTCCCGGCGCCTCAACGTTTGCGCTGATGTCGCGAGTTGGCCACCAGTTTCACTGGGCGGAGGATGAGCTGCAGCAGTTTGCCGGCGGCGTGCGCGTCGAGTGCGATCAGGACGGTCTGCGCGTTATCAACGACGTACCGCTGGAGACGTATTTGTCCTGCGTAGTGTGCTCGGAGATGGCGGCCGACTGTCCGCTTGAGTTGATCAAGGCGCACAGCGTTATCTCGCGTAGCTGGCTGCTGGCGCAGCGCGCTCAGACTCAAACGCAGCGCGCGCCCTGGCAGGAAAACGCGCAAGGTTTGCGCTGGTACGATCAAAGTGCGCACAGCGATTTCGATGTATGCGCTGAAGATCACTGTCAGCGCTACCACGGTCTCGGCCGTATCAGCACCAACACAGTTCAAGATGCGATTGCGCAAACGCGCGGTGAGGTGCTGACTTACAATGGAGCGATCTGCGATGCGCGCTACAGCAAGTCCTGTGGTGGTGTGGTCGAGGACGCCAGGGCGGCATGGAGCGATGACGAAGTGCCCTATCTGGTTACGCTTTTTGATGGACCCCGGCAGCACTTATTACGGGGGACGGCCAAAGAGAAA
>CAZXCL010000158.1:0-354 GCA_964639265.1 uncultured Gammaproteobacteria bacterium | reverse complement strand
CCCCCGGCAGCACCGGCCGAAACTGGATCTGACGCGCGAAGAGGACTTCGGCAGGTTTCTGGACGAGCCGTGCGAGGCCTACTGCAACTGTGATCTTGACCGCGTCCTGGACATGATTTTGCCCGAACGCGATCGGCGCACGACCCCCGCTTTTTTCCGCTGGACGACGCGACTTGCGGCGACGCAGATCCGCGACTGGGTTCGCGAAAAGCGTGATATGGAGATTGGCCATCCGCTGCGCTTCGAGCCGGTGGCGCGCGCCGCATCGGGGCGTCTGGTCAGCCTGAGAATCGTGGGCAGCGACGGATCAATCGTGCTTGGCAAGGAACTCGAGATACGGCGCGTCTTGTCCGA
>CAZXCL010000157.1:0-2201 GCA_964639265.1 uncultured Gammaproteobacteria bacterium | reverse complement strand
GCGGCTTTTTCGACCGTCAGGTTCAGCGCCTTGGCAATCGGCTCAATCGATTTGCGCGCCAGATCCTTGCGCACTTCCATATCGCCGCCCAGGCGAACTTCGGTGGGTAGGAAGCCGAGCACCACGTTGGCGTCGGTGACGGTGGGGGCTTCGCCACCCTTGTTGTAGGCCGCGGGGCCGGGTGCTGCGCCAGCACTCTCCGGGCCAACGCGCAGAGCGCCGGTCAGTTCTGGTACGTGAGCAATCGAGCCGCCGCCGGCGCCAACCGTGCGCACGTCAACCGACGAGGCGCGCACCGTGACGTCGCCGACCGTGGTTTCGCGACGCAGCTGCGCCTTGCCGTCCTGAATGAGCGCGACGTCCGTGGAGGTGCCGCCCATATCAAACGTGAGCAGGTTGTCGAAACCAGCCTGCTTGGCAATCCACGCTGCGCCGGACACGCCGCCGGCCGGACCACTCATGAGCAGGTTGACCGGCAGGCTTTCGGCAACCTTGGCCGAGGCCATGCCGCCGTCGGAGCGCAGGATGTGCAGTTTCACATCCTTCATCTTGCTCTTGAGTTTGCGCTTGAGATTTTTGACGTACATGGACACTTTGGGTCGCACGTAGGAGTTGGCCACCGTGGTAATGGTGCGCTCGTACTCCTGCATCTCCGGTACCACGTCCGACGACAGCGATACCGGAATGCCTGGCAGCGCTTTTTTGGCCAGCTTGCCGACTTCGCGCTCGGTCGCGCCGTTGGCGTAGCTGTTGATCAGCGAGACGGTAAGCGCCTCGATGTTTTCTTTCTTGAGATCCTTGAGCGCTTTGGTCAGCGCGGTTTTCTTGAGCGGGCGCACCTGCTTGCCGTCGGCGCCCATGCGCTCGTCGGCCTCAATCGTGCACGCCAGTGGGGCCAGCGGATCGCTCTTGTTGTAGATGACCCAGCCGCCCAGACCGCCCGGCACGTACGAACGCGCGATCTGCAAAACCTGTTTGTAACCCTTGGTGGTCACCAAGCCCACTTTGGCACCGGTGCCGGTCAGCACCGTGTTGGTGGCCACGGTCGTGCCGTGCATGACCTGAGTAATTTTCTCCGGAGAGATGCCGGCGGTGGCGCAAACGCGCTCGATGCCGTTGAGCACGCCGATGGAAGAGTCTTCCGGGGTGCTGGGTACTTTTGCGGTGTAGGTATTGGAAGACTTTTCGTCCACCAGAAGCAGGTCGGTAAACGTGCCCCCGACATCGACTCCTAAACGATATGACATAGTGCGCTCACCTTATTAATGGCATGTGGTTTTCGAGCGGTTCGGCCATGCGCGGCGTGGCATGTCCGGGACCCGGCACAAGAACGCGACATTGTATACAATGCGGGTCACTCGATCTAGAGAGTATCGCGATTTCAGGCAGTTGTGCGCCGCAAAATCGCCAGATTGTATACATTCAGCCGGAGACCCCGACATGTCATTACCCCTCGACGGGATTCGTGTTTTAGCCATAGAGCAGTTCGGGGCCGGTCCCTACGGGTCGATGTATCTGGCAGACCTGGGCGCCGAAGTCATCAAGATCGAGAACCGGGCCTTTGGCGGCGATCCCGCGCGCCAGACCGGTCAACATCTAATGGGCGATGACGATTGCGCCTACTTCCAGGCATTCAATCTCAACAAGAAAAGCGTCACGCTGGACCTGAAAAAACCGGACGGGCAGAAGGTGCTGCACAAACTCGTCCAGACCGCCGACGTGGTCTGGAACAACCTGCGCGGCAATCAGCCCGCGCGACTGGGTCTGGACTACGCGTCGCTCAAGGACGTCAAACCGTCGATTGTTTGCACGCACATCTCCGCGTACGGCCGTGACAATGATCGTGCCGACTGGCCGGGTTACGACTATCTGATGCAGGCCGAGTGTGGTTTTCTCGATCTGACCGGCGAGCCTGATTCACCGCCCGCACGGTTTGGCCTGTCGATGATCGATTTCATGACCGGCACGGTGGCCGGCATGGGCACGCTCGCGGCGCTGATCGGGCGCGAGAAAAACGGCGGTGGCGATGTGGACGTCAGCCTGTTTGACGTGGCGCTGCATCAGCTTTCTTATCCTGGCACCTGGTACATGAATCATGGCGTCAAGACCGGGCGCATCGCGCGCAGCGCGCATCCGGCCAACACGCCCGTGCAGTTGTATCGCACGCAGGACGCGTGGATTTTTATCATGTGCATGACGCA
>CAZXCL010000156.1:0-2225 GCA_964639265.1 uncultured Gammaproteobacteria bacterium | reverse complement strand
ACGGCATTGTCAGTCAGCCAGCGCTTGACGATGCGCTCCGGATTCTTGTCGCGGGCATCGCGCAGCACGACGCGCGTCACGTTGCGCTGGATATCGTCCACGCTGTCACGCAGCGAGCCACGCGCCAGCGCGTGCCAACGGCCGGTGACTTTCAGGCGCTCTGCCTGATCGCGAATCCAGCCAAGCTGCAGTTCGTCACCCAGCGCGTAGTACACGGCCGCCGACTGGAGCACGTCGCGATCAAGCTCCGCCGCGACATCGACGATATCGAGCGCGGCGTAGAGGCTGCGCAGGCCGGCAAGACGACGCGCCAGACGTTTGGGCACGCCCATTTCGACGTACAGCTGTACGGATTCGTTAAAGCGCAGGGTTTCTTTTTCGCCCAGAAGCTGTGGCAGCTTGGCGGCGATGGTTTCGATGCCCGGTTCAAAACGACTGATCGTATTGGCGATATCAAATTTGCTCTGCGCGCGCACCAGCACCCACACCGTGGACCGACGCAGCAGGCGTGTGGTCTGCGCCAGCATGCTGTACTGGGCGGCTGCAGGGACCAGATTGTCGAGGCGTTCTATGCCTTTCCAGATGCCGCGCATGTCGAAGGCTTCGCGTGCCACCGTGAACGCCCGCGCGATATCTGCGGCGGCGGCCCCGGTTTCTTCCTGTGCACGGCGCACAAACGTGGGTCCCATGCGATTGATCAGGCTGTTGGTGATTTGCGTCGCCACAATTTCACCGGCCAGCGGATGATTGTTCATGTGCTCGCGGAACGGTTTGCGCAACGGAGCCGGGAAGTAGTTGGCCAGTTCGCTGACCAGGTGCGCGTCGGTCGCCACGTCGGACGCCGCGAGTTGATCAAACAGTACAATCTTGCTGTAAGACAGCAGCACCGCCAGCTCGGGTCGGGTCAGGCCGCGGCCGCGGGTGTGACGTTCACGAATCTCCTCGTCGCTCGGCAGAAACTCGATTTCGCGGTCAAGGTCACCGCTTTTCTCAAGCTCGCGGATCAGGTGCGCGTGTTCGTTCGCCCGCTCTGCGGCATCGGTTTGCGCGATGCTCAGGGCGAGGGTCTGCAGATAGTTGTCGCGCAGTACGAGTTGTTCCACCTCGTCGGTCATTTGCGCCAGGCGACGATTACGTCGCGCCATGGTCAGCTCACCGGCGCGGGTGGCAAGACCAAGCAGAATCTTGATGTTGACTTCGCGGTCGGAGCAGTTCACGCCGCCAGCGTTGTCAATAAAGTCGGTATTGATGCGACCGTCGTTGAGCGCGAACTCGACACGGCCAAGCTGCGTGAGTCCGAGGTTGCCGCCCTCGCCAACGATTTTGCAGCGCAGCTCGTTGCCATTGATGCGCACCGCATCGTTGGCGCGATCGCCTGCCTCGTCGTTGGTCTCGCCGGAGCTCTTGACGTAGGTGCCAATACCGCCATTCCACAAAAGGTCCACGGGCGCTTTGAGAATCGCCTGGATCAGGTTGGTGGGCGAGAGCGTCTTGATGCGCGCTTCAAGTCCCAATGCCTCGCGTACCGGCTCGCTGATCGGGATGCTCTTGTCCTGACGCGAGAAGATACCGCCGCCCTCGGAGATCAGCGACGTGTCGTAGTCGGTCCACGACGAGCGGCCGAGGTCAAACAGGCGTTGGCGCTCGTCGAAGCTCGCCTTCTCGTCGGGATTGGGATCGAGAAAGATGTGCAGATGATTGAACGCGGCCACCAGGCGCGTTGTTCTGGAGCGCAACAAGCCGTTGCCAAAGACATCTCCGGACATATCGCCAATCCCGGCGACGGTGAACGACTCCGACTGGCAGTCGATGCCAATTTCGCGGAAATGGCGTTTCACGGCCTCCCAGCCGCCTTTGGCCGTGATGCCCATCCCTTTATGGTCGTAACCGACCGAGCCGCCTGAGGCGAATGCATCGTCGAGCCAGAACTGATAATCCTGCGACAGCGCGTTGGCGATATCCGAGAACGTTGCCGTGCCCTTGTCCGCGGCGACGACCAGATAGGTGTCGTCGCCGTCGTGACGCACAACCTGTTCGGGCGGTGCGACGGTGCCCTCGATGAGATTATCGGTAATGTCCAGAAGCCCGCTGATGAACTGCTGATAGCAGCTCACCACTTCAGCACCGACGGCCTCGCGATCACCGTCCGGCAGCTGCTTGCAGACGAAGCCGCCCTTGGCACCGGTGGGCACGATGAGTGTGTTCTTGACCTTTTGCGCTTTCAT
>CAZXCL010000155.1:1647-2439 GCA_964639265.1 uncultured Gammaproteobacteria bacterium | reverse complement strand
CGTTCACGTTGTATCCCCGCTTTTTTATGTTTAGCCCCATCATTATTCGATGGTTTCCGACTCAACCGAAGGGGATAGATGTGAACTTTCTTGTTGGGGTAAACAATCGTGGACCGGGCTTGACGGGTGTGGTCGTATATACCGTGCCACGCATGCGAGTGATCTGCGTGCTTACTTGTTCACGCAACAAAACTGAAATCTCACTGACCCAAAACTTTCATGTCGGCCCACTACGCTCTCGGCTATCGCCAATCGGGAGTGCCGAAGATGCCTGTCTGTTTCGATCGCAAGCTCGCGCTGATCCATATTCCAAAAACCGCTGGGGGCAGTTTGACGCAGGCTCTGGGATTGCAGCACGAAGAAAACTTCTACGCGCCAAAATACGATGCCTATTGTTATGAAGGTATCACCTACGCGCCGCAACATCTTACGCCCAGGCTTCTCGCTCAGCTCGTACCAGACTTTGATGCGTTTACAACCGTCTGCTTTACTCGTCACCCGTATGAAAAAGTGGTCTCTGAGTATTTCTGGCTAAAGCGTGACTACGAACGCCGTCCCGTGCGCTGGTACCGGGAAAGCCGATTGCGAGAGTGGATAGAGACCTCGCTTAGCAAAAAAGACATGGACCACAAGCTCGATCAGTACACGTACGCCAAAGACTGCAATCTCGTGTTCTCGATGGCGCATTTGCGGCAAGGTACTGCAGCGATCGAGCGACTGCTGGGCACCACGTTGCACCAGCCCCTGGCGCATAAACACAAGTCGCGCAGAAACACGCGCAAAATAGCGGAG
>CAZXCL010000155.1:0-1637 GCA_964639265.1 uncultured Gammaproteobacteria bacterium | reverse complement strand
ATCCAGGCGTTGTATCCCGAAGATTTCGAGCATCTTGGTTATTCTCGCGATGGACAGGCTGTGGTTGGCCCAGCCATCGACCGACCGGATATCGCCTCGCGGCCGGCTGCGGTTGTTTTGTCCTAGTCGCGGCGCTCAATTCGTCGTCGACTCTTGCCGCGCCACTGAGTTGATATACTCGACACTCCGGCGTCCGCGGCCATAGTCAATAGCGCGTCGCCACGCGTTGTTTGTTCGATGGCTGTATTCGATGACTGCTCTTTTCAGGCTGCTGACAAAACCTCTCACGCTTGCTCTGATCAGCTTTGCCTGGGTCATGCGCAAGCGGGAAAACCGTCGGCGCTTTGTTATCGGCGTCCTGATTGCCGTCACAACCACGGTCGCTCTGGGTGAGTTGATGCTTGATCATCGCCACTTGCCGTGGCGCCCGCTGGCTATAGATGATCGCGCCGGCTTTGCCACCGACTTCAAGCTGCGCTTGATCAACCTCGGGCCAGCATCGTGGTGCCGCAATCTGCTGGAGGATTCGAGGTTGCTGCGGGCGCGCCACATCGATGCCCACGACGAGGAGGGCGGATGTGGCTGGCCCGAGGCATATCACATCGAAAAAAGCGGAGAGCACAGTCTAACCGGATCATCGGTCTACCCCATGCGCTGCGAGCTGGCCTCCGGCGCCCACATCTGGATCACCAGCATCGATGCACGTGCGCGCAGCGAACTGGGCAGTGGCCTTGCGCGCGTGCATCACGTGGGGACCTACTCCTGCCGGCGCATGTACAACCGCAAGCGCGGCAAGATGAGCAAGCATGCCTACGCGCAAGCCTGGGATGTGACCGGGTTTGAGCTTGAGGACGGGCGCGTCATTTCGGTGCTCAAGCACTGGGAGAAGCGCGGCCCCAAGCGGAATTTTTTGCGTGCCGTGCGGGATGATGCGTGCCGCATTTTCAATGTGGTGCTGGGGCCCGATTACAACGCGGCACATCGGGACCACTTTCATGTGGATATGGGGGGTGGCGTGGCCTGCCGCTAAAGGCCGAGCTGGATATCGCGCGCAGCCATCTTTTGCTACTCAGGTTGCGCTGTATTGTGAGCGTGATGCTGAGACGCGCAAGCGACCAACCGAGCCTGATATAATAGTGAGCTGCGCCCACGGTGTGGACCCTGGGGGCGACATTGACGCCCCGCCACCGTCACTATAACCAGATTTATATCAGGATAATCATGAGCTTGTACACAGACTACTTGAAGGAAATTGACGCTCGCAAGGAGCAGGGACTGCATCCAAAGCCTATCGACGATGCCGCGCTGGTGGCCGAGTTGATCGAGCAGATCAGGAATCAGGGTCACGAGCACCGCGACGATTCGCTGAAATTCTTCATCTACAACACGCTACCGGGCACCACCAGCGCCGCGGGCGTGAAGGCGCAATTCCTGAAGCAGATCGCCCTTGGCAAGGAAGCGGTTGAAGAAATCACTCCGGAATTCGCCTTTGAACTTCTGTCGCACATGAAAGGTGGACCGTCGGTAGAGGTGCTGCTTGATTTGGCTCTGGGAGACGACGCGTCGATCGCCGCTCAAGCGTCCGATGTGCTCAAGACTCAGGTCTTTTTGTACGACGCGGATACCGATCGGCTTGA
>CAZXCL010000154.1:2263-2659 GCA_964639265.1 uncultured Gammaproteobacteria bacterium | reverse complement strand
GTCCATAGCGACATGGCGATCCTGGGTCGATGAAAAACGCGTAAACCGTGCGAGTCGAACCTCACTGTTATCCATGCGGACGCATTCAGCACTGGCAATGACTTCGCGTGCATCGGGACCATCCGAGCCAGAGCCGTACCATTGCTCAAGCGCTGAGGCGCGTCGGATCACAGCGCGGGCAACCATGGAAAACGTCAGCGCCTGCGGATTAAAAACAAACCGGTTGCGCTGCCTCAGCCGAAGCGGCGTGAGCCAGTCGATGTGCGCCTCGCTGGGCGTATCTTCCGATGCGTCAATAAAGGAAACTGGCTTTGGCAGCGCACACCATTTTCCTCGCGACCAAATCAAGGCTGTGGAGACTGCGCCCTGATCAAAACGCTGGCGAACATCAAGTAA
>CAZXCL010000154.1:0-2242 GCA_964639265.1 uncultured Gammaproteobacteria bacterium | reverse complement strand
CGAGGCGCGCATTGTGCCGGCCAATGCCTCCGGCCGCCGCTTGTCTGACGGCGTCGATGACTACCGGCAAATCTCCGACCGCTTTGCCGGCAACTAACATATTTAACGTGTAATCCCTGCCCTGGCGCGACTCGATTGCATCGTCGACGAGCGCAGCAAACGTCTCTTCAGGCTGCACTACGTATGGGCGAGGTTGCGCATGATGGAGTGCCCCTTGACGATTGGATTTTGCATGCTCAAACCAGCGGCGATAAACGCAATGACAGCTTTCAGAGGGCGATGCGCAACTCGATACCGCCTGGCGGCAGGATTGTTTGCGCAAAGCGCGGCCGAACGCACCGCGCCACGCCGATCCTGAATAGGCTGGCAGCGCACCACCGGACACCTGACGCAGCACAAATTCGAAACGATTCATCGGCGCCTTTAATGCCAAGTGCTCTTTTAAGTGAACCGAGGCAGCACTTGCATTGGTCATGCTTCTTCCCCCTGTTGCGATGATGGGTCCGATTCGCCGCCGTGAATCTGATAGATCCCAACGCCCATGCGCACGGTTTGAGCCTCGGGCTCAGCGGCATGTTGCTCACGCAACCATTGATACAGGCGCGCCGACATCGCCGACGCCTCTTTTTCCAGCAGCGCATAAAATGCGTCCCGCTTGTGGCTTGGAACATCAGCGAAAGTGGTGCGACTTTCGAAGCGCGGCGCCTCGCTGGGGACACGGTTCATGTTGTGGCCGACAGTCTGGATAAAGTCGCTCAGTAAAAGGCCGGCCCGCTCAGCATGTTGCTCTGGCACTGGCGGCAGCATGTGATAGTCACGCACGACTCTCACGCACCCATCGCCTGCCATAACCACGGATCCAACGTCGAGCAATTCCTTGAGCACCGTCTTCACCGCTACGTCACCAAAATGACGATGAACAAGATCACCGAAAGTCGGCGACCCTTCCTCCATGTGAAGCGGCGATGGTTGGCCATCACCACGTAGAAATGCCGAATCGTGGTGCCAATCTTTAAGTAGTGCGGTCAGGCTATACAAGCGTCGATCAGACGATGGTGTGGAGCTTGGCAACGCGGAAAATTCACGAGTTTTTCGAACCGCGACGCGCGTCAGTCCGGTCAACATCGCTGTGCGAGAGACATTTGTCGGGCGCCCGGAGCGGCCGAAGTCTTCAGTGACTACGCGCACGTAAGCCACCTTGGCAAGCTCGATGAACTGTCGGCAATTGAGGCCGGACCGTAAGAGCATGCGAGCCAACGCAGGCAGAAACTGCAGACATGCCGAGGATATTGGAGACAGGTCATTTTTCATATTTGATGTTTTTTTCCTAATTGTGATCATAACGAAAACACCATAACTATGTCAAACTGGCACGACAAAGCTCCGGCCAGGATTGGCCAGAGCCGTCGGCCGAGGCAGCAGGAAGTGCGCAAGGGAGCGCCCTCGCCATTCATCTGGCAAGGGCGCGCCGGAGTGATCAATGGGTAGCGGAAAACCGCGACTAGCGAACCCGACGTTCGCCGAAGAAGTACCGCCCGCCGATGGAAAACGAGTCCGCATCGCCGCCCAAGTCAATGGACAGGCCGGCGGCAAACTGATCGTTGAAGTAGTAGTCGCCTGCCAGACGAACGAAGGTATCCGAGTCTCCGGCATCAACGTAGTTCAGCTCGGCGCGGCCCTCAAACTTGCTTGTAATGCGACTGCGCACGCCACCACCAACACGAAAGCCGGTTTCGCTGTCATCGCCGAGACTGGTATCCACCGTTGCTCGTACGATCGATCCAAGCGCATAAAGGTCATAGTTCTGGGCCTGAGGCCAGACGTAACCGCCCCCGACATCAAACTGTGTGACATCAACGTCAAAATCGAAGCCAAGCGTCGAAAACGAACCTTGAACAAACCAGTTGCCCTGCACGGCGTAGGAACCACTGATCTGAAACCCATCACCATCGAGGCCGCTGATTTCAGCGTCGACATAGCGAAACTCAACGTAGTCATAGCTCACATCGGTTCCCGCGGCAGACGCAAAGCATGCACAACTCATAGAGAGGAGCGAAGCAAGCAGACTCAGTTTGTTTTTGTAGATCATCGAGATAATTTCCTTGTAGCAAGCCTGGTATGCAGGCGATTACGCAAATGGTCCATGCGAGCAAGCTCCCTCGAGATGCACGCCGGGTCTTATCTGTATCAACCGTTTTTTACCACCCAATAGCTCAAATAGATGAGTTGAGTGCTCACCTTC
>CAZXCL010000153.1:0-2777 GCA_964639265.1 uncultured Gammaproteobacteria bacterium | reverse complement strand
CCCAGCGCCGGGAGCGCGCCGAACAATCCGGACAGCGCCAGTTCAACGTTTCTTCGCATACGCGATCGAGCATACACGGTCCGCGTGCTCCGGTAACTGAGACATAAGGGCCGTTCGTGACACAGGTAATTGTGAAACCAGACAGTTTCTATTCCAAAGGGGGACTCAATGAAACGGCTAACTTACACAGCTGGCGCGCTGTTGTGCGCGCTCGCGGCAAGCACCGCATTTGCCCAGGCAGGATCGGGCGACGTGGACGACGACGGCTTTCTCGACAGCCAGGACAATTGCCTGTTTGTGACCAATGATCTTCAGCGCGACACCGATGGTGATGGCATTGGCAACGCCTGCGACGCTGACCTTAACCAGGACTGCACGGTCAATTTCGTGGATCTGGGGATTCTTCGCAGCGTATTTTTCTCAAGCGATCCAGATGCCGACTTTAATGGCGATGGCCAGGTCAATTTTGTGGACCTCGGCACAATGCGTACGCAGTTTTTCAACGCGCCGGGGCCGAGCGGCTCACTCAATGAATGTGCGGACACCGTGACCATTGAGGGGCGCGTTGACGCCGGCGGCGTGACGCCGATAGTCGTGGTCGCCAAGGTTGACGGCAGCCAGACCGACGGCAGTATCCTCGAGTTTCCGGTCGCAGCCGCCGTGGACGGATCGTATTCGCTTGAGGTTTTTGGCTTGTCGGGTGAGAGCTACGTGTCGCTCAGCGCCAACGAGTCGGGTGGGCCGCTGCGGCTGCTGTCTGATGTTGGCTCATATGAATCGCTGCAGGGTCTGGCCGTAAGCGGCACGGTCAGCGAGACCGAGACCATGCGCACGATCGTCTCGTCATTGTCGACAGCGCTCGCGTTGCAAATGGAAGAAGACCAGGGTGGCCCGATCCAGTCCGACGCCCAGTACGCGGATGCGCGCAAGTCGGTTGGTCCGCCCGTCTGGCTGCGTCTCGCGGCGCTTGTGCAGTCGGTGATCGATGATCCGTCCATCGAGCTGCCGGGGACCGACACGCTCAGCGTTTTTCGCGACGCCGGGCTGCGGCAAGCCCTTCGCGATGAGATTCTTCTGAACCATCTGGCGACCCGAGACGCGGCGGCCGCCGCGCTTCTGGCGTCGCTGGATGCGCCGTGGAGTGCCAGCGATGCCGTGGGTGTCGTCGACATTTCTATCTATCGGTCGATTGGCGCCGCGGTCGGTGGGCGAGTGCGCACCAATCTTGATGGAACCGCAGAATTTGCAGACGCCAATGCGGCATTCCTGGGGACCTGGGCGCTGACCGGTGATGGTCGCCTACAGATCACGCCGCTGAGTCCTGTTCTTCAGTTCGAGTCCTTTCCATTTATTGAGGATCCGGACAATCCGGGGAATTTCATCCAGGCCTTGCAACAGCAGTTCCTCGATCAAGTCGAGCTTGTGCGACTTGTCGATGATGAACAGATCGATACCGTGGCGCTGTTGCAGACGACGCGTACCGTGTTTCCGGACTATCCGCAGATTCCGCCGGAGGTTTTCGTTGCCCAGGTAAACACAACGGCAACTCGAAACGCTTATTCGGCCAGCTCGCGTCTCGCGCTGGATACCGATGACCTGGCTGGGCGCGATATCGTCATTGGCGCCATGCACGAGACCATGCAAGCGCTTGGCAGCACCGATGATCGATACGGCTACGACGTCTATACGATGAACGCAAACGGCACGGGAACAACCGAGCGCCGCGGGTTTTCATTTGCATGGTCGGTGAGTCCCGAGGGTGTACTTCACATCGATTTTGCTAATGGCGACAGCACCCAGTTCACGGGCCTTACCGCACGCGGTCCAATCATTGACGGCATTGTCGATGGCGCGTTTGCCGCGAGCGGGGACACGCTGATTCGAAACGGTGTGCTGGTGTTTGTGGATCAATCTGACGCGCTGACGCTGCCGGATGTCGCCGGTACCCGCTGGCGCTCAAACCTGGCGGCCAGCGCGCCGGTGCTGCCACCGTCGTCGGAGATCTTCGACTGGCAGCTGAGCTTCGGGGGTTCCGCCTGCCGCAATCCGTTCTCGTCGTCGACCTGGAGCTGGATCCTAAACGGTTCGCGCGTGGATATTGATCGTGCGTTTCCGCCGGACTTTATCCCGAGCTGGCGACGCAGCTTCGAGACTTTTGCCCGAGAAGGCGAGAATCACTGGGTCATCGAAACGCTGGAGACGTTTCAGTTTGATGGTCTGACCGATCCCGGCACGGCGGCCGGTCGAATCAATATCTACAGTCGGGAGCAAACCGACATCGGCAATGGAAACAGCACGCCGATGCTGATCGCCGATTCGTTCGAGGCGGCAGCGACGGGTACGACCACGGTCGCGGTGCGCGAACTGTTTGCCAACGACATCGACCCGGAGGGTGATGATATTTTTTACATGAGCCACTCCGCGGCCGGTTCGCTTGGTGGGTCGCTTGCTCTGGTGATGGTGGAAGGCGTCCAGGGTCTGCAGTACACGCCGCCAGCGGGGATTGCCGCGGGTGCCGTGGAGTTTTTCGCGGTGCAGGCCACCGACCGGGTGTGCCCCGTGCCAAACGGTGCGCAGAGCAGTCTGTCCTTCGTAATTCAGTAAATCGACTGATCCGAGCACGTCGCGGACTCACGCAACACGAGTCCGCGGCGTTGCTTCAGGTTTGCGCTAAAAATTCCCTTCGATTTCCAGCCGAATCAACTTACCAAACTCGCGAAACCGATCCTCGCGAAAAGCAATGTCGTTGGCGACACGGTCGTTGTAGATGGTGCGGA
>CAZXCL010000152.1:0-2782 GCA_964639265.1 uncultured Gammaproteobacteria bacterium | reverse complement strand
AACGGCATCAAAGCGATGCGACTGAGTGCCGGCACGGTGTATCGATGCTGCAGTGCCTGGACGATTGCCTCATCCGGCATCACCGCGCTGTCGGTGGCGAACAGCGAGACAAGGTTTTGTTCAGCGACGGGTGTTACCGGGGTGTAGTAATCCGACGGTCGCGTGTTGGTCGAGACCGGGGCGGCGCAGCCAACCGTGGCGATGGCAAGCAAGACAATGCAGAAACGTGCATACATTTTATGGACTCCTCATGGCGGTACTGGAGTCTTCTAACGTCGCGCGATTGAAAGTGGGGTTCGCACGCCGAAATGTTATTCAGGCCCGGGTTCCACCATCCTGAACACTTTGTGCGCCTGCAGCGCCGATCCGTCCCAATAGAGCATCACCATCGATTTTTCGAGCCGCTCGAGCACCAGACCCTGACCTGACAGGGCGGGCCAGGCCGGTTCCTGATCAAATCCGAACGGCCCGCGATCGGGATCGACGACGCTCCACGCTTCAAGCGCCGCTACGGTGTGGGCGACCACGTCGTCGTCTGTGATGGGATGGCCCGCTCCGATCCAATCAAACCAGGTGCCGGCGCGGCACAGCGCCAGGCCGTAGGCGTTGTCGTTCTTGCGTTTGGTTTGCACGACCAGGTCGAGCGCATCGTCGATCCCGACCGCGACACGGTAGGTGATCGAGTGACCGGCCAGGTCGTCCAGCGTCGAGGCCTGGTCTTCGTCCCAGTCCAGGTAGGCACTGTCGGCGTCGCGGATCAGCGGGCCGCGCCGTTCCAGGTGGCGGCCGACGCGCTCGCTGATGCGCTCGACCAATGCCTGCAGCTCGCACGACGTGGGCGCCGGTACCGCGACAAACCGCAGGCTACCACCAGGCCGTCGCACTTACACGCCATCGAGCACCAAAATATGCAGGTGGACGTTAGGATTAATCGCACCGCCAAATCGCTGAATAAAGGTCACGGCGCCGGTTTGGGCCTGCGCCCGCGTGAACCCGGCCTTGTTGATCAGGTGCGTGCCGATGGCGCGAATCACGATACCCAGCGGCGGTCGCCGCAGGCGCCGAGTACACACAATGCAAGCGCGACGCACAGAAAATTCAGGGCGGGTCCCGGCGCGATTCGTTCTTTGTACTCACTATCGTTCACGCAATCGCTCTTCGCAGATCAGAATTGGGTAATGCGTGAGGATAGCTCAGGCAGGCAGCATGAAAAAAGTTTGGTCAGCGTGCCATATCGGAGTCATGCTTTGTCGTCGGTCGCGTGCGCGTTGAGCTGTTCCAGATGACAAGCTGTCAGCAAGGGCTTATGTTCGGGTTTCATATCGCACCTCGTTTCCAGCTGGAAGCGAGTTTTGCTCAACGAACGAGTATTGAATTGGAAGTGCACGCCTATGACCGCAAACATATTTTCACGAATAGCCCTGGCATGTCTGTTGGCTGCAGGCATCGGCTCTGGGTGTGCGGTACGAGAGCACCAGGATATCGTCGATGAGTCGTCAGCCATGCGCGCCCGCGACGCGCTGTACAACGCTGCCACGCGTTACGAGTATCCCGCTGCAATCGAAGCGCTGCAGGCAGTTGTCGATCAGTCGCCGCAGGATGCCACCTCGCGCCTGGCGCTCGTGTACGGCCACCTCAAGCGCGGCCAGTATGACAAAGCTCGGCCGCACGTCGCGCACTTGCAGACCAATCCCGCGGCGCTCAATACAAAAGAGCGTTTGTGGCTGGCAGCATTTGAGGCAAAGGTGGCGGATCGCCCGGTGGAGACGGTCGATCGTTGGCGCTCTGTGGTGCGTGCTTTCCCGGACGACCGCTGGGGCTGGTACGAGCTGGCCACCGCGTCGGCCAATCTGGAAGACTATACCGTTGCGGCAAGCGCGGCTGCCCAGGCGCTGCGCATCGAGTCCGATCCGGCAAAATGGGAAGCATCGTGGATCTACTACTTGCGCTCCAAGGCGCTGTTTCGCAGTGGCAAGTACGACGCGGCCGTCGCGGCGGCGCGGGCCGGAAAAGACAACGCCTCAACGTGGCGCTCAACGTATTTTCGCATGGCCATCGCCCAGATCGCGAGTGGCGATCAGCAGGTGGCGGCGAGCTTTGTGGATAACTATCGGGCTATTTCGGCGCGTGAGGGCCGCAACAATGAGTCCTACACCCAGGCAAACATTGCGTTGTTTTACTACGAGCTTGGTGAGTACGACCTGGCTGTGAAGTACGCCCAAAAAGCCCATCAGCTTGACGCCGCCAGCTATCCGACCTGGGCGTTGAGCTATTGTCTGGCGGAGGCTGGTGATATGGCACAGGCGCTTGATGTTATCGATGCGGCGGCGAACAAATTTCCCGATGATCCGCACGTTGCCGCCGCGCACGGCTGGGCGTTGTTTCGTGCCGGCCAGCTTGCCCAGGCAGTCGAGGTGCTGAAGGCAGCTGCAGGAAAATCATCGCGCGACATTTTTTACATTTTGCAGATGCGTGAGACTATCGAACGGGTGTTGGCCGAAGACACACGAATCGATTCGGTCGCGGCACCTTGGTTGGGATAGGGCAGGAGACTAATCGGGGCAAATGACCTGGCGGAAAATTACAAGAAGGCCTATGACAATGCTCTGGGGATTGGCAAGCGGCCGGCACTGATTCTGGTCGACTTTGTGCAGGCGTATTTCGACGAATCTTGCGAGTTGTACGCCGATGTCGATGATGCGCTAGCCAGCGCTCTGCGCATCGTCGAGGTCGCGCGCAAGGCCGGCATCACTATTGTCTACACCAACGTGGTGTATCAAAA
>CAZXCL010000151.1:0-2989 GCA_964639265.1 uncultured Gammaproteobacteria bacterium | reverse complement strand
GATGACGACCGTAAAACGCCAGGCCGTCCATGTGGGTGTGCTTGTGGTGAATTCCGAGCTGAGTGCCTGCACAAGCGTCGCGGCGTCCGGCAACTGCCCGGCGCGACCAACCGCGACGATAAGTTCGTTACGCGCCTGCGGAAAGGTGACCGTGGTGCCCACAGTGCCGGTGATCTCCAGCACGCCCAGCGACTGGTCAATCACAGGCGGAGCTACTAACGCCTCCCAACGATCGTTGCGTTCTACCAAAGCCGTGGCTTCAATTTTGCCAGCGACCTCGCTGGCCGGTAGAAACAGCATTTCAAAACGATCACCCGGAGCGAGCGTGATGACACGGGCAGTCGGCGCAGGTTCGTCGCCACGCAGTGTCGCGGATTGACTAACCTGCAGCTGATACGCGGGCAGGTCAGCGGGCGCTCGATTCGTCAATACGGGCAACAGCAGTGCGATACACAAGAAGGAAGCGGCCAGGGCCAGCAGTGGTCGGCGCCAAGGCGCGGGCTTCAAAGACACCACATTGCTGGTGGCGGCTGGCTCACCCAACGCCTCGAGCATGCCCGACCACAAGTCGAAGCAGGTGTCGCATCTAGCCACGTGCGCCTTTACACGCGATGCATCATCGTCTGCGAGCGCCCCGTCATGCCAGGCAGCGATTTCCTCCATAGTTGGACACGGTGAGGTCAGCGGCTCACCCGGCTCGGCCAGCGCGCTCAGCGCCGTAGCGGCGTCGCGACGTTGACCGTCGGCGTTTTGATGATCAGAAGCCATTTTTTACCAGCTCCTCGTGTAATCTCTCGATCACGGCCCGATGCATGCGACGGGCCTTTTGTTCATGCAGCTTCAGGGCCTTCGCTGCTTTGGGCAGTGAAAGACCCTCATGATATACGAGCCTTAGCAGTAGCCTCTCATCATCAGACAAGGCTAGGGTCGGGCGGCCAACCTGGTTCTCAGGCTTACCAACACCGAGCGCCTCGCGCACCGCATCGACGAGAATTTGCCACTCGACATCAACCAGACGCTCGGGCGGCGCGTGGGCTTCGTCCGCCGTATTGGCGGCAACCAATCCCTCGTCGTCCAGATATTCACCAAGGTATTGTCCACAGTCCGGCACACGGCCTTTGATCTGGAGTATGGCGGAGCGGATGTCCCGTTCGTCGTGCTCATCATCGGCACAAAAATGATCGACAATTTTTTCTTCTGGCTGGCGCTGCAAACACAGCATCTGGTGAATGCGTTTCCAAACGGTGCCCAGGCGCACGATCCATGTCGGAGGTCGCTTGCGTCCGTATTTTCGGACCGCGTAATCTTCGAGCAGATGTTTGAGCGTGATGGCCAAAAACGCATCCGGGCTGCCTCGGCCCTTGTAGCCCTCGCGCAGTCGTTGCCAATCGTTGGCGGACACTGCGTCAAGCGCATAGTTCTCTGCGGCTTGTGCATCAGGTGACTGACCGAAACGCTTGACGGCAAGCGCTTGCAAGCGAGCGGGCCAGTTCTTCTTCGGGTCGAAAAAAAACGCGTTCCAATCGCGAGGCGAGCTACTACGCACGGTCATTGTCGAAGGCAGGGTGTTCAACGAGGTCGCGATCAGTATAGATGAATTTCCTGTCAGTCGCTGCGCGCTCATGGATCAACCTCGTTGTTGCACGCCACTCGCAGCGCATCCGATATGACAGACGGACAAGTTTACGAATTCTGACATTTGTCAGATGTAGCGCGTTTGTCCCTCTCCCAACGATGACGCGCCGCAAGCAGGCGTACCTCTACTCACTCTAAGGAGAGATCAATGAAAGATAAAAATCGACGACTGGAACCTGCCGTGGTGTTGCTGCTGGCGTGGTGTGCTTTTGGGGCGAAGGCCGCCGACGTAACAAACACGGTCGGACTTGCCGAGTTCGAAGACGCGGCCAGCTCGCTGGCCGTCCTGACCGAGGCCTCCGGCTTCATCGGGCCAGCACCCATTATGGATGGCGACCACGACGGTATTCCGGATGCGGTGGATAACTGTATCGAGGCGTTCAACACCGATCAGCGAGACTCGGATGGTGATGGCTTTGGCAACATGTGCGATGCGGATCTGGACAACGACGGTCAGGTCAATCACGCCGATCTGGAGATCATGGCCAAGTCGTACGGGGCCGGCAATCGACACGCCGATCTCAATGGCGACGATGTGGTGAACGTGATCGACCTGGGCATCATGCACGGTCTGTTTGGTCGCGCGCCGGGCCCCACTGCGGCAAACGATTGATGGGGTAGTTGTTGCTGGCCTCCCTCCAGCAGCAGCGGGCGGGTGATCTGGCAGCGATGCTGGGTCGCCTGCTTTAGAGCGCGGAACTCGCTGTCGCAAAACGTAAATTTGACCACCGACAACTCAATTTCACGGCCTTGAGGGTATCCCACCCACCACGTCGCTTTAAGGCTGAGCCGGCCAAACTTTGACCTATCGCTCAGCAGGGCCGTCTCTTTGTGTCTAGATAAAACAAATAGTGACAAAAAAATGATTAACCGATCAACCACCGCCAACGCGATGATGGTAACTGCCTTATTTGTTTTCCAGCCGCAGAACGCCAACGCGCAGCTGTTCAAGAAAATCCAGGATGCCGCGGAGCGCGGCGTCAAGCGCGCTGCCGAGCGCGAGGCTGAGCGTCGTGCAGATCAGGCGACGACAGAAGCGATCGACGCCGTGGTGTGCGCCGTGACCGACACCGTGTGCATTCGCGATGCCAGGAACCAGGGACGCAGCGTTACCGTGACCGACGCTTCGGGTCGGCCGCTGTCACCCGACGAGCAGGCCAGTGCGATGGCCGGTGCCGATGATGCCAGCGCGTTGAGACCGGGCGAGGGCGTTTGGGCCAACTACGATTTCGTGCCGGGCAATCGAGCCTTGTTTGTTGAGCATTTTGAAGATGAGTACGTCGGTGATGTGCCGCGTCGACTGGGTTTTTTGCGTGGCAACATGGAAACGGTGGAATGGCAGGGTAGTCAGCTT
>CAZXCL010000150.1:0-3016 GCA_964639265.1 uncultured Gammaproteobacteria bacterium | reverse complement strand
CCGCCTTGTAGTTGAGCGTCGCGTCGATGTGATCAACCGCGGCGGCCGCGCGAATATTGCCCGGCATCGTGAGGTCAATGCTGACGGTTTGTTTTTGTTCGCGCTCCCAATCGTAAATGCCAATGATGGTCTGGATCTGGAGGTCGCGCAGAAAGATTTTGTCGTGCATGGAAAGTGTGGCTTCTCGGTAATGGAAAAATTTACGGCGCCGCGGGCGGCGCCAACTCGGACATTGGCCAGCGGGCGCGTACGTCGTGTTCGCTGCGTTCGCCCGCGGCAAGTCGCAGCGCACCGGCGTAGGCGATCATCGCACCGTTGTCGGTGCAAAACGCCATGCGCGGGCAGTAAAGCTTTGCGTCGCGTTTGCCTGCGACGGCGTCGAGCCGCGCGCGCACCGCCTGATTGGCGCCACAGCCGCCGGCCACGACGAGTCGCGGATACCCGGTTGCCTTCAAAGCGCGGTCACACTTGATGGCCAGCGTGTCGATCACGGCGGCCTGGAAGCTCGCGGCGATGTCGGCGTCGCTGGCGCGCTCGGCGCCCTCTTTTTTGGTGGCGTAATACACGGCGGTCTTCAGACCGCTGAAACTGAAGTCCATACCCGGTCTTCGCGTCATCGGGCGCGGCAGATTGAGCGCCTCGGGATTGCCGGTTTTGGCCAGCTTCTCAATGTGCGGGCCGCCGGGATAGGGCAGGCCCAGCAGCTTGGCGGTTTTGTCGAAAGCCTCGCCCGCGGCGTCGTCCAGCGTCTGGCCCAGCAGAGTGTACTGCCCGTGACCGGCCACATCGATCAGCTGGGTGTGACCACCTGAGACCAGCAGCGCGACAAACGGGTAGTCCAGATCGTTGTCCTCAAGCAGCGGGGCCAGCAGATGGCCCTCCATATGATGCACGCCCAGTGCCGGCACGCCCTTGGCCGCCGCCAGCGAACGGGCAAACGTGGCGCCCACAAGCAAAGCGCCGATCAGTCCTGGTCCAGCGGTGTAGGCCACAGCGTCAAAATCTTCCGTACCGGCTTCCTCGAAAACCGCCCGGGTAAGAGGCGTAATGCGCGCCAGATGGTCCCGCGAGGCAAGCTCCGGCACCACACCGCCGTAGGGTGCGTGCAGCTTGATCTGGCTGTGCAGCTGATGCGCCAGCAGGCCGCTGTCCGTGTCGAACAGCGCCACGGCGGTCTCATCACAGGAGGTTTCAATCCCGAGGACACGCATTATCCAATTCCTTTACATCCACAGTGGGCGGTCTTACAATGGCGGACTTTTCCGCTGACGGATGGCCTCTGGCTGCCCGCGCGAAAACCGAAATTTTTCAGGGCAAAAGCCCGTTAATCAACAAGTTGAGAGCACCATGCCTAGCGTTCGGATCCGTGAAAACGAATATTTTGATGCCGCCCTGCGGCGCTTCAAGCGCGCCTGCGAGAAAGCCGGCATTCTGACCGAACTGCGCCGCAGAGAGTACTACGAAAAGCCGACACAGGAACGCAAGCGCAAGAAAGCCGCTGCGGTAAAGCGCCACGCCAAGCGCCTGTCGCGCGAAGTAGCTCGCCGCCAGCGCCTGTACTGATTTAACGACGTTCGGATTCCGGTCGACCCCCGGCGTCCGTCGGGGAGTCCCACACCATGAGCCTCAAGGCCCAACTCACCTCAGACATGAAAGATGCGATGCGCGCCAAAGAGCGTGATCGTCTCGGTGTCGTGCGCATGCTGATTTCCGCCGTCAAATCGGCCGAGATCGACAGCAAGAAAGAGCTCAGCGACAACGACGTGCTGGCCATCATCGAAAAGCAGGTCAAGCAGCGCCGTGAGTCCATCAAGCAGTTCACCGAAGGTGGCCGTGACGATCTGGTGGCCAAAGAGCAGGCCGAGCTCGAATTTCTTACCCCCTACCTGCCCGAGCCGCTGTCCGAGGCAGAGCTCGATGCGCTGATCGACGAGCTGATCGAAAGCACCGGTGCCTCGTCGGTCAAAGACATGGGCAAGGTCATGGGCCAGCTCAAGGCTCGCGCCCAGGGCCGCGTGGATCTCGGCGCCGCGGGCGGTCGCATCAAGGCGCGTCTGGGTTAAGTCCATCCCGGCGCAAGCGCGCCTGCGCGCACCAGCTGCTACTATTCTGGCTCCGGGCGCAGCCGAGCAGCCATGAGCCGAATCCCTCAACATTTCATCGATGAAGTCGTCGCCCGCACCGACATCGTTGAGGTCATCACCAGTCGCGTGCCGCTGAAAAAAGCCGGCCGCGAGTTCAAGGCCTGCTGCCCGTTTCACGACGAGAAATCCCCCTCCTTCACCGTGAGTCCGTCCAAGCAGTTCTATCACTGTTTTGGCTGCGGCGAGCACGGCACCGCCATTGGTTTTCTGATGGCCTATGAGCGGCTGAATTTTGTCGAAGCTATTGAGGAGTTGGCCGGCGCACTGGGCATGGAAGTGCCCACCGAGGCCACGCGCAATCGCCCGGCTGAAGATCTCTACACGCTGCTTGGCCGCGCCACCGAGTTCTATCAACACGCGCTCAAAGGCAACGGCGAGGCCGTGGCGTATCTCAAACAGCGCGGCGTCAGCGGCGAAATGGCCAAGACCTTTGGCATTGGCTACGCGCCCGACGCCTGGGACGGCCTGATCAAGGCGCTCAAGGACGCGCCCGCACCGCGGATGCTGGCGGCCGGCCTGATTAAAGCGCGCGACAACAACAGCGGCCACTACGACACCTTCCGCGGCCGCATCATGTTTCCGATTCGCGATCACCGTGGTCGCGTGGTGGCTTTCGGCGGCCGCGCCATGGGCGACAATGGCCCGAAATATCTGAACTCGCCGGAGACCGAGGTCTTTCATAAGGGCCGCGAACTCTATGGCCTGTATGAAGCGCGCCAAAGCCGCGCCGACTTAAGCCAGCTTATGGTGGTCGAGGGCTACATGGACGTGGTGGGCCTTGCGCAGCACGGCGTGCGCAACGCGGTCGCGACGCTCGGCACCGCAACTACTGTGGAGCATCTTAAACGTCTGTTTCGCATCGCCAATGAAGT
>CAZXCL010000149.1:0-3102 GCA_964639265.1 uncultured Gammaproteobacteria bacterium | reverse complement strand
GCGAGTCGGTGGAATCACTGCTTCAGCGTGCCGATCAGGGGCTGTACAAAGCCAAGGACGAGGGCCGCGACCGCGTCGTATCGCTTGAAGTGCCGCCATTTGATCCCATTGCCGTGCACGCCTACGAGCCGGCGTCGACCGACACGCCGGCCGCCGAGATAACCGTCGAGCGCCCCGATAATGTGGTGGTCGGCAAGTTTGGGCAGCGCGCGACTAAAGACTGACCCCCGCCGGTCGCTAATCGGTGATGCAAAGCGCCGTATTCCATGGCGCCGCCACAGCTTCACATTGAGACACGGAGTACCGCGTTTTGGCATCAACGCAGCGGCAGGGATCGCCCACGATTTTGGCCCTTCAGGACGGCAACGGGGAGCGTATCGAGCCCCTGATTCCGCTGCTTGAACGTCATCGCCTGCTGCGCGTCGACGATGTTATCGAAGCCCTTACGGTACTTGAACATAATCAGCTGGATCTGATTATCGTCGACGAGATGGTCAGCGGCGTGCGCAGCGCTGAACTCTGTGCCCAGCTGCGCAGCTGCGAGAGCAACCACGACGTGCCCGTGCTGGTGGTGGGTGCACCCCACGACGACAACCGTCTTGCCGCATTTGTCGCCGGTGCGGACGGACTGATTGGCCTGCCGGTCGATGCACCGCTGGCTGCCGCGCAGATTGACGCCGTTTTGAAACTCGATCGTTTTGGCACCCGCCGCGAGCTGAGCGAACGACTCGCGTGTGCCGAGCAGCAGCTGGCCGTGCTCAAGGAATGCGACAGCGCGACTGGATTGCCCAACGCCGCAATGTTCGAGTCGGCGGTGTCGCAGGAACTCGCGCGCGCCCAACGTGCCGACTATGCGCTTGGCATTCTGGTGGTCGAATTCAGCAACTATGATGCGCTTGGCACCTTGTGTCCGCAGCGTACGCTTGATCAGCTCATGCGCGCCATGGCCGATCGACTGTCCGGCGCCGTGCGCGGTCGGGCCGTTGTCGGACGCCTTGATTCTCGCTGCCTCGTAGTCTGTCAGCCACTGCCGCGCGTAGACGAAATGACACGCGCGGTCACCCGCTACCGACGCGTGCTTATGGATTCCTACATAGTCGACGATCAGGTTTATGAGCTTGAATGCAGTATTGGCGGCAGCGTGTTTCCGACCGATGCCGACGATGCCGAACGTCTGATCGGTCTGGCCTCGAGCGCCATGAGTCACGCGCGTCATCTGGGGCGCAACAAATATCATCTGTTCGAACCCGCCGCGCGCGCCGACGCCAAGCGTCGACTCGAACTTGAAGGACAGATCCGCCGCGCGATCAACGCAGACGGCATGCTGCTGCATTACCAGCCTTCACTTCGGCTTGAGGACGGCGCGGTCACCGGCGTGGAGGCGCTGCTGCGATTGCGCGATGAAGACGGCGAACTCCTGAGCCCGCAGGTGTTTATGTCCGTGGCCGAAGACTCCGGTCTGATGGAAGCGCTTGGCATCTGGGCGCTGCGACGCGCGTGCCGGGATGCCGCCGCGCTGCGCGATGCCGACCTTAACGTGCGTATGTCCGTAAACGTCTCGGGCGACTTGTTTATCAAGGACAGTTTTTACGACGAGCTCAAAGGTGCTCTGGATGATTTTGATCTGGACGGCTCATGCCTCGAGCTCGAGGTAACCGAACGGGCGATCTCACCGGAACGTCACGGATCGCTGTATGCACTTCAGGAACGCATGCGACGTATTCAACGCGAAGGGGTACGCTTTAGCCTGGACAACTTCGGCTCGCGTCAGACCTGTCTCAACGATTTGCGTCACGTGCCGCTCGACAGCATCAAGCTTGCACACGACATCATCACCTCGATTCCCGACGACGAACGCACGACGGCTTTTGTCGAAAGCCTGTTAATGGTCGGCAAAAGCCTCGGCATGCGCGTGGTGGCACAGGGCGTCGAACATCCCGAGCAAATGTCGTGCCTGCGCGACATGGGCTGCGACGCGGCGCAGGGCTATTTGTTTGCCCATCCCATGGCACTGGAAAAGCTCAAGGTGACGCTGCGCGGCCTGATCGATACCTGGGAAACGGCGTACGGTCACGCACGCGCAAGTTAACCGCCCATAGCGGACTGCCTCAAGGTTTACGTCAAACCGTCGCTAGAAGGTGTGGCGTGTGAAAACATGCTGCAACCCAGTGACCGTCGTCGTGCCCTTGCCGACCTTTTATGCCGGGGTCGGTTTCGGCGACGGTCGCTGACTTGCTTCCGTTTTGCGCTTCTGTAGACGAACAGAGTACTCTCCCTACTGCGCATACGCAGGCGACCCGCCTGCGACGCTGGTTTCCGGATTTTCCGGAGAGCGAATTACTATTAGGGAGAATCAAGAAATGAAAACGATAAGAATATTGGGTGCCGCGGCGACACTGCTGATCATGTCTACAAGCAATGCTGCCAGCCTGTCGCTTGAATACGTTGGCAACAATAACGTTGTTGATGGTGTGGTTCAGGCGCAAGTCGGTGATGTACTAATCTTCAACGTGGTCATGGATTTCTCAGACACGTTCATCCTGAACGGCGTGGAGGTCTCATCTGCCACGTTGGGTGGCGGCTTCGGCGTAGAGTTCGATCCAGAAATTCTCGAGTATGATAGTTACTTGAGTAGCGGCATTGGCGATGACCTGCTTCGCCGAGACCCGGATGTAAGTAATGGACTACTTTCAGACGCAGGATTCGGAGACGTCGGCGGCCTCACCGGTCCAGACGTGGTGGCCGCCATAACGTTTGTCGCCGCTGCGCAGGGAAATGTCACCATCGGCACACTTCCCGGTGGATTTGTGACCTCAGAGTTTGTCAGCGCTGTGGACTTCGTCTCGTTCGTACCGGTCGATTATCTCGGTATCGATGTAGCCGTCGTGCCGGTGCCGGCGGCCGTGTGGTTCATGCTGTCCGGGGTGGGCTGTTTGCTCGGCTTTGCTCGCAAAGCAAAATAGATCAGGGACGGGCAAGTGATCCGTCCACACCGAACCGAAAAAACGCGCGCAGATGGCAGCGGTCAGCCGCAGGCCCAGTGGGGAATTTATTTTGGCAACTTAAGCGGGCCGCCAGGGGGCCATTGTGAAAATGAACTAC
>CAZXCL010000148.1:0-3130 GCA_964639265.1 uncultured Gammaproteobacteria bacterium | reverse complement strand
ACCGATATGGGCGAGGTCATCACCACGAACAAGAATACGGGTGAAACCTATCGGGTGTGGGGTGATCCCCACGTTCAGATTGACGGGCAGCACGCCTTTGACTTCTGGGGCACCACCACCTTCACCCTCGATGACGGCACGAAGATCACGATGCAGACGACACCGTGGGCCGGCAACGAAGAGATGACCGTAACGTCGAAAGTTACGATCACCGATGGCGATTTTGGTGTACACATCACCGGAGTGGATCCTAACGCCCGTGGCGATCTGAGCATGGTCGAGGTCAATGGCAACCTGGCTGATTTTGTAATTCGCGACGGCAACACTCTGTACGAAAATCCGTTTGGCTCGGGCTTTCTGGGCGTCGACCAGAACGGCAGTCTGGCGCAGGTTGACCAGGCCTTCATCAACGGCACGGATGAAAAGCTGCTGGGTGAGTTTGCCAATCCTTACGCTGAGATGTTTGAGAATATCGGTGGCCTCATGGCCATCAGTTTTATGGGCGCGTTCCTGTCGGGCTTTGCTATGGGCCAGGAACTCAATGATGCGGCGCAGGCTGACAACAGCTTTTTGCTGACGCTGATTCGCTCAATCTGAATCGCGACCGGGGTGTCTCGACATTTAGCGACTGGTCGCGGTAACGTGGCTAGTCGCTTTTTTTATTTGGGAGACTCTGCATGAAACGCATCGCTTGGTTGCCCGCCGCCTGCGCGCTGCTGCTGATCGCCTGTACAACGTCGCCAACCGGACGCACGCAACTGACGTTGATTCCAGACGCGATGATCAGCCAGTTTGGCGTGACCGCCTTTAACGATATTCGCCGTAGTACGGCTGAAGTCAGCGACGGTTTCGTCTCCGCCTACGTCAATTGCGTCGCTGACTCGATCTTGCGTGAACTGCCCCCTGAAGAGCGCCAGCGCGACTGGCAGGTCGTCGTGTTTGCTGACAACAGCGCCAACGCTTTTGCGGTACCCGGCGGGCGCATCGGCGTTCACGAAGGGCTGCTGGAGGTTGCCGAAGACCAACATCAGCTTGCGACCGTCATCGGCCACGAAATTGCGCACGTGCTTGCGCGTCACGCAAACGAACGCATGTCGACGACCATGGTGGCCCAGCTCGGCCTGCAGGCGCTGGACAAGGCCATGAGCAACAGCTCGTCGCGCGGCGAGATCATGACGGCGCTGGGGCTTGGTGCTCAATACGGTGCGTTGCTGCCGTTCAACCGCACGCGAGAGGCCGAGGCCGATGTCATGGGTCTGGAGTTTATGGCCCGTGCCGGATTTGACCCACGCGCAAGTACAGTGCTGTGGGAAAACATGGCCCGCGCGGCGGGCGGACAAAGCCCCCCGGAATTCATGTCGACGCATCCATCGCACAGCACACGAATTGAGGGATTGGGACATCGCATTCCCGACGCGATGGCGATACGCGACGCGGCCCGAGCCGATGGGCGGCAACCGGACTGCGATCGAATACGCAGCGGGTTCTAAAGCAAGGCTAGTCGTCGAGCGTCGTTGACGGCGGCTCGATACCAAGTGCCAGATGAATTGGCACACAGTCCTTCGCCGGCTCGCCTTCATCGAAAGAGGTCTCGACGCGAACACTGGACAGAAAATTGCCGGCCAACGTGATGCCAAGCAGGCCACTGAACAAACGGAAATACTTAAGCACCTCAGGCGTCAGACGTTCGATGTTGCGCAAGTCCGATGCCGACAGTGAATCCTGGTCAACGACCTTGAGATTGCCGTCTTCGTCCACCTGTACAAATCCGGGGCCGTACGGATTTTCATAAATGGTGTTGCCGTCAGGCACGAACGCATCGAGCAATGGGCCGAATGACTCGCGGAATGAGAGATCTCCCTCGACGACCGGCTCAACGCCTCTGATCTGCACACCATAGTTGCCGCTGATGATGGACACCACAGACGCAATGGTCATACCCGGCTGCGACTCCCACGGCACGGTCTCGATGATGGCTTTTGTACCGCCCTCAAATTCGAAGGTCGTGTGGCCCCAGAAATCGAACACCTGATCATCGCCTTGAGTGAAGTGCATACCACTCCAGATCTCGTAGGTTTCCCCCGATGCTTTGTTGAGCACGTCAATCTGACCGCGATCGGTCACCAGAATGGCGTAGTTGGTGTCTTCAAACAGTGCATCGCCGTCCACCGTCAGGGTCGTGTTGGGGGCAATCTGGCTTGCGGCACTCTGAACCAGTGAAATGGCGGCTTCGAGAGGATTGACAGCACTCATGGCAGTCTCCGGATCTTCTATGTATTTCTCGTTTACAATGAAACCACGCCGCGAGGCGCCTGGCATCTAGGACTTACCCCAGAAAAAGAGCGCATACATTGACCGACTCTATTCCTTCGATGACCAAAGCCATCGACGCATCCCGCATCGAAATCCAGAGCCCGGCGGGCCGACTGAGCTACTACGTGGACGGCGACGGCCCACCGATGGTTCTGATACACAGTATCAACGCCGCGGGGTCGGCCTATGAGGTCAAACCGATTTTTGAGCACTATCGATCCACGCGTCGTGTCTATGCGCTCGACCTGCCCGGCTTTGGTTTCTCGGAACGAAGCGCGCGACGCTATGACGTAGCGCTGTACACCGACGCCATACGCGCGCTAACCGATGTCATCGCGGCCGATCACAACGGCCAGCCGATTGACGCACTGGCTTTGTCGCTGTCGAGCGAGTTTCTGGCGCGCGCCGCAACGACTGCCAGCGGCGCCAACTTGCGCAGTCTTGCGCTGATCACCCCCACCGGATTCAACCGCGGGGCCGACAAACTGCGCGCGGCGGTCGGCAGCACGCGTGAAATGGCATGGCTGCACTCCGTTCTCACGGTGGGTCTGTGGCGAAAATCGCTCTACGGCTTGCTGACCCGACCCGCGACCATTCGCTATTTCCTGAAACGAACCAACGGGTCGGATTCCTTTGACGAAGGTCTGGCCGCCTACGATGACATCATCACCAAACAACCCGGTGCCGAGCATGCGCCGTACGCCTTTTTGTCCGGCGCGTTATTTAGCAAAGACATTCGCACGATTTACGAGGCGCTAACCCAGCCGGTGTTTCTCGGCCACGGCACGCGCGGCGACTTCAAGGACTTTAGCGAGGC
>CAZXCL010000147.1:0-3364 GCA_964639265.1 uncultured Gammaproteobacteria bacterium | reverse complement strand
CATGAACCTGTCACGCATCATCGACACGCTGCCGCACACCACGCTGAGTCCGACGTTGGCCCAGCACGCGAGTACCTCCGCGCGCCGCCGGCGCCGTCGGCACGATTGGATCGTCACCCTGGGCGATATTGCCTGGCAGGCTTGTGTTCTCGATCGGCGCTCTGCCGTCGGTCTGAGCCGCGGCGATTTCACTCCGCGCGATCCCTACACCCGTGATTTTGTGGAGTTGGTGATGCTGCGAGCAATGATCGCCGCCGCCGCCAGTGACGACAACTTCGACGATGATCAACGCCTGCGCGTACTGCAGCGTATTTGCTCGCTGGAACTCAGCGTCGAAGAGCGTATGTTCCTGATGCAGGAAATTCAGCGACCGCTTTCGATTACACAGCTCGCTCGCTACGGACGCGGCGTGCCGGCTTCCTGCGGCATTTACGCCGCCTCACTACTTACTGCCGATCTGACGACGTCATCGGCGCTGCTTTATCTGACGGCGTTGGCAGACGCCCTGGCGCTTTCCCCAGCGCTGGTCGCTCAGATACATCGTTGTGCGGAGACGCTCAACGATTCCCCGCCGGGTTCGCGATTCCCTGATCGTTCTGCCAAACCGGCAATGCTCTGATAATGTCATTGACCCTGGCCCCGCTTGCGGGGCCTTTTTTTAGTCACTGCCAAGATGTTGCAACAGAGCCTGCGTTTGACTATCCGCCGGAAAGAACAGCTCGATCTTCAGATCGTCAAGCGTCATGTCCACCGGCGTACCAAACTGGGCGATGGTCGAGAATAGCGCCACGCGCTGACTGCCGGCGCGAAACACCGTCGGAATGACCGGGCTGACGGTCTCCGCGCCGTCGTAAGGCACCTGTGCAAGCTTGTCGGCCGCCTGATCGAGGCGCGCCACGCCACCCTGGGCCGCGCTTTCGGTGCGCAGCCGCAACGCTGAGTGATGCGCTACTTCCGGCCAGTTCTCGACAAACGGTTCGAGTTTATCCGCCAGCACAAGATCGATCAGGCTCATGCCTTCCTGCAGGCCAATAAGGCCCAGCAACATGTTGGCCGGCGGGTTCATCTTAACGATGGTCCACTCGCGGTCCGCCGCAACCGCCGGGTACGGAGCGTGGCGCTGCAAGGTGTGATCGATCGCCTCGCGAATGGGCGCCATCGCCGCGCTGTCCCAGTCGCGTTTTTGATATTGCGCCGCAAAGCCCGCATGTCCGAGTAACTGATTGCGCGCAGACAGTGGCAGTCGCAACGCCTCACCGAGACGGGCGATCATCTCGCGACTTGGGCGCGAGCGACCGGTTTCAAGAAATGAGATATGCCGCGCCGATACGTCGGCCTCGACCGCGAGCTCAAGCTGACTGAGCTTGCGCGTTGTGCGCCAGGAGCGCAGGGTTTGTGCGAATGGGCTCATGCTCACAGCATACCGCGTGACTTCCGGAATACAGAAAAGCGGCACCCTACATGGGTGCCGCCTCGAAGGGTTGAGGGGCTCAGGTGCAGTTCGGATGCGACGCGTAGGCGCTGTCGATGATTCCGATCCACGAGCAGACATCGTTGTACATGCTGCTGCGGAATTTCGGGCCGTGGTTCAAAAGGCCGTTAGAAACTCCATAGGCGTGTACGGCGAGGACCGCTGGAGCGCCATTGAGGTAGGTGTAGACCGGGCTGCCGCTGTGGCCTCGATCAGTATCGATATTGTATTCGAGCAGATCGCCGTTGAAGGCGTCGAGCCAGCTAAGGCCTTCGCTGTCGGCATACATCCAACCGTCGCAGCGTTTGCTTGCCAGCGGAGAGGCTTTGCACTGACGCGACGGCCCAGGATAGCCCTTGTTGTAGGCGTACTTGCCGTTGTAAGAGAACGGACTGTTCCACCAGGCAATACCCATCCATCCAAGAGAGGCCAGCTGAGGCGAGTCTTCAAGGATGATTATGCCGTAGTCATATTTTCTGTGGATACCGTGATCGCGCGCCAGGCGGGCGACCATCTTGTGTGAACCGTTGACCTTGACGGTGTTGGTCTGTCCGGGGTTGAAGTAGATCGGGGAGTACCAGTTGCCTTCGCTGTCGTGCAGGCAGTGCGCGGCGGTCAGCACGTGACGCGGCCCGATCATCACACCTGAGCACCAACCCTGTTTCGTGTTGCCGTTGCTGCTGATCGAGCCAATGGTGCGAAACGGATAGTTGCCCAAAGAGGCGGTAGAACTGAAACGGTAGCGGCGATCCGAATTCAGCGAGCCGCCAACGATGCTGCGAGTCTCATCCGTGGCGTCCTCGTCCACTTTCGGCTCGTCGAGCGTGAAGGCGTCCGGGTTGAACGCGCCGTTGCCGTCTGGCGGCACCAGGTAGCCCAGATCGATATCGCCGCTGCGCCCGTAGGCCGTGCCATCCTCGTAGACCAGCATGGTGGAAAAGCGTTTGCCGTCTGCCGACCGTGGAAACGTGCCGTCCGGGCTGCGACCGGCAGCCTCCGGATTTATATCGTCGGCCGATTTCGGCGCTGGTGCGATGTTTACGCCGGCGCGCACGCCTTCCCACTTGCCGTCCAGTGATGGCTTTGCATCAAGTTTGTCGTTCGCACTGCTCATGCCGCCGCTCATGGCAGCCGCCGCCGACAACAGCACGACTGCCGTTCTCTTGCCAAAAAACCGTAGATTCATTGTCATCTCCTTTGACCATGATGTGTATTGATTGCCCTGCTCTTAGAAGCGATGCCGCTGCCCTGATTCCCTCGCACCAAAGTTCGATTGGGCAAACTGCGTGCTGCACTTACCTGGCAGGTAATTGTTTTGTGTCACCCGCCGCGCTTCAATGCGTCGTACATCACATATTCAGGGGACAGACATGGGCAACATTCGACTTGTTTCAGCACTGATGCTGCTGGTGATGGTGGTCTATACGGTCTTTGTCGTTATGAACCACGGGGTGAATTTCGTTCCGGAGTACATCGGCAATATCGTGGCGATGAACTGGGCCGGGCAGTTTCAGATGGATTTCACCTGCTATCTGATTTTGTCGGCGCTGTGGGTCGCCTGGCGGCACGAGTTTTCTGGTGCAGGTATCGGGCTAGCGGTCTGCGCGGTGTGTGGGGGGATGCTGTTTTTTGCCGCTTACGTGCTGGTTACGGCGCTGCAGGAGAAGGGTGATGTGCAGGCATTTGTCGTAGGGAAGCGCCGGGGGTCGGCGCCTGCCGCCAACTAGAGTTTAGGATGGGTTCCCGAGGCCATCCGGAGGGGGGTTTGGGGCTTTATTTTTTCAATTGCGGCCAGGGGGGGCGCGTTATTTACACGGCCTCCTGCGGTCCGCTTTAGTTGCCAAAATAAAATCCCCAAACCCCCTCCGGCTGACCTCTCCCATCTGCGTGCGT
>CAZXCL010000146.1:0-3628 GCA_964639265.1 uncultured Gammaproteobacteria bacterium | reverse complement strand
GGATTCCAGTTGCTTGCGCCGGGCGATGAGAAAAACGCCGAGCGCAGCACACCCAAATCGACGAAGTTGACCACGCAGTCATTCTCCTCAGGCGCGATATCTGCATCGCAGGCGTTGCCAAGGCCATCGCCGTCGCTGTCTTCCTGACCCGGATTAGCCGCCTCGATGCAGTTGTCCGCATCGTTGGTGATGCCATCGCCGTCGAGATCAGGCTCGGTGGGTGGCGCCGGGTCGAGCAGATAGACGTTGCCGTTGGTACTCGAAATCCAGAAAAAACCGGTGTCGCGATCAATCGCCACACCCGACATACCGCTGATGCCGAGATCGGTCACGTCAATGTCGCGCACGCACAAGCCGGTGGGCGTAAGCTCGCGCACGATATTCTGCGAGCTGCTGACGATCACCAGGTTGCCGGTGTCTTCAGCAATGTCGACGTCGCCATAAAAGATATCAAACGGCTGCGGGCCCGGTGGAAACTCGGCCACGGTCACGCCCGTATCGGCATCGTGTGAGATCACGGTATCGGCGCTCGTAAACTGAATGGTCGCCACGCGATTGGCGCCGGGGATCTGCGCACCGCCCACCAGCGAAAAACTGTCCAGGCCCACCTGAGTCAGCAGCGTCGGTGTCGCGATTGAGGCGTCAAGAGCATAGAGCTGCTCTGGGTTGTCGTCACCGTTGAACACCAGCAGCGTTTCGGCCGGCACTGTCACGCCGTTGATCGTGAGCGGTGCAAAGCTGAATTCGATGTCAAAATCGTTGCTGCTGTTGCCCGGTGTCGGGAAACTTGATATGACAGCCCCGGTGGTATCGAGCACCACAATCTCGGGATCAAATTCGTTGTGTACGTAAAGCCGATCGTTGACCGGATCGAGCCCGACTGAATCCAGTGAGCCCAGTCCGGGCGATAACGTGTCGATGAGCGTGGCGCCGTTTGCCGACAGGGCCAGCCAGACGGCGACACCAGCACTAACACGCCACAAAATACGAGTTCCGCGATGCATGAGCGTAACCTCTTTTTGTTGTTTTGCTCCCTAAGGATAGACGGGACTTGCCTTCTCCGCCACGGTGATGTCACTTATAGACATAACGACGCGACAGAATCCTGCTCCAATTGCGCGAGGGCGCCGATCTAGGGTGGAACGCTGCTCTCGCGAACGACCAACTCGCTAGGCAACTGGATATCGTCAACTATTTCGCTATTGAGAAGACTCAACAAGGTCGTCACCAGAGCGTTACCCGCCCGGCCAATGTTCTGCCTGACGGTTGTCAGCGATGGATTGCCGTGGGAAGCCAGCGCAATGTCGTCGTAACCCACAACAGAAACATCGGTCGGCGTGCTCATACCGTGATCGGCCAGCGCCGAGATTGCCGCCAGCGCCATTACGTCGCTCGCGCAGACCAGTGCATCAAACGCGTGAGCAGCTTCGAGTACGTGGCGAATAGCCTCGCGCGCGTTGTGCATATCGAATGGAACGTCGAACACCAACTCGGACGATGGCACAATATCGTGCGCAGCCAGCGCCTTGCGGTAACCCTCAAAACGAGCCGCAATTTCCGGATTGCGCGTGCTCCCAAAGAATGCCACTCGACGCCGCCCTTCTTCCAAAAGATGCTCGGTGGCCGCATAGCCGCCAGCCAGGTTATCGCTGCTCACCAGCGTATAGCGTTTATCGTCTACCGGGCCGCCCCACACAACGATCGGTGTGCCGCCATCATAGATGCGATTGAGCTCCTGGTGATGCTCGCCCTGTCCAACAAAAATAACGCCATCGGAGTCACGTATTACGCGGCTCGTGGGTAATGCGCGTACATCCTGAATCGGTGCGTGCGCCAGCAGAAGATCGTAGTCGTGGTCAGCAAGCGAATCAGCGATGCTGCCCAGCATCTCCAGAAAAAATGGGTCCGACATGTGCTGATCGGATTGCCGGTCAAGCATAAAAACAACAGATACGACCCCACGTTGCTGAAGGCGCAAGCCGCGCGCCTGCCTATTGACACGATAGTTGTACTTCTTGGCCAGCGAACGAATTCTTCGCTTGGTATTGTCGCTAATCAGCGGGCTGTCACTCAATGCTCGTGACGCCGTAGCGCGAGACACCCCGGCGAGGTCAGCGATGTCCTGGAGCCGGGTGACAGTTCTGGGTAGTTTATCGGTCATCCATCTGCCGTGTACTGATAGCCTGACAACGCTGCGAACTCTGTCGCAAGCTGCAGACGAAGATCGGGCCCGGTTGCTTGTTATTCTCCGTTGCTCAATGCTGATGCCGTCTGGGCGTTGCGTTCGCCCTCTATCACTTTCAGCGTTTCGCGATCAATTCTATAAAACATGATCGCACATGCGCCGACGAAAAAGAAAAGTGCGGGTAGAAAACAGAAAATAGCACGAATACCCAGCAGCGTAGCCTCCGTTTGAGCTTCATTGGCCACAAAGCCAAATGCGGCCAACGCGAATCCGGGCAACGCGCCGCCCAGGGCCGACCCGAACTTTAGCGAGAACATAGAGGCTGAGACCACCAGACCTGCTGAATTTGTCCCGTAGTGATACCGGCCATACTCGGCACAGTCCGTATACATTGAAAAAAGTAGCGTAATGATGACGCCGAAAGTGAAGATACCGGCGGTATGCAGCAGCACCAGAACGCCGAATTGATCGGCTGTTAGAAAAAAGCACAGCGCCAGCAAAACTACGTGAGCCAAACTCATGCCGGCGACAAGGTGCGACTTCTCAAAGCGCGCGGCAAGATAGGGCGTCAGCAGCGCGCCAAACAACTGACCAACAAGACCGCAGGAGGTCACGAGCGCCGTGCGATCCATGAAAAGGAATACTTTTACACCATCGTCCAGAGCGTAGTACTTCATATAGTAGACGATGGATGCAAAACGGATAATTAAACCAACCACGATAAAAATGCCTGCTGCGACCAGAGCAATCCACGAGGCATTTTTTAACAGCTGCTTCAAGTCATGACGAATACTCGTCGCCTGCATCACAGGCCGAACACGCTCACGCGTAGTCGCAAAGGTAATCCCGAACAACAACACCGACAAGACGGCGAACAAAAGAATAGTCAGCCTGAATCCAAGTAGTTCATCATCACCACCAAACGAACTCACCAGCGGTGTAGCCAGTGCACCAACGCTCAATGTGCCGATTGACGCAAAGACGAATCGATACTGTGTCGCCTTGATGCGTTCTTCGGCCACGGGTGACAAGACAGCCAGCAACGCTGAATACGGCACATTGATTGCGGTGTAGGCCAGCATAACCAGCGTGTAGGTTACGTAGGCGTATATCAGCTTCCCCGTACTCGACAGATCAGGCCCCATAAACAGCAGATAGCCCAGAGCTGCATAGGGCAGTGCAACCCAAAGCAGATAGGGGCGGTATTTTCCCCAACGAGTATGGGTGCGATCCGCCAGCAGCCCCATAGCGGGGTCGCTGATCGCGTCGATGATTTTGGTAACCAGCAGCATCGTGGCGGCGGCGGCTGGCGATATCCCGAAGGCATCCCCGATTATGCGCAGACGCAGATGACCCATGAGCTGCAATTGATCGGGAAGCTTGGGTACGAGCCCTATTTCCTGACGGTCCATGACATCGTGAAATTCGCGCGGTCGCGGGGGA
>CAZXCL010000145.1:3411-3678 GCA_964639265.1 uncultured Gammaproteobacteria bacterium | reverse complement strand
TGCATGCGCGACTTGAGGTCGTCGACAGCAAGGGTCGGGTGGTTGACGCTGCGCGCGATCTCAAGTCCCTGACTTCCGAGCACGCACGCGCAGAGCGGCCGTTGCAGACCGCCACGAGCTGGCACCGGGACGACCTGCAGCATTGGGATTTTGGCGACCTGCCGCCGTCGGTGCGCGTTAGGCATGGCGGGGTGTAGATCGAAGGACAGCCTGCAATGGTTGACGCGGGTACTGGTGTGAATCTTCGTGTGTTTACCGATGCCGACG
>CAZXCL010000145.1:0-3401 GCA_964639265.1 uncultured Gammaproteobacteria bacterium | reverse complement strand
GCCAATCTCGAGCCTTGGCTGCATGCGCGGCTTGAGGTGGTCGATAGCAACGGTCGGATGGTAGATGCCGCGCGCGATCTCAAGTCTCTTACCTCCGAGCACGCCCGCGCAGAGCGACCACTGAAAACCGCCACGAACTGGCATCGGGACAATCTGCAGCACTGGGATTTTGGCGACCTGCCGTTGTCGGTGCGCGTTAGGCAGGGCGGGGTGGAGATCGAAGGACAGCCTGCACTGGTGGACGCGGGTACTGGTGTGAATCTTCGTGTGTTTACCGATGCCGACGAGGCCGCGCGTCAGCACGCCCGCGGCGTGGCGCGCTGGGTAGTCAATACGCTCAAGGACAAACAGCGCTATCTGCAGAAGAATCTGCCCAAATCTAACAACCTGTCGTTGTTGTACAGCCCGCTTGGAGATGCAGACGCGCTTTTCTCACAAATAGCGCTGTGCGCGGTTGATGAGCTGGCGCCGATGCGCTTGGCGTCAATTCGAACGTCGGCGCAGTTTGACTCGCTGCTGACGGCCGCGCGCGGCAACATCATCAGCGCCGCGCAGTCGTTGGCGACGCTCATGCATGATGTCCTGAGTCGACGAAAGGAACTGCTGGCGGCACTGACCAAACCGCCGGTGGTATCGCATCCCGAGGTGGCCGAGGATTTGCGTTCGCAGATTGAGGCGCTTGTGTCTGCCGATTTCCTGCGCGTGACGCCCGCGACTTGGCGCGAACACGTGCCGCGATTTTTTGACGCAGCAACGCGTCGGATCGAAAAGCTAGGCCAGCAAGGGCGCGAGAACCCTGCGCTGCGAGAGGACGTGCAGCAGCGCGTGGCGCGCTTCGAGGCCGTAACAGACAGCGCACTGCGCGAGCGGCTGGTCGACTATCGCTTTATGCTCGAGGAGTATCGTGTGTCGTTGTTTTCGCAGCCCATGAAGACCTCGCGACCGGTGTCGGCCAAGCGGTTGGATAAAGTCTGGGAGCAGGCGGTTCGAGCCTGAGTGTCCGAGGGGAACGCCCGACGCGGAGGCCGAACCGCCGAACATCTCACACGGCTCGCCGCGTCGGGATGTTGAAGTCATTCATGACTACAATGCACTGTCAGGCTTCTTGCCGGTCTCCGACCGGAGTGGCGTGAACTCGAATTTGGGGGTCAAGGGCACGTTTATTCAATGAGTCGCGATGGCTCCAAGGTTAACATCATAGCCTTGGAATTTTTTGTTGGGATGAGTATGTGGTGGCGGCCGTGAAAAAATGGGTGAGTCTCTCTTTTATCGGCGTGGTCAGTTTACTCAGCATTGCTGCCGGCAGTGCGAAGCTTTCGGGTGTTCCAAGTGAGAAGGCCTTTTTTGAAGCGCTTGGGCTGGGAACGCCAGCCATGATGACATTAGGTGCTATTCAATTGATAGCTGGACTGGCGATGCTGATCCCCAAGACCAGAGTCTATGCTGCCCCTATCGCCGCGGTAGCGTTCCTGGCATCCAGTGTCATGATATTTACGACGGGAAATTTTGGTTTTATGGCCGTGTCGCTGTTGCCGGTATTGGCGGCCCTTTCCATCGGTTTAGTATCCCGAAGACTGGCAAATCACACGTAGCGGAACAAACCGAGGTACCGTTCAGCACTGACGAGTTGGCTTTCAGTCATTTGTCTCCTTAGACCGGCTGACTATTGCCTCCAGCTTATCGAAGGCCTGTTTCCAGCCACTGCCACCCTGTGATTCCGAAGGCACTCCGACATGTGTCATTGACATGTGAGTTCCTGCTTCATCGTCAGACAACTCAAGAATGATCTCCGTTGACTCGGGATGTCCATCGCGTCGGATAACATTGCCTTCTGCGTCGCACATGCTTTCGGTAGGGTTCTACCCCGCTGTCACGGACTGTTGAGTCAAGACTCCAGACAGTCGTTTGCTCAAGATGAGCAAATGCCTCCTCGGGGGTTCAGCTTTGCGCCTCATTGCACAATGAATTGCGTCACGGGTACCACGTAGTCAATGAGGTCTGTGTTCAATTAGACCACCTGACGGCCATTGGCGCTTGGTCAGACCGAGCGAGTAATGCCGCCATCGACCCGGATGTTCTGTCCTGTTATGTAACCCGCGCCATCAGACGCAAGAAATGACACGGTTTCGGAAATCTCAACGGTCGTGCCGTAGCGTTGCATCGGAATGCGATCACGAAATTCTTTCTTTTCAGGCAGGCTGTCGATGAATCCCGGCAGAATATTGTTCATGCGGATGTTTTCTGCTGCGTATTGGTCGGCAAATAGCTTTGTGTAGGCGGCTAAACCCGCTCGAAAAACTCCGGACGTAGGAAAGACAGGATCCGGCTCAAATGCGGCGAAGGTCGAGATGTTGACGATCACGCCAGACTGTTGCGCTTGCATGACCGGCGTTACGAGACGCGTCGGGCGAACAACGTTAAGAAAGTAGACGTCCATGCCCGTATGCCAGTCATCATCGGTTAGTTCGAGTATTGGAGCCCTTGGACCGTGGCCGGCGCTGTTCACAAGTACGTCAATTCGTCCCCATTCACTTACGGCCCTATCCGTCAGGGTTTTGAGATCCTCATTGGACTGATTCGATCCAGTGACACCGATGCCACCCAGTTCCTTCGCCAGTGCTTCGCCTTTGCCAGATGAAGACAAAATCGCGACATGAAATCCGTCGGCTGCAAGCTTGCGAGCCGCTCCAGCACCCATGCCGCTACCGCCAGCGGTAATCACCGCCACTTTATTTTCTGTCATGTTTACTTGGCCCTGTTTAGTTGCTCAGCCTCCTTATACGTGAATCTGCTCGAACTTTTCCATGTCGTCGTCAGTCGGGATGCTTGGGTATCCTGACGCACGAATCGGCGCGGTATGACCCCGCAGGTATTGCATGGCCCAGAGGTTCTGGTACGTGTGTAAATAAGAGGTGTACTGGTTCGTTACGCGAGCCGTATGTTTGGTAGCCAGCTTTTGCAGGGGGTGAATGTTCGTGATTCAGTGCAGAATTCAATAGGCTCCAGCGCGTCTCTCAAGCACAGAACCGCGCATTGCCTGCTTTCTGAGGCCAACAATGCACGGACGGAACACGACTTCGGCTCGGTGATGAAAATGCAAAACATCAACGTATACCTATAGATAGATAGCCGAAAGATGACTGAACGGCTGTTCCCGTGGCGCTCGAGCAAAAATTTATTCCTAAAAGTATTGCTATTCGATCGGCATCCTGTATTCTGCCTATACATAGATAGATGCCAACAGCACCAAGCAACACTGATGAACACCAAGACCAAGATATTGGACGCCGCCGAAACACTGACCCAGACAAGGGGCTTTAACGGTTTCAGCTACCTTGATTTATCGGAGGAGGTTGGTATCAAGACTTCGAGCATTCACTACCATTTTAAGGCCAAGGCGG
>CAZXCL010000144.1:0-3733 GCA_964639265.1 uncultured Gammaproteobacteria bacterium | reverse complement strand
GCCTAACTATATTTCGCTGGATATAAGTCCATTAGTGAAAGCTAGCACATCCACCGCATAACATGAGTATTGCGCGCCAAAGACCCCACGTAGACTCATGTTTCTGACAATACACTGCCAAAATCGTGCGGCGTTATACCGCCGCAAAGATAAACAGTTTCGACACTTTGTCCCAGCAGCGCTTTTGCGCGACACTCGAGGAATGAACTTCTCAAAGCGCCGAATCTATTGCGTGTTTGCATCACTTGCCTCCACAGCCATGACCGGCTGCACCACCACCCCCATGATCGACGAACTCGCCTCGATGATGCAGGGCCGATTCGAGACTCGTGCAGTCGCCCAACCCACAGGCGATCTCACGGACCAGCGAATGATCGATTCACGGCAGCGCATCAAGCTTCCAGAGCTCGGCGAACACGTGTTTTACTTGCAACTAAACACTGGCGAAGAGCTCTCGCTCTATCGTCAGCGAATTTTGACGCTACAGGCAGGTCCCCAGCCACAGACGATCGAACAGCGCGCCTACACAATCGCCAACCCACAACGTTTTGAAGATGCTCTGCCAAACGACAATCGCTTTGCGACACTAGAGATCACGGATCTCAAGCCCATGTTCCGAACCGGTTGCGCACAAATCTGGAAGCGCACCAGAACCGGATTCCGAGGCTACGTCAATCCGAAAACCTGCCGCATCATGTCCAGTCGCACCGGTAAGCCGCGACGGATTGAGGCAGAGACCGTTCTCACGCCAACTGAGATACGGTTGGTCGAACGTGGCTACAGCGACGGCATGAAGCAACTTTTCGGCACACCACAAGGAAGCTCAACGGTGCTGTACCGAATCGCACCATAACCACGAAGGCACACATCCGATCAGTACAAGCCACGGGCAAACGGTTCGCCGCGTGCTTCAGAGACCGCTGCCCGCCGTGCGCTGTAAGCTTGCAAACACAAGGTTCCGAGGCCTAATAAAGAGAGAAGAATGATCACCGGCGCAAAAACACCCGGAATCCAACCCAACAACCAGACCACGAGCGCCGTCATCAAAACCGCCATCACTTGCTGCGCATAGGTTGTCGATGGCATGGAAAAGGTCTCTGCGCCAAGTCGCGTTACAACACCGAGACCCAGCGCACTACTCGACAACAATGCCAGGAACAAGAGCAGCAACAGTAGGACCGACAATAGCCAGCCGACGCCCGTCGCCATCGCTAGAATCGCCAACACCGGTAGCACCACAATAAACACCAGAGCCGCGCCCAATACGATAAGCGGCCTGTGCCGCGCGATACGCTCGCTTCGGTGGATAAAACCAGGCGCGACGAAGCCGAGCAGCAAGGTGACCAGTGCAATGCTCAATACCAGCAACAGCCGATCCAGCCACGCCTGCGACTCACGCGCATCAAACGGCGCCGGCTCGCGAATCAACTGCCCGTCCACCCGGGCCTGATCGCTGATGCGTGGCGCCGTGACACCGCGCCATATCACGTCGCCGTTCACCTCGGCGTTTTCACTCAAAGACAGCGAGTTGGCAAACACGTCCACATCACCGGATACCAGCCCGTCAAGGACCACGGTGTCGCCGGCAATGCGCAAGTCTCCGCCAACATCGCCTCGCACGGTTATGATTTGACCCGCGAGCCACACCCAATCACCGACGGTAGCGTTCTCCGACACCTCGAGTTTGTAGCCAGCGGCGACAACATGTCCATCGACCGGCGCGCTGATAGCAACGCTACGCGCGGCCGCGCGTACGTCGTCGTGAATTCTGGCATTGATTGCGATCGTATCGCCGGCCGCGACAAAGTCGGCGCGAACCTCAGCATTAACGGTGATCACTCTGCCGGCAAACACACCATCGCCGTTCACCGGCGCCTCGACACGTATGTCTGAACCGGCCGCATAAGCGTCCGTGACGCTTGCTTGATCAAGAACGACCAGATTCCCGGTCCTCTGCGGCCATACTGAAAGCCCCCACATCACGCTCACCACTGCCAGCAAAACAACAAGTGCTTTTTGCAGGCGCACGTCTGTCTTTTTGGTTACTGTGCCCATCGGCCCATCCTGAATGATTAGGAAGACCAGCATCGCAGCCGACGCACGCGGACAACATTCGCAATGTTCCACAACCACCTAAGGGCATGCCGCAGAAATAGCCTTTACGAATAGTTATCATCGGGTTCAATGTGAACCGAGGTATCAACAACACCGAAACGCGTCTCAAGCGTCTCTTCGATCGCATCAGCAATCGCGTGGGCCTGTTGAGTCGCCAGCGCCGGGGCAACCGTGGCCACAACATCGACGCTGGGCGCATTCCCCTGCCATCTCGAACGCACGCGCCGCACCTCGATCACCCCTGGCACAGATCCCACAGCTTGCTCAAGTGAATGCGCATCAACGGATCGCTCATCGACAAGGACCGGTACGACGCGCTGAAACAGCTTCCATGCCAGGTACAAGACAATTGCCGCGACAACCAGAGCACTGATTGAATCGAGCCACGGCCAGCCGCGTGCGGCGAGTTGCCAGCCGACAATCACCGCAACGGTCGTCAGCACGTCTGCAAACGTGTGACTGGCATCAGCGTTCAAAATAGCCGAATCGAGACGGCGCGCCCAACGGCGCTGCCAGGCAGCCAGCGCTACGTTGATAACAAGGACAACCATCATGAAACCAAGGCCCAACGGCATGGCATCGATGGTGGGCGTACCGCGTCGCACCGCGTGCAGTGCCAGCTCGATCGCCATCACCGTGAGCAACGTTGCTACGAAGAAAACCGCCAGCGTTTCAAACTTGCGGTGACCATAGGGGTGCTTGCTGTCGGCCGGCTCGGCACTCGCACGTGTCACAAACCACGCGATCGCGTTATTGGCCACGTCCATTAACGAGTGCATAGCATCTGCCAGAATCGCCAGCGAGCCAGTCGACACGCCAACCGCGCATTTAACAACGAGCACGGTCAGGTTGGCCCCACCCTCAATCACAAGGACACGCCGCACCTGCCTATCACGGTCTGCTTTGTCGATGTGAGACCTCCACAAATCGACACCACCAGCCGATATTTTATGAGTCCGGCGGCCGGAAGCCCATACGTTGTTGCCGAAGGGCCGGCACCTCGCCGGAAATGGGCATTTAAGTTAAATCGAGACACATGTCTCAACCACTCCTCGCCTATTGGTGTACGGTGATTTCATTGCCTTACCCACTACATCAAGAAAAAAGCGAGTAAGCTCATGCCTACAACACGACGTTCATCTCTGTTATTGAGTGTGTTTTCACTTCTGTCGATCGCTCCTTTAACACATGCTTTGGAGCTCGACTTTGCGGGCGAGTTCACCTTTTGCACATCGACCTGTGACTCATTCGCAGCGCTGGGCGCTCAGGTCGGTGGCTCGGACAACAATGTCGGTTCGACGATCACCGGTGTCATCGATCTGCCCCTGAACAGCGACAACACGTTCGAGTTTTCGCAAGACGACGACATTGCATTCGGCTTCCTGATTTCAAATTCCGCTGCCGACGGGCAGGTACCCGACATCGGCCCGTCGGAGACGTGTGCCATACCAGGGCAGGTGTGCAATGCCTTCACCACAAATCCTCTGCCGCTCGACAGCACGGTCGCCCGCGTATCGGGCAGCGGCGAGATTGGCGAGAACGGCCTGCCCATCAGCGGCGAGTTGATCTTCACCTGGGATCAACCTCCTCTGTCGAGCAACGGCATCGAGCTGCGCAT
>CAZXCL010000143.1:0-3771 GCA_964639265.1 uncultured Gammaproteobacteria bacterium | reverse complement strand
CAGCATGCGGGGCGCCAGTCGTCCGCTAAGCGGGATTGGGCTCTCGTCGCGAGCTGAACTGGCTCAAGGAATCTTGGATTCTGCTAGAGGGACTCAACGCCATCTGCAATCTGATTTCCAAGCTCTGAAGCCATGTCAACGAGAGCCGGGAAGGCTGCAGCCAGCGAGGTTGCAACAATCTCGCCAAGCGCCGCTTACTTCGTGTGCCGTTGGCGACGTCACTGGTAACGTTTGCGTTACTCTTCCCGATTCATTCAACTTCACTGCACCCATAGTCGCGCCTCGCACATCGTCGCCCGCGTTTAAGCTCTTATTGATAGCATCAATTTCGCAGCAATGGCCATGAGTCCGCGAGGGTTTCTGAACTGCACCAAGAGTTTCCTGCGTTTGCGAATTCATTGGTGCTCGAAGATCACCCCCGGCCGCAGAAGATCCCGTGCTGGCGAGCAACGCGCTCTGCATTCCTAAAGGGTACGCGGCCTCCTGGACCAGCCATGATCTCCCCGGCCTCGCCCATTTGTTTCTGGCTACCGAGTTGCTTGCTAAGCCTATTCGCATTCGCGGAACTTCGGGCAGCGTCATCCGCTGCGCCAACTGGGACAGTGCTACTCTGCCACGGCAGAAAATATTACGCCTAACAATCCGCGGCCCTAGCAGACAAACAGCTTGTCGATCAATTCCTCCAGCTTCTTTCCTTCCGGCGTAGGGTCATAATTCTCATCAAAACCATGTTCATCAAGACGCTCGCTGCACAAGTCCCTAAGTGAATCCGCCAGGTCATCTGAAATCTCAATCTTTAGCTTCCCAGTTGCGGTGTCCAGCTTCTTCTTTTGCGCCTCCGACAACGGCAGAACTTTTATCATGAAGTCTAAGTCTTGGTATTTTAGAGTGATCATTGCTCTTCCAGCCTTCTAAGCAGTCTTTCTGCCTTTTTCGTCGATGTTGGGTTAACGGAAATGATGCCACCTGTTGCAGGATTTCTTACCACTTCTGCCTTACGCCCGATCGAACGTTGACTTGGCCGTCCCAAACTGTCGGTTTTAACTGGTTTGGCTTCGAGCGGATTTTTGATCGCATCTAGTTCGTCAGCGCTGCGAACCTCGCGATTGATTTTCTGCTGCACCCCATGCTTGGTCGTTCCAATTCCGCTAGATGTCTTGTTTGGGGCCTTGCCAGATACCGCATTCGCCGAGGGGGGTTTTTTGCCCCCAAAGTCGATGCCGATAAAGAGGCTAACAACCGCAGCGCCTTTCTCCAAGACAGAAGCCGAGGGATCGGCAAGCGTTCCGGCCGTATCCGCAAGATCGGCCAACTCATCCTTGGTGGCTTTTACGATGTTGCCGCGAGCTTTTACGGTGCGCTTTACGATCCTGACTGCGCTGACGAGAGCTCGTACGATCGTACCATTGGGGTCTGCGTTGTTTAACGGATCGTTGCGCGCGTACGCATACAGATTCATCTGATCCTCATACCCAACAGGGTCGGTCTGTAGAAACCGCCCTATATCCGGATCGTAGTAGCGCGCCTTGTAGTAGTAGAGGCCAGTTTCGGCATCGAGCCGTTGACCAGTGTAGCGAAACGGGAAGCCACCATCGCCTTCTGACCCCGGTTTTCCGTACGGCGAGTAACGATATTTTTCGACTAGGTTGCCCTGGCTGTCAGTGTTGGCGATCACTGATCCAGCACGATCCGTATGCGCCCAACGCTCGATCGGCGAGCCACTGGTCATGTCGATCATCAAGAACGCTTCGTCGATCGAGCCAGGCAATCGCACAAATCGTTTTCTCAATGAGCCGTTGCTGCTGTATTCCGCAATTTCCTGATCAGCCGCGAACGCCGTGTCTGCCTCATCGAGGTAGCCGAGCCCGCCCATGTAATAATGAACGGTGGTCGCGCTGCCGCCACCGCTCTTCTGACGGCGCGAGTCGTCGGCATGATATCGATACGTCGTGCTGCCAGCGGGCAGGCCGGTCACCGTGCGCAGCACGTTTTCCGCGTCATAGCTATAAGAGCGCCCACGCCCGTCGCTGGTCATGTTGCCGTTGCCGTCGTAGCTCGGTGACATGCCGTTCAGATGCGTGTACTGGTTCAGCCCGTTGACCTGATAGTCCTCGGTTGCGGCACTAAGATCATCCCAGCCGAACGATGCATCCGACATGGCGCGGGCGGTCATCTGCCGCGCGCCGTTGTATTGAAAATCAAAATTGACCGCGGCGTTGCCAAAAGCGTGATCGTGATAGTCGAGATCGCCGCGCGGCGTCCAGCCGTGATTGGCGGTCGTGTTGTTCGCGTAAGTCACCCACGTGCGGCGAGACAGTACGTCGTAGCCCACATCCGCCAGAACGCGTGTACCATCCAGCGCCTTTTCAATTCGGTTGTTGGCATCCCAGACGTAGTCAATGTCAAAACCGTCGGGCCAGGTGAGTTTCGTCAGGTTATTCGCGGCGTCCCACCGGTAACTGACGCTGCGATTTCCGGCATAGGTCTGCGCGTCAACTCGGCCGATGGCGTCATAGGCATACACAAGTGTCTGGCCATCATGTTTGGCCGTGCGGACGTGGCCCCATGCATCGTACGAGTAGGAATGCGTAACGGTGCGTCCCTCAAACGAGTGCGTAGGCGCCCCGGGCACGAATCGATCGATCAGGCGACCAAGCGCATCTGGTGTATAGACAATCACATCGCCACGTCGAGTACGTTTGCTGACCTTTTGATCCAGTGCGTTGTAGGTGATGAGCTCATAGTCCGTCGTAGAGTACGAGCCCGGCGTCGTTTTGCTCGGATAGTAGGTGTGACGAAGGCGATCAATTTCGTCGTAGCTGAATTTGCTTCGGTTGCCGTTCGCGTCCTGCAACCAGTCGATCTGTCCGTCGGCCGTGTAGTGCATCTCGCGATAGCACTGCTGCAGCACGTCAGGATCGCTAGCGGTTGCCGCGCGCATTGCCGCGCAATCGAGCGTTGCACCTGTTCCATTGTTGTTCCCCTCCCATGCACGAATGAGCTTCGTGGTACGGCCCAGGCCGTCGTACACCGTTCGGGTTTTTCGACCTGCGCCGTCGATGGTCACGATCGGGCGATCGTTCCTGTCGTAGTAGGTAAACGAATGGTGATTGTCCGGATCGGTCACTCTCTCGAGGCGATTGCGATGGTTGTAGTGATGGCCTGTGATCGCCGGCCCCAGGGCCTTGCGCTCAAGATTTCCGAAATCATCGTAGACACGGATCTCATCCGCTCCGAGCGGCGTATCGACCAGAATCGGAAGATCACGCTCCCACGCTGGTGATTCATCATTTTGAGACTCGGGGCCGGTTTGCGCGGGTGCGCCAAAGGCCAGCCAGTGGGTTGTTGTGGCATGACCTCGTGGATCGGTGGTTTCGACGCGGTAGCCACTCAGATATCTGGTCGTTGTGCGTGCGAATGGCGCCACGTTCTGGGTGGTGGATGTTGGCCTGCCCAGCGCGTCATGCTCGGTTTCAACTCCGTACGCAGCGGCGGCCACCGAAGACGGAAACGATTCGAACACCGCGCGGCCCTGTGCGTCGTAGTCGGTTCGCACGTGTCGAATCGACGACGGGCGAGTTGTGTCCCTGACCGTCTCCAGGGTCGGCCGAAGCATGCCGTCGTACTGAACCGTCGTCTCCAGATGCGCTCTGGCGATGATTTGCTCCACGCCATTGGCATTGAACGCATACGAAAAGACCGTGTCGGTCTTCGGAGCCGGTCCGGAAGGTGGCACCAACCGCTGAAGCCATCCTATGGCGTTGTATTCAA
>CAZXCL010000142.1:0-4125 GCA_964639265.1 uncultured Gammaproteobacteria bacterium | reverse complement strand
ATCGGCGTCGAGATTGTCCATGCCGCTCAACGCCAGCGTGTAGGTCTGATCCTGGTCGGTCATGTTGACGACGCGCAGCGTGTAGACGTTTTCGACCTGATCGTCGGCCACCAGTCGATACAGCGCATTTCGGTCACGGATCACTTCCATCCGCAATGGCGTGCGTGTTCCAAGCGAGACCAGCGTGCCGGTGATAATGGTCAGAAGCAGCGCGCTGTAGAGCAGGATGCGCGGGCGCAGGATCTTGGCCGGCTTGCCCGCATCGGCGTTTTCGGTCGTGTAGCGAATCAGGTTGGGCTCATAATTCATCTTGGTCATGACGTCGTTGCACACGTCAATGCAGGCGGCGCAGGCAATGCACTCGTACTGCAGACCATCTCGAATATCGATACCGGTGGGGCACACCTGCACGCACAAGGTGCAGTCGATGCAGTCGCCGAGGCCCTCTGCGCGTGGGCCGGTTTTCTTGCGCCCGCCCCGGTTTTCGCCGCGCTGCTCGTCATAGGCGATGATCAGTGTGTTCTTGTCGAACATCGCACTTTGGAAGCGCGCATAGGGGCACATGTATTTGCACACCTGCTCGCGCAGATAGCCGGCGTTGCCGTAGGTGGCAAAGCCGTAGAACAACAGCCAGAACACGGCCCACGGGTGCATCGACCAGGTCAGCGTGTCGCCGATCAATCCACGGATGGGAGTGAAGTAGCCGACAAACGTGAGCCCTGTCCACAGCGAAAAAGTAATCCAAAGGAACTGCTTGGCCGATTTGCGCATGAACTTCTCGCGCGTCATCGGACCGCGGTCGAGCTTCATGCGTTTGTTGCGTGGTCCCTCGGTCCAGCGCTCCATGAGCAGAAAGGCCTCAGTCCAGACCGTTTGCGGACAGGCGTAGCCGCACCACAGCCGCCCGGCCAGAGCGGTCACAAAAAACAGAATCAGAGCCAGAATCAGAAGCAGCAGCGCAAGATAGATGAAATCCTGCGGCCACAGCGTCAGGCCGAAGATGTGAAACTGGCGGGCAGGCAGATCAAACAACACCGCCTGTCGGCCGTTCCAGGTCAGCCACACAACACCGTAGAACAGACCGAGCAGCACGTACATGGCCAGGTTGCGCAACGTCGCAAACGGTCCCTTGACGTCGTGCGGGTAGATCTTTACCTGTTTTTCGTACAGCGACGCGGCGCTGGCGATGTTGCTCATATTGTTATTGTTCCGTCAGCCTAGTCACTGTTGCCCGAATCTTCGTCAACGACGGGAAAGTCTTTTACGCGTCGTTCGGTGCGAATGAGCCAGGTGGACAGCGTGCAGGCGACAATTGCGATGAACCAGAAGAACAGAAAGCCGATTGAGTACACCGCCTGGTCGCTAATCTTCGCATCGAAGACAAACGCTTGATGCAACTGCGTGGCGTCGACACGAGCGAAGAACAAAAACGTACCCAGGCAGGCGGCAAGGAACGCTGGCCATAGCACGACCGCGATGCTGCGCTGGCGCCAGTTCCAGTGTTCCATGCTTTTAGCGTCCGCTGGCGGCGCTGTCGCCGGTGTTGTTACCGAGCGCCATGACATAGGCGGTGAGCAACTTGATTTCCTGTGCACTCAGTAAGCTGGCGTGAGCGGGCATGTTGCCGGCGCGACCCTCCGATATGGTCTTGGTCAGCGTGGCCTCGTCGCCTCCGTAGAGCCAGATGTCGTCGGTCAGGTTAGGCGCACCGAGTACCTGCATACCTTTGCCGGTGGGACCGTGGCAGGCGATGCACAGCGTGTTGTAGTGCGTCTTGCCTTTTTCGGCCAGAGCGGCGTCCGCGTCCTTGCCCGACAAGGTGCGAACGTAGGCGACTGTTGCCTTCACGCCGTCGGCGCCCAGCGCACTGCCCCAGGGCGGCATGGCGGCAACGCGACCGTTGGTGATGGTCTGCGTGATCGTGGCCGCATCGCTGCCCCAGATCCAGTCGGCGTCGGCCAGGTTTGGAAAGCCTTTGGCCCCGCGTGCGTCCGAGCCGTGACAGGTCGCGCAGTTGGCGCCATACAGGCGACCGGCGATCTCCATGCCCTCAGCGTGTTGGCCGAGCTCATCGTAATCGAGGCTCGCCAGCTGACTGAATTTCTGCTGATACACCGCATCGATGCGTTCGCGTTCGGCCAGGTATTGATCGACCGAGGTCCATTTGCTCGTGCCGGCGAAAGCGCCCAGTCCCGGATACCAGGCCAGATACCCAAAGCCCCAGATGATCGTTCCCACAAACAGAAAGAGCCACCAGCGGGGCAGGGGATTGTTGCGTTCCTGCAGGTCGCCGTCCCAACTGTGATCCAGCGTGTCCATGGCGCCTTTTTCGGCATCACCCTGACGCGTGGTCCAGACGATCAGCCACAGGCAGGCGATGATATTGACTACCGTGAAGATGGCGATAAACCAGTGCCAGCTCGAACTCATGAGCGCTCTCCTTCGTTAGCTTGCGTGGGGGTGATGGCAACATCTTCTTCCAATGGCAGCTGGGCTGCGGCACCGAAGTCGCTGTGACGACGGCTCGAATAGGCCCAGAACACCAGACCCATGAAGGCGGCAAACACCACGGCGGTAAGTGCACCGCGGATCAAACCAAAATCAACCATGCTTTCCATTACTGACCTCCTGCACCGGCGTTGCTTTCGCCAACGGCCGCCGTGCCGACCGGCGCGGCATTGCGCCCGATGTTGGTGCCAAGACCCTGCAGATAGTGAATCAGGGCGTCGAGCTCGGTCGCCTCGCCGATGGTTTGGGCGGTACCAGCAATTTGTTCATCGGTGTACGGATGGCCGAGGACACGTAGCGCGCTCATGCGTTTGGCAACGACTGCAGGATCCGGCGACGCTTTCGCCAACCATGGGAAACCCGGCATGTTGGACTCGGGCACGACATCGCGCGGGTTGATCAAATGAACGCGTTGCCATTCGTCGCTGTAGCGGCCACCAACGCGTGCCAGATCCGGCCCGGTGCGTTTCGAACCCCATTGGAATGGACGCTCGTACACCGACTCACCCGGCAGTGAGTAGTGTCCGTAACGGCGCGTCTCAGCGCGGAAAGGACGAATCTGCTGCGAGTGGCACAGATAGCATCCTTCGCGTACGTAAACATCGCGACCGGCCAGCGCCAGGGCGTCGTAAGGCTCGATGCCTTCGGCCGGTTCGATGATCCTGGCCTGCGAGGCCAGCGGCACAATCTCGACCAGTCCGGCGACACTGATGACAACCAGTATCAGGACGCCCATGAGGCCGATGTTTTTCTCAATTTTCTCGTGTTTCATGCTGCTGCTCCTGCCGGGGCCATGACCGGCACATCTTTGGCGTCTCCACCTTGAACGGTCTTGAACACGTTGTAGGCCATAACGAACATGCCCGAGAGCACCGTGAGTCCACCGATCAGGCGCATCAGGTAGTACGGATAGGTGGCCACCAGCGACTCGATGAAGGTGTAGGTCAGCGTGCCGTCCACGTTGGTGGCGCGCCACATCAGGCCCTGGGTGATGCCGGCGATCCACATCGACACGGTGTAGAGCACGATGCCAATCGTCGTGACCCAGAAGTGCGTGTTGATCAGGCTGATGGAGTACATGCGCTCGCGGCCAAACAGCTTGGGAATCAGGCTGTACATGGCGCCGATGGTCATCATGGCCACCCAGCCCAGTGCGCCTGAGTGCACGTGGCCGATGGTCCAGTCCGTGTAGTGCGACAGAGCGTTGACCGATTTAATCGACATCATCGGCCCTTCGAAGGTCGACATGCCGTAGAAGCTCAAGGACACGATCATGAATTTGAGGATCGGATCGTCACGCAATTTGTCCCACGCGCCGCTCAAGGTCATCATGCCGTTGATCATGCCGCCCCAGCTCGGTGCCAGCAGGATCAGCGAGAAGACCATGCCCAGCGACTGCGCCCAGTCGGGCACCGACGTGTAGTGCAGATGATGCGGGCCAGCCCACATGTAGATGGAAATCAGTGCCCAGAAGTGAACGACCGACAGACGGTAGGAATAGATCGGACGCTGCGCCTGTTTGGGCACGTAGTAATACATCATGCCAAGGAAGCCAGCGGTCAGGAAAAAGCCGACAGCGTTGTGCCCGTACCACCACTGCACCATGGCGTCGATGAC
>CAZXCL010000141.1:0-4376 GCA_964639265.1 uncultured Gammaproteobacteria bacterium | reverse complement strand
AGCGCATGCGGCGCGCGCTGGATATTGTTGGCCAGTATCCGGACCTTGATCCAGATGCCGGGCTACCGGTCAGTGAGGCACAAACGCTGACCTTCGAGCTGCTGTTTCGGCGTGCGCTGGAGCGAGGACTGGACAGCAGTGTCCTGGATCATCCGGTGTATCTCGAATACAGCGCACGGCGCGAGGCCTCCGAATCGGTATGACGCAGAACGGTGGCGATCATCGCGGCACCGTCGCGATTCAAACGCTGATCGAGCGTGCGCCGGCTACCGGTTCGCTGGCGCTGTGGATGGGGCACCGGGACGTGCCCGAGCTCGACACCGGCGCCCCGATCGCCACCAATGGCAACGTGGTGTTCTACGCGCCCGAGTTCGAGGCTTTGTCGCGTGCCACGCAGGTGGGCTGGGTCGCTCACCAGATTTTGCACGTTGCGTTTCGTCATGTCAGTCGACGTGAAGCGCTGCGTGGTCTGATTGGCGATCTGGATAACGAGCTCTACAACGCGTGCGCCGATGCATTGGTCAACAGCACGCTGTCGCATTTGAGTTGGTTGGTACTTCCCGACCGAGCGGTAATGTTGGAAACGTTGGTCGAGCGAGCGCTGGGAGAACAGCTTTCCGCTGAATCGGCGCTGCTGCGCTACGACGTTGAGACGCTTTACCGCAGGTTGGATGATCGCCAGAACGCATCGCCTCGTCGCGACAACAATCGTAGCTCCGGGCAGGCTGGAGACGGCCAGGGCGATGGTCACGAGGAAAGTCTCAAGACCAGCAATGCGGCCGGTGCGCTGAGCGATCAACGTGCAGGGGATGCGGGTGCGCGAGTCGACGGCCCGCGCGCCGCGACGGCACGCGCGCTCGGCCGGTCGCAAAAGCCGGACTTGCTTCCCGGCCCCGATCGTGAGGCGCCTCAGGCGACGGCCGATGGGATTCGTGAGTGGTCAGAGCGTCTCGTTCGCGGCCATGCGGCCGACGCGGAGTTTTCGTTGCTGCGCACGCTGGGTGCTGATGTGCCGCGCGTAAAGGTGCCTTGGCAGCAGGTGCTCAGGCAGCGATTGGCCCGGGCGCTGGCGCCGTATCCTGAACGCTCGTGGTCGCGCCCGTCGCGTTCCTGGCTGGCCAATCAGGGCCGCACGGCCAGCGGCCTCCGCATGCCCTTCGAACCGGGAACCGTAAGCTCGCGCAGCGTGCCACGCCTTGCTGTGGTGCTCGATGTGTCGGGTTCGGTCGATGATCAGATGCTGCTCGGATTTTCAGCTCAGCTGCGCGCCATCACCTCGCAGACTCGAGCCGTGGCGGTCGTGGTGGCGGGTGATGACGAGGTTCGTGACGTGCGCACCTTCCGACCCGGCACCCTGATGCTGGACGAGTGGGTGTTTGAGGGGGGAGGTGGCACCAATTTTGCGCCACTGCTGGAGGAGGCCGAGCGGCACCGTCCAGATTACATCGTTGTCCTCACCGATCTCGACGGGCCGGCCGAGCGTGCGCCGCGCTGTCCGGTGTTGTGGGCCGTTGGTCGCGAACACGCGCATCGCACCGTGCCGTTCGGCCGGCGTCTGGTGGTCGACTAGATGCGCCCTAGGGCAGCATGGCGACGTCGCTCAGACGCAGGCGTTCCAGATTGATCGTTGCGGCATCGAGATTGATGCGCGCGATCTGGGTTTGCAGGCTGGCGGCGACGGCTTTGACGCGCACGTTGGCCACGGCCTGTTCCCGTACGTTGACCAGAAAAAAGTCGCTCGCGCCGCTTTCAAAACGCTTCTGTTCGGCGGCTTCGAGTTGGCGTGATTGCTTGAGTTCCTGATCGGCCAGCTGGGCGAGCTGCTCGGCATAGCGCAGGCTAAGCAGAATGTCCTGCACCTGAAGGGCAATTTTCTCTTCGAGCTGCTGCTGCTCCAAGCGCATGGCATCCAGTTTGTTGCGCGCCTGCTCGAGGCGTGCGCGCGCGGCCCGCCGTTGGATCGGCACCGAGAACGACAGCCCGAGCGTGGTGTCGGTGGAGTCACGCGAGCTACCGCCCTGATCAATGCTGCCCAGCCCGTGGCCGGCCTCGAGTCGCACATCAAAGCGCGGCAGCAGGGCGTTTTCCTGTAGCCGCATCTTGTTCATGCTGCGTTCGATGGTGTTACGCAGCTGTGCGACCTCCGGGCGTCGCTGCAGTGCTCGGTCAATGTCACGTTCGATCAAGGCCGGTGGCATAGCAGCACTCGATGCTACCGGGACCACCGGCGGCAGGCGATCACTGCTGGGCATGCGTGGCAAACCTTCGCTATCTCGATAGTAAAACGCCAGATCGAGCGCCGCCTGGCGAAAATCGCGTTCGGCGCTCATAACGAACGACTGACGCCGGGTAATGTTCTGCTGATTTTCGGTCACGAAGATGGCCGCGATCGCGCCCTGCTCAAGCTGCTTGCGCAGTCCTTCATCACGGCGCTCAGCAATGCTGAGCAGATCGCGGTAAACGCCCAGCGCCTGCCCGGCGGCGACCCATTTCCAATACGCGGACGCAGCGGCCTGTTGCACGCCCACCTGCGTCAGCAGTACGTCGAAGTCGGCATCACGCAGCGCAAACACCGCGTCGGATTCAGCGAAGCGACGCTTGTCGATGTCACGGTCACGCAAAAGCGAAAACAACACGCCTACTTTGGCCTGCCCGCCGTTGTTGGTAAAAAACTCGTCCTGATATATCGGAAAGTCGCCGGTCGAGATGCGGTACTGACCGTACACCTCCGCGCCCATGGCACGTAGTGGCTGCGTGGCCTTGGCGCCCAGTACGTTACTGCCGTCATAAAAACCTGTTGCGTAGCTGTAGCTGTCGGCTTTGAAGACCAGATCGAAAGCGCCCAGCGCGGCGAGCTGTTCACCCGCCGCTACTCTTCTTTCGGCCAGCGCTTCAAGAATCTCGGGAAAATGCTCGCTGGAGGTGTCGAGCACTTCGTCGAGGGCCAGCGGCACCCCGGACGGTGCTTGCGCCTGCGCTCCCAGCGCGCAGCAGATGACAGCGAACAAGAGCAATCGCCGCATCTTACAACCCCGTGGGAATAGGAAAGTCGGGTGGGAAGTTGTTGAGCTGACGCCAGATCTCATAGCCCACCGTGACTTCGCTCAGCAAGATCCAGCCGCGCACCTTGGAGCCGAAGCGTACGTAGGCCTGATCAGGCCAGGGATTTGGATCAGTCTTGTCCTCGACAATCAGTATCCGGAATAGTCCACTGCTGTGAGCTGAGGCGTCCACGGCGGTGACCTTGCCGCCAAACATGCCGATGGCTTTGGACGGCCAGCCACTGAACTGAACCGCTGGCCAGCCTTCAAACTCGAGCCGTACGCGATCGCCAGGCTGGACCAGCGCCACATCGCGCCCGTCGATGTAAAGCTCAACGGCGCGCTCGATGTTGTCGGGTACAAACGTTGCCACGACGTCGCCAGTGCTCACAAAGGTCGCGGCGTCACCAGCGTTGACGCGCAAAATCACGCCATCGCGCGGCGCGTTGACCGTTTGCACCGACTGTCTGGAAATATTGACGTCGGTACGGTTGAGTTCGGCCGTTGCTTCTGCCACCGACGAGCGCAGCGTAGCAACACGAATGTCCGCCTGCTCGTATTCCCGGCGCGCCGCCAGTCCCTGTTCGTACAGTTCCTTCATGCGTCGAAGATCGATCTCCGCAGTGCGCTGCGCCTTGACTGCGGCATCGAGCTTCAGCGCAACCTGTGCCCGCTCGGACGTCAGGCGCTCAAGAAGCTGCGGATCGTTGTCCACAATCTTGACAATCGGATCGCCGACTTTGACGTGGTCGCCATCGTGCACATACCAGGCCTCAATGCGGCCTGAGACCAACGCGTTGATTTCCTGCTGTCGATCAATCGGGTTGAGCGCGGTGACGCGCCCGTTGCCCGAGGTGGTCTGAATCCATGGCACAAACGCCACGAACAGTGCGCTGGCGATCACCATGAAAATCAGGAACCAGGCAATCACACGGGCAATCCGCGGAATACGGATGCTGTTGAAGGTCGCAAAGTGACCGGCGTGGTGCTCGATCGGCTTCATCGCGCGCCCTCCACCGGCGTCTCAACATCGGGCAGCGACGGGCTGTCAACATCTTGCCGCTTGATGTGAGCACAAAACTCGTTGAAGGACTCGAACACGGCCTGCTGTTCCTGACCCAGATACAAAAACTGATTGTAGTTACTGTCATCGTGGCGCAGCGAGAAGTGAATCACGCTGCAGTCGTGGTCGCGCTGCAAGTGATCGATGGCACTGGCCAGCGTGTCGAGCGGCATAACGTCATACAGCGGGCCCAGCACCAGGATTCGCGGTCGGGCTATTAATGCAGCAGCCAGACGCAGACGCAGGGTTTCGGTCATCGACAGCGGCCAGCC
>CAZXCL010000140.1:0-4382 GCA_964639265.1 uncultured Gammaproteobacteria bacterium | reverse complement strand
TTGGCAACTAAAGCGGACCGCAGGGAGCCATTGTCAAAATGAAGTCCCCAAACCCCCTCCGACTGACCTTGGGCGCCCACTAAGCCCCCGGAACCGCAAAAACCTCAAGCACAAAAAAGGCCCCTTCGAAGTCGAACGGGCCTTTCTTGAATTGGCTCCCCAGCGCGGACTCGAACCACGGACCTAGTGATTAACAGTCACCCGCTCTACCAACTGAGCTACTGGGGAATACCGGCCTTTCAACCGGACGGCGAATTCTGTCGCCCCCGGCCCGCCAAGTCAAGCGGTCTGCATCGGTTTTGTGAAGGAGTGCGAACTCACTGCGTCAGGGCGCAAGACCGCATATCGGTTGCGAATCGCCTATAATCGGGGGTCGCCCACGACCGCCGCCGCCGGAGCCCCTGCTATGAGTAATGAGTTTGTCCTCAAAAGCGACTATAAGCCCGCCGGCGACCAGCCGGACGCAATCTCTGGCCTGGTCGAAGGGATCGAATCCGGGCTGGCGCGGCAGACGCTGCTAGGGGTCACCGGCTCGGGCAAGACGTTCACCATCGCCAACGTGATTCAATCCGTGCAGCGTCCGACGCTGATCATGGCGCACAACAAGACGCTCGCGGCCCAGCTCTACGGCGAGATGCGGGAGTTTTTCCCCGACAACGCGGTGGAGTACTTCGTCTCGTATTACGACTATTACCAGCCCGAGGCCTACGTGCCAGCGTCCGACACGTTCATTGAGAAAGACGCCTCGGTAAACGCTCACATTGAACAAATGCGGTTGTCGGCGACCAAGGCATTGCTCGAGCGCCCCGACGCCATCATCGTGGCAACGGTATCGGCGATCTACGGACTGGGCGATCCGCAGCTGTACTTCAAGATGGTGCTGCACCTGGCCCGCGGTACCCAGATCGATCAGCGAACGGTTTTGCAGCGTCTGTCGGAAATGCAGTACACGCGCAACGAAGTGGACCTGGTGCCCGGCACCTACCGTGTGCGCGGGGAGGTCATCGATGTGTTTCCGGCCGAGTCGAGCCGTGAAGCCGTGCGGATTGAGTTGTTTGATGACGAAGTCGACGCGCTGATGTTCTTCGACCCGCTGACCGGTGAAATCCTGCGACGCGTTCCGCGGCTGACGGTGTTTCCCAAAACCCACTACGTCACGCCGCGCGATACGATGCTCTCGGCCGTCAATCAGATTCGGGATGAACTGGTGCTGCGGCTAAAGGAACTGCGCGAGAAAGACAAGCTGGTTGAAGCGCAGCGCCTTGAGCAGCGTACCAACTTTGATATTGAGATGATCCGCGAGCTTGGCTTTTGCTCCGGTATCGAAAACTATTCGCGCTATCTGTCGGGTCGCGCTGAGGGCCAGCCGCCACCGACGCTGTTCGATTACCTGCCCGCCGACGCGCTGCTGGTGCTCGACGAGAGCCACGTGACCGTGCCGCAGATTGGCGCCATGTATAAGGGTGATCGCTCGCGCAAGGAAACGCTCGTGGGCTACGGGTTTCGGTTGCCCTCGGCGCTCGACAACCGGCCTCTGCGATTCGACGAATTCGAGCATCTGGCACCGCAAACGATTTACGTGTCGGCGACACCGCGGCCCTACGAGTACGAACACTCCGGCCAGGTGGTGGAACAGGTCGTGCGACCGACGGGGCTGCTCGACCCGGTCGTTGAGGTGCGGCCCGTGGGAACTCAGGTTGACGACGTGCTCAGCGAAATTCGCCTGCGTGTGGATGCCGGTGAGCGCGTGCTCATTACGACGCTGACCAAGCGCATGGCCGAAAACCTGACGGACTATCTGCACGAGCACGATGTGCGTGTGCGCTACCTGCATTCGGATATCGATACCGTGGAGCGGGCCGAGATCATTCGCGATTTGCGTCTGGGCGAATTCGATGTGCTCGTTGGTATCAACCTGCTGCGCGAAGGTCTCGACATGCCGGAGGTCTCGCTGGTTGCGATTCTGGACGCCGACAAGGAAGGCTTCCTGCGCTCCGAGGGCTCGCTGATTCAGACCATCGGACGCGCCGCGCGCAATGCCAACGGCAAGGCGATTCTGTACGCGGACAAAACCACCGACTCGATGCGCCGCGCGATCGAGGAGACCGCGCGCCGGCGCAAGAAACAGGAAGAGTTCAACGCCGAGCACGGCATCGTGCCCAAAACCATCATCAAGGCCGTGGCCGACGTCATGCAAAGCGGCGAGGACGGCGGCAGCAAGCGTCCGACGCGCAAGGTTGCTGAGCAGAAGGCGCGCTACGCGAAGATGACGCCCGAACAGCTGTTCCGCAAGATCGCGAAGATTGAAAAGCAGATGCTGACCCACGCGCGCAATCTCGAGTTCGAAGAGGCGGCCAGGCTGCGCGATGAGATTGCGCTAATGCGTGAATCAGGTCTCGGCGTGGTGGAGCAAAAAGCAGGTTAAATAAGGCTTGCCCCCGCGAGGCCAAATCCGGTATCTTTAGCGGCCCTTCAGGCGCGTAGCTCAGTGGTAGAGCACTACCTTGACATGGTAGTGGTCGGTGGTTCGATCCCGCCCGCGCCTACCATTTTCCTTAAATCCTTAACCCGGACTGTCGGCGAGAAGGCGCACCGCGCGGTCCGCAAGCGGTGGACCATGCCTGCGATTACGTTGCCCGACGGCAGCCAGAGAGAGTTTGATCAGCCCGTCAGCGTCGCCGACGTTGCCGGTGACATTGGCCCGGGACTTGCCAAAGCCGCGCTCGCGGGCAAGATTGGCGATCGGCTGGTCGATACCAGCTATGTCATCGAAGACGACACAGATCTGGCGATCATCACCGCGCGTGATGACGAAGGTCTGGAAGTCATCCGTCATTCCACGGCGCATCTGCTGGCCCAGGCGGTCAAGAATCTCTTTCCGAAAGCGCAGGTCACCATCGGCCCGGTCATCGAAGACGGTTTTTTCTATGATTTTGCGTTTGAGCGTCCGTTTACCCCTGAAGATCTGACAAAGATCGAAAAGGAAATGGCGCGCCTGGCAAAGGAAAACCTGACCGTCTCGCGCAGCGTGCTCGAACGCGATGAGGCGGTGGCCTACTTCCGCAGCGAGGGCGAACAGTACAAAGCCGAGATTATCGAGAGCATCCCCGAGGACGAGGAAATCGGTCTGTACGGGCAGGGCGACTGGAAAGATCTGTGTCGCGGACCCCACGTGCCGTCCACCGGTCACCTAAAGGCGTTCAAACTGATGAAGGTCGCCGGGGCCTACTGGCGCGGCGATTCGAACAACGAAATGCTCCAGCGCATTTACGGTACGGCCTGGGGCGATAAGAAAGCGCTAAAGGCGTATTTGCATCGGCTTGAGGAGGCCGAGAAGCGCGATCACCGCCGTTTTGGTCAGGTCATGGATCTGTTCCACACGCAGCCCGAAGCGCCCGGCATGGTGTTCTGGCATGACAAGGGCTGGCGCATCTACCGCACCATCGAAAACTACATTCGCAACAAGCTCGAACAAGCCGGATATGAAGAGGTGCGTACGCCGCAGATCCTCGACCGCAGCCTGTGGGAAAAATCCGGCCACTGGGACAAATACGCCGAGAACATGTTCACGACGGGCTCCGAAGACCGCCTGTACGCGGTCAAGCCAATGAACTGTCCCTGCCACGTCCAGATCTACAACCAGGGCCTGCATAGCTACAAGGACCTGCCGCTGCGGATGGCCGAGTTTGGTTCCTGTCACCGCAACGAGGCCAGCGGCACGTTGCACGGACTCATGCGCGTGCGTAATTTTGTGCAGGACGATGCGCACATCTTCTGTACCGAGGATCAGATTCAGAGCGAAGTGGCGGCGTTCATCTCGTTGCTGCGCGAGGTCTACGCCGATTTTGGCTTCACCGACGTGCTGGTTAATCTGTCCACGCGGCCCGAGCGCCGAGTGGGTGAGGAGGCGCTGTGGGACAAAGCCGAAGACGCGCTGCGCCAGGCGCTGGAAGATTCCGATCTTGACTGGTCGCTGCAGGCGGGCGAGGGCGCCTTTTACGGCCCGAAGATCGATTTCTCGCTTAAAGACAGCATTGGCCGGGTCTGGCAGTTGGGCACCATGCAGCTCGATTTCTCTATGCCCGAGCGGCTCGGGGCGACCTATGTTGGTGCGGACAGTCAGCGCCACACGCCCGTCATGCTGCATCGCGCCATTCTGGGCTCGCTGGAGCGCTTTATTGGCGTTCTGATCGAGCACTACGCCGGCGATTTGCCGCTGTGGCTGGCGCCGGTTCAGGCCATGGTTCTGAGTATTACGGACCGCCAGGCCGAATTTGCCGCCGAAATCGTCGAGACATTGAAAAAACAAGGATTTCGGGTCGATTCCGACTTGAGAAATGAGAAAATCAACCTTAAAATCCGCGAGCACACAATTGCACGGG
>CAZXCL010000139.1:0-4407 GCA_964639265.1 uncultured Gammaproteobacteria bacterium | reverse complement strand
TTCGGGAGGCAGGGGCCGGAAGTTCGAATCTTCTCACCCCGACCATTCACATCAGAAAAATTTTTCTCTCGCCCGCAGGGAGAGAAATTTTTTTGATGTGAATGGTCGGCTGCGATGGAGCTTCCGCCAGAAGTTTGACAAAACCGCTACGCGGTTTTGGGCGCCCGCAGGGCGGGCCAAGGGCCCGAGCGGCAAAGCCGCGAGCCAATCTTCTCACCCCGACCAACACACCTTACTATTTCAAAAGGTGCGTCCGGCCCATTACTCGTTTTGATTGGACTGCTGTTGGCAGCTGTTGGCTATCTGGGGGCGGGTCTTTCCGAATCGCTCATCGCGACCAGTGTATCCGTCGTCATCGCATGTAACGGGTTCGGCATACTACTGCCGACCATGCTCACCTGGGTGTTACCGTTGCTGCCTGTCAATGTTCGTGGACGCGGCACCGGATTCTGGACCGGCATCTTCTTTTTCGGTCAGTTTTTTGCACCGCTGCTAGCCGCGTTCCTGCAAATTGAACTGGGCGGATTGGAAAACGTGTTGCTGCTGTTCGCCGGACTGTGCGCCGCCGGTGTCGTTCTGGCGGTAGTCAAACTACGTGGAGCTCCCGACCTGCTTACAAAGTGAGCACGGACAGCACTTTTTGCATTCGGCGCGGCTGCACGCGCTGTCCCATAGAGTTTTCCACTCCCGGCTTCATGCGATTGTTTTTCCGCTGCGGCTACGAAGCGTACGCGCAGGTCACTCCAGGGTCAGCAGCCAGGCAGCGAAAAAGCCTGCGCGCAGCTCGATCGTTGTGGGCCTGGCTTGGCGACAACGAGCGCGTCACCGGAGGCGACACCATGTCTGTGTCATGGACTTCCGTCGATTGACGCGCTGTCCCGGCCTTTGCCTTGTTCGTCGACAAGCATGGACCGAATCATCCGCCGTACCCTGGCAGCTGGCCGGTCGGAGACCACCAGCAGCTCCTTCTGGCGCCGGGCGGACGATTCAAGGCGAGCCTCAACCGCTTCGATCGCATCGACATCCTGGTGACGAATCCTGATGTCAGATACGCGCTGGAATTCGTCCAGCTCTTGGCTGTCGAGTCGGAAGTTACGGGTCGAGAACCCGAAATAGTGGGTCGAGGTTTCTGTTTCTCGCGTTATGCCGTGCATGATGCAGAGCGCGCCCAGGCCTTTTGGAACGTCAGGCTGGCTGTCAATACCCAGTGTAATGGGCAGACTGGTGCGAATGAGCTCAGGGCCGTAGAAGTCCGTAAGTGACAGAAAGTCAGACAGGCCCTCAAAACGCATTTCCTCACCAAAGACGCGCGCGTGAAAAGCCGTGAATCGGCATCATTAGGCCGAGCGCAGACGCACCGCCGCCAGGAGAGAGCCGGCTTTGGAGTCAGTTAAACGAGTCAAACAGTGAGGGCAACAACGCACCCGGCGGCGCCCTCGGGGCTTGCGGCAGGCGCCTGGCCCAGCTCATGACACGGCACTTTTCGGGTTCAGTGGCAGGGGCGTCGCCAGGCCGGCGCTTGCCGCGTACCGATGGCGTCACCAGTGCGGCCAGCCGCGGCGTTGCCCCATCACCCGAACATGCGAGTTACGCGGCGCGCGCCGCGTGCCACGCTTGGGATAGCTAAACCCATGATGGAGCCGGTTCGATGACTCACCTACGTATTTTCTCTTCCGTATTGCTCTTACTCGCAGCGATGTTCTTTCCGCCCCATGCCGAGGCCCAGATTCCCGAGCCGATTAACTACCAGGGCTACCTGACCGACGCGGCCGGGCAGGGTTTGAACGAAGCGGTGGGCGTCACGTTTTCTATTTACACCGCTGAAAGTGGCGGCACGGCACTGTGGAGCGAAACGCAGATAGTGGTCACCGAGCAGGGCTTGTTCAGCGCCAAACTCGGCGATGGCGCCGTGCCGTTTCCGGTGGGTATGTTCGATACGCCGCTGTGGATCGGGATCGAAATAGACGCCGACGGTGAAATGACGCCGCGCACGGCATTGACCAGCGCGCCCTATGCAAAGCGTGCGGCCGACGCGCAAATGCTCGGCGGCCAGATGCCCTCGGCGTTTGATCAGACCGCAGAGGTGGCAAGCGCCAGCGCCGATGCGGCGGCGGCTCAGGTCAGTGCCAATCAGGCCAGTGCCGCGGCGGCCGGTGCCCAGGCGGATGTTGACGCCGTGCAGGGCAGCCTCGGCGCTTTGGATTCCAGCGTGAGTCAGTTGGAAAGTGACGTGGCGGGGGTCAATGCCGATATCTCCGGCCTGGAAAGTGATCTGACCGGCGTGCAGAACACCTTGCCGACCCTGCAGAATCGCGTTACCGGCACCTGCGCCTCCGGCTCGTCCATTCGCCAGGTTCTGCAAAATGGCGGTGTGACCTGCGAGGTGGACGACGGCTCGCTGTGGAGCACTGGAAGCTCCAACAGCGTCAGTTACTCTGGCGGTAACGTGGGCATAGGCACGACGGCACCTGCCGCAGGCATACAAATTGATGCACCGGCCGGTACCGATCCGTTCCGCGCTCGTGTGGAGTCTGCCACCAAGCTGCGCGTGCATAGCAACGGCAGTGTATCGGTGGGCACCAGTAGCGTGGGTCCCGAGAATGGCCTGTTCGTATCGGGCGATGCGCGAATTGGGAGCGTCAGTCTGGATGCCCGACTGAGCGTGACCGACATGTTGTGGCAAGCGGCATTCGATAACAATGACGTTGGTGGTGATGACTGGTTTCTAGGCTCCAGCGCCGACGCCTGGGCCATTGGTGGTGGCAAGTTTGTCATTAGCACGACCAACAACTCAAACAGTGCGGCACTGGTCATCGACAGCAATCGCGACGTCGGCATCGGCGTGACAGATCCGCAGGGGCGTGTGCACGTTTCCGGCGGTACCGACGTAACCCCGACCAGCGGCGGATTTGTGATCCTCGGCTCGTCCAGCGGCAGTAACATAGCGCTGGACAACAACGAAATCATGGCGCGCGCCAACGGCGGTGTGGGACCGCTCGCGATCAATGCAGAGGGCGGCGAAGTGCGTATCGCGACAGCCGGCTCGCGCGATGATGATGCGCTGGAAGTTCGCGGCCGTGTCTATTTTGACAACGGCGGCAATGGCGGCATGCGCATCACGGCCACCGACTCCAACCCCACCAACGCGTTGTTTGAATCGACCCAGTATGAAGAGGGTCTTGTTGGCGGTCCGGTGCGCCCGTTCTGGCGCATGTACAGCCGTGAATTTTACGCCCAGTCGCCGCTCGAATACCGCACGTATTCAGATCGCTCGCTCAAGGACAACGTGCGCCTGATCCCCGACGCATTGGCGACCATCCAGGCCATCGACGGCGTGACCTACGAGTTGAACAAGCACCCCATGGACACCACTGATCGAGTGCTCAGCGCCGAGCAGGAATATGATCGTACCCACCAGCTCGGTTTCATCGCGCAGGACATCGAGCGGGTGCTGCCGCAGCTCGTGCGCGTGGACGAATCCACCGGTCTGCAAAGCGTGGGCTACATGGCCGTCATTCCCGTGCTTGTGGAAGCCATGAAGGAACAGCAAGCGCAGATCGAGGCGCAAAACGCGCGGCTCGAGCGCCTCGAGGCCCAACTGGAGTCATTACGATAAACATCATAGATCGGCACCGGGGCGGCTCTGGTTTTCGGCGATGAATGCTTTGAGCTCCCCGGTGACGGTCGCCAGCGCGCGCGATTCGTTCGCAGCGAATACTCGATAGCGCTCAAAGTTGCGGCAGGCCAAGAGGTAGATCAGCAGCAAGTCTGCCTGATAGCGGGCCGCCGCCTGGCGCAGATGCGGCACTGTCTTGCGTTGGGGAATAAGGATGCTCGGCAAGTAGGCGACGTCGTACACCTGCGGCGAGGACAAGAGGGCATCGACCACATCGGCCTTCACGATTTGCGAGGCAATGGCAAGCTCCTGTGACCAGGTGGACCACACCTCGCGGCCAAACGGCATCAAAGCGATGCGACTGAGTGCCGGCGATCGCCCGGTGTGTTCGCGCCCAGCAGCATGTAGATCTGCGATTCGTTGCCGTCAAGCTCGCTTCCGGGATTCGGCTGGCGGCCTGCACTGAGCACATTGGCGAAAAAGTCGTCGCCGTTATGGTTGAAGGATGTGCCCCACTGGCCGCCGAATTCCACACCCTCGAAGTTACGCCTCAAAACAAAGTTGACAACCCCGCTCACCGCATCGGAGCCAAAGGCAGCAGAAGCACCGCCACTTAGAACGTCAACGCGCTCGATCATCTGGATCGGAATCAGGTCCAGGTTTGCCGCGGCCGAGTTTGAAGCGCCGTAAGGCAGGCGGTGGCCATCAAGCAGGACCAGGGTACGTTCGGAACCGAGACCATGAGGTTCAGTGTTGCTGTGCCAGTGGCGCCGTTGTTGACCTCAGACGCC
>CAZXCL010000138.1:0-4460 GCA_964639265.1 uncultured Gammaproteobacteria bacterium | reverse complement strand
CCGCCAAGCCATCAGCCCCTTCACCGCAAGCCCTAAAAAAATCACATACAAACCCGACGTCACATAAAGCTCCTTGAGAAAGTAGATAGGAATGGCAATCAGATCCATGACGATCCACAAAACCCAGTTCTCGATGATTTTCTTGAGCATCAGAATGCTCGCGGCGATGCTCATGGTGGTGGTGAGCGCATCTGCGTAGGGGAAGCTCGCGTCCGTCGTGTTGGCCATGTACGTGCCAAGAGCGGCTGTGGCGCTGAGTATCAGCACGGCGATCAGCGGCCAATAGATCGGGCGTAACCACACAACCTGCATGCTGTCGTTGGCGGTGGCCGGGTTGTCGTCGCCGAGCGTGCGCCCGTACTTCCACATCACGAAGCCCACGATCTGCAGTGGCGCATAGAAAAGCCACTGCAGCAGCATGTCCGAATAGAGCTTGTAGGCCTGAAACAAATAACCGAACAGCACCACACCAAGCAATCCAAATGCGAAGTTGCTGAGCTTCTGCCTGCCCAACAAATACACGTTGATGATCAGAAGCAGCGTTGCGGCAAGCTCAAGTTTGCCCAACGGGCCGGCGAAATACTGCGCAATGGCGTTTAGCATCGGCACAGCCTAATGCAACGCTTCAAAAAAAGCCCGGAGCGCTGGCTCCGGGCTCGCAGGCTTACTCTTCGAACAGGTCGGAGAAATCGTCTTCCTCGGCGTCCTGCATAAACTCGACGGCGTTCACCAGTTCAGGCTCGGCGTCCGCGGCAAGCTCCATGGTGGTGCGAACGAACGTCTGCATGGATTTTTGCTCCGGTGTCACGGTGAGCATGAATTGAGTGGAATCGGTCAGGCCCTGGGCGTCAGTGGCAGTCACTGTCACCACGGTTTGCCCGGTCTCATCGGCTGCTGGTGACAACACCGCCAGCAGGCCGCTGCCCTGGCCGCGAGTGGTCTGGCTCGCATCGGGCAGCAACGCCTTTTCGCCAGCGCTGATGTCGATCGTCACGGAGCCTGGGTCTTCATCGGTTACGCTTACGCCGATGGTTTGCTCAGGTAGATTGGCCATGATTGCTTGATCGCCAATCGCGCTCAGCACCGGAGCGAGGTTCTCCGCGGGCTTCGGCTCGTCTGATCCGCCGCCACAGCCGCTCAGGGTGGCCGCCGTGATCACGGCGATAAGTAGAGGTTTACGCATGTCTTGGTCTCCCATGTGTTGCTTCAACGGTGTGGCCTAGTCGGTTGGCGTCGGCAGCGGTGCGTTGACCGGCGAACCAGGGTAGGGCGTGAGCAGGTAGGGGAAGCTGTTGTTGAGCTGCGTGGCGTCCAGCGGCGTGCCGTCGGTGAACGGCGCGTTGCCGACGACGGCATCCTCGGGCGAACACAGTCCCAGATTGACCGGTGCGCCGTCGGCGCCCAACGGCACGTCATGGCACAGCGCGCCCATTACAACGCGCAGCGCGATGTCCACCGTGTCATCGCCCGGGCGACGACCGTTGGGGAAGCCGGCCAGGTCGCCAGCGGCAACGCCGAGCGGTTGTTGCTGATCGCGAGGGGTGGGGGCGATCGCCGTATTCAGGCGCAGCATTTCTGCCGGCACCACGCCCGCAGGCTGGTTCAGACCATCGAAGCCGGTCAGGAAGGCGGCGACAAGGTCCGTACGCGGAAAGTTGGTGGGCGCAATGTTGTCGAACGGTTCAAAGCCTGGAACCAGATCTGCGAGGGTGTCGTTCACGGCACCGCGAAACAGCGAGTCGAGAATCAGCGGCAGCCCGGGATTGGTTACAAACTTCGCAAACTGGCCGTCGTCTTTTGGCTCGCTGGAATTGAAGCGATCCTTGCTTTCAAAACCAATCACCAGCTCGTTGACCAGCGGGGATGACAGACGCGATACCTGAGTCAGGCGGCCGCCGCTGATCTCCGGGCGCAGGAACGTTGGGCGAGGATTGAGAATGTTGATCTGCCGCAGACTGGCCGTGGTCCAGGCGCCGATGACCGGCTCGTCGGCACTCGTCAGGCAGTCCTGGTGAATTTCCATGGCGATGGAGGTCACGTTGTTGCGAGCAAGCGTATTGCGCTCCGGATCTTGCGTGACGCCGCCCGGAAAGCCACCTCCGTCGCCCGCGCCTGGTGCGCTGTCACCCTCCAGAGGCACGAAGTTCACAAGGTCGAACACTTCGCCGAGACTCAGCTTGAACGCTTCGTTGCGCTGGCCCACAAATACGCGGCCGGGCACGTGACAGTTGGGAATGCTGATGTCGTGGATAAAGCTGCTGGCGTAGGTGGCATAGCCGTCCGGGCCGCCAAAGGTTTTGGTGCCTGAATAGTCGAACGGCTTGGCAAAACGATCTTCGCCGGTGGTCGCATTGGTCACGCGCGAAAACTGTCCGCGGCGGCGATCGCCCGTTACCATGGCAAGACGATACGACTCCAGATGATTGAGTCCCGCCTCATTGTCGGCACTGAGTACGCCTACGTTGCGCAGCACGCTGGAAATTTCGACGCCGTCGACATCAAGTCGAACCGGGCCGGTGTCGGGAAACGCATCGCGAAAATCGAACTGAAAAGTCAGGTCCTCGATACTGTCGCCATCGTTGTCGATGTGAATTTCGTACAACGCCTGACTATCCAGTGCAAAGTAGTTGGGGCCGCCGTAGGCTGCCTGCACCGGCAGATAGTTGGCGATCAGCGTAACGTAGTCTTCACGGCCGGGTTCATAGCTTTTGAAAAGGTAAAAGTCCGTGCCGTCGGTTTGCGGATATTTGGTGATGAAGGGCGCTTCACGATGACTCGAGGCCAGGGCGCTTGCGGCCGTCATGAAAGTAGCGGCAGCAACAATGCCGGTGATAAGAGGTTTCATTGATTTCACTCCGTGTGGTTTATGCCAAATGCACACCAGATACGGCATTCACGGTTGAGCGGATGCCCGGAAAATCAAAAAAAGTCTTTTTTGCGAATTGGTGAAACCAAACCGATCTTTGTCGCGTACAAACGAGTACGGACGAGCTGAGCGCGGTCGTTGGATGTGTGCGAGAATGCGAACACGCCCACCAAAAAGAGAGTGCTCAGATACTCATGTCCAACCCCGAAGCAAGCAGCGCGCGCATCCCTTTAGGTCAGAAGATCGCCTACGGCGCCGGCATGTTGGGCAACCAGATGTTCCCGGCGGCGCTCGGGATTTTTATGGTCATCCTCGTGCAGGGTTTGGGTATGGACCCGACACTCTGGGGCATCCTGTTTTTCCTGCCGCGCATGTTCGATGCGCTCACCGATCCGCTCATGGGGTTTATCAGTGACAACACGCGTTCGCGTTTTGGCCGCCGCAAGCCCTATATATTTGTGGGCGCCATCATCGCCGGCTTGAGCTATGTCGTAATGTGGCAGGTCTACCCGGAAAACTCACAGACCTACAATTTCGTCTACTTCCTGTGCACCTCGCTGGTCTTCTATCTGGGGCTCACGATTTTCTCGACGCCGTATGTGGCCATGGGCTATGAGATGAGCAGCGATTTTCATGAGCGCACACGACTCATGGCGGTGTCGCAATGGATCGGTCAGTGGGCGTGGGTCATCGTGCCGTGGTTCTGGATCATCCTTTATGATCCTGATATCTATCCTACGGCAGACGCCGGAGCACGCTCGTTGTCGATCTGGGTTGGACTTGGCTGCATGGCGCTCGCATTGGTGCCGTCGTTTTTCTGCAAGACCCAGCCGGTCGATCCTTCGACCATGGTGGAGCTGTCACGGGACAATATTCGCAGCAACCTCAGTGAATTTGTGAAGGGCTTTCTGAGTACCTTCAAATGCGCGCCGTTTCGACGTCTGTGCATTGCCACGTTTTTTGTGTTCAATGCGTTCAACACCGTCGCGGGTTTCTCCTGGTTCATCATTGTGTACTACATGAACGGGGGAGACCCTGCCACCGCGGGCACGTGGCCGGCCTGGTTTGGCACGCTCAGCGCGCTGTCGACCTGCTTTCTTGTGATCCCTATTGTGACCTTCATGTCACAGCGCATCGGCAAGCGCAGAACGTTCATCGTCTCGCAGATGGTGTCGTTGCTCGGATATGCCATGTTCTGGTGGTGCTTCCAGCCTGAAAAACCGCTGCTGATGTTCCTGCCGCTGCCGTTGTTTGCGTTTGGTATCGGCGGTTTGTTTACGCTGATGATGTCGATGACCGCGGACGTCTGCGATCTGGATGAGCTCGAAACCGGCTCACGGCGCGAGGGCACGTTTGCCGCTATTTACTGGTGGATGGTGAAGTTCGGGTTTGCCATCGCCGGACTTATGAGCGGTGTGATCCTGAAAATGGTGGGCTTTGATCAGAGCGTCACCGAACAGACGCCCGAGGCGCTTTCAGCTTTGCGTATGGCCTACATTCTCGTGCCGTCCATCGGCACGTTGATTGCAATCTTCGTGATGCGTGGCTACTCGCTGAGCGAGACCCGCGCCGGGGAGATTCGCGCGCAGCTTGA
>CAZXCL010000137.1:2479-4538 GCA_964639265.1 uncultured Gammaproteobacteria bacterium | reverse complement strand
GTGTTGATGAGTCTCAATCCCCTACGCATCGGGGCAGGTCTGCAACTCACGACACGTTCGTGGGATCAGGACGGCACGAAAGGTCTCAATCCCCTACGCATCGGGGCAGGTCTGCAACCCTACACTCGCAACTCATTGATTTCAATGCTCGAAAGAGCCCATTTGCGTGGCAACGCGCTGGTGAACCATAAAAATCCGTGCCGATCAGGCGAAAATCCCCATTTTTCTATATAAATCAACGTGCTGGGCAATTTTCGCCTGTTTCCCACCGGAAACCCAAAATTTGGCCCGATACGCCACGATACTCCCACCAAACTCCGGCCTCTCGGCGAAGCCATCACACTTGATCCGCGACTGATACGTTCGACAAATCCGATACTCATGAAGGCTTCCGTTGAGCACTTCGGTGGCGGTGCTTATTTTGCTCTAAACCACAAACACCGCATCGCGCGATCGTCGCTGCTGCTCCAGGCACTGCGCAACGCAACACTGGCGCGAGTCATCGGCCAGGTCGTCAGCACAAGTCCAGAGCATCACCGATCAGCTTCTACGCCAGTTCAAGACGTCCGATTTAAACGCCGTTCTTATGAATCAAAACCACCACCGCCCACCAGGTTTTTCAGGGCGTCTTTTATCCACGCTTCAATAAACTTGGAATCGCGCTTCACTGTCGACTCGGACAGACCCAGCGTATCGGCCGGCTCGGTGATCGACAGACCCGCCAAGCGGCGGCATTCAAAGACGGCAACGAGGCGCGGGTTTTGCTTCTCCAGTTCGCTAAGAACCTCTTCGATCATTGCGAGATGCTCAGCCGATTCGATGGCCGCGTGCAGCGCGTCATCGTACTGTTCTGCGCTGGTGCCCGCCCCGCGTTTGTCGGCATTTTTCGCGCCACGATAATTCTGAAGGATCTGACGCATGGCTCTGGCGGCCACACGGAAGAAATGCACGCGATCCTGCCAGTTGTCACTCTTGGTATTGGCGAGTTTCATGTAGGCCTCATTGATCAACGCGGTCGTCGACAGCGTGTAGTCACCAGACCAGCGGCCACGTTGCGCCCCCGCCAAACGTCTCAGATGCGGGTAAATCGCCTCATAGAGCTGGTTGGACGCGACCGGATCCCCGTTGCGGGATCGATCCAATAGTTGCGTCACTTTGGTCCTGGTTTGCATCACACTCTCCTGAATGCGGGCCTAACGCCCATATAACCTCAACCGGATGAGCGGGCGAAACAGGTCATCCGGGATAAAAATCGGCCAAACACGAACGCACGATCGCCAACACCTCGCTGGGCAACAGCCTGGATGGTGTGTTCCAACCGGAGCCGCCTACGCTGCTGCGTCCTCCCCAGGGATCAAATCCAAGCGCCGCGGAGAACGATGGTTTTCCCCAGTGGCGCTCCACCTGTCGAGCCGATTGGCCACGACGCTGTGCTTCGCAAATGCTCAGTCTCATCCATACATTGCTGAACGAAAAATCCACCTCCAGCGAGGGGTGAATCAGAACATTCAGGCCAAGTGTGTAGCTCAACCCGAGCTGATCGCGCCAGTCCGGATTCGCGGCGCGCACACTCAAGATCACCTTGTTCATGCGGTGAGCCGCACGAGCGTCGTCATTGCCATTGCGGCCTGTGATATCCAGGCCCAGACACGTCTCCACGGCCCGGTTCACAGCGCGAGGATCAATGTAGTCTTCAATGCCGCGTAAATCGACAATGAACCCGGCATGCGCGCTCAGCACGCGGTGCTCGGCGAGCAGCGCTTCTTTTCGCGCCGCGACATCCGACCAGTAGTCGGCTGCCTCACCCTGCTCGCCCGGCCACGGCGCGACGCCTTTGGCCGCGGCCAGCAAGCGTTCGGTGGCCGTCTGAAACATGATCGATTTTGGCGCGGGTCCCGTCGCCGTCTCGTCTGGCAGCGGCCAGGTTTTCATCGCTGCCACCGCATTGGCCGCAAACTCGGCGAGATCAGACAGTGCCTCTGGCACACCCAGATGATCGCAGTCAAACGCGATCGCGCGTAGCCGGCGAACGACAACCTTCTCGCGATGTTCAATGTCG
>CAZXCL010000137.1:0-2469 GCA_964639265.1 uncultured Gammaproteobacteria bacterium | reverse complement strand
CGGCGTCGAGCATGGTGGTCACAATGCAGGCGGGGCGATCGTTGGCGACCGTGGCAAGAATGGAGTGTTGATCTGGCAGATCCGGCATCTCGTCGATCTGCACAAGCGCGCCATTAGGTCGATGATGATCCCAATGCGCATCGCCTTCGGCCGCGCGCCAGGACGGCACGGTACCGTCGACCATGAGGATGGCCCGATCCCTGGGCACATCGTCATGTCGTGTCGTTACAAGGTAGGTCAGGTCAGCGGCCATCGGATGTTGTTAGTGCCTCGTTCTCACAAAACCCGAGATTACACCCAGATGGCTCACTGCTCACTCTTCGTCGTTGGGGTTAACCAACTCGTCGAGCAGATCGTCGATGGCGCTATCAGGCCACCACGTTGAACCGTTTCCGTCGGGGCTGGTGACGCCCTCTTCTTCGGACCCATCCTGACCTGTGTCAGTTTGCGCCAGCGCGGTGTGGTTGGAAAAAAGAAACGCAACAGCAAACAAAGTAAACAGACTTGGCTTCGTCATTTTCGAGACTCCTCTCGTCTTCGGGTGGAGTGCTCGATGGCGCGCGGGCAAAAAGCCCGTGGTCACCGAACACGACACGAAAACGAAGGGGCGCTGTGGCTGGAATCAGACCTGCAACTGGTGGGGCCTGACCCTTCTCGAAAGTCGAATGTGTTCTTTTGGTGTGGTCGCGACGGCAAAGCGCCGCGGCTGGTTGTTTGCTTGTGTCCTTTGTTGCTGCGTTGTCAGGTGCGCTCGGCAAGCAAAGCTCGCCGGGCACGGGAATCAATCTATCGAAAAAAAACGATTTGTCACGACCGACAAGCTTGTCGGTCCCAAAGCCGCTTAGAAGTTGGGTATTCGGCTGCGAATGCCCCTTGCCAGGGTTTTATCCAGCTTGCTGCTGGACAGCAAATCGGCCTGATCGAGCAAAATGGCCCCGTATGGCGCGTCCAGAGAGGCTTTTTTGCGCTGCTCGTCAATGCCAAAGCCGATCAGCACCGGGATCGTGAAACGGCTGAAGCCCTCGCGCGCGACGGCCTCGATATCCACCACATTTTGCTTCAGCTCTTTGGCGCTCGATGCATAGGACTTGCAAGAGATGCAGATGATTCGGTGCGCCCGGCGCATCACCAGATCAAGCTCGCAGCGCTCCTTGCCGCCATAGCCTGCGCGGTCGCGAAGCTTCTGAAGCATTTGCTGATCCCACAACCATTTCAGGCTGGCGCGCAGCTCGTCATGTGGCAGGCGACGCAGACTTTCCGCGGCCAAATGCTCGTAAATACTGCCAGTCTGTCGCGCCGGTGCCTGCAAGTAGCGTGGATTGCCAGCGCCATCGTCGACCAGAACTTCGTAGAAATCATTCCGGTTTTTTCGCAGGCGAGGTTCACGGGCACCGGCGCGGGCCTGCTCGGCGAGTTCGACCGCTTTCAGCCATTCGGTCATGCCGCCGTTAGCCGCCGCCGGGTACGCGACGAGTAGTTCTGCCAGTGCACTCGAAAACGGATCGTGCTCAACGCGACGACCAGATTTTGCCACCAGCGGGCCACCGACCGCTTTGGCCCAAATGCGGATGTCCGGACCGTCAAGGTCGCGTGTGCGTGTTGCATCCAGAGATCTGGCCTTGTCATTGGCACCATCCAGCATCCAGAGACAGCGCCTGTCGCTGACCAGTGCCATCAAGTCGGCTGATTGCGCCTTGGTACCCGGCGTCACGTCAAATCGAACGCGCTTGTTCAGATCGGGCGTGATGCGGGACATCCAGCGCACAATCTCGGTATTGTCCCGCGACGCCAGATAGTCTGAACGCAACAGTTTGGCGCGGGTGTAGCCCAGCCCTTCGATTCTGTCCAGAACATAGCGTGCTCGCTGAAGTAGTTCATCGACCGTCGGATCGATCACAAACAGCACCTTGTTGAAGCCGTCCTTCGCGTGCGTTGCCAGGGAAATCAAGTTGGCGCTCGGGTCCAACCCAAACGTCTGAATCAATAGTTTGTCGGGGACGGGCTCCATCGGCTCGCCAATGTCGTCAGGCAGCTTCGGTGCAGGTGAACCGGGCGCCACAATGCTGCCCGGCGCTCGCAGGTTGCGCTTCAACCACCTGGCAATTGCACTGTCTCCGTCCGGCTTGATGTGATCGACACCCACGTTCAACAGGTGCTGCTTCACCGCATCGTGAGACAACACGGTCAGTTCCGGCCGAAGCTTGCCAAACGCGCTGCGCAAGTGCATGACCTCGCGCGCGCTCTGCGTGGCTTTCTTGTCGTCCGATTCCGCTGCGCTCACCAGAAGATAGAGTCGACCGCGCTTTTCGCGCGCCACCACCCAGGAGACATCCGAGTTTGGAACATCACAAATAACGGCGGTTGTCGCCGGACCCGGCTTTCGTATTGCCTTGACAAAGTCATTGCTTAACCGAGCAGCGCTGGTCTCGGTCAGCGGCTCGGTCGTCAACGCCAGGTCGTACAGATCGA
>CAZXCL010000136.1:0-4577 GCA_964639265.1 uncultured Gammaproteobacteria bacterium | reverse complement strand
AAAGCCTTCCTGGTCAACCGTGTGGGCGACTTCGGATTTTTGCTGGGCATCGGCGCCGTGGCGATGCTCGCAGGGTCGCTGTCTTATCAGGAAGTGTTTGCGGTGGCGCCGACGATGGCCACACAGTCGCTGACCATCTTCGGGGATACGGCCTGGAATGCCGTGACCGTTACCTGCATTTTGTTGTTCATCGGTGCCATGGGTAAATCGGCGCAGGTGCCGCTGCACGTGTGGTTGCCCGATTCGATGGAAGGCCCCACACCGATTTCGGCGCTGATTCATGCCGCGACCATGGTCACAGCCGGCATCTTCATGGTCGCCCGCATGTCGCCGCTGTTTGAGCTGTCGACAACGGCGCTGTCTTTTGTCATGTGGATCGGCGCGTTTACGGCCTTCTTCATGGGGCTGCTGGGGTTGATCCAGAACGACATCAAGCGCGTGGTGGCGTATTCAACGCTGTCGCAGCTTGGCTACATGACCGTAGCGCTGGGCGTATCGGCGTACTCAGCCGGCATCTTCCATCTGATGACGCACGCGTTTTTCAAAGCGCTTCTGTTTCTTGCGGCCGGCTCGGTGATCATCGCCATGCATCACGAGCAGGACATTCGCAAGATGGGCGGCCTGCGCAAGTATCTGCCCATCACCTACATCACCAGCCTCATCGGATCGCTGGCGTTGATTGGTTTCCCGGGATTCTCGGGCTTCTATTCGAAAGACGTGATCATCGAAGCCGTGCATGCGTCGCATTTGCCCGGGGCAGGGGTCGTTTACATCGCCGTCCTACTCGGCGTTTTCGTCACCGCGCTTTACAGCTTCCGCATGTTCTTCCTGGTCTTCCACGGTCAGCCGCGCATGGACGATGAAACCCGTTCACATCTGCATGAGCCGCCATGGGTCGTTTGGGTGCCGCTGGTGCTGCTGGCGATTCCGTCGTTGATCATCGGCGCGCTGACCATGAAACCGGTGCTGTTTGAGGGCTTCTTCGGTAACGCGATCATGGTCAAGCCCGAGCACGACACGGTCGGGCATGTGGCTCACCACGTGGAGTCAATTCTCGGCTTCACGATGCATGCACCGCTAACCTATCCGTTCTGGCTGGCCATTGCCGGTGTGGCCACGGCAGCGTTTATCTATCTCAAGCGTCCGGACATCGCCGCGTCACTGGCCGATCGCTTTGCGCCGATCTACAAGCTGTTTGATCGCAAGTACTACTTTGACGATTTCAATGAGCGTGTGCTCTCACGCGGTGCTCTGGGTCTTGGTCGCTCGCTGTGGAACATCGGCGATCAAACCATCATCGACGGCGCGGCTGTGAACGGCACGGCTCGCGGCGTCGGGGCCTTGTCCCGGGTCGTGCGCCGCGCGCAAACCGGTTTTCTTTACCACTATGCTTTTGCGATGGTCATCGGACTGTCCGCACTGCTCGGCTGGCTGATCTTTGCATAAGAACCACGTGTGATGACCTCGATCCCGCTTTTGACACTCCTCATTTTCCTGCCCATCGTGGGCGGGTTGCTCGTGCTCGCCGTTGGCAGCGAACGCGCCGCTGCGGCCAAGGGAATTTCCCTGCTGGTCGCAGTACTGGCGTTTGTAGCGAGCCTGCCGCTTTACACCGGCTTCGACTCGGGCACCGCCGCCATGCAGTTTGCCGAAACCGTGCCGTGGATCGAGGCCTTCAATATCCAGTACCGTCTGGGTGTGGACGGCATTTCCATGCCGCTGATTCTGCTGACCACGTTTATCACCGTGCTCGTGGTGCTGGCCGGCTGGGAAGTGATTCAGAAATCCGTGGCCCAGTACATGGCTGCCTTTCTGATTATGGAAGGGCTCATGATTGGTGTTTTCAGCGCGCTGGACGCGATGCTGTTTTACGTGTTCTGGGAAGCCATGCTGATCCCGATGTTCATCATCATCGGCGTGTGGGGTGGGCCGAAGCGCGTGTACGCCACGCTGAAGTTCTTTCTCTACACGTTCCTGGGCTCGGTGTTCATGCTGGTCGCCCTGATCTATCTGTATGTACAGACCGGATCGTTTGATCTGCTTGAGTTCCACACCGCGCGACTCGGGTTGCGCGAGCAGACCTGGATCTTTATCGCCTTCCTGCTCGCATTTGCCGTGAAAGTGCCGATGTGGCCCGTGCACACCTGGCTGCCTGACGCGCACGTTGAAGCGCCGACCGGTGGTTCCGTTGTGCTGGCCGCGATCATGCTGAAAATGGGCGGCTACGGATTCGTGCGCCTGAGCCTGCCCATCACGCCCGACGCGAGTCGTTCACTGGACTGGCTGCTGATCGGCCTGTCGCTGGTCGCCGTGGTCTACATCGGCCTGGTCGCACTGGCGCAAAAAGACATGAAGAAGCTCATTGCCTATTCGTCGATCGCGCACATGGGTTTTGTCACGTTGGGCTTCTTTATTCCGCTGATGCTGCTCAAGGCTGGCAACACGGATGCGGCCGCTCTGGGCGTGGAGGGCGGTATGGTGCAGATGGTCTCGCACGGTCTGGTCTCAGGCGCGCTTTTCCTGTGCATCGGTGTACTTTACGACCGCATGCACAGCCGAGAGATCGACAGCTACGGCGGTGTCGCCAACAAGATGCCGATCTTCGCCGGGCTGATGGTGTTTTTCTCCATGGCCAACGCCGGGCTGCCGGGCACCTCCGGATTCGTGGGAGAGTTCATGGTGATTCTGGGTAGTTTCCAGGCCAATTTCTGGTACGCCTTCCTGGCCGCGCTGACGCTGATTTTTGGCGCTGCCTACACATTGTGGCTGGTCAAGCGCGTGATGTACGGCGAGGTCGCCAACGACAACGTCGCCGCGCTTGAGGATGTCAACGGGCGTGAGCTGCTGATTCTCGGCATCCTGGCCGTGTCGGTGCTGGTGCTGGGTCTGTGGCCCGCGCCGCTGCTGGACGTGATGCACGCCTCTGTGAGCAATTTGCTCGATCACATTTCGCTGTCGAAGCTGTAGAAGACGATGATGACGTTTGCCATGCCCCAGTTCGGCTTCGCTGCCGCGGAAATTTTTCTTCTGACGATGGCCAGCATTGTGCTGATTGCCGACTTGTTCGTGACCGATCCCGAGAGACGTCTCACGTACTATCTGTCGCTGGCAAGCATCGCCGGCACGGCGCTGATCACGGCGCTCAAGGTCGGGCCGGAGTCAGCAATTATCTTCAGCGGTTCGTTCGTCAATGACGGTATGGCGCACGCGCTCAAGCTGTTTGCCTATCTGATCACGGCGATGGTCATGATCTATTCGCGCGAGTACCTGCGCGATCGCCTGTTGATCAAAGGGGAGTACTACGTGCTCTCGTTGTTTGCACTGCTGGGCATCATGGTCATGATCAGCGCGCATCACTTCCTGACCGTCTATCTGGGTCTGGAGCTTCTGAGCCTGTCGCTCTACGCCATGGTGGCGTTTGATCGCGACTCGCCGGTGGCCGCCGAGGCCGCCATGAAGTATTTCATCCTTGGTGCCATCGCATCCGGCACGCTGCTGTACGGCATCTCCATGTTCTACGGCGCGACCGGCACGCTCGATCTCGGCGCGCTGACCTCGGCGCTGTCGGCGCAGGGCCCGGATGCGCGCAGCAACGTGGCGTTGATGCTCGGTCTTGCGTTCATCATCGTGGGCGTTGCGTTCAAGCTCGGCGCCGTGCCGTTTCACATGTGGATTCCCGACGTGTATCACGGTGCGCCGACGTCGGTGACGCTGTTCATTGGCAGCGCCTCCAAGATTGGCGCGTTTGCGTTGTTTGCGCGGGTGCTGGCCGAGGGCATGGCCGAGCTGCAGCCGACCTGGCGCGATATGATCGCGATTCTCGCGGCGCTGTCGCTGGTCATCGGCAACGTGGTGGCCATCGCGCAGACCAATCTCAAGCGCATGCTGGCGTATTCGACCATCTCGCATGTTGGCTTCATCATGCTGGGCTTTTTGACCGGTGGCCCCGCCGGCACGCAGGCTGCCATGTACTACACTCTGGCCTATGTGCTCATGGCCTGCGGCGCGTTCGGCATGATTATCTTGCTCGGGCGTCAGGGTTTCGAAGCCGATGAGATTGATCACTTCCGCGGGCTCAACAAACGCAGCCCCTGGTACGCGCTGATCATGATGATGTTGATGTTTTCGATGGCCGGTGTGCCGCCGTTTGTCGGTTTCTGGGCCAAGCTCGCGGTGATCCAGTCGGCATTGTCAGCGGGCTACACGGCCATGGCGTTGCTGGCGGTGCTGATGTCGGTGGTGGGCGCGTTCTAATACCTGCGCGTGATCAAGACCATGTACTTCGATGAAGCGCAAGACGATGCGCCCATCAGTGCCGGGCCGGGTATGCACGTCGTGCTCAGTGCCAACGGTCTCGCGGTGCTGGCGCTAGGCCTGTTCCCGGCGGCGCTTGTGAACCTTTGTCGCCAGGCACTGGGACTGGGCTGAGGCTTCTCCGGAGGGCCTTTTTACGGTCCGCCAAATTTGTTTTTTTGTGCACTTGCAAAAAAGCAATCTCGTTTGTATAGTTCGCGACTGCGGATGCGGGGTGGAGCAGTCTGGCAGCTCGTCGGGCTCATAACCCGAAGGTCGCAGGT
>CAZXCL010000135.1:4337-4827 GCA_964639265.1 uncultured Gammaproteobacteria bacterium | reverse complement strand
CATCCCGGAATCGTGCAGCGTTGATTTGAACCCGAATTCGAAGTTATCCGTCGTCTCGGGCAGCGTCAGATTGCCGGTATTGAAGAAGCCGAAGCGAAATCCGCGCGCGTAGGTCAGGTAGGTCATCAAATCGTCTGATACGTCGTATGACAGCTGGACCTTGGGCTGAAACTTGCTGTCGCTGGCCGTCAGTCGATCGACGAGATTGCCATTGGCATCAGCATTTTGAATCGTGGCGCCGGTAGCAGGATCAAACTGACGGGTATCGTAGTCGTTTTCGTCGTAACGCCCGGCCAGCGTCAGCTCCCACTGATCGGTCAGATCGATGTTGACTTGACCATACACACCAAATATCTCGTCGACTTTTTCGTCAAACCGGCCAAACAGCGTGGCGTTTGTGCCGGGCGCCGGCGCCACAACCAGACCCACTGCCAGATTATTTTCCGTTTCGCGCTCCAACCACTCCGCGCCCACGATCCAACGCACGCGT
>CAZXCL010000135.1:0-4327 GCA_964639265.1 uncultured Gammaproteobacteria bacterium | reverse complement strand
CACGCGTTGGGTGCCATCCGACGTCAGCCGCAGATCGTGGAACGTCACATCGAAGTTGTCCGCCAGATCCTGGAAATTGTCGATCGGCTGACCAGGCTCTGCATTGGCGCCGAAAAATGGCCCGAAAATGCCAGCACCGGGCGCTTCGCCTTGGCCGGGCGGGCGCGACCACGAGGCCGATCCAAACAGATCCTGATCAAGCTGCGTCTTGCTTCCCACATACGTCAATGTGCCAAGCGAAAAGTCGTAGTCAACTTTCACCGAAAACTCCGACGACTCGCGACTCTCCTCGCCGACAATACCGCGCTCGACAGTAAAGTCAGCGCCACTGAAACTGTTGAGTTGATCGAGCGTATCGAAACGCTCCTGCATGGCAGCCCCGGCATTGACGTCGGTGTAGTTGCCACGCAAGTCAATGCTCAAAGCGTCGTTTGGCGTAAACAGAAGCTGACCGCGAAACGACTGCTGATCGATGAAGTCGATATCATCACCCGTCGTCGAATCGATAAGCCCGTCTGTGTCGCGTGAGAACCCGGTCAGCCGGAACGCAAGCTTGTCCTCGACGATCGGCCCCGAGATCGTGCCCTGGAGTTTCAGATCATCGCCTTCGGCATAGCCGACACGAAACTCACCACCCAGCGTGTCGCGCGGTTTTTTAGTGATGATGTTGACCGCACCGGCGATGGCGCCGTTGCCGTACAGCGCACCCTGCGGGCCACGCAGCACCTCGATGCGCTCGAGATCAAACAGCGTGCCCGGATTGACCGCGTCGAGCATGCCCGCCTTTACGCCATCCACCGTGTAGGAGATCGGCGGGAAGCCCTGCTGACCAGTCGTGATGCCGCGAATCGTCACGAACACAACGCCCGCGCGAAACCCCTGACGTGCGAAAAAATTGGGCGTCTGGTTCACGTAAGTTTCGAAACTGGTGATACCCACACGCTCAATCTTGTCGGCATTAAACGCCGTCACCGCGTCGGGCACTTCCTGTAGCGACTCGCTTCTCTGGCGTGCAGTCACCACAACCTCTTCCAGCCTGCCGTCGGCGCTTTCCTGAGCGGCAACACTCGGTAAACCGAGCGCTGCCAACATGGCCAGACTCAACAGACTTATCTGGTTTGTGTTCTTGTTCACGTTCATTCCCCCATACGCGGCACGCGCTTCACTTTCATTGAATTACTAAATTGCCGGCTGCCTTGACCCGCAGCCGGACGCTGCCGCCCGGCACGTAGGCCAGCGGCACTTCGTCGATACTGACGATTGAGATAGACGATTCATCGGCACCCGCAGCGATCGCGGCACGCCGCGCCTCGTCGCAGGCCTGCTCCATGGCGGCCTCTCGACCCAGAGCCTCATAGGAAAAAACCGAATCTACTTCGCCGCCGACTTGGGCAATCGATGCGCCGACTGCGTTGGCCACGCTGGCATGATCCGGAACAATCACCTCAGAGGTACCGGCAATCGCGCCCGACACGATGACGGCACCGCCCCCAACCAGAATCAGCGGCACGTCGTCCGCGCTGGTTTTCATTCGATCCACACCGTCGCCGATCATCTCGCGAATCCGGTCGGCGGCGCGGCTCGCATCGGTCTGACGGAGGTGAGTAACGTTGGCTGGCTCACCCATCTCGACCAGACCCGCTGCGACGGCAATGTCGCTGGCTGTGAGCTGCTCGCCGCCAAAGACAAGCGCCTGTTCCATTAGCCGGTAGCCGACTGACTGCGGCCCAATAGTCACTTCATCTTTGTGCAGTGACACGTGGCTGCCGCCACCAAGCCCGATGGCCAGAATGTCCGGCATACGAAAGTTGGTGCGGACCCCGCCGATGTCGACCTCCATCGACGACTCGCGAGGAAAACCGTCGACAAGCATGCCGATATCCGTGGTCGTACCACCGATGTCGGCGACCAGCGCGTTTGTCGCGCCCGACAAATAGGCGGCACCACGCATGGAATTCGTCGGACCGGATGCAAACGTGAACACGGGATACAGCTCGGCGCGCTCGGCGGCCATAAGCGTGCCGTCATTCTGACTGATGAACAGTGGCGCCTGGATATCAAGCGTCTTCAACGCTTGACCGAACGACGAAATCACCTTGCTCGCCAGCCGCCGCAAGCTGGCGTTCATGATCGCCGCGTTTTCGCGTTCCAGAAGGCCGAGGCTGCCGATATCGCCCGAACAGGAAATCGACGCGTTCGGTATTTCGTCTTGAACAATCTGCTTTGCGCGCCGTTCCATATCATCATTGACCGGCGTGAACATCCCGCTGATAGCAATGGCGTCGATGCCGGCAGCGTGAAGCGAACGCGCGGCGCCACGTAGCGCACGTTCGTCGAGAGGTTCGCTGATGCGTCCGTTAACGTGATACCCACCACCAATCAAATGCACATCGCCGCATATCTGCTCGCGCAATGGGGGCGGCCAACCTGCAAACGGTCGTACGCCGGCAGATGCCGGCAAGGCAATACGTATCGCGCCCACCTTGGCCAGCTCGCGGCGCTCGACCAGGGCATTGGTAAAGTGCGTGGTGCCAATCATCACGGCACGTACGTTGCCCGCCTCGATCCTTGCCTGCTTCAGCACCTCGCGGACCGCGGCGACGATCCCGTCGCTGATGTTTGCTGTGGTCGGGGTTTTGTACGCGGCCACGACATCGGCCCCGTTCATAAGCACGGCGTCGGTATTGGTGCCGCCTACATCTACCCCTACACGCATCACAATTTCGCCTGTCTTGATGTCCACCCTTGTTTTACCGGTTCGCCCTCGTCGACAACCAGTGCTTTGGGCAGTAGGCTTACTACTAATTTGGGTAGGTTAGAAAAACTGAATCTGGCAAGAATTGCCTACTGATTTAAGTAGTAGTGACTCGCCAAATACAAATTAACTTGTTGCTTTGTAAAAGATTTTTGAGAATCAAAAATCGAGACATAGTGGTACGAGACGCCTCTCTCCTTATGCAACTCGATCAATAAAAGAGCATGAATAACGCGCCACTCAACGACCTTGGCACCCGCTTCAGTCCGTCCTGGGGTGTTCTGACCAAACTGCACCCACCTGAGGTGCCGGACTTTTGCGCCCCACGCGAACGGCTTTTGCTCGCCCTGGATCAAGCGACGCGCTATCCCGTCACGCTGGTTGTCGCGCCACCGGGCTTCGGAAAAACCGTAATTTTGTCGCAGTGGCTGGGCCAACAGCGCACCAAAAAACACTATGCAGCGTGGCTCAGTCTCGATGACGGCGACAACGTCGACGGAGTCCTGCCGGCCTATATTGCCTGGGCACTTCTGCGCGCAGGCGTAGTAAGCCCGGAGCTCGAAAAACTCGTGCGCGCACCCATCGGACAACACACCGACAGGGCTTTGGTAAGCGCGCTGACCCGACACGCACAGAGTTCTGAGGCGCCAGCGTCGCATACGACGCTCGTTCTCGATGGAACAGACAAACTCACCCGGAAAGTTGTTGAGCGCAGCCTGCGACCCTTAATGCGCTATCTACCTGCCAACCTGCGCCTGATAATCAGCACTCGCCAGCGCGTTCACCTGCCCACAGCAAGGCTGGAGCTTGAGGGCCGCATATCGTCCATCACCGCACAGAAACTCGCGATGTCTGCGCGGGAAAGCCTCGCCACGCTGCATCGCCCTGACGAAAAGGTGAATGCCAAAGCCATTGACCAGGTCGTGCGCGGCTGGCCTGCGGTGGTTGCGCTGTTGCGTGTGCATGCTGCCGAATGCACGAACCTGCGTGACGCCGTGGCCACGCTGCGCGGCGATCAGGGCGCCGCCTACCGTTACCTCGCGGAACAACTTTCTGACGCGTTCCCGGACGCTATCCGCGCAACGCTTCGTGACGCCAGTCTCCTGGAGAACCTCGACCCGGCGGGTATCGAATTTGTAAGCCGCCGCCCCGACTCTCGTCAAACGCTCGCAGATCTGCGGGCGTTTGACGGTTTGGTTTTACATGAGAACAACAAGCCAGCCAGATTGCACCCGCTACTCAGACAATTTCTGGCACGAGAGCTCGAGCTTTCGGATCGTGAGCACTTTGACACGATCTGCAGACGAAGCGCCAGGTGGCTTGCACGCAACGGGCCAATCGTCGACGCAATGCGCTGCGCGATGCGTACTGGCGACGCAGAGTTTGCAGCACGTATGCTTGAGGATGCGGGCGGATTGATGCTGTGGGACCGAGACGGCATCGCGCCATTGCGAACGGCCGTGGGGCTTCTCCCCGACTCTGCAGTCCGCAAGCGACCGCGCATTGCGTTGATTCAGGCGACTGTCTTTTTGAAAGACGGACGGGTTGCGGATGCGCGACAGCTACTTGCAG
>CAZXCL010000134.1:1453-5013 GCA_964639265.1 uncultured Gammaproteobacteria bacterium | reverse complement strand
TTCTACAAGTATTTCGACCAGACGTTGTTTGAGAAAATGGGTCTGAGCACAGCCGTCGTTTTTGATCAGAAGACGTTCGGCCAACGCAAGCGCGCAGTGGGCTACGGCGATGTGCCGTGGCCTGAGTTTATTGCCCAGACGCCGCTGAACGACAAAGCGCGTGCCGACCTGTTGCGTCTGTTCACGCAGGAGCGCGACTACCTGCCCGGCAAAACACGCGATGAAAAGCGCGAGATTCTCGGCAAGCTCAGCTACTACGATTTTCTGAAAGACTACGCCAAAGTAGATGACCAGATTCTTGCCATGTATCTGCGTTGGGGCATCAGCTTCTGGTGCGTCGGTATTGACGAGATCCCGGCGCTGGAAGTGCAAAGTTATGACGACGGAGGCAGCATGCCGGGGCTGCGGCACACCCTGCCGCGCGAGGGTTATCGCGGGGACGAGCCCTACATTTTCCATTTCCCGGACGGCAACGCCTCGATCGCCCGGCTGCTGGTCCGCGCACTGCGCCCGGACGTGGTGCCCGGCAGCACGATGGAAGACGTGGTGACGGCGAGGGTGGATTACAGCCGACTGGATCGCAATGATGCAAACGTGCGCGTGCGCTTGAACAGCACCGCTGTCAACGTTGTGCATACGCCTGACCAAAGCGCTGTGGATGTAACCTACGTGCGTGCCGGCAAGCCTTACACGGTTCGAGCCAAACAATGCGTAATGGCCTGCTACAACAGCGCGATTCCGTATCTGTGCCCGGAGCTGTCAAAACCCCAGGCCGAGGCGCTTGCCTACAACGTCAAGATACCGCTGGTCTATACCAAGGTCGCGGTGCGCAACTGGCAGTCGTTTGTCGATCTGGGTGCGTCGTTTGTCTATTACACCAACGATTTCTACAAGCAGGTCGAGCTGGACTATCCGGTGTCGATGGGCGACTACGCATTTGGTTCTTCGCCCAGTGAGCCGATGGCGCTGCATATGTGCCACGTTCCGTTTTTTGCAGACATCAAGGGGCCAGAGCAGTGGCGGGCCGGGCGTCGGCAAATGCTCGGCACGTCGTTTGAGACCTTCGAGCACCATGTGCTCGATCAGCTTGATCAGGCCGTTGGCGACAAGGGCTTTGACGCCGAGCGCGACATCGCCGGCATTACGGTCAATCGCTGGTCACACGGCTACGCCTACAGCCCGGACCTGTTGTGGGAACCCGACTGGCCTGACGAGCAGAGCAAGCCGTGGGTCATTGGGCGTCAGAGGTTTGGCCGCATTGCCATCGGCAATTCAGATGCGGCCGCGGCGGCCAACAGCGACGCGGCCATGACGCAGGGTTATCGGGCGGCCAGCGAGCTGTTGCGTGGCACCTAGCGCGCGGCGTGCACGCCAGCGTTGTGCGGCTGCGAATTGAGATAAAACCACGCACACCATGTAGCGCGTGTTTCGCTGCACGGCGGGATATCGATCAGCACATCGTGATCGGCGCAAAGCGCAAACCCGCCGCTGCGGCGCGTACTCAGGCGAAACGGTTTGTGGGCCTCGCGCATGGTCTGATTGAAGGTGTTCAGATCGCGCAGACTTTGCAGTTCGCGCATCTTGCGAAACGCGGCCGCACGACGCAGCGCCGCTGAGCTTTCACTTTCAATACGCTGACGCAGGGCGCGGAAGCGATCGTGGGCGTTGGGATCAAACAATGGATCCGCTCGATCAAACAGATCAAAGTCGAGGCTGGCCCAGTCCTCGTCATTCAGTACGGCGGCGGCGATGGGAAAAAAGGCGCGTTCTTCGGCCTCCATATGCGCGCGATAGCTTTTCACAAAGTAGGCGGCCTCGTCATGCAGCCGGTCAGGTCCGTGATGAGGGTTTTCCTTCACTTCGTCGATCAGCCGGGCCAGAGAACGGGTCACTTCGCCTATGTGATGGTGTTCTTCGAGCAACACCTCCAGACCACGTGCGCGTTTCGGGTCGCGCTTTCGAATGCGCTCGAACACGGCATCCTCAATCGGGTGATGGCACAGATCCGGATAGTCGAGAAAATAGGCCGCGATGTCCGCCAGCAAAGTCAGGTCGTAGTCCGGGCCGGGCTCGATCTGTTTTTCGAGCAGGTCCAGCAAGTGCGCCGCGTTCTCGTGATCAAGTTTCAATAGCTCCAGAGTCTCAGACATGAGCCTTATCCCCCTTTTTCTCAGACTGCCACTTTCTCTCCTGCGGCGAACCTGTTCAATAGCGTGATTCGTAGCGGCCTACGTAGTTTCCGTTAGCCGGTTATACTCACTCGCATGCAGTCTCACCCGGAATTTGACGTGTCCATCGCCGGACCCGAAGACGTCGATGCCATCATGGCGTTGATGGCACGTGCCATCGATATCAACATGCGGGCGTTTCTTAGCCCGGAGGAAATTGAAGCGGCGAAGGAGACCATGGGTGTGGATCAGACGCTGATCGACGATGGCACCTACTTTCTGATCGTATGCAGGCAAAGCGGGACGCTTGCCGGCTGTGGCGGCTGGGGCAAAAGGCGCACGCTGTTCGGCGGTAACCACACGGCAGGACGCGACGACCGGTTATCGGACCCGGCCGCGGAACCGGCGCGCATCCGCGCCATGTATACCCATCCTGATTTTACCCGCCGGGGCATCGGCAAGCTTTTGCTGGCGCTGGGCGAAAACGCGGCCAGCGACGCAGGTTTCAGAACGATCGAGCTTGGCGCGACTACGGCCGGCGAACCGTTGTATCTGGCCTGCGGCTACGTCGAAATCTGGCGCAGGAATTTTCCGGGCGTCAACGGTGCCGACAATCTGGTCATAAAAATGCGCAAGGCGCTGTAACCGATGCGCGACTGCAATCAATGTGGCAAATGCTGCACCAACTACGGTGGTCAGGACTTGAGTGCTTCGGCCGAGGATCTTGAACGCTGGCGCACCACCCGGCCAGACATCAGCGCCTATGTGCTCGATGAGAAAATCTGGTTTGATCCACAGAGCCGCGCGCCGCTCAAGGACTGCCCGTGGCTGCGCGAACCGCGCGCCGGGTTTTTCACCTGCGCGATCTACGCCGAACGGCCCGAGGACTGTCGCTTTTATCCGGTGACCGTGACTCAAATGCTCAAGGATGAGTGCGAGATGCTCGAAGCGCATGATCGCCTCCGGCCGCGTAACGCGCAGCGCGCACTGGATCGTCTGATGGTTGCCAGCCGACCCGCGCGCTCATGAGTTACGCGCCGTGCACGGCGAGCCGCACGACCTATCGCGATGTGCGGGGTGTACGCATTGCGCTGACCGAGTGGGGCGACCCGGACGCGCCGCGGTTTTTCTATCTGCACGGTTGGGGTGACCACGGTGAGACCTTTCAGTTTGTCGTCGACGAGCTGCAACAAGACTGGCATGTCGTGGCCCCGCACTTTCGCGGATTTGGTTTGTCGGCGCACACAGGCGGCTACTGGTTTCCGGATTATCTTGCCGATCTGCACGTGCTGCTCAACGACTATCAGCAAGGCGCGCCTGCACAGCTTGTTGGGCACAGCATGGGCGGCAATGTGGCCAGCCTGTACAGCGGTGTGTTTCCCGAGGCCGTGG
>CAZXCL010000134.1:0-1353 GCA_964639265.1 uncultured Gammaproteobacteria bacterium | reverse complement strand
CTGCACGCCGATCCGGCGCACAAGCTGCCCAATCCCGTGCTGTATCGCGAAGCCGAAGCACTGGCCTGTTGGTCGCAGATTCGCGCCAGCACGACCATGATGGTGGGTCAAAACAGCAGCGAGACAGACCATGCAGAGCGCTTCCGCAATACACTGCTGTCAGCCGGCACAACATCATTGCGAGTGGAGACGGTCGCGGGCGTCGGGCACATGATCCACTTTGAAGCACCCGATGCGATCGCCAGAGTGATCGAGCGCGATTTGCCACGACCCTGAATCATGCAACCGATTGGCGTAAAGCACTCGCCAGGGCGGTTGGTCGTGACATAATCGCAGGCATGATTGACACTGCCTGGGTACTCCTTACCCCCACTTCTGCGGCGCTTGAAAGTGTTCTGAAGATTGCGCGAATCCACGACGCCAGTCCATGCGTGATTGCCCTGTGCGCGCCTGACACAGATCTTTCGTCGGACGCAGCCATGCTGGTCGAGCACGATCATCCTCATGGCTCGGCGGCGCTTGAGATAGCGCTCAGCCGGTCTGATGAAAGCGGTGCGCGTCGTATCGCTCTGGTCGTGAATGCGCAAACGGCTCTTGCCGATGTCGACATTCGGCGCCTTGGTTTTTGCTGTGACGATGCCGCCGCAGTCATGGTTTACAGCGATTTCTATGAACGCTCTGCGTCGGACACTTTGCAGATGATGCCTCTGATCGCCTATCAGCCCGGCAGCATCCGTGATGCCTTCAACTTCGGTTCGCTGGTGTGTCTTGATCGCGAGGCGGTCACCGCCGCGCGCGCGGCGATACGCGACAACGGTGCGACGCCCCGTCGCTACAGCGGCTGGTACGAGCTGCGCTTGCGACTGTCCGAAACCGGAGCTGTTATGCACGTGCCCGAGCCGCTTTACACGCGCGCCGCCGTGGAGAAAACGCGTACTGGTGTCAAGGTATTTGACTACCTGAGCGTTGATGCCCGCGAGGCACAGCGCGAGTATGAGTCTGTGGCGACCGATCATCTGCGACGCATCGGAGCGTTTTGCCCGCCGCCGCAGGCCGGGCCAGTTGAGAGCGCCGATTCTCACCCGGTGGAAGCAAGTGTGGTGATTCCTGTGCGCGATCGCGCAGCCACCGTAGGTGATGCGGTGCGTAGTGCGCTGGCGCAGGAAACAAATTTCGATTTCAATGTCATCGTCGTCGACAACCACTCCAGCGACGGCACAACCGAGGTGCTTAGCGCGCTGGCCGCGCAAGACCATCGGGTCGTGCACCGGGTGCCGACGCGACAGGATCTGCAGATCGGCGGCTGCTGGAATGAAGCGGTATTCGACGCGCAGTGTGGTCAGTTTGCCGTGC
>CAZXCL010000133.1:0-5043 GCA_964639265.1 uncultured Gammaproteobacteria bacterium | reverse complement strand
GTCGGTGCAGGACGCCATCGAACTGCATGACAGGGTACTGGAATTCTTGTCAGCGTATCTGCATTAGGTTTGGTGGCGTCGTGTGTCACGGACTGTCCATTTTTTCTATACAAACGTACATTTTCTGTTGACAAGCAAAAAACACAGAGTATACTGCCGCCCCATGATCAAAATTCAATTACAACTTGGCTCCACCGCCCCGGCCGCGCGTCAATGGCATATACCCGCCAGTGACCGCATCGCCACCGGCATGCGTTTGTGCGCGACAGTCGCGCCATCGCTGTTTAGTCGTTGTGATCGGAACCCCGAAAATTATGAGGGGACCGTGACCTAGCCTTTCGAAAACCGTTGTGTTGGAAGGCTCGATTCAAGAACCTTCCAGGGCAACTCCAAGTTGAGACCCCGGTCGGTTCGAAACCACCGGGGTTTTTTGTTGCCTCGGGTTTGCTCTTTAACAACCTGGATTGTGTAGATATTGGGGCGGGGGCTCTTATTGGGAGAGACCGCGACACATGGAACCGTCGTGCGCCGACGCGCGCTCGCCCCCAACATCAAGCTAACGTAGCTCAACTTGGCAGAGCAGCTGTCTTGTAAACAGCAGATTGCGAGTTCGAGGCTAGCCGTTAGCTCCATTTTCGGAGAGGCATTCACTGGCGGGAAAGGCCGGCTGTAACCCGGTGGTCCAATGCGGCCCTGTAGGTTCGACTCCTACCCTCTCCACCATTGCCATGTAGCTCAACGGTAGAGCGGTCGCCTGTTAAGCGACGAGATGCGGGTTCGAATCCAGCCGTGGCAGCCATTTTTATTTCGCCGCGGTAGCTCAACGGGCAGAGCACCGGATTGTCGATCCGGATGATGTCGGTTCAAATCCGATCCGATCGACCAGTTCACCCGACAGTAGCTCAGCTTGGCAGAGCACCTGGTTTGGGACCAGGGGGTCGTCCGTTCGAATCGGGCTTGTCGGACCAATTTGCGGGTGTCGTCCAAAGGCAGGGCCTCAGCCTTCCAAGCTGATGATGCGGGTTCGAGTCCCGCCACCCGCTCCATATCGGGAGACTCGCAAGGCTGGCGTGCTTATCGGTCTTGAAAACCGTGATGTCCGAAAGGATGTGGGGGTTCGATCCCCTCAGTCTCCGCCAATTCCAAGTAAACACCGCCAATCAATGTTGTCCGTAGCTTAATGGCAAAGCCCCCGGTTGTGAGCCGGGAAGATGCCGGTTCGAGTCCGGTCGTTCAACCCAATTTCCGGAGAAGTGGCTGAGTGGTCTAAAGCGCTCGTTTGCAAAATGGTTTGACTCGCATGCTTGAACCCGCTGGTCCGTCGGTTGGAATCCGATGGTCCGCACCATCATGATCTACACAATCCGGGTTGTTGACTGGAAAACAACCATGCACGAACGAATCTTGAAACTCGACATCGGCGGCCGACCTATCCGATGGGTCAGTTGCGAAGAAGGCGCGCTGCTTTATTGCCGCAACCAGGTTGCCTGGGTGGCCGGCGAGCACGAGTTGGTGCTTCGCGGTGGCCGTTCGCGGGCCACCGGCCGACGGTCTATCCTTCGCATCAACAGCATCGTGGCAACGACGGCAGTCGATCAGTCGGTCGATGTCTGGGCGGGGAAAACGGCTCTTACCAACTCTGCGCTATTCCGGCGAGACGAGGATACGTGCCTTTACTGCTCCGAAACGTTTTCCAAAGCCAGTCTTACTCGTGACCACGTGGTCCCGGTCTCGCGAGGCGGGACCAATACCTGGGAAAACGTAGTAACCGCCTGTCGGGCATGCAACCAGAGAAAAGATGATCTTCTGCTTGAGGAGTGCGCAATGGCGCTCCTCGCAACGCCATACGCGCCAAACGCGGCCGAAGGCTTGATTCTCAACAACCGGCGCATCCTTTTCGACCAAATGAATTTCCTGAAGAGACGGGTAGGTTCGAACAGTCGCATTCAGTTGTGAACGAGTGCAAGCGGTATTCAAATGGAGCGCTTGGTGCGCGGGCAAGCCCGACCACTCACACCGCAAGTACGAATTGATTCAATCGAAATCGCGCCTCAACAGGTTTGCCTCGGGCGGCACGTATCGCTCCGCAACCTCTCTTTCCGGCTCGAAAAGACTCAGTAGATCACTGCATGTCTTTGCCGCGCGATCGGTCAGGCTTGGGTTCGCCTCGAGCAATACCGCATGCACTTCTTTCGCAATCTCTTGGCAAAGGTCCTCGATCGGCTTTCCAGATAGTGGCCCCTGGGTCAAGATCGTCCTGTTCGCACCGGCCGCCAGTTCGCGACGCATGAGGGAATCCATGCACCACTGTCGCTCTAAATGCAGCGGAATGAATTCCGGAGGGCATATCCATGGAAGAGGCTGGGGAAGTTACGCAGTTGCTTGAAGCCTGGCGCGCGGGCAACGCCCAGGCGCCCGATCAGCTGTTCAATTTGCTCTATCGCGACCTGCATGCCAGGGCGCACTCTCAGCGCCGACGCGCATGGTCAACAGATACGCTGGATACCACGGCTCTCGTGCACGAAAGCTATCTGAAGCTACTCGGACAGTCAAAAACGCCGTGGAAAAATCACACGCATTTTCTGGCGGTGGCCTCCACTGCCATGCGCCATATCATCATCAACTATGCCAAGCGTGGCCAGGCCGACAAGCGCGGTGGGAACTGGCAACAAGTTACCTACGACGAAGGTGGACTATCGAGACACGAATCGACTCACTCACTGCTTGCGATCGAGCAGGCCTTGGTTCGGCTTGATCGTATCGACCCGCGACTGGCCAGAATTGTCGAGTATCGTTTCTTTGGTGGTTTAACCGAGAGCGAGATTGCCCGCGTGCTTGAAGTTACCGAGCGTACGGTGCGCAGGGAGTGGCGTAAGGCCAAGGCCGTGCTGGCCAGCGCGCTTCAGACCGATGAGCCTCGACATACGAACTGCTATCGCGAATGCGGCCACTGATGAGCAGCCTGACCGCAGGCCGCTGGGAAGAGGTGCAGCGGCTTCTCGATGCGTCACTTGAGCGGCCAGCTGATGAGCGCGCTGCGTTTGTCCAAGATGCCGCGAATGGCGATCAGGCTCTTCAAGCTCAGGTGTTCCATCTGATCCGAGCCTACCGGAGTGCGCCAACCTTTCTCAGCGGAAACATCGCAGATGTGGCGCCATCCCTGATGCCGCCACTTCCCTCCGCCAAACCTTCGTTCGTAACCTCGCATATGCCAGCGCGGATCGGGCAGTACGAACTCACCGAAGAGGTGGGACGCGGGGGCATGGGTATCGTTTACAAGGGTCATCGTGCCGACGGCGCCTATGATCGTCCGGTCGCCATCAAGCTGCTCCCTCAAGCGCCCCATTCGTCAGCGCACACAGATCGCTTTGTTCAAGAACGCAAGGTGCTGGCGTCGCTGGATCATCCCAATATCGCGCAACTCTATGACGGCGGAGTCACCGAAGACGGACAGCTCTATCTGGTCATGGAGTTTGTTGAGGGCGTGCCGATCACCGATTATTGCGAGCAGAACGACGTGACCCTTGGTCAACGACTGGCGTTCGTGGCTCAAATCGCCGCCAGTTTGCAGCACGCCCACGGCAGGCTTGTCGTTCATCGTGATATCAAACCCTCCAACATACTCGCGACCGCTGACGGGACCATTAAACTGCTGGATTTTGGTATTGCCAAAATGCTGGATGTCGACGAAGACACTGTCGACCTGACGCGAACCGGCGAACACCTGCTTACCCCAGGCTTCGCTGCTCCCGAGCAAATACTCAAAAAGCCGATAACGGTTGCTACCGATGTGTATCAGCTCGGTGTTGTGCTTTATCAATTGCTGACCGGACAAAGACCGTTTGAGAAGACCGAGTCGTTCTACGCTATGGCACACACTGTGTGCAATGAAACGCCGCTACGCCCAAGCGAGAGGCCGCACGCGCGCATAGGCGCAGGCGCTCTGCGAGGCGATCTCGATGCGATTGCGCTGAAGGCGCTCAGCAAAGAACCCGCCGAGCGCTACGCTTCGATGGAGGCTTTCGCCGCGGACCTGCACGCCATGACGCACGCGCTTCCCGTGGCCGCGCGACGGCAAGGTCTGCTCTATCGTAGCGCCAAGTTCGTGCGCCGGCACGTCCCGGGGGTTGTTGCCGGCATTGGGGTATTTGCACTGGCGGTCAGCTATGGCGTGACGGTGACCGTGCAATCTCATGCCATCCAACGCGCCCTGGCAGACGCCGAGACCGAAGCGCGCAAGTCGCGTGAGGTGGCGCGGCTGCTCACCGATGTGTTCAAGGTGGCAGATCCCAATGTGCCGGGAGCCCAGGATATGTCGGCCCGACAGCTGCTCGATAATGGCCGCGTACAACTGGACAAGCGGCTGACCAGCGCGCCCCAGGTGCGCGCACAGATGCAGCATTTGCTGGGCGAGATCTATTACAGCCTCGGCGCCTACGACGACAGCGTGGCGCTGCTGGAATCCGCCCTTGCGGCGCGTCAGCGCATGCCCGGTCAGGAGCGTGACCTCGCCAGCAGCCTGACGCAACTCGCCTTTGCCTATAACGTGACCGACCAGTACGACAAGGCCCAACAGAGTCTGCAGCAGGCGCTCGACATTCACCGCCGCAGCGACACGCAGAGCGTGGAGCAAGCCGAGATCCTCAATGCGCTTGGCGATGTGCAGAGACTGCGGGGTAATCATTCGCAGGCCAAGGCGCTGTTCGAGGAAGCGATTGGTATCCTGCGGCGTGTCACGGATGGCAACCACAGTGAACTGGCCACAGGACATCAGGGTCTGGCGATGCTGCAGTTGGTGGATGGTGATGCACGCAATGCCGAAGCCAACAGTCGCGAGGCTGTGCGCGTGGTGGCCGCTTCGCTCGGCAAAGATCACTCCTATTACACCGTGGCACTCAACGGTCTGGGACTGCTGCTGGCGTATCTCGAGCGCTACGATGAGGCAGAACCGCTCCATCTTGAGGCGAGGGAGATTCAGCGCCGTATTCTCGGTGAGCGTCACCCTTACGTTGCGCAGACTTCGGGCTATCTCGGTTTTCTCTC
>CAZXCL010000132.1:0-5077 GCA_964639265.1 uncultured Gammaproteobacteria bacterium | reverse complement strand
TCGACTTCGGCGGCGACATCGACACGCTGAAGAAGAACTGCAAGAAGGAAACCGGTCATCCGGCGCCGCGTCAGCCCGAGTTCCAGAAGTGGATCAAGCCTGAGAGCACCAAGGCGACAAAGGCCAGGAAGAAGCGTAAGCGCAAGACCAAAGCTGCTTAGATTTCAGGTTTACTCTCTGAAGACAGAGCCCTCGGGACGCCAGTCCCGGGGGTTTTTTTGTGGGCCCGCCGTGTTGGAGCGCAATGCTTCGGGTTAATCCCTTGCACTTCTTGTTAATTACGGATATAAAATGTCCGTAATAGTCCAGGCATGACGTTCGCATGAAAATCAGCAAAGGCGTCGAATGGGCCGCTCATACCTGCGCGTTGCTTGCCGTTTTACCTGAGGGGGCGGCGCTTCCCGGTGACGCGCTAGCCGACTTTTTGGGTGTGCCCCAACCTTATCTTGCCAAGCAAATGCAGGCGCTGAGTCGCGCCGGCATCGTCTCTGCCAAACGAGGCGCTTCCGGTGGTTATCGTCTAGCTCGATTACCCGAAGCTATATCGCTGTGGGACATTACGGCCGCCATCGAGGGCTCCACACCAAGTTTTCGTTGTTCCGAAGTAAGGCGCAACGGTCCCTGCGGTGCTACGGCCGCCGAATGCCTGCGGCCATGCGCGATTGCCGCCGCTTTCAAGGAGGCAGAAACAAGTTTCAGACGCGCGCTTTCGGCGGTTCAGCTTCCGGAGGTGGTCGCTGAAATCGCGAACGATTCATCTACTGCGCGCAAGAAGCGCATTAGTGCGTGGATAGAAAAGCACGCTGCACGCGCGCCATGACACCCGCGTTGCGCAACACACCACGGGGCTTTGCAGTCTGATCATTCGATAGTTGAGGTGGCCACTATGATTTCCGAAGACCGTTTACCCACTCATATGTCTTTGAACATCATCGCTCGCGTGTTGTTCATGTCGCTCTTTGTGCTCTCCGGGATTACGCATTTTACAAACATCCCGTACTACGTCTCGCTCATGCCAAACGCCGTTCCCTACCCCGTGTTCTGGATCTTCCTGTCCGGCGCAATTGAGTTAGCCGGAGCATTGATGATTATCTTCAACTGGCGCGCACGTCTTGGTGCGTGGCTGATCGTGATCTTTCTGTTACCGGTCACCGTTGTCGTGCACGGCTACGCGATGGTCAATGCCGAGTCCGAGGTGATCCGAGCATTGCAACAGGCCCATTTTCTGAAAGGTTTTGCATTGGCTGGCGCAGCGTTGCTCATTACACAAATAGGTGTCACACAACGATCCCCATAGCCGGAGTCGCCACGGGCCGCTACAACGCAATGAAGCAAATCGCAACCGCTATACGCAAGTCAATGACGCTGGGAAACCCCCTCTGAAACGCAGTCAGGGCGTGAAATCAAGAGTGAAGCTGACGGATCAAATCGGCTTTGTCGCCCTTACAGGCACCCCAAATGGCCTCGAACATGGCGGACACATCGGGATAAAGTCTCTCTATCGTTGCCATATCGAATCGCCTATTCAAGACCCTGGCCTAGGGCGGCGACAGGCGGAGACGACATGTACACGCTAACGCTTGAGAATGTCCGCCCGGACATGGCTAAGATTTTCCTGAACGCACGGCGCCATATCCTGAGCGAGGGCATCCATCACCGGCTTGAGCCGAGTGGCGCCCACTTGCGCCGGATCGCACTTGGTCTCGGAGTCCGCGCAGCCGGGCCCCAGCAGGTCCCTGGCCAGTGGATCAGAAGATTTCTCAGCCGCCTGAATCATGCACATTGCCATGGTGTTTGAGATATCTCGGACGGCGTCTTCGATAATGGCCTCATCGCGCACACCGTATTTCTCAGAGACTTCCGTCGTGCGCTCCCGAAACAGAATCGAAAAAGCATCCGAGAGGCGACCAAAGCGCTCTCCTGCACTCGAGGCCGTGACAGATTCATCAGCGTGAACCGTGCCAGCAATCGACAGCAACACCACATACACAACTTTCAGAAGGTACGAGATCCTAAGCCCTGACAGCATCTCACCGCCAACTCACGCAGATCTTCGCACAAGACGAAAACCGGCGAGGGAGCAAAGAAACAGAACGCCTGCGCCCGGTACAGGCACGCGACTGACTTCCACACCGTGCAGTTGAACATCCAGCGGCGTCACCAGATCGTCGATACTCGTAAAGACGCAGGAATTACCCCCCCGAACATCCAAAATCAATCGCGGTCACCGACCCCATCGTCGGCAGCACCGAAAACGCCAACTGCCCCAAAACGTGGACACCTGAGAAACCGGTAAAACTCCCGAAGGCCCACGCAACCAATTCACCATCCTCCAGATCAGGAGCACGCCCGAGACTCGGATCACCCACTTCAAAATAGACGATCTGCTCGAAACTCAGTGCGTCTGGGTCCCAGACAATGTCAAAGCCGCCACCAAAGGTTGGCTCGTCCGTGAAGTCGGCGACCACCTCGAACAACAGCGTGTCCCCCGTTTGCGCGCCATCCGAAGCGCTAACAGGAAGCAAAGAAATTGAAGCCGCCGAGGCGCTTTCCCAAACCGCCGCGCAACAAAAAAGAGCCACGCCTGCCTTCAGAGAAAATCTGGATTGAATTGAACAAGCCATACATTCACCCTTGTCTCGCCACAAGCACGCCTGCACCAAATCGCATCACCTTTGCGGCAGAGACCGCTTCGGAGCAACTCGGCCGGGGTCGCGCTAGTCTCGATAGCTCGAATCGCGACGATCGAGCTTGCGCAGAAGTCCGGGCCACACCAGCTGCGCGCCCATGCCTCGCTGCACTTGCTCGGCCTGCGCCTTTGCGCCAGCCAGAATTTTCGGATCGACCGCGCGCAACTCGCCACCACCCGACTGCGCCGCGATCTGAATCTGACAGCTCACTTCAAAGAAATACATGGCCTGGAACGCATCGGCAATGGTGCCGGCGGCTGTCAAAAGGCCATGGTTGCGCAGCATCAGAAAGTGCTTGTCGCCAAGGTCCGCGACCAGCCGTGGTTTTTCGTCTTCGTTGAGCGCGACACCTTCATAGTCGTGGTATCCCAGAGACATCAGAACAAACAGGCTGTGCTGCGAGATGGGCAGCAGCCCCTGTTCTTGCGCGGACACAGCGACGCCCGCCCGGGTGTGCGTATGTAAAACGCAGGCAACGTCATGGCGCTTTTCATGAATGGCGCCGTGGATCGTGAACCCCGCCGGATTGATCTCATACGGCGAGGGCAACACTTTTTCTCCATCAAGATTGATCTTGACCAGACTGCTGGCAGTGATCTCCTCAAAGAACATGCCGTAGGGGTTGATCAGAAAATGCCCGGGTTCATTTGGTACGGCAGCCGAAATATGTGTGTAGACCAGATCGTCCCAGCCGTGCATGGCAATCAGGCGGTAGGCCGCCGCCAGATCAACACGGGTTTGCCACTCTTCCGGGCTCACATCTTGCTTTACCTGCGTTGATTCGGTTTTTGTGCTCATGTCTTTCCCTTGTCAATCGTTACGAATGCCAACCACGCCAGCAGACTGCCTGCCAGCTCCAGCACGAAAAATACGTACATCAGCGTGTTTGCCTTGCCTTCGATGGCAAAACCAATGGCGCGGGTCGTCGCCATCAGCATCAAAACCAGAATAATGAATCCCAGGCTCAGTCGAACTTGGCGTATTCGATGCAAATACAAAATCGCGATGCCCACGGCGATGATCATGCCGCCATAGGTGGCGCGAAAATCAACAAGCGCCGATACGCCTGTGACCGCAGCGCCGGTTACCAACTGGGACATGGCGTTGGGAGCGACCGCGAAGGCAATGCCGTAAAGCACGAAGAAAAGGCCGGTAAGCCAGATGACCAGCGCGTGAAGTTTCATTTGCCCTGGCCTATCCAGCACCCGAGCGAAACCGCCCTGAGGAATCCGCTGCGATCAACCTGCAAACAGTTCAAGATGCCTCATAGCCGAGCAACAGCTTCTTGACCTTGACGTACTCCCTGAGTCGTTCAAAGTCCTTCTCAACTGGGTCAGAAATCCGGCTGATATCCATGTTGTCGGTGACATCCGCAATTTTGACAACGCGGGCAATCGGATCCTGAGCGGCCCGGGCGGCGGCTTCGAGCCTGGTCTCGCCCTTTCGCTTGGTCAACGCATCGACGGCACTGACCACATCGGGAGGAAACCCTTCGCTCTTGAGATCGTCGAGCGTGACAGACGTATCTTCCACCACGTCGTGTAGCACGGCCGCCATTTTTTCAAAGTCTGTGTTGACCGCAAACATCAAACGCAAAGGATGCAAAAGATAGGGCTTGCCAGCTTTGTCGGTGTCGCCAGCGTGGTGTTTTGCGGCGATCTCAACCGCTCTTTCCAAAGTGCTCATGCTCGCGAATATATCAGACTGACGTCCTGATGTTGCGCAGCGTCTCTGGCCACCCCGTGGCGCAATCCCGGCCGATGCCGGGAACCGGGATCATCTGGCCCGCTGAGTGAAGGCATAACACCCAAGCCCAACTGCCCAGCCGAGAACCGACATCTCCAGCAGTCGCTGACTGAGCCCAGCGAAAGGTGATGAGGGCGAGAGCGTTAACAAACCAAACAGAGCCGCCGCGGCTGCCAGACGGCCAAACGTGACGAGCGCAAAGGCATCCGGCCAGCGGCGCGCTGCGGATGCCATCGCAAGCAGAAACGCGGGCGCCAGGACATAGCCGGCCAAACCGCCAACGTTGTGAATGAGCTGCGATACGCTCGGGTTTTGCGGGCGGCAGCCAGGGTCGCAGGGGAATGCGGACGCGACGAGATAACCCGCGGCGAAAACTGCCAATCCGATGATGCCCAGCGTGAACGAGCGCGAGCGTGGCAGACGGATAAGCGCAACCACACAGAAAAAAAGTAGAAACACGCCGGCCGGGAGAAACCCGCCGAACCTGACCCACAGCTCGCCGGCAGCGCCGGTCGCACCCAGCTCGCTGATAAATTGCGCCGCGTGGCTATAGCCAGGGGTTGTGGCGCCGCCCAGAAGTACGAGAGCCATCATCACGACCATACAGCCACCCGAAGTAGCGATTAGTGCGACAACGGTTG
>CAZXCL010000131.1:0-5148 GCA_964639265.1 uncultured Gammaproteobacteria bacterium | reverse complement strand
CCGGGATAGACGCGGTAGCCGCGCTGCTTGCCGTTGGCAAACACCGGCTGCGGTCGAATCAGATCGCCGAGCGTTTTGGCGGCGGCGGTTTGCGACACCGTGGCCGCTGGAGATGGCGGGGCGGCGCGACGCGATGTCGCGCTGCGCGAGCGCGAGGCCGTACGTGAGTTGGTGCGGGTGCGCGCGGTGCTTTGATCTTCACGCGGAAGCGCGAGCAGCTGGCGTTTTCCGCGGTTGATAATCACCACGTCTTTGGCACGCACTTCGTCGAGCGTCACCTGGGCCTGAATTGTGTCGCCGACTGCGTACACTTTTGAGTCATTGCGATTTTCGATAATCGCCAACGAACGATCGCGATTGTCTGAGGCTAACGTGCCGACGAGCGTGAGCTGAAGGTTGGTTTCAGCCAGCTCTTCGTTCGGATCGACCTCCTGCGCTGCCGCGACGTCCTTAGCGGGCGCCACGCCGAAAAGATGCCGTTGCACGATGGCATTGACGTTGACCGACGAGGTGTCCGCCGGTGCGGCGCTGACACGCTGAACCGGCACCGGTGCCGCTTCCACATCGGGACGTGGAAGGAGGGTCAGTGTGAGCGAGGCCAGCAGCCACGCGATGGCGGCCACCAAAAGGACATTGACCAGCGGCGGACCAAAGCGATTCACCGTGGCGATCGATTTTTCCGGGGAGCTGAACAAGCCCTTCAAATTGTTGGCTATTTCCATAATTCCATGTCCGCCACCGGAGTAATATATAAAGTGGGTCCCGGCGCGCGCACGCCATGATACGTTGTCGCTCCACCCGGCCACAAGGCCATGTCGCGCTTAAGAAATGTGGACCGTCGCACACTGTGGCTCAAGGGCGCTGCGCTAGACTTCACAGAATATGGACCGGCACCGCATCGAGGGGTGAGCGCATGCCTACCCGTCTCTTAATTCGTTTTGTCATCACGATCGCGGTTTTCGTTCCATTTTATTTACACGTGACCGACGTCAGCCGCATTGGATTCCTCGATGATCTGGAGGCCGCGGCCTATGATGCGCGGCTCCATATGACCCTGCCGCGCACGGTCGACGACGATATTGTCATCGTCGACATCGACGAGCGATCGATGCGTCTTGAGGGTCAATGGCCGTGGCCGCGCAATAAAGTCGCGGCGCTGGTCGATAGCCTGTTTGACCATTACGGCGCGCGCGTGGTGGGTTTTGACGTGCTGTTTCCCGAAGCGGACGGCTCGTCGGGTCTTGAGTCCCTGTACGCACTGGCCGACGGACCGCTGGCGGACGTGCCCGGCATTCGCGAGCGCGTCGACGAACTGCGGCCGCAACTGAACTTCGACCGGATTTTCGCCGAGTCGCTCGAAAATCGTAAAACGGTTATGGGTTATGTGTTTCGTCAGAGCGCAGAGTTTCAGGCGGTCAACGCGCTGCCGGCACCGTTGCTGACCAAAGAACAGCATCAAACCCATCTCGACTATCCCACGCCGGAGTCCTTCACCGGCTCGCTCGAGGTTCTGATGGACGGCGCCGCAGCGGGCGGCTTCATCGACAATCCGCTGGTGGATCGTGACGGCACGTTTCGTCGCGTGCCGGTGCTGCAGTCCTACAACGGCGATTTGTACGAATCGCTTGCGCTGGCCGTCACGCGCCTGGCGCTGGACTCGCCGCCGCTCGATTTCGTGTTTCACACCAAAGAAGGTGGCAGCCGCGACGGCCTCGATATCGAATGGCTGACGCTGGGCGACTATCGCATTCCGGTGGATGACGAGGGCGCGGTGCTGGTGCCGTATCGTGGCGGTCAGTATCACTTTCCCTACGTCTCGGCGACCGACGTGCTCAATCGCAGTGAGGCGCGCTTTTCCCTGGCAGACAAGATCGTTCTGGTGGGCACCAGTGCGGCGGGGCTGCGCGACATGCGCGTGACCCCGGTTGGCGGCACCTATAACGGGGTTGAAGTACAGGCCAATATCGTCTCGGGCATTCTGGATCAGCGCATCAAACAGCATCCCCGATACGTACAGGGCGTCGAACTGGTGACGCTGCTGGTCGTGGCTGTCGTCGCAACGATCATGCTGATGCAGCTGCCTGTGGTGACCGCTACGCTTGGCACGTTATTGCTGGGCGTGATCCTTGTGGCATTGAATCTGCAGATCTGGTCACACAGCAATTTTGTGATGCCGATCGCCAGCACGCTCGGTTTCCTGGCGATGCTCTATGTTCTGCATCTGATCGTGGGCTACGTGACCGAAACCCGCGGCCGGCGTCTGTTGTCACGACGCTTCGGCCAGTATGTGCCGCCGGAACTGGTGACCGAAATGGGTCAGCGCCAGGACGAGTTCAACATGGAAAGCGAGAGCCGCGAGCTCACCGTGATGTTCAGTGACGTTCGCGACTTCACGAGCATCGCCGAGAACATGGCACCGCGTGAGCTCAGTCAGCTCATGAACGAATTTCTGACGCCAATGACGCAGATTATTCACGGCCATCGCGGCACGATCGACAAATACATGGGCGATTCGGTCATGGCATTCTGGGGTGCGCCGATTGCCGATGAGGACCACGCGCTGCACGCGCTTGAGGCGGCCATGAGCATGCGCGATGCGGTTATGGCGCTGGCACCGGAGTTTGAGCGTCGCGGCTGGCCGCCGCTGCGAGTCGGCATCGGACTTAACACGGGTGAGATGCGCGTTGGCGACATGGGCTCAACGTTTCGTCGCGCCTACACGGTGCTTGGCGATGCCGTGAATCTCGGCTCGCGCATTGAGGGTCTGACCAAGACCTATGGCGTGTCGATTGCTGTGGGGGAGGCCACTCGCAAACGTCTGGCCGATTGCTACGCGTTCCTGGAGCTTGACCGTGTGCGCGTCAAGGGTAAGGACAATGCGGTGGCGATCTACGAGCCGATCGCACGAAAGGACGAACTGGATGCAAAAACCAGTCAGATGCTGATGTTGCACAAAACGGCACTGCGGGCATTCAGACAGGGCAACTGGGATTCGGCAGAAGCGAATTTTTTCAAGCTGAATCAGTCTTTTCCGGAGCGCGAAGTATTCAATATCTATCTTGACCGAATTGCGCACTTTCGCAGCGCGCCGCCGCTGGATGAATGGGATGGGGTTTTCTCGTATGCAGTGAAATAGATCACTGCCGACACTTGTAGTTGATTGTCCGCGACCCATATACACTGTCGGCATAGTTCGTGATGACAACAGGAGGGGCCTGTTGCCGCGCGAGGACACTGATAATTGCTATGACAGACGAACGCGAACAACAGGATTTTACGCTGGTGGTCGAGGAAGCTCGGCCCAAATTGAAAAAACCACCGCTGTATAAGGTCATTCTGCTAAATGACGACTATACGCCGATGGAATTTGTGGTAGAGGTATTGGAGAAGATCTTCGGTATGGACCGCGAGCGAGCGACACGGGTCATGCTGCAGGTTCACACGCAGGGGCAGGGCGTGTGCGGCGTGTATACGTACGAGATTGCCGAGACAAAAGTGGCGCAGGTCAATGGTTACGCCCAGCAGCATCAACATCCGCTGCTGTGCACGATGGAAGAGTCCTAGAAACATGTTGAGTAATGAACTTGAACTTTGTTTGAACGATGCGTTTAGCGCAGCGCGTGAGAAGCGGCATGAATTCATGACCGTCGAGCATCTGCTGCTGGCGCTGATTGACGTGCCCCAGGTCGTCGAGGTGCTGCGCGCCTGTGGCTGCGACATCGAAAAGCTGCGGCGCGATCTGAGCGAGTTTGTTGATGAAACGACACCGCGGATCGACGAAGACAATGATCAGGAAGTCCAGCCGACGCTCGGCTTCCAGCGGGTACTGCAGCGCGCGGTGTTTCACATCCAGAGCAGTGGTAAGGACAAGGTCAACGCCACCAACGTGCTGGTCGCGATCTTCGGTGAGAAGCAGTCGCACGCCGCCTATCTGCTGTCCATGCAGGACGTGGTGCGACTCGATGTGGTCAACTACATCTCGCACGGCCTGTCCAAGGTCGCCGATAGCTCGAAGTCGTCAGAGTCCAGCAACACCAACGGCGAAGCGCAGGAGCCGGAGGTCGAAGCCGGACCGCTGGAGCAGTACGCCACCAATCTCAATGAGCAGGCCGCGCTGGGCAAGATCGATCCGCTGATCGGTCGCGACGCCGAGATCGAGCGCACCGTGGAAATTCTGTGCCGCCGGCGCAAAAACAATCCGCTGTACGTGGGCGACGCCGGCGTGGGCAAGACGGCGCTGGCCGAAGGCCTGGCGCGGCGCATTCACGAGGGCGAAGTGCCCGACGTGCTCAAGGACTGCACGATTTATTCGCTGGATATGGGCACGCTGATTGCCGGCACCAAATACCGCGGCGATTTCGAGAAACGCCTCAAAGGTCTTCTGGCCGAGCTGAAAAAACAGGAAGGCGCAATCCTTTTCATCGACGAGATTCACACCGTGATCGGTGCCGGGGCGGCGTCGGGCGGTGTTATGGACGCGTCCAATTTGATCAAGCCGGTACTCTCCAGTGGCGAGCTGCGCTGCATCGGCTCGACCACGTTTCAGGAATACCGCGGCATTTTTGAAAAAGATCACGCGCTGGCGCGGCGCTTTCGCAAGGTGGAAGTCGTGGAGCCCTCCATCGATGAAACCGTGGAAATTCTTATGGGACTGCGTGATCGCTTCGAAGAGCATCACGGCGTTACCTACACGGACGATGCACTGCGCGCAGCCGCGGAGCTTGCAGCCAAGCACATCAACGATCGCCAGCTCCCGGACAAGGCTATCGACGTCATCGACGAGGCCGGTGCCAACGTGCGCCTGCGGCCGGAGGATCAGGTGCGCGATCGCGTGGACGTGGACGACATCGAAGCCGTCGTGGCCAAGATCGCGCGTATTCCGCCCAAAACGGTCTCCTCGTCGGATCGCGACGTGCTGCGTAACCTCGAGCGTGATCTCAAGCTCGTCATCTACGGCCAGGACCCGGCCGTCGAATCGCTGTCCTCAGCGATCAAGATGGCGCGTTCCGGTCTGCGTGACGAGACCAAGCCGGTCGGTGCGTTTCTGTTTGCCGGCCCCACCGGGGTGGGTAAGACAGAGGTCACTCGCCAGCTTGCCATGATCATGGGCATTGAACTGGTGCGCTTTGACATGTCCGAGTACATGGA
>CAZXCL010000130.1:0-6002 GCA_964639265.1 uncultured Gammaproteobacteria bacterium | reverse complement strand
GGCAACGTCAGCATCTGGAAGCCCTCACCCAAGACGCCTCTGTGTGGCGTGGCCGTGCAGCGCATTTGTAATGATGCGCTTGAGGCTGGCGGCTTCCCCGGCATCTTCATGCTCTTTAATGATCCGACCAACGAGCTGGCGCAGCAGTTTGTGGACGACCGCCGAATCGATCTGGTGTCGTTCACCGGATCATGCGCCATCGGTCGTGAGGTTGGTCATCGAGTGGCGGCCCGCATGGGTCGCTCGCTGCTTGAGCTCGGCGGCAACAATGCGCTGATCGTGGACGAGCACGCCAACCTCGATCTGGCCGTGCCGGCGATCGTGTTCGGTGCCGTGGGCACCGCCGGCCAGCGCTGCACCACCACCCGTCGCGTCCTGGTGCACAAATCCCACGCCAGCGAACTCGAGCAGCGTCTCGTGAAGGCCTACGGTCAGGTGCGCATCGGCAACCCGCTCGATGCCGACACGCTGATGGGCCCGCTGATCGATGAGGATTCGGTCAAACGCTTTGAAGCGGCAGTGGACGATGCCAAAAAAGCCGGTGGCGAGATCATCGCTGGCGGCACGTCCATCGACGGCGACGGCAACTACGTCAATCCCACCATCGTCAAAGCGCGCAACGAGTGGGACACGGTGCAGGAAGAGACCTTCGCCCCCATTCTGTATCTGATCGAGTTCGACACGCTGGACGAGGCCATCGCCATGCAAAACGGTGTGGTGCAGGGCCTGTCATCGGCCATCTTTACCGACAACGTGCAGCACGCCGAGCGCTTCCTGGCCGCCACCGGCAGCGACTGCGGCATTGCCAATGTGAACATCGGCACCTCCGGTGCTGAGATCGGCGGCGCGTTTGGTGGTGAGAAAGAAACCGGCGGCGGTCGCGAAGCCGGCTCGGACTCGTGGCGTGCCTACATGCGTCGTCAGACCAACACGATCAACTGGGGCACGGAGTTGCCGCTGGCCCAGGGCATCAAGTTCGATCTGTAACGCCGATCAACCCGAGCGCTACTTTTCGAGCAGATCGTTGTACACGATTCGAAGGTAGCGTTCGGGGGTCATGAAGCCGTTGCCCCAGGTCTCATCGAGGTCCTTGAGGGGCTTTTGAAATACCGCCCGGTTCAAAGAGACTTTTTTGCCAATCAGCGCCGCGATGCGCTTGCGGGTCTCCTCAAGCATCGCCAGATACGCCTGCAGGTCTTCCTTGCTCGCGACCGGGCCATGACCTGGAATAATCTTGGTTTGGTCATCGGCCAGCGCCACGATGCGCTTTACGCCCCGAATCATACCGTCGATGCTGCCGCCGCTGCCGGTATCGATAAACGGATAGTTGCCGTTGAAAAACAGGTCGCCGGTGTGAATGACATTGGCGTTCTCAAAATAGATGAAGCTGTCGCCGTCGGTGTGCGCATAGGGTGCGTGATAGGCGGTGACTTTCTCACCTGAGAAATGCAGCGTTGCCCGGTTCGCAAACGTGATCTGCGGCAGGGCCGCCGCCGGCGAGGCTTTTACTTCGCGCTTGAGGAGCTTCATGAACTCATCGCGGCCCAGGCGCTTGCGCACGTTGTCGTGGGCCACAATCACGACGCCGTCTTTGCCGAAGCTCTCGTTACCGCCTGAGTGATCACCGTGCCAATGGGTATTGACCAGATAGCGCACGGGTTCGTCGCTGATGTCACGCACCGCGGCCTTGATCCGATCCGCCAGCGGTGCGTACTGATCATCCACAAGAAAAACACCGTCCTCGCCGGTCAGAACGCCCACGTTGCCACCGGCACCCGTGAGCATAAAGACGTGATCACTGAGCTTGGTCGCCGCGACCGTAACGTCGTCAAAATTGTTCTGCGCGAGACTCGTGGCAGCATAGCCGGTCGCGAGCAGTGCGGTAAGGATCTGTGTGTATCGGTTCATGAGCGGTCTTTTTGTGTTGCAAAGGCGACGCTCTAGCGTCGTTGTCCGGGTGAAAACACGGCGCGCACCTGAGCACGCTCGTGGGCCGAGCGGGCGGCACACTGCCGCGTCGACTCAAGCGCTTTGGCAAGCTCGCGCTCACCGGCCGGCACCTCGCCAGCCGTCTCGGCGAACACGTCCTGCATGAGATCGAGCATCACGTTGTCGCAAAACGCCACCACGAAATTAGGCAGGTACGACGCGTGTCGAGGCGGCATGCGCTCCACCAGGTCGGCGTAGCGGTCTCGCACGAAACGCCATGCCCCATTACGTGCACCGGGCTCGGAAAACTGCGCGCTCATCAGACGGATGATCTCGTTGGTCCGGATTCCGCCGTCGATCGCCAGCTCGCGCAACGTCTGCGCAAGCTTCGGGTCCGTCGTGTGACCGAGCGCGACCAGCGCATCGCCGCGAAACAGCGCGTCGCCGCTTTCCAAAAACGTATCGAGGATGCGCTCACGCACGGAGTTGTCGCCATCCTGCACCGCCACGGTGAGGGCCGTCTTGCGCGTGAGCGGCGTGAGTTTCGCGTAGTCGATGCCCTCTTCGGTGAGCGCTTCGGCGACCGCAACCATGGCCGTATTGCGGACATTTGGATCGCGCGCGATCAGCGCCGCGAACCGCGCCAGCTTGCCAAAGAAAACACGGTCTTCATCGCGCGCCAGCTCGCGTACGAAGTCCGCGTTAAAGGCCTCAGCCACCGGCTTGTCAGCGTAGAGCCTCTGCGCCGTTTGACGCAGCGCCGATGCCAACTTGGGTTCGTCACCGAATTTGTCGAGCCAGTCCTCGAGCATGCGCGAGGGTGCCAGCGCGACCGACGGCCAGCGTGACGATGCCATGGGCTCGACAGCGCTCCAGGCGTCGCGCACGCGCATCGAGCCATCGCTCAATCCGGCTTCCAGACTGTCGGCCACCGACTCCCACTCGGCTTCAAGCAGCGGCGCTGGCGCAGCGTGCAGCTGACCGTAGCTGGCAGCCGGCATCTGCCACTGGTAGTAGCCGGCGAAGTTGGCGTCGAGCATCATCCAGTCTGGGCAGCTTCCATCGTCAAACTCAAACGTCTGGCTGGTCTTATCCAGCCATTCGCACTGGCCATAGACTTCCGCGCCGCGGCCGTAGCGCACGCACATCGGCACCACCCAGCTTTGCGTTGTCTTCGTTTCCGATCCCATCGGCAAAAAGCGTGCTTGCTCAACCGTCATCACGCCATCACGGCAGGCCTCGGTCACGGCCACACGTGGCAAACCGTTTTGAAACAGATAGCTCTTGAAGGAATCTTCGATGACAGATGTGGAGGCGCGTACCAGCGAGCCGATGAAATCGTTGACGTCCGCGTTGCCCCAGGCGAAGCGCGTCATGTGATCGCGCACCGCATCACGAAAGGTCTCCTCGCCCAGCGAGTTTTCCAGCATGTTCAGAACCGCACCGCCCTTGGCGTAGGTGATGCCGTCAAACGCGGCTACGATATCGTTATGGTCGTTCACCGGTTCGCGGATCTGGCGCGCGGTCACGAGGCCATCCTCGCGCTTGGCGCCGCGCAGACTCCCCAGACGCCGCAGCTCCGGCCGCGCACCGGGATCGTACTCGCGAATGGCTTTGTACGACATCCAGGTGGCAAAGGATTCATTGAGCCAGATGTCGTCCCACCATGGCATCGTGACCAGATTGCCGAACCACATGTGGGCCAGCTCGTGGGCCATGACCGAAGCGTAGGCCTGTTTCTGCGTAACCGGTGCGTCGGGCTTGAGCAGCAGCAGACGCTCACGAAAGGTCACGGCACCGGCGTTTTCCATGGCGCCGGCCTGAAAATCAGGTACGGCGATGATGTCGAGCTTGCTGTAGGGATACGGCTGGCCAAAGTACTCCTCCAGCGGCGCAAGAATATCGCCGGTGGTCGCCAGCGCATGGGCCAGATCCTCGCCCTTGCCCTTCGCGGCAATGCCGCGCAACGGCAGCGGTCTCTTGCGCAGCGCGCTGGGCGGGATGTCGTCGCCCACCACCACGTCAAACTCCCCCACAGCAATGGCCACCAGATAGGTAGGCAACTTCTCGGTCGTCGCAAAGCGCACGCGTTTGAGTCCGCCCTTGTACGGATTCTCTTCAACGATTTCGGTGTTGAACACGGCTACGTGATCTTCATGCACGGTCAGTGTCATATCAAACGGCGTCTTGAAGCGCGGTTCGTCAAAACTCACGAACGCCTGACGCGCGAAGATCGACTCAAACTGGGTGAACGCGTAGGCACGCCCCTCCTCTTCTACGCGATACAGCCCCAGAAGCTGCGTATCAAAGGGCGCCTCATAAGAAAACGACAGCGTTATGCGACCGGCATCAATTGGCCGTGCGAACGCCGCGTACGCCACGCCGTCGTCCGTCAGCTGACGGTAGTGCACGCGCACAGACTTGCCCTCGGCGGTCAGCGCACTGGCCTTTTTTACGTCCAGATCGCGCCCGTGCAGATACACGCCTTCAACGCGCTCGACCAGCTCAACATCGATGTCGACGGTGCCGGAAAAGTTTTCCTGCTCAGGCAGAACGGTCAGTGCGAGGCGATAGGCCGTTGGCGTGGCGGGACCGCCGAGCTGGCCTAGTGGCGCCTGAGCGGCAATTTGATCGGGTGTTTCGACCGCGCCAGCCAGAGGCATCAGTGCGACGAAAAGACACAGCGAAAGGCGACGCACAGCGTCCGGCAGGGTGCAAAACATGGCATGGGATCCAGCGATTGATGGCCCAATTATAGCAATGCCGCGCCTGGGAGTGTCACAGACGGTAACCGCGCGAGGAGTTTTATGGGGGAACTTCCAGCGACTTGCTGCTTGAGACATTAGACGCCGCGCCTACCGCGCCAAGGATCGGAGAAAACCAAATGATCGCTCAGGCCCACTACCGCCTTTGGACAACCGCCCTGACAGCCTTTGTGGCCCTGTCGCTGGCGGCCTGCGACCCCGCACCACCACGGACCACCGCAGACCTCGACACGGATTTTGCACAAGCCATCGACGATATCGACGACGTCGACGACCAGAGCGAATCAAACCCGCTGAGCGTAAGCTACCGCCCGCCCCCGCAGGACAGCAGCGAGATTGTTGAGGTGCCCGAAACGGGCATCAACCTTGGCTGGGGCTGGGATCGTCACCGCTCCGAACCCGTTCGCTCGGTCTGTGTCGAATTCGAAGAAGCCAGTGAGCCGGCACAAACCCGCTATATGACGATGAAAGAAGTGTCGGACTCCTACGAACTCATGAAGAGCATGGGGATGTCGGCGCAAGCCTCGGTCAAGACCGCCGTTTGGAGCGCCAGCGGCAAGGCCGCGTTTGCCAAAGACACCAACATCACGGGCTATTCGTCCAACTTCGTTATGAACGCCAGCGTGGAGAACGGCGTGCGCTACGCCGCCCCCGGGGCCGGCGGCATGCTGACATTAACCAGCGCTGCACGCCAGCTTGCGGCCACCAACCTCGCCGAGTTTGAACACCAGTGCGGCGACAGCTTTGTCTCGGCCGTCTATGCCGGCGCCAAGCTCACGGCGGTCATCACCATTGAGACCAAGAGCCAGCAAGAAAAACAGGCCATGTCGGCAACCCTGAGCGGCAGCGGCTGGGGCGCCGAATTCGAGGCTTCAGTGAACCAAACCTCCGGCAGCAAAACCGAAGGGCGCAACATGAGCGTCTCGGTGTTCCAGACCGGTGGCCGCGGCGACGGTATCCCCAAGGACAAGGACGATCTGCTGGCCAAGCTGGACGTCCTGCCGGCGATCGCCTACGACGCGCCCAAGGACTTTCACATGGCCGTGACGCCCTACGAGAGCCTCGCCAACTGGCCCGCCCAGACGCTCGACAACAGCGAATCGGAGTTTGATCAGCTGGCGAGCTTCTGGGGTGCCTACAACACACTTTACGACGAGCTGCAGTTCGTGCTCGATCACCCTGAGGAGTTCGTGGCCCCCGTCGTGACGGCCGAACGCTGCGATTTTTCCAGCGACTTCGGGCTCGGCACGAGTCAGATCGCTCGTCTCGAACGCGTGCAGGATGATGTGCTGGACGCGCTGCATCGGA
>CAZXCL010000129.1:0-6230 GCA_964639265.1 uncultured Gammaproteobacteria bacterium | reverse complement strand
AAAAAACGCGGCATAGATCTATCAACCCAACGCGCCCGCAAAGTCGAACAGTCCGATTTCGAGTCCTTCGACTACATAGTAGCCATGGACCGAGACAACCTCGCCAAGCTCACCACCGCATGCCCGGAATCCCTCCAACACAGACTACACCTGTTCCTGGACTTCACAGAAGAACACAAAGGCAAGGACGTCCCCGACCCATACTACGGCGGGAAACGCGGCTTCGAACGCGTACTGGATCTGGTGGAAGCGGCCTCAGACGGCCTCATCGAGCGACTGCGCGCCAGCTAATCCCACAAAGAAAAACGCCCGACGCGAAGATCGCGCCAAGCGTATCAATCACTATCTGCCGTCTCGCCCCGGCCCCGGACGCGGGGAGGAGGGGCTCGACGAGAAAATCGTCTTCGTCGGCGCACTGCTAAACGCGGTGCTCACCGGCTTGGGCTGCGGCTTTGCCTCAGGTTTGGCCGGTGCTGCCGATTCGGGTTTTGGCGCAGGCTTGGGCTTAGGCGCCGCATCCGCCGAACCACCACTGGGCTTCGACTCAGGTTTAGGCGCTGGACGGCTGTCCCCACTTTTCGCCTTCGGCGCCTGGTTGCTGCCGTCGTTCCGATTGTCCGGCTTGCTCGACGCGTCTGATTTCGGCCCTGAGTTCTGCGGCCGATTGCGCTGCTCGTTGTTCGGCTTTGCATCACGATTGGGGCTCTTGTTGCCACCCTGATCATTGCCCCGATTGGCAGGCTTATCATTGCCACCAGCGTTCTGCGCCCCATTGTTCTGCTGCTGTGTCTGCTGATCTTCACGCCCGTTCTGCTTGCGACCACCGCGCCGCCCACGACGCCGACGTCCACCGCGCCGTGACCGACCCTTGGTCTGATTTTCGTTTCCGTCTTGCGCCTGCTTCTGCGCATCCTGCTTGGGACGGTCGTTCGACGCGCCCTTACGCTGATTGTCGTTCTGGTTGCGCGGTTTGTTTGGCTTCTGGTTGTTGCGCGTCCGATTGCCGCTGCGCTGATCGTTGCCGCCACGATTGTTGGTGCGACGACCGCCGCGACGGTTGTTGCGGTTGGCATTGCTGCGTCCGCCGTCGGTTCGGCGCGTGTTGCGTCGTGCCGCGGGTTTGGACGGTGCGGGCTTTTCTTCGGCCGCCTGTGCGGCTGTGGGCTCGCCACCTTTGAAGATGCCGGTGATGCGTTTCCACAGACCACCGCCGCCGTCGCTCTCGTTTGCAGCGGGTGCCGCGGCCGCCGGTTGTGCAGCAGCAGGCTGTGGCGCCGGGGTCGGCGGCGCGATATCGCGCACCGCGGGCTGCTCCGGCGTCGGAATTTGCGGTGCGCGCGACGGGGGCGCTTCCTCTTCTACCTTGGTCGGCGCGGCCACGTCGTAGCTGGCGCCGGTGTTTTCCTTGAGGTCGGTTTCATCGTCGCGAACGCGCTTGATTTCGTAGTTGGGCGTTTCAAGCTCGGCGGTGGGCGCAATGATCACGTCGAGGCCGTCGCGTTTCTCCACCTTGTTAACGGCTTCGCGTTTTTCATTGAGCAGGTACGAGGCCACATTCACCGGCGCGCTCACGATCACCTTCGCAGTGCGATCCTTGCGCGCCTCCTCGCCAATCAAACGCAGAATAGCCAGCGACAACGATTCAACGTCGCGAATCGTGCCGTGCCCTTTGCAGCGCGGGCACACAATGGCGCTGGACTCACCCAGCGACGGACGCAGCCGCTGACGCGACATCTCAAGCAGTCCAAAGCGCGAGATACGCCCAATCTGAATGCGCGCCCGGTCCGCCTTCACCGAATCACGCAGGCGATTTTCCACCTCACGCTGATTGCGGCTCTGGTTCATATCGATGAAATCGATCACGATCAGACCGCCCATGTCACGCAAACGCAGCTGCCGCGCGATCTCGTCGGCGGCCTCCAGGTTGGTGTTGGTGGCGGTGGTCTCGATGTCCACGCCCTTGGTCGCGCGCGCCGAGTTGATGTCGATGGACACCAGCGCCTCGGTCGGATCGATCACGATGCTGCCGCCCGAGGGCAGATGCACGGTGTGGGCAAACGCCGATTCGATCTGGCTCTCAATCTGAAAGCGCGTGAACAGCGGCGTGGGCTCTTCGTAGCGCTTGAGCTTGCGCACGTTGTGCGGCATGGCCCGGTCCATGAAGCGTTTGGCTTCTTCGAACGTGGCCTCGTCATCGATGATGATCTCGCCCATGTCGTTGTTCAGATGATCGCGCAGCGCACGGATGATGGCGTTGGATTCCTGATAGATCAGAAACGGCGCGGGCTGGGCGGAGATGGCGGCTTCGATGGCCTTCCACACGCCCATCAGATAGTCCATGTCCCACTTGAGCTCTTCGGTGCTGCGGCCCACGCCGGCGGTACGCACGATCAGGCCCATGCCGTCGGGGATATCCAGCTCGGCGAGCGACTCGCGCAGCTCGTTGCGATCGGCGCCTTCGATGCGACGCGACACGCCGCCGGCGCGCGGGTTGTTGGGCATCAGTACGATAAAGCGGCCGGCGAGGCTGATAAACGTGGTCAGGGCCGCGCCCTTGTTGCCGCGTTCTTCTTTCTCCACCTGCACGACGATTTCCTGGCCTTCGCGCAGGACCTCGCGGATGTTGATCTTCTTGCCCGACTCGGGCTTGGTGCGGAAATACTCGCGGGAGATTTCTTTCAGCGGCAGAAAGCCGTGGCGCTCGGCGCCGTAGTTCACAAACGCGGCCTCGAGGCTCGGTTCGATGCGGGTGATTTTGCCAAGATAGATATTGGCTTTTTTCTGCTCGCGGGAAGGTACTTCGATGTCGAGGTCAAAAAGACGCTGACCGTCGACCATTGCAACGCGTAGCTCTTCGGGCTGCGTCGCATTCACTAACATGCGTTTCATTGTGGTCCCTATTCAACAACAGGGCCGCTCAGACTAACCGTAAGTCGGTGGAGGTCGCTCGAACATCTCGTCGGGTTGTGCCAGACCGCCGGCGCCGCGGTGATACGCGCGTAGCCTGTGGCGGGGAACAACGGGGGCCCGCGATCCTTGTGCCAGCACGGGGCAGGGCGCGGCGACAACGTAGCGGTCGACCACAAGGTGGGGCAGGGAATACTGATGTTTGGGGCGGCGCACGAAAAGCTTGTGCACTCCGCAGCGCAATCCAGGCGCTGCCGACTGACGGATCTGATCGACCCGATAAAAAACCGGTAAACGAATTTGCCACGCGCGCTGCACGGTTGCCCGGAGCGCGATAAGCGCCTGCAGGCTGAGCATGATCAATTCGAGGGGAGCGCCGAGCAAAGACAATGCGTAGCGCTTTATTTGTGTTAACACCCTAGTAATATAGCAACCCTGATTCGACAGATCAATGAGTTATGTGACCATGGCGTCCGACACCACAGACCGCCCGAAGGCCCGTTTCGTGACCGTTTCGGCCGATGAGGCCGGCCAGCGGCTCGACAACTTTCTGGGCCGCTTTTTAAAGGGCGTGCCCAAGGCCCGGGTGTATCGCGCCATCCGCAAGGGCGAGGTGCGCGTCAACAAGGGCCGCATCGCGCAAACCTACCGCGTGAAAGCCGATGACGTGGTGCGCGTGCCGCCCATCCGAAGCCCGGAGGCGACTCCGGCCACGCCGGCGCGGTTCGATTGGTCGGCGCATGTGCTGTCGGAAGACGCGCGCTTTCTGGTCATCGACAAGCCCAGCGGCTGGGCCGTGCATGGCGGCAGCGGGGTGCGATCGGGCGTGATCGAGTCGCTGCGGGCCTATTTCGAGGACCGTCCTTATCTTGAGCTGGCGCATCGCCTGGACCGTTCCACCAGCGGCGTGCTGGTCGTGGCCAAAAAGCGCAGCGCGCTGAGAGCCCTGCACGCAGCGCTTCGCGAAGGCGAGGTGGCCAAGGAGTATCTGCTGCTGGTGGCCGGCGACTGGCAGCTCGGCGATCATCTGGTCGACGTGCCGCTGGACGTCAAAGCCCGACGCGGCGGCGAGCGCACGGTGCAGGTGGCGGCTGACGGGCTGTCGGCGGCCACGCGTTTTTCATTGTGCGATACGTTTGGTGATGTCAGCCTGATTCGGGCACGCCCGAGCACGGGTCGCACGCATCAGATTCGCGTCCACGCGGCCCACGCTGGCCATCCGATCGTCGGCGATCAGCGCTACGGCAATGCTGATATGAATCGCCGCATGCGCAAGTTCGGTGCAGAGCGTTTGTTTCTGCACGCCGCGTCGCTGGCGTTTGAGCTGGCGGGCAGCGCGCCGTGCCATTTCAGTTCGCCGCTGCCGGACGATCTGCGGGCCGTCATCGATGCGCTGGAAAAACGCGGTCGGCATCGCACGCCCCGATCACTCGAACGAGCGGCGCGTCAGGGCAGGCGATAGCCCAGATCGCGCAGGGCCTGGCTGAGCCAGATCAGCGGCAGGCCAATCAGGCCGGTGGGGTCTTTGGCCTCAATGTGCTCAAACAGCGTGATGCCCAGGCCCTCGGCCTTGAAGCTTCCGGCGCAGTCCAGCGGCTGCTCGCGCTCGACGTAGCGGGCGATTTCATCGTCCTCAAGCTGGCGGAATGCCACCCGGGTCACGTCCATGGTTGCGCATTCTCGCCCGCCTTGCTGCACGCTGACCGCGGTCAGGAACGTCACGTCCTTGCCCGAGGCGGCCTTGAGCTGGGCGATGGCCTTGTCAGGCTTACCCGGCTTGCCGATGATGCGGCCGTCGTAGGTCGCGACCTGATCCGAGCCAATCACGGTGGCCTTCGGGTGACGTTCGGCGACGTTGGCGGCTTTTAGATGCGCCAGACGTCGTACGAGGTCGGCCGGGGATTCGTCGGGGAGCGGCGTTTCGTCGGCTTCGGGGGCAACGGCGTTGAACGTAATGCCCAGACGCTGCAAAAGCGCCGCGCGATAGCGTGAGGTGGAGGCCAGAACCAGATCAGGCGCTTTGACAGGCATTTCGCTACTCATTTATTATGGCCGGCTTATGTCTGTGGCGCTGACCGATTCGATTGATCTTGGCCGCGAGGCCGCGCGAGGTCGATACCTTACGCAGTCGGTGAGTCTGTCGCAGCTACCGCGGCTTGTCGAGGCCTTTGGTCTGGATGAGCAAGCCGTTGCCGGCGCAAAGCCGCTCGAGTGCGAACTTGAGCTGTCCCGTGCGCAGGACGGCACGGTTCGGGTGGAGGGCAAGGTGGCCGTTGAGGCGCAGCTGGCGTGCCAGCGCTGTCTCGGTGACCTGCAGCTGCCATTGGCGCTTAGTGTCGCCTGGCGCAGCGGGGCGTTGCCCGACGGCGATTTTGAATTGAGCGATGAGCCGGTGAGGCTGATCGAATGGGTAGAGGACGAAGTGCTGCTGGCGCTGCCGTCAATCCCCAAACACGCGGATCAGGCGCAGTGTGCGTCGGTCACGCGCAAGTACATGACAGATTCGGAGGCAGAGGTGGTGCCCATGCGCACGCCGTTTGCCGATTTGAAAAACATGCTTGAGTCGAAGGACGGTAAAAATTAGCCGCCAACCGTCTCGAGCGCGACGATTCAGAACATTTTTTTTAGGAGATACCTCACATGGCCGTTCAAAAAAGCCGTACACCCCCATCACGCCGTGGCATGCGCCGCAGTCACGATTCGCTCAAGGGCGCGACGCTGTCGATCGACCCGACCAGCGGTGAAACCCACCTGCGTCATCGCATCACGCCCGACGGTTTCTACCGCGGCAAGAAAGTGATCCAGACGCCGATGGACGACGATATCGAAGAATAGTCGCCGGGCCTCGCCTGAGGCCGAACCGTCGACACCCAAACAACGCCACGACCGAGCTGCGGTCGTGGCGTTTTTTTTATGCCCCTTTTTGTGGCGAATTCACCCAAGTAGCGGCGCAGCGCAGGTGTCGGCTACACTGCGCTCACCGGGCCCTGGCGTCCGCTCGCAATGGATCAATTCGTGTATTCAAGAATCTTGGGCACTGGCCGGTTTTTGCCGGAAAAAGTTCTGACCAATTTCGATCTGGAAAAAATGGTCGAAACCTCCGACGAATGGATTCGAACGCGAACGGGCATCGAGCGACGGCACGTAGTCAGCGACGGGCAGACCAACTGCGATCTGGCCGAGGGTGCCGCGCGCGCAGCGATGGAAGCGGCGGGAGTTGGGCCTGAGGAAATCGATCTGATTGTCGTGGGTACGACCACCCCGGATCAGGTGTTCCCGAACATGGGCTGCCTGCTGCAGTCGCGACTCGATATCCACGGCTG
>CAZXCL010000128.1:0-6266 GCA_964639265.1 uncultured Gammaproteobacteria bacterium | reverse complement strand
TCTTGGCCGGGCTTGAAGCTCTTGCCGTTGAGATTCAGCGTGAGCTGGGCGTCGCGTTCCAGATCACCAGCGATATTGCGCGCGCCGGCCACGTTGAAGTCCACTTTGCTGTACACACGTCCCGAGCTATCGGCGATCAGCATCGCATAGGCGCCCGGCTCGTCCGTAGGCAACGTTGTTGTGACACCGTCTGCCGACAAGCTGAATGCCTCCGAACTGACGGGGGTTTCCTTGCGCACAGACTGATAGGCCAGAGTGCCGTTGGGTCGTTTGACCAATGTGGACACGTATCGGTAGGCAACAATCGAGCGTGTAAGCTGATCGAGCGCTACTGCCTCGCCCGACGAATCGACACCAATCAACTCGACGCTGTGGTTCGAGTTACGCTGCAGCCAATCCAGATCGCTGTCGCTGCGATAGCCCACCAGATAATCCAGCGGCGACACCATGACACTGGCGCGGGTCTTGACGCTGCGACCGCCGCCCTCCTCAAAGCCCTCCACCGTGACGTTGAGGCGATAAATGCCCTGCTCGTAGCGTGCAAGATCAAGCGCCAGTTGCGCCTGCCCCGCTTCATCGGTCGTGGCATCACTGAGCACGCTGGCCACCCGGGCCGGTGCCGACCCCGGCTCGCGCAGCGGATCGTCAAAGCGAAAATCGGCAAAGTCTTTTAAACGGATACCCGAGGGCACCAGTTCCATTGTGCCGGCCACGCGGCGCCCCTGCGCCGGACTGCCAAACAGGTTATCGAGCTGCACCGAACACAAAAGTGCCTGCGGCTTGATCCAGGCCGCGCCGGCGTCACCGTCGATGTTGGCGCTGATACGCAGTCGATCCGGCTGAAACTCCTCGACCTGAAAACGCACGTTGCCGATGTCACGCCTGCGGTTGTTGTCCTCCACCACAAACAGGCTTGCGTAGTAGTTGCCGGTGGGCGAGGCGGTCTCAGTTGCAAAGGGCAACTCGATCAGGCCACCGGGCGCCAGACGCTGACGCATCTCCAGCACTTCATTGCCGCGCGGATCGCGAATGCGCCAGCCAATGGGGAGATTGCCGAGCGAACCCCAGTTGTCGCGTTTGACAATCGCACCAAGTTGCACGGTTTCACCCGGTCGATACATGCCGCGATCCGTGAACACCTGTGCACGCAGCGTGCTCTCGCCATCACGATCCCACTGATACTGCCCACCCACGTCAAAGCGCGAATACTGCAAGCGGCGACCGTTGCGTGAAAACGGCATGAAAATCTGATCCGAACCGTTGCGCACGACATACACGGTGGGCGTCTTCTCGCGCTGATAGCCCTGGGTCGACGGCAGCGTCGCGTGTCCGTCGCTGTTGGCCAGGCGCTCCAGAATCGGCAGTCCATTCTTGCCCAGCACCGACACCCGGGCCGCGCTTAACGGCCTACCGGTCGACAGCGAGTGCACAAACACATCGTGGGTGTTGTCCGCATTGGATTTCACGAGTAGACCGATGTCGGTAATCATGACCATGCGCTGATCGCGCGAGCCCACCGGATAGTTGCCGTTACGATCCCAGCCCTGCACGGTAACCAGGTAGTAGCCGCCCTGGGGCACAAACTCGCTCATGTCGAGTTGCGCAAACGCGGCCTTTGCCGGATGCGTGTTGCTTACGTCAACAAAGCGCTCGCTGCGCGCCGTGAGATTGTCCTCGTTGAACTGGTAGTTCGAAAACTGCGGCGAGCGAATGTCGCCGCTGGTTTGAGTGGCCAGATGATTGATGTCGCGGTCGAGCACGCGGCCCACTTCAATCTTGAGCGTGCGCACACCGCGTGAGAGAAGCGTCAACTCATGATTGCCGGTCAGCGGCAGCAGCGCGCCCTCCTGGGCCACGCGCGCCTCTTTCGGATAGGCTGGCATGCGCACGACGGCATCGAACGGCCGGCCGAGCACAAACTCGCCTTCGGACTCCAGGCCTTCCGCAACACGCACATACAACGTTGCGCCGTCGGGCACGTCGAGTGAGGCACTGTGCAGCGTGGCAGCATCGCCGTCCACTTCATTCAGAGTCAGCGCCAGCTGTCGCGACTGACTGAGCACATCGGGTGTGACCTCGCGCGGGCCGCGCCAGTATTTTTTGCGCTGACGGGCACCGTCGATGGTTGGACTCACCGGCAAAACGTAGACCGATACATGCCGACCGAGCGCATCGCGCGTGACGCGATCCGACCACTCAAGCGTGAGGGTCTGAACCGGATTGTTCTCGTCGTCGCGTACGAGCTGAGCTTCAAGCGACGCCACCTTGAAAAACGACGCGCGATCCGGAATCAGGACGTTCTGACTCAACGCCGACGCAAGCTTCGCGTCGCTTGCCTCTGGCGCCAGCGACTTGGCCACTTCGAGATTCATGTAGGTTTCGTTTTCGGGCAACTCAATCGGCGCCGAGCGCACATAGGCCACACGGCCATGAGGGCCGAGCTCAACGTCAAACGATATCTCGCCAGGCTTGTCCGCAACGGTCTGATTGCCCTGGCGCAAACTCATGCTCACTTCGCGGCGCAGGTCATCGGCCGTTACCGGATGCGATACCTCCAGCGTGCCGACCACTTTGCGCTGCGACGACTGTGTCGGGTCCTGATAAAACTCAAGCTGCGCGATGCTGGCACTGAACGGCACCGTTCGAAACGTGACCTGCGGATCATCGATGCGCAGATTCGGCGCAAACAGTGAGGCGTCGTAGCTCACGGTGAATTCGGTGTCCGCGGGCCAGTCCGTTGCCGGTTCAAAGCGCAAATGACGCTCGTCCTGCCAGCGCCATTCGCCGGCCAGCTGAGGCGAAATGGCGACACCATCCGTCAGCACCTGATCCAGTCTGGACAGCGCTGCGACCGACGTGATCGGCGCTGCCGTCACCCGTGGATCCGTCACGACCGAAAACTCGATGACCAGTGCATCGGGATAAATGTTGTCGTCATCCCAGCGACTTACGCCGGGCACGGCGACGCTGGCGGCCAGCGTCGGCGGCTGAGGTTTGTTGGCCAGGTGATTTTGCAGCAGCAGGTAGGCGCCGATGGCTAGCAACGCCAGCAGAAGGGCTGCCATGACACGTCCGGGACCGATGCGTTCCAGCCACGGTGGTGGTGTCCAGCTCAGACTGCCAAAAACCGGGTTGGGGTTGCCGTCGCTCATCGTGTTACTCCGCGCGGGTGAAGCCGTGTGTTTTCAACCCTGAGTCTAGCGCGAACGCGTGGAGGGCTTTATGGCAAAAAAGCGCTCAATTGTGGCGCCGCGCTGGTAGTGACGCGGCAGTTATGCGATGCTTATGAGGTGTGCGCCCCGCAAAAAAGGGGTGCCATAACATAACGATACGCAGCGGCACGGACCGCCATAACAAAACATTGATGCGTATTGCACTTTATTTTTGAGGGGTTATCCATGAACAACATCAAGACCATAGCGGCCACGCTGCTGCTGGGCACTGCGGCACTGGGCGCCACGTCCGCCAATGCCGCTCTTTATAACTACACCAGCACGGTGACGCTGTGCACCGGCACCTGCGACAGCTTTGCTGCGCTGGCCCTTGGCGCGACGATCACGGGTCAAATCGAGATCGCCACCAACCCGGACGGCAGCTTCGGCGACGCCGACATCGGCGCATTCCAGTTCCTGGTCACCAACCCGGCTCTGCCGATCGTGCCGCCCGTTGGCGATCCGGTCAACGACAACCCGCTGGTCCTGGACTCGCTTCTGGGCATCGCAGCCTCCAACGGCTCGCTGGGCAGCACCGACAGTGAAAACCAGCTCAGCAGCGGCGAACTGCTGATCGAATTCCTGGTTCCGCCTTTCAGCAGCAACGGCGCGTTCGTTGTGTTTGATCTTGCCACCGGCAACGGTCAGGTTTGCCTGTTCTATGCAACCGCCGGCTGCATCCCGGGTGCCACGCAGGCCGTGGCGTTTGAAGGCGAATTTACGCTTGTCACCACGCCGATTCCCGTACCTGCCGCCGTCTGGCTGCTGGGCTCGGGTCTGCTGGGACTGTTTGGTCTGGGTCGCAAGCAAGCTGCCTGAGACAACGCTCTCGTAAATTGAAAAAGGCGCGTCAGCAGTGACGCGCCTTTTTTTTTGCTCGATTGTGTCCCCCAGGCAGGCTCATCGAGTGTTGTCGCCTTGGCATTAATTCAGTCCACCGGCCGGCCCTGGCGGACTGAAAAAATAGAGTCGAAGCACGCCAAGATCGGGGAAGTTCACGACACCGTCGCCGTTGAAATCAGCATCAGCATTGGAGCTGAAGAACACGCTGCGCAGCAGACCCAGATCCAGGAAATTAACGACGCCATCGTTGTTCAGATCGGGGTCACAGAGATTTCCGAAGCCATCGCCGTCGGTGTCGCGCTGATCCGGATTGGATACCAGCGTGCAGTTGTCCTGCGTATCCATCACGCCGTCCCCGTCGCTGTCGATATCGTCGACACCCTCCGCACTCACAACAATTTCTGAGATTGGCTCAGCCGGGTTTGCGCTCTCCAGAAGCAGAATCGCCTGCTGCGGGCCAAGCGCGACCGGCATGTACGACACGTTTACCGTGCATGAGTCCGTGATCACTTCGCCAAGTGCGCAGGTGCTGCTAAATGAAAACAAGCCGTCGGGCGAGTCGAGGACGATCTGCTCGATGAGCACCGGACCGTCAACCAGCACATCAAGCGATCGGGTCGCCGTCGCGCCAACCGGCACGGGACCCATGTCGAGACTGGTGGGAACGCCGATGGTCCCCACAATGACATTCGCCTGTACGTCCAGTACAGCCGTTGGCGTATTCGGATCATTGGAAGCAACAGAAACAGACGCGCTCAACGGCCCACTGGGAAGGCCGAGAGAGGCCAGGTAGCGCAGCGTCACTTCGCACTGGGTCTCCGGCGCAACCGGAGCCGCACAGTCACTGGTATCGACCAGCTCAAACGCAATGTCATCGAGGCCTGTGATTGACCAGCTGTCGATCAGCAGGTCGCCAGTGCCCTGATTGGCAATCTGGATCACCTGTGTCACCGGAGATCCGTACGGCGCGACATCCCCGAACGAAACCGCAGTGGGGTTTGGGACAATCTCTGGCGTCCCGGTGACACGGATCGCAAGTTCGACGACCGTCATTCGATCACCGCGATCGGAAACGCCCACCCACAGCTCATAAACATTGTCCGCATTGGCATCCGCAGGGGCACTGAACGACGGCGGCGAAAGGAACTCGACAAGGCCAGTTTGCATATTAATCTGGAACAACGCTGAGTCTGCGCCGCCCTGGATCGTAAAGAACAGGCCATCGCCCTCACTATCGTTATCATCAACAGCATCAACGTCGGTTGCCACGATCTGGTTCTCGCGCACCGATGGGGTCAGGCTGCTGATCACCGTGGGCGGATCGATAAACGTGGTAACGCGGCCCGGCTCGGCAATCGTCTCATTAAATTCAATGACACTCATACACTGCGCGTCTGCGCAGGTCGCGAGCCGTGTGCCCGAAATAGAATCTCCGTTCAACGCGACGGTGCCGCCGCCCTCGGGCATAGCGGCGTTCAGCTCCAGAAATAGCACGGTCTGGCCGGTGAGATCGGCCGGCGCATCGGTCAAGACCACAGCAGATGTGGCAGACGGTTCTATACCCGGATGCAGCTCGGTGAAGCGCGTGATCGAGCCGTCACCGGTGAGCGTGATATCGATGTGGGTCGAGCGTAGATCGGGCGCGTGAAACTGATAGCCTCCTCGCAAAGACCGACCGATACTGGTCTGGACCCCTTCGAGTTGCCAGTCCAGGGAGCGCACCAACGTGGCCCCGGGCGGCAGTGGAAAATAGCTAAGGTACTCGTCACACTCCGAGTCGATGCAGCGCGCGCTGCCGGAAATCGGCACGAGGTCCACAACACCGGCACTGTTACTCAGTGGTTCGCTGTAGTTGAAAATCAGGAGAAATGCGCCGTCGAGATCGCTGCCGGTGACGTCGACAAACCCGGCCTCTCCGAAGTTTGTATAGAGCGACACATTGCTGACGTAGCGAATGGCAAAGAAGCCTGTGCCGTTCACCAGATCTATGTCGCTGTACTCAAAGACGTCCGGATCGAAGCTGACGCTACCGGCGACCTCAAAGCCGGGGTTATCCGGTGGCGCAACAACGTTCCAGGTTTGCGGTGCAGCATGTGCGCGCAGGGTCAGGGCCGTGGCGAGCAGCGTCAATGGTATCCATCGTTTCATCGCGATTCTCCAGTAATTTGATCATTAACTGGGGATACGAGAAGTGGGTGGGAAATTTGTCAT
>CAZXCL010000127.1:0-6391 GCA_964639265.1 uncultured Gammaproteobacteria bacterium | reverse complement strand
ATGTATTGAACCTGACCTGGCCCCGTAAGCTTCCCGGTTCCCTTGAGTCCGGTGACTTTATTGGCTTTGAACAAAGCCTCGATACCACCGGTGAACTGCTTCACGATGCCTGCGCGGCGCTCCTGCATCTTCGCAATATCGATACTAGGCTCCGACACGCTGATGCCGTGGGTATCAAACTCGTGCTTGGCGCGATGATAGAGCTCGGACGACTCCAGCAGCGCCTTCGAAGGTATGCAGCCCGCGTTCAGGCAGGTGCCGCCAAACTTGGCGCTACCGTCGTAGTTTTTCCACTTGTCGATGCAGGCCACATTCAGGCCATGCTGCGCGGCGCGAATGGCGGCGACGTAGCCGGCGGGGCCGGCACCAATGACCACGACATCAAATGCGGTATTCATGCGTTAGAACTCCTGCGCACGCGTTGGCGAGCACCTAAAGGTTTCAAAATTGAATCGGGCGATCAGACCTGCAGCATCAGGCGCGCAGGATCTTCCAGCGCTTCTTTGACGTGCACGAGGAACTGGACCGCCTCCTTGCCATCGATAATGCGATGGTCGTAGGTCAGCGCGATGTACATCATCGGACGCGCAACGATCTCGCCGTCCACCACCATGGGCCGATCCATGATCTTGTGCATACCAAGAATCGCGCTTTGCGGCGGGTTAAGAATCGGCGTGGACATCAGCGAGCCAAACACGCCGCCGTTGGTGATGGTGAACGTGCCGCCGGTAATGTCTTCAATCGCAATCTGACCCTCGCGCGCCTTGAGCGCGTAAGCATTGATCGACTGTTCAATCTGGGCAAAGCTCATGCCTTCAGCGTTGCGCAGCACCGGCACCACGAGTCCTCGCTCGGTTGACACGGCAATGCCAACATCGTGGTAGTCGTGATAGATCACGTCGTTGCCTTCGACCGAGGCGTTGACCACGGGAATCTTGCGCATCGCCTCGATGCTGGCACGCACGAAAAACGACATGAAGCCAAGGCGTACGCCGTGGGTCTTTTCGAACGAGTCACGGTAGCGAGCTCGCAGCGCTTTAACCTCAGTCAAATCGACTTCATTAAACGAGGTGAGCATTGCCGCCGTGCTTTGCGCCTCCACCATACGCTCGGCGATTCGTGCGCGCATGCGCGACATGGGCACACGCTGTTCGGTACGCGCGCCGGCCACGGCAGGTGCCGCCGCCGGTGCCGCGCTTGCTGGCGCCGCGGCCGGTTTCGCACCACCGCCAGAGGCGCTCATGAACGCCTGCACATCGGCCTTGGTAATGCGGCCGTGATTGCCCGTCCCGGTGATCTTCGAGGCATCGAGGTTGTTTTCATCCACCAGTCGGCGAACCGATGGGCTGAGTTTGGACGCGCCGCTGGTATCCGTGGCGCCGCTGGCGGCTGGTGCATCGGCAGCGGGCGCTGGCGCATCGCTTGAGGCCGCAGGCGCCGCCGCGACCTCGCCTTCATTGATCGACGCGAGTAAGTCGCCGCTGACCACCGTCGCTCCGTCTTCGGCCACGATGTCACCCATCACGCCGCTGACCGGTGCGGGCACCTCAAGCACGACCTTGTCGGTCTCAAGATCCACCAGATTTTCATCGCGCTCCACCGCATCGCCGGGACGCTTGTGCCAGGTCACGACTGTGGCGTCGGCAACCGACTCCGGCAGATTGGGGACTTTGACTTCAACGCTCATAACTTGTGTTTTCCGTAAGTTGGTTCGGATGGGGTGTCGCGCTACTGGGCCTGCAAGCCAAGCGCAGCGGCGACGAGATTTTGCTGTTGCTCCACGTGCACGTGGTGATAGCCCGAGGCCGGCGCGGCCGATCCCGGACGCCCGGCATAATAGAGCGCGTGCTGCGGGCCGAGCCCGGCCTGAAGCTGATGACGAATCTGATACCAGGCGCCCTGATTTTGAGGCTCTTCCTGACACCAGACGATTTCCTCGGCGTTGCCGTAGCGTTCAATCTCCGCCGCGTAGTGATCGGCCGGAAACGGATAGAGCTGCTCAACGCGTACAATCGCAACGTCCTCGATACCGGCTTCGCGGCGCGCGGCCTTGAGGTCGTAGTAGACCTTGCCACTGCAAAACACGATGCGGCCGACGGCTTCGTCGCGCGGGATTTCCCGATCAGGAATGATGAGCTGGAAGCCCCCGCTTTCGATCAGGCCGCGTGCCGACACCGCTTCTTTGTGACGCAGCAGACTCTTGGGCGTCATAACGATAAGTGGCTTGCGCAGTGGACGCAGGATTTGCCTGCGTAGCAGATGGAACATCTGTGCTGGCGTTGAAGGCACGCAGACCTGGATGTTGCCTTCGGCGCAAAGCTGCAGGAAGCGTTCGAGCCTGGCCGACGAATGCTCAGGGCCCTGCCCTTCGTAACCATGGGGCAGCAGCATGACCAGACCGCACAGACGCCCCCACTTGGTCTCGCCCGAGGTGATGAACTGATCGATCACCACCTGCGCACCGTTGGCGAAATCACCAAACTGCGCCTCCCAGATCACCATGGCGCGCGGTTCGGTGGTCGCAAATCCGTATTCGAAACCAAGCACCGCTTCTTCAGACAGCAGGCTGTCGATGATCTCAAACTTCGGCTGACCGTCGAACAGATGCTGCAGCGGGATGTAGCACTGCTTCTCATCCTGATCGTGCAGTACTGCATGGCGGTGAAAGAACGTGCCGCGGCCGGCGTCCTGACCGGTAAAGCGAATCGGATGGCCTTCATTGAGGATACTGGCGTAGGCCAGGTTTTCGGCAAAACCCCAATCCATTTCGCGCTCGCCGTTGAGCATGCGCAGACGCTCATCCATGATCTTCTTGACGCGGCCGTGGAGCTGAATGTCGTCGGGCACCTCAAGCATGGCCGACCCCAGACGCGTTGCATCTTCGGCCTTGATGCGGGTTTCGATACCTACGTGCAGGCTGCCTTCGCTGTATTGCGACCAGTCGATCGTATACTCGTCGCCGCTCGTGCCAACCAGCGCTTCGGGCAACGGCTGCCCGGCATCAAGTCGTTCACGGAAGCGTTCGGCCATCTCCCGCGGGCGGGACTGATCGATCACGCCGTCGGCGACCAGCTTGTCAGCATAAAGCGCACGCGTGGTTTTGCGCGCACGGATGGTCTGGTACATCTGCGGCTGGGTCGCCGCCGGTTCATCGGCTTCGTTGTGACCATGGCGGCGATAGCACACCAGATCGATCACCACGTCCTTGTTGAACCGCATGCGATAGTCGAGCGCCATGCTGGCAACCGCGATAACGGCCTCAGGGTCGTCGGCGTTAACGTGCAGGATCGGCGCTTCGATCATCTTGGCCACGTCACTGCAAAACGGCGTGGAGCGCGCGTCACGCGGGTTACTGGTCGTAAAGCCCACCTGATTGTTGCAGATAATATGGACGGTGCCGCCGGTGGCGAAACCCCGTGTTTCTGAGAGCTGGAACGTTTCCATGACCACGCCCTGCCCGGCAAAGGCGGCATCGCCGTGAATCAGCAGTGGCAGCACGCTGTCGCGCTTGGTATCGCCGCGGCGTTCCTGACGGGCGCGTACCGAACCTTCGACCACCGGATTGACGATCTCAAGATGCGACGGATTAAAGGCCAGCGCCACGTGCATGTTGCCGCCCGGTGTGCGCAGATCGGCCGAGAAGCCGAGGTGATACTTCACATCACCCGAGCCTTCTATCGTGCCGACTTTCTTCGTGCCTTCGAACTCCGAGAACAGATCCACCGGAGATTTGCCCAGCACATTGACCAGCACGTTGAGTCGGCCACGATGGGCCATACCGATGACGCACTCCTGTACGCCCTGTTCGCCGCCCTTTTGAATCACCACGTCCATCAGCGGGATGAGGCTTTCGCCGCCTTCCAGCGAGAATCGCTTCTGACCCACGTAACGCGTGTGGAGATAGCGCTCGATACCCTCGGCCGCCGTGAGCTGGCCCAGCAACGCCTCCTTGCGCGCCGGCTCCAGCGACGGGCTGATGCGCTCCATCTCGAAGCGCTCACGCAACCAAAGACGCTCGGCCGTGTTGCTGATATGTGAGAACTCAGCGCCGATCGATCCGCCGTAGATGGTCTTGAGCGCGTCCACGATGTCGCGCAAAGGCAGTTGATCGGTGCCCGCCAGATCCGCGGTCACAAATCGCGTGTCCAGATCGGCGTCGGTCAGACCGTGAAACCCAAGCGCCAGGTCCGGCGCCGACGGTGGTGGCGTCAGTCCCAGCGGATCCAGATTGGCCTCAAGATAACCGTGAAGACGATAGTTGGTGATCAGGCGCAGTACTGCGGTCTGCTTGCCCAGATCCACGTCACCGGTCGGGGCGGCCGCCGCCAGCGGAAGATGCGCGCGCGCCGCGATGGCCTCGCGGATGGGGCCGTGGGCGACGTCCTGCGTCGCGCCGTTGGTCAGGGTTCGAAAATATTCTGCCCAGGCTGGATCGACCGATCCCGGCTGCGCCAGATACTGCTCATAGAGCGTTTCGACCACGGCAGCGTTGCTGCCGAACAATGGGCTCGAAGCATAGCGAGCCTTCAGGGATTCACTCATGGCAGGCGTCTGATGTCCAGGCAGCGAAACGGATCGGATGGAACACGTTTAAAGGTCCAAATTCAGTGGCGCGGCGGTAGTTTAGCCCAACCAACAGGCCGAAGGAATGGCGTTCGACAAAAATTGCAAACCTCCGGATAATGGGGCCCCTGAGACGCCGCCGTACCTTGGCACGAGCGGTAAGTTCGAGACCCGTTTTCAGCTTCGCCGATTCATCTGGAGTGAACCGAATCATGACCCGATTGACCAACACTTGCCTGTCCTTTGCCGCCTGCGGCCTGCTTCTAAGCGCCTGCTCACCGGAGAACAGCGCGGATGCCAGCCAGACTGCCGCCGATACCGTATCCGCGACGGCCGCGGCCGCGGTGACCGCCGTCGCAACGGCCATGGACGGCGCACCCGATCTGGGCGATACGCCAGCCGGCGCCTATGCCGTGGAGAAAACCCACGCGTACATCACGTTTTTTTACGATCATCAGGGGTATTCCAAGCCCTACCTGCGCTTTCGTTCGTTCGATGCCACGTTGAATCTTGATCCGGCGGATATGAGCAAAAGCTCGGTCAATGTCACCATCGATATCAACAGTATCGACAGCGGCGTGGATATCTTTGACGAGCACCTGCGCGGCGACGGCTTTTTCGACGTGGCCAACCACCCCGAGGGCACCTTCGTCAGCACTTCATTCAAACCCAACGCCGACGGCGGCGAGCTTACCGGCGACCTGACGCTCAAAGGCATCACCAAGCCTGTGACGATGGACGTGAAGTTCAATAAAGCCGGACTGAATTTCCGCAGCAAGGTGCCGCAGGTGGGCTTCTCGGCCAAGACCAAAATCATGCGTTCAGACTGGGATCTGGGCAAATACGCGCCGAACGTGGGCGATGAAGTGACGCTCATTATCGAGGCGGAATTTCAGAAGTCGGAGTAGCCCTTGCACTACGAAAAAGGCCGCCGCGGGCCCTCCCGCGGCGGCCTTTTTTCATCCCGTCTGTAACGGCTGGAGCGCTAGCGAACCTGCTGCGGTACCTTGCGCAACTTGCTCGTGTCGTAACCGATGCTGTCCAGAAACGCCACGTGACCGGCGTAGTCCTCATCGCTGATTGTGGGCGTGCGAGCCATCAGCCAGACGTAGTCGCGTTTGGACCGGCCAATGATCGTCTGGGTGTAATCGTCATTGAGCCAGCTGATCACATACTCCGCCTTGATCGGCCAGATAAAGCGCATACCCCAGATTGCATTGGAAGGGTCGTCGCCCACGAAGCCGACCGGCGTGTATTCCTTCACCGGTCCGTCGAACCCGCCCTTGTTGAAACGAAAGGTCGTTTCAATGCGTCCAGGCTCACTCATCTCGTAGGTCTCGACGGCGTTGTGCGCCTCTTTCTCGATGGACGTCGGGATGTTCGCAATCACGTACCAATCACCCATAAAGCGCGACAGATCCACCGCGTCTGCCACAGGTACCGACGGTGGCGAGCTGGCGCAGCCGAGCAACGCCGCCAGGGAGGAAACGATTGGGATCATGGCCGTTCGCATGGTGAGGCTCCGGAAAACTTTATCGCTTGGCACGTTAGCAGAATCCGCCGAACAAACATGACCTTGCGGTAACAGAATGTATCGCTCGGGGTCGCCGAACGGAGGATGAATCAAATCGGCCTGGGCCGATTTGACCCTGCGGGCTTCGCGGCTACGCCGCTCGTTTGCCATTGCTGGCGCAATGGCTCGAACGGAGGTTCGAACCAAGTCCCTTCGGGGCACCAGACACCAAAAGACCGCTTTTCGCGCCGGTTCGCATTGGGGTCGCCGAACGGAGGATGAATCAAATCGGCCTGGGCCGATTTGACCCTGCGG
>CAZXCL010000126.1:0-6762 GCA_964639265.1 uncultured Gammaproteobacteria bacterium | reverse complement strand
TGCGCTGCCCAAAACGCTCGAGGCCGTTACCGCCATGTTCGGCAGCGCTCACGCCGGCGGCGTGTTCGTTCCCGTCAACGCGTTGCTCAAGCCGGCCCAGGTTGAGCATATCCTCAGCGACAGTGGCGCGCGCGTGCTGATCACGACCGGCAGCCGGCTCAAGGCACTGGCCCCGCATTTATCCGCACTGCCCAACCTGCATAGCGCGTTTGTGGTCGATAAACTTCCCGAGCTCGGCGAAAGCTCGCTGAACGTGCAGCTGCTCAGCGAAGCCGTACAGGCCCCTCCCGCTGCGGGCCATACCCGGATCGACGCGGACGTAGTGTCCATCTTCTACACCTCTGGCAGCACCGGCAAACCCAAAGGCGTGGTGCTATCGCATGCGAACATGGTGGCCGGCGCGCACAGTGTCGCCAGCTATCTGGAAAACACCCCCGAGGATCGCTTGCTGGCTGTCCTGCCATTCAGTTTTGACTACGGCTTCAGCCAACTGTCGACGGCGTTCAGCGTTGGCGCGAGCGTCGTCTTGCTCGAGTATCTGCTGCCGCGCGACGTGCTGCGCAAGCTCGGCAGCGAGCGCATCACGGGCCTGGCCGGCGTGCCGCCGCTGTGGGGACAGCTGGCTGCGCTAGAATGGCCTGAAGGCTGCGCGGACACGCTGCGCTACTTCACCAACTCCGGCGGCGCTATGCCCAAAGCCACGCTGCGCGTGCTGCGCGACAAAGCCCCTCGCGCCAAACCGTATTTGATGTACGGACTGACGGAGGCCTTCCGCTCAACGTTTCTGCCGCCTGATCAGGTCGATGCGCGCCCCGAGTCAATGGGCAAGGCCATCCCCAACGCCGAGGTTATGGTGCTGGCTGAAGACGGCAGCCGCTGCGGCCCCGGTGAAATCGGCGAGCTCGTGCACCGCGGCGCCCTGGTCTCACTGGGCTACTGGAACAACCCGGAGAAAACGGCCGAGCGTTTCAAACCGCTGCCGCTCGAAGACGGACGCGTCATCCCCGAGCTGGCGGTCTATTCCGGCGACAGCGTGCGCATGGATGAGGAAGGCTTCTTGTACTTCGTCGGGCGGCGCGATGAGATGATCAAGACCAGCGGCTATCGCGTGAGCCCGAATGAAATTGAAGAGGTTATCTACGATGCCGGCGTGGCGGAGGAAGTGATCGCCATGGGGGCCGCGCATCCTGAGCTTGGTCAGGCAATTGTTGTGGTCGCCGCCAAGCCCACAGTGGAGGGCGATGCCGCGCAGGCACTGCTCGATGCCTGCCGCGCTGGACTGGCCAATTTCATGCAGCCCAAAGAGGTGGTCTGGCTCGACGCCCTGCCCCGCAACCCCAACGGCAAGATTGATCGCAAACGCCTGTCGGACGAGTATCAGGACTTGTTCACACGCGGAGACTGAACGATGGCACGCATAGAATTCGAAAAACACGCGCCCATGGAACTGTACGGCGTACGTGACAACGTACTGACCGTTGGCGACCGGCCCATCACAGAGCTATACGCCGAAGGCGGCGGTGTGCCGCTTTATCTCTATGACAAGGCTCTGTTCGCGCAACGTGCCGCCGCATTAAAAGACCTGTTTGAAGGCCGCATTGATCTGCACTATGCGATGAAGGCCAATCCCATGCCGGAGCTGGTGCGCTTCGCCGCCGATCACGTTGACGGCCTCGACGTCGCGTCGGGGCGCGAGCTCGAGGTCGCTCTGACAAGCAACTGCCCCGCAGCGGAAATCAGCTTCGCCGGACCGGGCAAACAGGAATGGGAACTGGCCAGTGCCATTGACGCCGGCATTACGCTGAACGTGGAGAGCCCGACCGAGCTTGCACGCATCGGCCGTATCGCCACCGAGAAACAGCGCGCCGCAAACGTTGCGCTACGCGTGAACCCCGACTTTCAGCTCAAGAAGTCGGGCATGAAAATGGGCGGCGGCGCGCAGCAGTTTGGCATCGATGCCGAGCAAATTCCCGCGCTGCTGGACGCCTGGCGTGAAGGACGTGCCGACTTCGATACCCGCAACATGACCTTTGTGGGTTTTCACATCTACAGTGGCTCACAAAACCTGCTGGCCGACTCGCTCAAGGAAACGCAAACCCAAACCGTCGATCTTGCCGCTCGCCTGGCGTCGCATGCGCCAGCGCCCGTACGCATGCTCAACATTGGCGGTGGCTTCGGCATTCCCTATTTTCCGGGTGAGTCACCCCTTGATCTGGAGCTGTTGCGCGAGCATCTGCGCACGCTGGCCGAAAAATCGGCGCAGATCATGCCCGAGGCGCGCCTGGTGATTGAACTGGGTCGCTATCTGGCTGGCGAATGTGGCGTTTACGTGTGTGAGGTCACGGACAAGAAAGTGTCACGTGATCGCACGTTCTTGATCACCAACGGTGGACTTCATCACCATCTGGCTGCGTCGGGCAACTTTGGCCAGATTCTGCGCAAGAACTATCCGGTCATCGTAGGCAGTCGAGTGGTCAGTGACGATCAGGAACGTGTGAATGTCGTGGGGCCGCTGTGTACACCGCTGGACCTGCTCGCCGACAACATGACAATGAGCCGCGCCGACATCGGCGATCTGATCGTGGTGTTCCAGTCGGGCGCCTATGGGTACACGGCCAGCCCGAGAGACTTTCTGAGTCACGCGGCACCGCGCGAGGTGCTGGTCTAGCCGGCGTCGATCCAGCGCAGCACCTGCTCGCCGACTTCGTCGCGCCAGGCGGCGCAGGCAAAGGTGTGATTGGCCGCTTCCATGCGATGGATGGTTGTCGCCGGACCCTCGAGCACCGAGCTCCAGGCCCTGTTCGCCTCAACGTGATCAAGAAACTCGGCCGCGGTCATGTCGTCGCCGCTGATCACGAGCATCAGCTTGCCGGTAAAAGACTGCGCACCCTCAAGCATGCGCTGCTGATACGGCACACGCGCGTTACTGCCGGTTTTCTTACTGCCACCGATCAATGAACCCATCGTACGGCCCAATGAGCTGATCGAACCGCGCCAGTCAAACTGCCCGCGAAGAATCTTGCCCCACATCTCGGGGGCCAGAATACGCTGCAGATAGTAATGCTTGACCGTTGCCCGGGCGTGCGATTCGGCCGAACGCACCCAGGGATTCATGATGATCAGACGTTTGACTCGCGCATCGTTTGGCGCGTACATCAACGCCGCTGAGGCCGCGTCGCACAGACCGATTAACACGATGTTCTCTATCTGTGGGCAGCGCTCACACAGCGCATCGACGGCTGCCGCTATGTCCTCATCCACGTGTTCAAAACCCAGCAGTGCCCCGTCGCTATCGCCCATGCCGCGGTAATCAAAGCGCAGCGTGGGCACGCCGCCATATGCGAGCGAGCGCGCCAGATGCACAAACTGGCGATGACTGCCCACACGATACTGCGGTCCACCCACAACAATGATGGCACCGGTGGTCGCAGACGCGTTTGCACCGTGCAGCAGCCCGAGCAACTGGCTGCCTTCGCATTCGAACATCAGGACGTCGCTGGTCATGCCGGCGACAGCTCGGAAACGGTCGCAGCAATCAGCTCTGGTGCCAGCGCTATCTCTACGGTACTCCAGAACGGTTCACCGCCAACGGCCGTGAATTCGACCGAGACATCCTGGTCGGCCAGTTGGTCGATGACAGATCGGGCCGCCGGCGGCGGCGCCTCGCCTTCCTGGACCTGAAGCCAGCGCGCGTTCAACACGCCGCGCAGATCGCGCAAGTGCAGACCGTCAAACTCGCTGACAAGCTGCGGCGACAGCCAGTAACCGGCGATCTCCACCGATTCGTCGGCCGCGAGCCGGGCACGAAGTTCGCGCACACCTTCGCCTTTGGTTTCCTGCGTCAGTGCGGCGGCCGCCTTCAAACGCAGGAACTGGCTGATCATGGTTTTGCCCGACACCACCGGTTGCCACAGCAAAAGCGACGCGGGACGAATGGTGGTCTGTGCCAGCAGATCGACCGCGAGCAGTGCGCCGGCCCGCAATCCCAACACGGCGATCGACTCAAAACCCTGCGAGGTAGTCCAGTCGTAGATCGCTTGCAGATCTGTGCGCCACAGGCTCACGCTCGCCTCACCAAAATCGCCTGCGCTATCGCCGGTCCCGTACAAATCCGGCACCACCGTCGTGATGTTCAAAGGCGCCAGGGCACGTCCGAGCAGCGCGATCTGACGCCGCGACTTGTTCATCTCTTCGGCAAAAGCGGGCACAACAACGAGTGCCCGGCGCGGCTGATCCGCACCGGGCACTCCAGGATAAGTGAGTAGGAAAAGCTCGCCGGTCGCGCCGTGCAGGAACTGCGCGGCGATGCCACCGGCGGCGGTGTCAGCCATCGGCCACTTTGGCCTCGACAAAGGCGATCAGCGTGCCAACCGTCTCGAAGGTCTCGCCCGACACGTCATCGTCATCGACAAGAATGTCGTACTGCTCTTCAAGCGCCTGCAACACCGTTACCACGGACATCGAATCGAATTCGGGCATATCGCCCAACAGTCCGGTGTCCACATCGAGCACCGTGCTGTCGTCGAGCTGCAGGTTTTGGCGCACGATTCTTGTGACGTCGTCGAAGTACTCGGACGTGTTGGAATCGGGCAGGGTCTGATCGTTCATGCATTCTCCAGTGATCTGCGGTCTGAATTGCGGCCTCAGCGGCCACAAATCAACGGCAACGCCACATTTTATAACAACTTTTCACCACAAATCGAACCTTGCGCACACTTTGGCTGCCGTGCTTCAGGCCACTTCGCCCCACTGAATGGAGGCCTCGTCCATGGGCTCATAGAAACACTTGAAGAGCTTGGCGCCGAAGCGCCAGCCCAACTCTTTTTCGAGCCCGACGCGCGGCAGCTCATAACGCGGCGAATCGTGCTGCGCAAAGCCCCATACGGTCGAAAACGCGGCATCAAAACCCGCCTCGCGGGCCATTTGCGCATGACGGGCGTCGAAGTCGGCGCCGGCCTTGCCATTGGGATACGCAAACAGAGGCACCGACGCCTCAATGATCGCCTCCAGTGTTCCCCGGCCGCTGCGCATCTCGTGCAGCGCCTCGTCATCGCTTTGTCGCGTCAGAATGGGATGACTCACAGTATGGCCGCCGATATCCATGCCCTCGGCACTCAGCGTACGTACTTCCTCGTCGGTCATCATTATTCGCTCGTGGGCGATATTCGCGTCGCGATAAAGGCGATCCGCACATTGTCCACGGTGCTCCGGTGACTGGTGCTTCAGATGCACGATCAACTCGCCCAACAGATCGCGTTTTGATTGCCAGTCGCTGATTTCACGGTGCCCAAGCTCAAGCCATGACAAATCCCACTCACCTGCCGCCCGTGCGCGCACGCTCTCGATAATCTTGTCGTTCCACATCATGCCGTCGCCGAGATAACCGGTGGCGATGAAAAACGTGGCGGGCAGCCCGTAGCGCTGCAGCAGCGGCAACGCGATCTGCGCGTTGTCGAGATAGCCATCGTCGAACGTGATGCAGACCGTGCGGGCGGGTAGATCACCTTGCGCCGCGCGCTCGACCGCCTCGGCCAGTGGCAACACATTGAACCAGCGTTTCAGAATCGAGAGCTGCGAGGTAAAGCGCGCAACATCGCACACGTCGGGCAGCAGTTCGTCGCGCTCGGGGCGCACGCGATGATAGGTAAGGACAACGTACTTGGAGCTCAAAATGACGTGCTCTAGTGACGCGATGCGGCTTGCGCACGAGTTGCGGAAGGAAAGCGGTCGCCGATGCGTGCTCGCCCGGTGGCCACGGAATCGGCTTCGTGCTCGCCGGCGTCCGACGACGCGCCGTCGCTGGTTTGCTCGGGCACGACCGGCCACGTGCCCTCCTCCAGCTGCCGCAAGCGCATATGCGCGAGCTGTCGCGTGGTCACAATGATTGCGATGTAGTGATAGTAAAGATCGAAGTAAGCCAGACCGAGGAACGCGCCACCGACTGCGTAGCCGACGAGCGAAACCTGGACCAGTCGATTCAAATCGGCGCACCAGGCAAGCTCTGGCACCTTCTTGCAGCGGCGCACGGTACTGCCAGCCGTAAGGATGCTGAGCGCGCCAAGCGTAAGAAACAGCCCCAGGCCGACAAATCCGTGCTCTCCCAGCACTTCAAAATAAATACTGTGCGCATCGTGATGGTCGACCGGATCTGGCGCGTATACCATGAACAGATTCTTGGTAAAGGTGCCAAATCCACCACCAAACAGCGGGTGATCAAGCGCAAGATTGTAGGCAAACCACCAGGCGTTAATTCGGCCACTGGCCGAGCCGTCGCTCTCGTAATCGCGAATCGACCACATTCGCTCGACCCACGCCTCCGGCATAAAGCCAATCAGCAGTGGCACTGCCGCGAGCAACAGGACGCCCGTGAGTACCTTGCGCCGACTCTTGAGCCACAGGAAGCCCACCATGGCACCGAAGGCCAGAAACGCACCACGCGAATGGGTGGTCAGGACCGCGAGCATCGACAAGCCCATGGTGGCGAGCATCGCTCGGCGTAACCATTTGTTGTCTTCCGATAAATACAGATAGAACATCATCGGAATCGTCATGACCAGCGCCAGGCCGATCTCGTTGTTGCCCTCGATGAAACTGCCCGGCGGACCCCAGAACAAATAGTTGCCGCCGGTGGTGACCGAGAAAATCCCGCCCTTGACGCCGAAAAAGCCCAGCGAGAAAACGGTAATCCAGACCAGCGCCCGCACACGCTTCTCGTCGTTGATGAGCAAAATGGTCAGGAAGGCAAACAGCATGGTCTTGATC
>CAZXCL010000125.1:0-7074 GCA_964639265.1 uncultured Gammaproteobacteria bacterium | reverse complement strand
TCGTCGCAGCACGGCGCGGATGCGAGCGATCACCTCGCGTGGACTGAAGGGCTTGCACACGTAGTCGTCGGCGCCAAGCTCGAGGCCGAGCAGACGATCAATCTCCTCCACGCGTGCCGTGACCATGATGATCGGGATGGAGCAGAACGAACGCAGTTCGCGGCACAGCGTCAGGCCGTCAGTGCCCGGCAGCATGAGATCCAGCACGATGAGTGCCGGGGGGTGGGCGCGCACGCGTTCGATAACCTTGTCACCGTGATCCAGCCAGTGCGTCGCAAAGCTGTCCTTGTGCAGATAGTCGATCAGCAGTTTGGCGAGTTTTTCTTCATCCTCGACGATCAGAATTTCCGGGTTACTCATGGTCGGCCCACCGTGTCCGCAAGAGGTAGTGTGATGACCACTGCCAGGCCACCCAGATCCGAATCGTGCGCGACAATCTGCCCGCCGTGCGCGTCAACAATCGCTGCGCAGATGGAAAGTCCCAGGCCCGAGCCGCCGGTGCCGCGATTGCGCGAGGCTTCAACGCGATAGAGTCGTTCAAACAGTTTGGCGTGGGCGTTGGGTGGCACGCCGGGTGCGGAGTCTTCAAACGCGATATGGATGTCGTTGGCGCCGCGCGAGCAGGTGATTTGCAACCTGCCTGGCGTATCGGTGTAGCGCAACGAATTCTCTAGCAGGTTGCTGAAAAGCTGTCCGAGACGATCAGCGTCGCCGATCACATACGCCGCCGCGTCGGGAAGCGTGCTGGTGACCTCAAGGCCGCCGCTTTGAAGACGCGCTTCATTGGTCGTGACCAGATTCAAGAGCAGTTGAACAATATCAAGTCGCTCACGCTGATAGCTTAAGCCCCCCTGATCGGATTCGGACAAATGGTGCAGATCGCCGACGAGCTTGGTCAGTCGCGAAACTTCGCCAAGGAGAGACTGGCGCGTTGCGGCGTCAAACTCGCGCACACCGTCGTCGATGGCTTCAATCTCGCCACGCAACACTGACAGTGGCGTGCGCAGCTCGTGCGCGATGTCGGCGACCCAGCGTTTGCGAGCCGTGCGGCTTTGCTGCAGCGACTCGGCGAGCTGGTTGAACTGGCGTGCCACGGTGCCAATCTCGTCGCGCCGCTTATCGTCCACGCGATGATCGTATTCTCCGTTGGCGATTGCGCCGACGCCGGCCTTGAGCGCGCGTATGGGACGCGTCAGCTGACGGGCCAGTACCGCGGATATCAATGCAGCGAGGGTCAGCGCGAGTGAGGTGGTCAGCCAGACGGTGAGCATTTGATCGCGCGAGAATTTCTGATCGAGCTCTTCGTTGAGTGCTGGCGCTGGCCGCAGTACAAGAAAGCCGACCGTCTCTCCGTTGGCTTCCACCGGTACGCGCTGCGCTTTGTCTGTGTCAGGACGCCAGCCAATCACTTGCGTTCCGTCGGCGTCCAGAAGGCCCAGACGCATATCCGGTGGTGGCGGTCGACGACCTTCCGGGCCACGCCCGCGACCTGGGCCAGGGCGGGGACCGCGTTCGCTGCGTCCTCGTCCGCGCACGTCACTGCCGCGCAGCAACGCGCGCCAGCGCCTGGGATTGTCGCGCAGACGGTCCCAATTGCCCTCAGCCAGATACAGTTCGCTGACGTTGCCCGCCATGCGCGTCAGGCGCTGGGTTTGCTGCGCCTCCACGTAGCGCACGAAACTGCTCTGGAAATTCCAGCGGGTGATGGCGGCACTAAGCAGCAGCACCAGCATGCTGACCAGCGTCAGCGCCAGAAACAGTCGGCTCCCGATTTTCATGGCGCAAGAGTAGCAAGAGCCGCGCCGCTTGCGTTGATCTGCACAGGATTTCCTTATTCTCCCGGGCGGCGTCTTCAAGCGTAAACAATCGTCTGCCGTGTCGCGCTACGGGCATGCGTTGAAGACAGCGTTGTATACTGCGCGCTGAAAAGTCGCCTCAGCGACCCGGTTTGGCGTTGGAGAACTGTTATGAAACGCGTTTTTGCCCATTCACTGTTTTTTATGGCACTGGTGACGATGTCGCTGGCCGGATCCGCTCATGCCCAGGACAATCTGCGCCAGACCTTGTTCGAAGAGGCGAAGGATGCCCTGATCGCCGCCAACAAGGCCGACGCCTCCATTCTGACGCCCACGGCCTACTCGGAGGGCGCGGGTCACTACAAAAAGGCTGAAGAGCTGCTCGAGCGTGGCGGCAACATCGATCGCATTCGCTCGGAGCTGGCCAAAGCCGTCAGTGCCTGGAGCGGCGCGCTGGATGCGACCGAGGTGGCGCGCATCACCTTGTCCAACGCGATCCTCGCGCGTGCTGATGCGGTGAGCGCCGAGGCGGAGAAGTATGCGCCAGAGGCCTGGAGCGACGGTGTTGACGCGTTTCAGGACGCCGCCGTGACGCTGGAGTCGGGCAGCCTCAAGTCGGCCGAGCGCAAAGGCGCCAAAGCAGAGTCGTTTTTTCGAGCCGCTGAGCTTGCGGCGATCAAGGCCAACTATCTGAACGAGACCCAAGCACTGCTGGACCAGGCCGACGACCTCAAGGCCGACCGCTATGCGCCGGCCACATTTGCGCGTGCGACCTCGCTGTTTGCCGAAGCCGAGCGCGAGCTGACCGCCAATCGCTACGACACCGACCGCCCGCGTTCGCTGGCGCAGGATGCCAAGCATGAGGCACGGGTGGCGATCTACCTTGCGCAGAATCTCAAGCGCGTGGAGCGCGAGCGCGAGCAGCTTGAAGCGTTTGTGGTGGACTGGCAGACGCCGGTGCGCCGCATCGGCGCCGCACTGGATATTCCCGTGTACTTCGACAACGGGTATGAGGAGCCCACCGGCAAGCTGGTGGCCCGCGTCGAGGAGTTGCTCGAGACCAATCGCGTGCAGGCGCAGGATCTTGCCGAGCGCAAGGCGCAGCTGCGAGATCTCGAGGCGCAGATCGCGTCGCTGGAAGAAAGCCTCGGTGGCGCCTCGGAAGAGAGACTCGCGCTGGCCGCGCAGCTCGATCAGCAGGCACGTATCAAGGCCAAGTTTGCAACCATCGAACGCCTGTTTGAACGCGATGAGGCAATCGTGCTGCGCTCGGGCAACGACGTAATTCTGCGCCTCGTCGGTTTGACGTTCGACAGCGGTCAGGCGGAGATCGACTCCGACAAATTCGCGTTGCTCTACAAGGTGGAGCAGGCCATCAAGCAGTTTGATCGCAGCACCATCGACGTGGAAGGCCATACCGACGCGTTTGGCAGCGACGAGACCAATCTCGAGCTGTCCACCGAGCGGGCCACGGCCGTCAAGACCTACATGATCGGCAGCATGGGCCTGACCGATTCGCAGGTCACCGCGACCGGCTACGGTGAAACCCGTCCGATTGCCAACAATGAAACCAAGGAAGGCCGGGCCAAGAACCGCCGCATTGACGTGGTGATTCACCCGCAGCTCTAGATGCCATGGCGGCAGAGCAGGCTTGCATTAAGAAATGAGAATAATTATCATTCTCATCAATGGACAAGAAAGTCACGCCTGCTTTGCCGGCCAAGGATTGCTCCCGAAAGGCAATCGATGCCGACGATTTATTCGCCAAGGCGAAGGAAGTGCCTGTCCATTTTCGTGGTCAGACGTATCGTTTGCGGCTAACGCGTAACGACAAACTCATCCTTACAAAATAATCCGCGCAAGCCAGCCAGCCCTACGCCAGCACGCCAGCGACGGACATCGGGAGATTCCAGATGTTCTATCGAGCGCTATGGCTGGCGACGCTCAGCCTGTCATCTGCTGTGGTGGCCGCGGCCGCCCCGGCAGCAACGCCCACCTCGCCAAATTCCATCGATCCTGCGGCACGGCTGGAGACGGTGACCGTTGAGGCTTCCAAAATTCCGCTGGACGCAGGGCAGTTGGCCAATCGCGTCACCGTCATTGATTCCGAGCGCCTGAACGCCGAACTCGCGCAAACCATTTCTGATCTGGTGCGCTACGAACCGGGCGTTGATGTTACGGGGCAGGGCGGTCGCTTCGGTTTGTCGGGCTTTTCGATTCGAGGTATCGGCGGCAACCGTGTCCAGATTGAGGTGGATGGTGTGGCCACCGCGGACGCGTTCTCCATCGGCAGTTTTTCCAACGCCGGACGCGACTTTGTTGACATCGACTCGCTGAAGCAAGTGGAGGTGGTCCGGGGGCCGGCATCAGCCATGTTTGGCTCCGACGCGCTCGGTGGCGTGGTGAGTTTCGTGACGCGAGATCCGTCGGACTACCTTCAAGGTCGCGAGACTTACTTCGATGTTGGTGCAGGCTTCAATGCCGTGGATCAGAGCTCGCTGTTGCGGGCCACCGCAGCCGCCTCCTTTGGAGGCATGTCGGCGGTGCTGCGTGTGAGCGCACGCGACGGCGAGCAGCTCGACACACCCGTGGCTGATCCGCTCGAGTTTTCTTCGCTCAACACGCTGTTCAAATTGGCATTCGGTGACGCTCGCCAGGGCGCCCCGCTGCTGACCCTCGAAAACTTTGATTCGACGCGAGATACAGATGTTGACTCGCAGGAGACCACACAGGATTTCAGTGCGGTGTTCGGCTTTCCCTATGTCGTTGAGACCACGGACCTGCGCGGCGACGATCGGCGCACACGTCAGCGAGTGAGTGTGAGCCAATCCTGGGATGACGGCCTGTTCGGTCTGCAGTATCTGCGCTGGCGTGGCTACTATCAGGCAAGCGAAACGCTGCAGGACACCTTTGAGGCCCGCACGACGCGCATCATGGGCATGGCGGACCCGGTCGAGCGCGAGCGCCGTTTTCGGTTTACGCAGGATCTGGCGGGCATTGAGATCAATGCCCTCAAAAGTTTTTTGACGGGTGTGGCGGCGCACGACCTCGCATTTGGGATTGAGTTGGAAGCCGCCGATACCGAGCAGTTGCGCGACGGAACGCAAACGAGTCTGTCCACGGGAGAGGTGACAGCGCAGGTGGGGCCGGATCTTTTTCCGGTGCGCGATTTTCCAATGTCGCGCACGCGGCGCGCGGGCGTCTATCTTCAGGACAGGATCGAGATCGGGGAGTTGACGCTGATACCCGGCTTGCGCTGGGATAGATTCAGCTTGTCGCCGGACGTTGACACCATTTTTTCCGAAGACAACCCCGGGGTGCCGTCTGCGCCGCTATCAGCGAGCCGTCTATCTCCGCGTCTGGGTGTGCTGTGGGATCTGACCGCAGCCTGGCGCCTGTACGCTCAATACTCCGAGGGTTTTCGTGCCCCGCCGGTCAACGACGTCAACGTCGGCTTCACCAATCTCCAGTTTGGTTATACCAGTCTGCCTAATCCGGACTTGCGCGCGGAGTCGAGCGCGGGCGTGGAGTTGGGGATGCGCTACGACACCGATGTTGTTGCGCTGGATGCTGCCGTTTTCGCCACCAACTATGACGACTTCATCGCCTCGTTTCAGCCTGTTGGCGTCGATCCGCAGTCGGGCGTGCTGCAGTTTCAGTCGGTCAATCTGGACGATGTAGAGATACGTGGAGCCGAAGTGCAGGCGCAGTGGTGGCCGGCCTTTTTCCCCGCTGGTTTGACTATGCGTTTTTCAGCCGCGTTGGCGCAGGGCGAAGATCGCATCACGGGTGCGCCGCTCAACAACATCGCGCCTTTGAATGGTGTGCTGGGGTTTTCCTACAGCGCGCCGTCAGACAAATGGGGCGTGAACTTCGCGACGCGCTTTGCGCGGCGTCAAACCGATGTAGATCAATCCGATGGTCCGGTACTTACTCCGGCCGGCTACGTGGTGCACGACCTGACTGGCTTCTATCAGCCAGTGCCGTCGCTCAGGTTTCGCGCCGGTTTGTTTAACGCCACGGACGTGACGTACACGGCTTACCTCGATGTTGCCGGCCTGTCTGCCACGTTGGCCAATCCCGAGCGCTTCGCGCGACCCGGACGGCAGTTCAACGTCGCGTTCGACTGGCAATTCTGATCGCACTTTTGATGAAGGGAGTTTTCAATGAAAACCAATCGTATTGTCCTGTTCCTGGCGCTACTTCTATCGGGTGGCTGCGCAAGCACACGGTATGCCGCTGACGCTGTTACGACACCGGCGTACACCGAAGTGGCCAATCCGTATTTCGCCAACATTGCCAGGCAGACGAGCAAAAGCGGCAAGGATCGTCTTGCTATTCTGGCGATGCAGGGTGACTACCGCGTGGATTTCCATTTCCAGGAAACGGTGCCCCTGATGGCGGGCTACGAGTTTCACGACGACAAGACAACGGGTGGTTTCGAAACCGTGGTTGTGGTGGAAGAGGCGCCCGAGCGCATTGTCCTGCAGCACCTGCTGGTTGCTCCCGGTGGGGCCGTCATCAAGCACTGGCGGCAGGACTGGTATTACGAGGCCAGCGAGCGTTTTGAGTTTGTCGCCGACCAGACCTGGGAGACGGTGCCGGTGGCCGACGCCGAGGGCACCTGGACGCAGTGCGTGTTCGAGGTGTCCGATGCGCCCAGATACTGTGGCACCGGGCGCTGGAATCATCGCTATGGCGTCTCTACCTGGACCAGCGATCGCTCCTGGCGGCCTTTGCCACGGCGCGAGTACACCAAGCGCGATGATTACAACGCAATCAATGCGGAGAATCGCCATACGGTCACACCGGCCGGCTGGACCCACGAACAGGACAACACCAAGGTCAAGCGCGACGCGCGCACGACATCGCAAACGCTGGTCCGGGAGTTCGGCTTTAATCACTATCGGGCGATACAGGGCTACGATTTTTCGCCAGCGCAGGCGTACTGGACGCAAACCAAAGGCTACTGGTCGCTGGTGCGTCAGGCCTGGGATCGACGCCTGCAGCCGGGCCAGGTGCTCCGGCTGGATACCAACGTTGATGGTATGCCCATCATCATCGCCACGTTTGATCAGGCATCAAAAGCCGGCGACATGCCTGAATCGGCGCAGCTGGCGGCGATTGAAAAAACGCTGGAAGAGCACACGACCGTTGCGCCTAAGCGTTCGGCGGTGGCGACACCGTAGTCTGTCTACTGCGCCGCCATGATCTTGCGAATGTCGCTGTCGTCACCGGTCAGCTGCCAGTGCACCAGCGAGATCGGCACGCTGCCCGC
>CAZXCL010000124.1:2134-7192 GCA_964639265.1 uncultured Gammaproteobacteria bacterium | reverse complement strand
GGATGTGGGGTGGGCTGGCGGACAGACATGGCTCTTCCCTGAGCTGATTATTTAGTCAGTATTATGCGCTATCTTGCTATATTTTTCAATAGATTAGACCGCTTTCAATCGACGTTTCGTCGCTCCCTTCATCGGTAGATGGACCACTGCCTGGCAACGCCTACTGGTCTTGCGATCGCAAGCAACCACAATTGCCCTCATCCAGGCGCCAGACGGCTTCTGACCCGCGTAAACACAATACGCTCTGGCCATCTTCGAATCTGAACCTGAAACTCGCCACGCGCCTGTTTGATTTGATTATCTCAACCATGTGCTCCGTGTCCTTGTAGAGCCGACTCACGAACACGGGCGTATGAAACGACCGAGTTACTGGCTCAGATCCGTCGACCTTCACTGAGTACGGCGACATGATGGACGCATCGAGGTCACTTGGCTTAGTTGGCGAAAGACAAACCAGACCGCCCGTTTCTGGCGGCAGGCTTTTCAAAGCGTCGCGGTACTTCTTCCCCAGACCATCCAGTAAGGCAATCGCCTCAGGCGTTGGCGTGAACACGCGCAGATCACATGATCGGTTGGTCAGCTCCGCCTGACCATTGCGCAGAAAGAATATCCGCTTTTCATCGGGGCGAAACAGGCCGCGTGCACTGTAGAACACCCCATCCGGTTGGGCGTAGGCGACGGTCAACGTTGTCGGGGCGGCAAGCTTCCAGGACCGGATAACGTTGAGCTCAAAAATATCGGAAGTCTCCTGGTACAGACTCGCAACCTCCGTGCTATCGGGTATTGGCTGCGGTCTTGCCAGAACCACGTAGCCTGATTCTTCAAACTGGCCACGCAATCCAGCTTCATCATCGTTGAGCGGCATACACTGCAGTGCATGCGAACTGGCGCACACGGAAGTAAGCATTACTGCAATCGCTATTACTTTCATACAGAGGAGCTCAACACCTGGACTGCAGGAGACCATTTCTGCAAACCGTCTCAAGATCAGCGGGCAAAGGAATCTAAAATACTCCAGACGTCAAGACAGGTTCTGTGACATAGCCCAAAATACCAGCTTCCGCACGAGACCAGACTGCGAAAACGGGGCCTAAACTGTTTGCAATCAGCACTACATGCGTCGATTGTTACCGATCAACCCCACGACTCATCCAATCCCATGTCATTTGAAGCGCAAGCCGTCATTTTTTTCTCTCTTATCGCCACTGTGTATCTTTGCGTCGGTGCCTTGGGCGCATGGATTAACTCCGGATTTGGCGCCAGACTATTTTCCATCTACATGGCGGTTCTGCCTCTGCTGAGCGGACTTGCCTGGGCATTGACGGTTGGCGGCCGCTTGCCGGCTTACATGAAACTCGAGATGGGCTTCTTGATAGGGCTGGCCGGATTGATTTGTTTTGTTTTGCCCCAATTGATGACAACACGAAGCGAGAAACAGCCTGTCGTTGTTTTCGGCATCCTGATTTCGAGTCTGATTACCGTAGCCGTAACCGTTTTCATTGCCCTGGGGACCGCGTTGGGCGCCTTGTAGGGACACACTGCCAGATGAGTCGAAATCGAAAAAGCCAATACGAATCCGATGCCGGGCGTTTGTTTGAGATTGTTACGGGCATCATTTTGCTTGGCCCAGCCCTTCTGCTTCTTTGTTCTGGCATCGGCCTGGCCATTGAGATGCTCACAGATCCGAGCCTCGCGCTACTGGCCGCAATGTTGATTGTCCTAGGCTGGCCACTGTTAATCGTGAGCGCTCGCCTGATCAGTGGTCGCGGTCGGGCCGATGGTGGTCTTTTTCCACCAGCAGTGATTGTTGGTGGCGCCGTTGGAATTGGGCTTGGCAGTCTCGGAATGGCCGTTTATGGAGCGATGAACCGTGATTTCGTGATGGCTTTTGCTTCTCTTACGGTTCTGCCCGCGCCCTACTACGCGTGGCGAGTCGTTTCCAGAAGGAAAAATCGCAGTGGCACCGGAGATCAGGCGTGACACCGTCGCACTCAAATTCGACGGGGCTCAGTTGGAAGTCTGTGTGTTCAGCGTACCAGGAAGGGTGCCGCCATTATCCAAGCTTAGTGACAGAAATGTCTCCGGAATTTCTTCTTTCCAGAACGGGTTGCTGATCACGTCCCAGACCTCTTCGGGTGTGGAGGTAGCAGCCAGATGCTCATTGAGGCCGAAGGCGCCATCGGGGTCGGCATCGAGCCGGGCAAGCAAGTCGCGTCCGTGATCGCTATCTTCATACCCCTCTCGCACGATGCTGCGCAGTTGCATCAGCTCTTCGCTGGTGAAGCTCAACTGCACGTGCTGATCCTGATCGAACTGCGTCGTACCGTTGTTCATCGCTTGCGCCAGATAGCCACTTTGACCGCCGTCCACGTCGGATACGACGATGGTCCACTGCGCGTTGTCGAGTTCACCCTGGGGATCGAGATCGGCGGTGACGAGTGCGGTGTGGTTGTCATTGCTGATGTACTGATCGGTAAGGGTCCGCGAACCGTCCTGCCAGTTTGTCCAGCGTGCGTCGTAATCGTGGCTGCCAAACTCGAAATTGACCGACAGGCCGCCAGCGTTAGCTTCAAGTCCGGCGCTGCTCTCGGACGCATAGACAGACGTCACGCCTGACGCCTGCACGCCTGGCGGGCTCCAGTCGGGCACCTGCCCCGTACTGATAAATGCCTGATAGGCTTGCTGGCCTTCTTCTGTGCTCAGATCAATTCTCGCGATCTGCACATCGTGGGTCGAAAACTCCTGGCTGGTGCCGACACCAAAATTGAAGTTGCTCGTACCAAGCCCAAGAAACAGATCGTGCTCGACCGCTTCCATCGGACCCGCCTGCACTTCTACCAGGCTGCCCTCAAGGCGTGTCACGCTAAAGCCATAACCGTCCAGTGTTGTAGTAGAGCCCTCGGCAATCGCCCGCAGTGGGCCGCGCAAGCGTGCGGTAAGCTCAAACGAACTGCCCTCCAGCGAGGCGCCTTCGATCAACACACCTGTGCCCTGCGCCATGTTCAATGGATCCAGTGGATTGGGCAGGACGCTGGTATCACCATCGGCAAGCCGTGCACCCTGCTCCGGTGTTACCACGGCCTGGTAATTGAGCTGCGCGCCTGCATAGCTTGAGAAATCGGCCGTTATCGGTGAGCTGCGACCACGCAGTACGCGATCAAGCAACGGCGAACTATCGAGCAACTCCTGCGCTTGCGGCGACAATCCATCAAGACGGTTAATTATTCGCTGCATGGTGGTTCGACTTGCGCCATAGTTGAGCGACACCTCGCCCCGGGTCTGGACCGTCAGATCAAACCTCTGGGTTTGTTCAAAATTCAGGCCGGTCTGCACGTCACCCAGTTCCACTTCGCCCTCAACGGTGATCTGAGCGCCACCGCCGTATGGCAAAAATCCGGGTGTACTCAGGCCCGCAATCGGCGTCTCAAAACTGACCTCGGTACCGGGACTGATCAACGGTCCGAGAACAAAATCCGGTAGCGTGTCGAGGATCTCCTGGCCCGCGGCAAATGTCGCGGGCGAAGCGTTCTCCGGAATATCGATGCCAAGTAACGACAAGCCTTCGCGTACTTCGGTTGTCGTCAGCGGTGCATTGACGTCCGGCTGCGATGCGCCTGTGTCGTTGCGCAAGTACGCCGGAATCGTATACGGATCGGCTTGCGCTTCGGCCACGATTCTCTCCAGCTCCGCAACGTACGGGTTGCTGTTGAAATCGTCGAGGGCGTATTGCGCTTGCGTCGGATGCATCGCCTGCAGTTCTTCTGATGTAGGGCGCAGACCATCGAGCGCCATCTGCGCCGATTCAGCACGCTGGGCGTTGAATTCTGCTACGCGCCCGCGATACACCGAAGAGAAAAACAGGCTTGGCGGCAGCCCGGACATATCAGTGGTGTCTGGCAGCGGCAACGCATGCACATCTGCAACCGCCTGCTGGGCAAGGCTGTTCAGATCGGTGGGTGTGTCCGCCTCTGGCGTAGCCACCACATCGTCAAGCGGCGGCGCCTCGTAGGCCTGCAGCGCACGCAATTCCCGAACGGCCGGATCGGCGTTGTATTCTGCCAGCGCCGAATCGTACTCGGCGCGCGCCACGATCGGCGGCAAGGCGTCAAAGTCATCAAAGCTCGGCTCAGAATTCTCCAGGGCTTGCTCGGCCAGCGCAGCCTGTTCCTGATGGTACGCCGTCAGCTGGCTTTGATAGACCGCCTGCTGATCCTCCGGTCCGAAGCGCGCGGCGGCCGTGGGCGACGGCGCCGGGTTGGACTGAATCTGCTCAAGCGCCTCGCCTGGTGTAACCCGAGGAGCCGGTTCGGCCGTCTCGATGGACGATGCCTGGATCGCCAGGCGATCCTCTTCGGGAAGGCGAGAGATGAAAGAGTCGTTGACAGAAGTCATGTCCAGCACCGGTTTTGAAACGCTACTGGCAGCCTAAAAGCAAGCGCTCACGTGCGCCCCTAGGGAAAACCCTTGATACTCAATTGCAACCGTTGGCGCTCGGCCCCGGTGCACCAAAAAACGCCAACCGCATCTGCCCCAGATCCACAAAATTCACGACACCGTCACCGTTGAAATCGGCATCCGGACTGTTGGAGAAGAACATCAGGCGAAGCATGCCAAGATCAACAAAGTTGACCACGCAGTCGTTGTTCAGATCCGCATCGCAGGCGTTGCCAATGCCGTCACCGTCGGTATCGCGCTGGTCCGGATTTGCCAGCGCTCGGCAGTTATCAAGACTATAGTCCACACCGTCGTCGTCGGTATCGAGAAACCCGCGCTCCTCCAGCAAGCGCCACAGTCGGTACTCGCCGCCGCTTTGTGAGTTCAACCAGTGCAAGTTATCGACCTCATCGATTGGCTTGTCGGAAAAGCCGAGCGGCAAGGGAACGTTGTATCCCTCGGTGTAGACGCAGCGCTCGTAGATGCGTGCCTCGTCGGCGGTCTCCGCGGCCACGCAGCCGCTGCCCGACCAGCGTTCGCGCAGGTCGATGTCGGCTGGGGCGACGAGGCTGAACTCGCGCATGAAGTTGTAGTAGGAATCGAAGATCGGGCTCAGGTGATCGT
>CAZXCL010000124.1:0-2034 GCA_964639265.1 uncultured Gammaproteobacteria bacterium | reverse complement strand
TGCATGGTCGACACCGCGCCGCGACTGAACCCCACCAGATTCAGGATCACGCACTGGCCCGTGCACGCGGGACGCGCGTTGAAGATGCTCACCGCGTTGCTCAGCTGTGCGCCCCAGTTGGGCTGGAACGGATCGCCGTCGAAGCTCTGGACGATGCCGTTAACAATGCCTTTGTGGTGATGGGGCTGATCGCGCTGCTGACGATACAGCGTGGCGATGGTTTCGGAGCGACCGTAGGGACTGTTGTTCGGGTCCCAGTCGCCACTGTTGAGATTGGTGCCCGAGAAGTAGATGGTCACGACGGTTTCATTGTCGTTAGCATAGCTTGCCACCGACATTAGAGTCAGAAGCGTCGTAAAGATCAGTTGTTTGATAGTGCGTTGCATGGTCATTCCCCCGCTTAGCGATCGCGCCAGGACGACGAGGACAGCGATGAGCCGAAATCATCCGGACTTTCCGGGTTGGAACAGCAGATGCGGTCCTGCTGCACAACGTCCATGCGATTGAGAATGTTGACCGGGCCGAGGTAGTAATACACCTTGCCGGCCCGCGTCTGCGTAGTGCCCTGCCCGTTCGGCGCACCGACGGCCAGATCGCTGATGCCATCGCCGTTGATGTCCAGCGCGGTTAACGAGGCGCCAAAGTACTCACCATCGGTAAGAAGCGTGACGCAGCCCTGCCCTGGCAGTAGCGCGGTTTGTTCGAAGCGGTCGTCCACCGTGTCGAAACGCATCACCCAGACCATGCCGCAACCGGCGCCGCGCACGTCGTCTTTCTTCGGGGCGCTGACGGCCAGGTCGTCGACGCCGTCTCCGTCAAAATCGCCGACGGCCAATGCGCTGCCAAATTCGTCGCTGGGCGCCTGGCGATGTCGAAACGTTGGGCTGTCGAGCGTGATGAAGGCGTCGCGGTTGGTCAGCCCACCGCCGCTGCCAAACAGCACCGCGACGGCACCAGCATCAACGCCGCCGGGCAGGTTTTCTTCGGGCACGCCGACGGCCAGATCGTCGAAGCCGTCGTTGTCGAAATCGCCAGCGGCCAGTGCGCCACCGAAAAAATCGTCACTCTCGGCCGCACCCTGGATACCCGTCGAGTCCTGCCCCCAGACCTGATCGCCACTGGCGGACAGTCCGGACGAGCCGCCGTAAAGCACCGTCACCAGCCCGGCGCCCGCTTCATTGCCGATGTCCTCGCGTGGCGCACCAATGGCAAGATCGTCGTAGCCGTCGCCGTCAAAATCGCCTGTGGCGAGGGTGGTGCCAAACTCGTCGTTGAATTCTGCGACAGTGGAGCCGACGCCGGTGTTTTCCTGATGCCACATCTGATCACGACCGGACACCCCACCCGCGTTGCCGTATAGAATATGCACCAGACCGCTACCCTCGGGGCCACTGCCGATGTCCTCACCGGGGACACCGACGGCGACGTCGTCGTAGCCGTCCGCATCAAAATCGCCGACCGCCAGTGCGCTGCCAAAGAAATCGCCGGTTTCCTGTTCGCCCTGAATGTTGGCCGAGTCCTGATGGAACGACTCGTCGCCCGAGGAGGTTAGTCCACCGCTCGAGCCATAAATGACGTGGATCATGCCGGCGTCGAAGCGATTGAAAAAGCCGTCTTCGAAATTTTCGCCGGGCGCGCCGATCACGGCGTCCGAGTAGCCGTCGTTGTTGAAATCGCCGGTGGCGACGGCCTGGCCGAAGAAATCGTTGATTTCGGCCACGCCTGCAATGCCGCTGGTGTCCTGGTGGAAGAGATCGGCGCCGGAGTTCGACAGGATGGTGCCGTTGCTGTAGACGGCAAAGACAGCGCCCTGATCGTTGTCAGTGAGCGGGATGCCGTTAACCAGCTTGCCGGGTAGGCCGATTAACAGGTCGGAGTGGCCGTCGCCGTTGAAATCGGCGGGTGGGTTGGTATCTGCGGCGCTGGGAATCGCGATGGCAGCGGCCAGCGTGGCCAGGACGGTGTGCACTGGGAAACCTGAAATCACGGAAATGCCCTCTTTTCTTGATCTTATTAGGCGAAGCAGAAAAATTG
>CAZXCL010000123.1:0-7204 GCA_964639265.1 uncultured Gammaproteobacteria bacterium | reverse complement strand
CGCACACCGATCTGCGGCGAGTACCGCGACATGACCATGTGTTCGGCACCACCGCCCTCCTCGGGACTGGCGCAGATTATGATCGTCAATCTCTACGACAAACTGCTTGGCGATGCGCAAGGTGACGAAGCCCAGCTGCGTGCTTTTGTGGATGCACAGCGTTTGGCCTACGCCGACCGCGACCACTTTGTTGGCGATCCCGCGTTTGCCGATGTGCCGGCGCGCGCATTGATCGATGCGCGCTACCTCGAGGCCAGAGCCGGCGACCGCTTCGCGCCCGACGAACCATCCAAACACGGCGATCCGGCCAAGGTGCTGCGTCAGGCCGCTTCGCGCTGGGACTTTGGTCAGGACACAACGCAGGAAATCGGCGGCACGACCCATTTTTCGATCATCGACAGCGACGGCAACGCCGTGTCGATGACCGCCACGGTCGAAGCGCCGTTCGGTTCCTCGCGTTTTGTACACGGCTTTTTGCTCAACAACGAGATGACCGATTTTTCCCGCGACCCGGGCGACGGCAAGGCCCCGGCCAATCTGGTGCAACCGGGCAAACGCTCGCGCTCGTCGATGTCACCGATCATGGTGTTTGATGACGACAGCGAACTGATGCTGGTGAACGGATCACCCGGTGGCAACTCGATCGTCGCGTATGTTTCCAAAGCCACGCTCGGCGTGCTCGCTCAGGGTCTGACGCCCGAGGAAGCCGTGGCGTTGCCCAATATCATCGCGCGCGGCGACAAGGTGCGCGTTGAGATTGCCAGTGATGCGGGCAAAGAGGCGGCGAACATTCTGACCGCTGCCGGCTACGACGTGCAGGAGCGCGAGGGTGAGAACTCCGGGCTGCATATGATTCTGGTGACACCCGAAGGGCTACGTGGCGCGGCCGATCCGCGGCGTGAAGGGAATGTGCAGACCAATCCCTAGCGTCCTGAGTGGAACTTGCCCAATACGAGCAGAGTCGTATTATTCATCAACGTTTGCACGATTCAGCGCACGGCGCACGGACAGGTACCAGCCTTATGAAGAGTTTGATCCGCGTTTTGACGTTTTGTTCGGTTCTGTTTGGCTCGGCCAGTGCGCTGGCCGACAAGACGCCAGAACAACCCTTGAGTTTTAAGCGCAGCGGGGGGATAGCGCAGACGCAGTCGCTGCATTTTGCGCCGCTCGAGATGCGTCGCATCGAACGCGAAGATGAGCAAACCGACGGCACCGTGGCGCCGTACCGATTCGCGATAAACCATGTTGAGAAAACCACCGGCGAATTCACCGCAAAGGGCGAGTGGTTCGACGAGGGCAAGACGCAGGTGTGGCGTCTGCCGGTAAGTGCGGATGGCGCGCAGTCCTTGAGTTTCGGATTTGACGATGTCTTCCTGCCGGCCGGTACCCGGCTGTTTGTGTACGACGAAAGCCACCAGCAGGTGCTTGGCCCCTACACCGACAGGGACAACAAGTCCCACGGACAGCTGTGGACACCGATCATTGAGGGAGACACCGCGTTTATCGAGATCAACGTTCCGAGCAAAATGAAGCCGTACCTGCGCTTCAATATCCACAGCGTCAATCACGGTTACAGAAGCACCAAGGCGACGGCCGGCCAAAAGTCCGGCAGCTGCAATATCGATGTTGTGTGCCCGCAAGGCGACGCCTGGCGCGACGAAATCCGTTCCGTCGCAAGCTATAGTTTTTCGACCGGTGGATCGTCGTTCGTGTGCACCGGCAGTCTGGTCAACAACGCTACCGGTGACCTCACGCCCTATTTTTTGACGGCAAATCACTGCGTGTCGACCGTTGCTGAAGTGCAATCCATGGTGCTGTTCTGGAACTTTGAGACGTCCGTGTGCGACGGTACGCCTGACGGTTCGCGTGCCCAGTCGCAGAGCGGCGCGACGCTTCGCGCGACCTGGGGTGGCGGCGGTGGCCCGATTGCCCTGGGCGATGTCACGCTGGTGGAACTGGACAGCACGCCAAGTGCTGCGTTCAACGTCCATTGGGCCGGCTGGGACGCGAGCACCGCCCCGCCGACATCATCCGTCGCGATCCACCATCCTTCCGGCGACGAAAAACGAATTAGCTTCGATTTCGAGCCGGCCACCGTCACCGAGTTTCTGGAAGACAATCCATCGCCAAACGGCAACCAGCTGCGTATCGCCTCCTGGAACGAGGGCACGACGGAGCCCGGCTCATCGGGCTCCGGGCTTTGGAACGATCAGCGCAGAATCGTCGGCACACTGTCCGGCGGGTTCGCATCGTGTTCGAGCGATTCGCCCGACTGGTATGGTCGCTTTGCGTCTCAGTGGGAAGGCGGCGGCACGCCGGCCTCGCAACTGAAAGCCTGGCTGGACCCGGCCAACACCGGCATCATCGCCATCGATGGCACCGACGCATGCACGGCACCCAACCCATTGTTTGCGATCAATCCGAATCCGGCCGAAGTGGGACAGCCGGTGAGCTTCACCTCGACCGTGACCGGCGACACCAGCGGTCTGACGTATGCCTGGGATTTTGATGGCGACGATGTGATCGACAGCACGCAGGCGTCGCCCACGTTTACCTACGGGTCGAGCTTCGTCGGCAACGTGGCGCTAACGGTCACGAATAGCGGGGGCTGCGACGCCGAGACAAGCGCCGCGATTGTCGTTAACAATCAGGGTGGTAACCAGCCACCGGTGGCTGTGGTGGCGCAGAATACAATCACGACGGACGAAAACAGCGTTGTTCAACTCGACGCCAGCCAAAGCACCGACAGCAATGGCGATGCCCTGACCTACGCGTGGGTGCAAACCAACGGCACGGCCGTCGTTCTGTCTGACAGCGCATCGGCAACGCCAACGTTTACCGCTCCGCCGGTTACCGCCACGACGTCATTGTCCTTTGAGGTCACCGTCACCGATCCCTTTAGTGCCAGTGACAGCGCCACCGTCAACGTTACCGTCAACAACGTCAACGCCGCACCGATGGCCGTTGTCACGCCAAGCGCGATTAACGTGAATGAAGGCGGCGCGGTCAGCCTGAACGCCTCTGCCAGCAGCGATGCTGACGGGGACACCTTGTCGTTCGCGTGGACACAGACCGCGGGGACAACGGTCACGTTGGCCGGAGCAGACTCCGCCACCGCAACGTTTACGGCGCCAGAGGTGAGCGCGACTGCAAGCCTGACCTTCGAGGTAACCGTCACCGATCCGTCCGGGGCTCAGGACACGGCTACCGTTAGCGTAACCGTGAGCGACGTGCCACCGGTCAATCCGCCCTCATCTGGCGGCGGTGGTGGTGGTGCACTCGGCTGGCCTTTGTTGTCGCTGAGTCTGTTGGCCGCCTGTACGCGACGGCGCAAGACATCGATTCACAGCGGGAGACAAGCGTGAGCAAGACCTTTACACAAATCAGGGTTGGTCTGTTGGTGTGCATTGGGCTGTTGGCCTCAGCCTGCGAAACAACTGACGCGCCGGTCGAAAGCGCGATGGCTCAGGAGTCTGGCATGCGCAATGTGGTGCTGATCTCGAGGGACGCGTCAAAGACCGCGACCAAAATCGACGAGACCGATTTGCGCCTTGCGCTGCATAACGCCTGGCAACAACGCGAACGTCGCTATGAAAAACTCATGCCCATGTTCGAATACGAAATGCATTTCGACCTGAACAACGAAACGCATGTCTGGAAGGTGAACAAGTTGGGCTATCTGATGAAGAGTGACTCTTCAGAGCTTTACCGGATGGACGTTAGCGCGTTGCGCGGCTACATGAAGTAAAGGGGCCGGACTTTCGTCCGACCCCTTTTTTTGTCGCTAGCCAGAAAAAGTCTGGCTAGTTAGCAGCCGAACAAGCGTTAGGCTCCACAGCTGGCCCCGGTGGACCAAAAAAGCTGAGACGCATCAAACCGAGATCGACAAAGTTCACGGTGCCATCACCGTTGAAATCAGCGTCCGCATCCGCGGTGAAGAACACCGAACGCAGCAGCCCCAGATCGACGAAGTTCACGACGCAATCGTCGTTGAGGTCGGCATCACATGCGTTGCCAAATCCGTCTCCGTTGGTGTCGCGCTGATCGGGATTGACGGTCAACGTGCAGTTGTCTACATCATCCGCGACGCCGTCGCCGTCCGTGTCTTCGATAGCGCCCTGCGTCGACGGGATCAGGCACCACTCGACGACCGTGCCGTCGTCAGCGTCCGGGAAACGATCCACCACGTTGAGTGTCCACGTGCCGGACAGGCTCTCTCCGTCAAAGACCGACAGCGGATTGTTTGGTGAGAACGTACCGGCGATCGCAGGCAGGTTGCTGCACTCGTCTTCCACCGGAAGTGCGGCTTCGTCATCGAGCAGTACGTCGATATCATCGCCACTGCAGCCAAACTGCGGATCCAGATCGGGGAATCCTGGCTGGTCGATGATCACGGCGCTGGTGCCGGTGTCGTCATGCGTCAGCGTAAAGATCAGATCACCCACCCACGAGTGCGGTGCTTCGATAGACACATCCAGATCGGTGATCGTGCCGCTGGCCAGCAGCGACGCTGAACTTTCGACTCCGGGATCATCAACACCAATCGTCAGATCGGGCGTAATGCAGATCAGATTGGCCGTCGTGAACGACGAGGCCGCCGATGCTTCACCACTGCCGCAGATGTTATCCGGCGTCACGCGCCAGAAGTACTCGGTCAGAGAATCGAGCACCACGTTGGACGCAAACGATGTCGTCTCGGACGTACCGGTCTCCACGATGTTGGTGAAATCGGCGTCGGTGGCGATTTCAATCGTGTAGTTGGCCGCCTGATCGGCCGCCGACCAGGTAAACACCGGCGACGTGTTGACATCCACTGCTCCACTAACGGGCTCCGCCAGCGTCACTGCCGCCGGGATGTCCGTGGACAAGCCGAGCATAAGCTGAGCGGAACGCGAGCGACCATCAGCCGTGCCGGTCACGTCGATGACATAGTCGCCGGCAACTGCACCATCGGTATTGCCGATCGTAAACACCGTGCTGCCGCCCGGGGCGACCGGATTCACACTGAAGTTGCCCGTCGCGCCGGCCGGCACGTTGGCAGAGGACATCGCCACCGGATCGTCAAAATCGAGAATCTGCGTGATGTTGAGGTTGTAGACGGCATCGTCCGGTGCGCAGACCTGCGCGATTGGATCGGTCGTCTGCAAAGCGAAGTCCGGCGCGAACACGTTGCGATCCACATAGGTATTGGGATCGTTCTGACCATTGACGTCGCGGTCGTCCGCCCACTGAATAATGGCCGCCGATTCAGTCTGAATCTGCTGATCGTAGTCGCCGTGATAGCAGGTCGCGAGGTTAGGATCGAGCACGATCGGCGAGCTGACGTCAGAAAGCCGTTCATTTGGACCAAAGCTCGCACCGCCGTCTTCGGACGTGGCCGAATAGTAGTCGACCAGCAAGTTATTGGCCGGATCATTGCGACGGTCATACCAGGTAATCACGATGCGACCGGTCGGGCCGGCGCTCAACGTTGGGAAGAACTGATCGGTCAACGTCGTGTCGTCGTTGATGCGCACTTCCGGCAGCCAGGTGTCACCGCCGTCGAGCGAGCGGCGATAAAACACGTCGATGGTGTCGCCGGTGTTCGCGCCGTCCGGATCGTAGGGATAGACCACGTGCAGATCGCCATTGGGCGTCACTGCAATCTGCGGCGATGCCAGATAGCGCACGTTGCCGTTCAGCGCCGAGCGCCCGCAGGCACCGGTCGCCGCTGCGTCCGCCGGGTTGGTGCCATCGGTCAGCGGATTGGTACCACGCGTGAACGTAACGCCACCATCGGTCGAACGCGTTATCTGCATGTCAACGGTCGCGCCATTGAAACGCACCCAGGCCACATAGAACGTACCGTCCGGTGCCACAATCGGCCATGCGCCCTGCACCCCTTCGCCCGGGGCACTGATGCGCACCTGACTCGACCAGTTGACCCCGTCATCGGAGAAGATCGAGTAAATCGACGCGTCGATACCAAAGTCGGTCCACACCATGTAGATACGACCAAAGTTCGGGCTGCCGACATTGTTATCCACGGCAAGCAGCTCTTTGTCATCACCACCATCGGATGCCTGAGAAATGAAATCCATCGTCTGGCAGTCGTCGGTGGAGCGATAGATGCCCAACCCACCGTTGCGCAGTGTCGCCAGATAGAAATTGCCGTCGGCCTGACGCCAGATCATGCTCGGGTCGCCGCTGCTGGCCGGATCGAACGCTCCGTTGTCGGTCCAGGTGTCGCCACCGTCAGTGGATCGAGCGAAGCCGGTGAAACCGGTGCCTTCGGTCACGCCCGAAAACGAATCGTTGAAACCGGAGCACAGCGTACCGGTAACCGGATCGCGAGCAATGGAGGTTTCATTCTGCGTTCTCGAAGTACCGCTGTCGCCCGAGGGATCGTTGACCAGCACATCGGTGCCTGGAATACGATTCTCCTCGCCGTCGCCATCGTACGGTACCGACGCCACACGTCCGAGTTCGTTTTGCCGGCCGCATTTGACCAGCAGATAGTTCAATAGACCGTCCATGAACGGCCTCTTACTGGAATCGTCGAGCATTGCGCACGCGCGCATCAGCTCCCTGCCCGACATACCCTCCTCTTTGGCCTTGCCTTGTTCTGCCATCGCGCCAACGCTCACGGCGGTCAGCGCCGTAAGACAAAGGCCCGCGACGCCGTTGCGTCTGCTACCTGTCATAGTTCTCTCCCAAAAGTAAGATTAGTCTCGGGGTTGGCGCCGATCTCTCGCCTTTCTAATAGCTTTCCTTGCTTCTGTAATTTTGCTGATATCCGGCGACATCCTTCCTGCATCGTCGCCCCTGTAGCGAGGCAATGTCAAACGGTGTGCGGAGATATCACGCGCGCAAGCTTTGGGGTTCAAAAACAGCGTAATCGCGAACCGTGATAGCAAGCGCCAACCTCTGCAATGACGCTTTCGTAACGCGAAAATGATCAAGTCACTGAACTGCGGTGAGTCACCGCGTGCGCAAGTTCTCCGCTTTGAATACAGCGAAAGTACTCTTTCCAACTGCAAGTGTCATCCGCCGCAACGACGCCTGCGTAATGCGCGCGCTCAACCGCAACTCACCGCAGCGCAGCGTCACACAACACCGTCCTTGTCCATCGTCATCGATCTGCTCGATGTCCACCGGCAACACGTTATGCGCACTCACGCCCTCAAGCGCGGTGGTCGAAAGCATGATGTCACTCGCATGCAGC
>CAZXCL010000122.1:0-7491 GCA_964639265.1 uncultured Gammaproteobacteria bacterium | reverse complement strand
GCCTGCACTTTCCCTTTTTTGCTCAGGTTTCCGCAAAATGCGGAATTACGGGCTCAGAAAGCGGGTGAACAGCATCAGAGCCATGCTCGGCGTCTAGCAAGGGTAGGTGGGTGATCCTCACGGATCGGACATTGCGTATGCATCGATCCGTCATGTTGTCTCTTATCAGCTGATTGAGCCGGGCTCAGTTGGAAGTTTACGTAGATAAGACATGCCGTGATCGCCAGCAAGCCGAGTATGGTGAGTTGCTTCACGGAAATTCTTTATCGACATTGCGTTCTGAGTGATAAGGAAGCGTAAGCGTCAGAAACGAAATGGGGCAGACGAGAATGTGCGCTTGCTGGCCGCAGACGCCTGGGTACAGCGAATCGGTAGTCCCTGGATGTGGAGGTCTTAGCGTCGTGTCACTCAAGCGTGAAAATAACCTCAGCAAACGGTGAGCCAATGGATGTAAACAGACGGATTCCGTTGCGCCGGAAGCCGGGAGCTTGTGTGCTACGAAAAACTTGCGTGACATGTTTGGCTATTCTAGGCGTCATGACTGGTTGCAAGGATCAAGAAATAAATCCGGGTCGCAAGATTGGTGACCAAGTCGTGGCCGCCAAGAAAATCCTGGATTTCTACGATCAGGAGTACAGGTACTCTAACAACACGCGCGAAATGGTAAATCGTTTTGACTCGTGTGATTACGCGGCGTTGCTGCGCCCGTACTTAGATCAGGATCCTGTCGCTGACGCATTGGCTGCACTTACGGAGGACGGCGTGACGTATCTGGCGCTTTCACAAGGCGCGCAACCTGAAATTTTCAGTATGGCCATGCCGGAAGAGGTAAAGTTCCAAGCGCTGAAATCTGGAACCTATTCCGTGGTGGAGGGGGTAAGCGACCATGTTCGTTGTGGCGAGCATTTTGTCCTGATGATGTACATGCGATGGTACACAGAGGCCTACAACTCGATTGTTTATGCCGGTTTGGACTAATCGAGTCCTTCAAGCGCGTGTTGAAATACATCCGGCGGCTACGGATGTCCGGTATTTGATCATATTGGTGGGCCCGCCAGGACTCGAACCTGGGACCAAGGGATTATGAGTCCCCTGCTCTAACCAACTGAGCTACAGGCCCACACCGAGGTGCGAGTATATCCGGGCCGCGAGCGCTATCCAATGAGTCTGTTCGTGATCGCTTTGAGGGTGGTGGCGATATCGGCCTCCACTTTGAGGCCGATCAGATCGTCGGCGCGGGATTTGCCGCGATTGAGCATTGCTACCGAGCGATTGGTCTGTGCCATGGTCCGCGCGAAGCGATAGCCGGAGAACACCATCAGCGATGAGCCGATGACCAGCAGCGTATCTGCAGCATCAAGCTCGGCGTTAGCGGCGCTCGTGGTTGCCGCAGGTACCGACTCGCCGTAGAACACCACGCTTGGTTTGATCACGCCGCCGCAGGTGGGGCAGGGGGCCACGTCGAACTTTGAAAAATCCTGGCCGTCCAGATCGGCATCGCCGTCAGGGGCGGTAGTGGCGTCAAGCTCAGCCCACTCGGGGTTTCTCGCCATAAGCTCTGCCTGATAGTCCTCGCGCGGCTGTGTGTGTCCGTGTTCAAGACACATCACCTCATCAAGACGCCCGTGCAGATCGATCACGCGCTGGCTGCCGGCACGCTGATGAAGACGATCCACGTTTTGCGTTACGACCGTGTGCAGTAGCCCCTCGGATTCAAGCTGGCACAACGCCTTGTGCGCATCGTTCGGTTTTGCATGACGAATGCGCGGCCAGCCGATCATGCTTCGCGCCCAGTAACGCTGGCGCGCTGTCTTGTTGTCTACGAAGTCCCTGAACTGCATCGGAGCGTTGCGTTTCCAGTCGCCGTTGTCGTCGCGATAGTCGGGGATGCCTGAGGCGGTGCTGATGCCGGCGCCGGTGAGCACCAGCAGTCGCTGGCTGCGATCAAACACATCGCACAGGGCGTCGATCTCAACTTCGGCGGCGACGGGTATGCTGTTCAAGGCTAAGCCATATTTCGATGCGTGGTGAGAAGGTGGCGGATATTGCCATGGCCTATCAGGTTGCGGCACGTAACAGGAAGGCGTCAACCTCATCTTTGGATGGTGGATTGCAGCCCGCGCGCGACACGTTGATCGCCGCAGCCGCCACCGCGCGGCGCAGTGCGACTTTCAGTTGTCTTCGGGGGATGCGTGAAAATCCGCCACGGCGTGTTGCCTCTTCGTGTGTCTGCGCGAGGAAATTTGCCTGAAAGGTGTCGCCGGCGCCCACCGTGTCAACCACCGTCTGGATGGGTTCGCCAGCCTGGCTCAATGCCAGATGCCTTGTCATCAACGCGGCGCCTTTTGCGCCTTGGGTCAGCACCACCATTCCTTCAGACATCGTGGCAAGAATTTGCCTGGCCGCCGCCTCAGGGGCCATGTCAGGATAAAGATGAGCGAGGTCTTCATCACTGCCCTTGACCAGATCGCATATCGGTATCAGGCCGCGAACACCGTCCAGATACGCCCCAGTGTCTTCGCAAACGCCGATGCGAATGTTCAAGTCAACGCTGATCAGAACACTGCGTTCGCGCAACGATCGAATCAGGCGTTCTACCCGTGGCCGAGTTTTTGACGCCAGCGCGAGTGAGCCAGTGTGAAACACCTTGGACGTAGCAGGAATTCCAGCGATTGCTTCGTCAAACGTGAAGTCGGTATCCGCAACGCCCTCTCTATAAAGCTGATATGAAGGCTGGCCATGATCATCGATCACCACAACTGCGAGCGAGGTAGGTCGTTCCGACCGCGTCGTATCCGGAACGTTGACACCTTCTGCAATCAGCGAGTGACGCAGCGCTTGCCCGAATTTATCCGTTGAGATCGGTGACAGATAGTTTACAGGCGCATTCAGACGACCCAGACCGATTGCGACGTTGTAGGGCGAGCCACCCAAGTGAGCAGCAAACAGGCCGTCAGGTTGCTCGAGGAGGTCGATTAGCGCTTCGCCCAGCACACAAATAGTCATAGTTGTTTCAAGCTCATTAGCAGAGGGTTCTCAGCTTTCGATGTGCGCACAGCGAATTAGCGCAATGCAACATAATGCTACGCTGAGTGCACATTAAGATTATTAAAAACATATATTTATCAAGAATGCAATCGGTTGCACTCGATGTGATTTGCAATCGATTGCAGTGTTTCCTAGTCTTCATCGGCACGTGATGCGCCATGCGCCGTATCGAAGAAAAAATGGGGAACAGAGCTATGCCAAATCAATTCAAACTCGTATGTAACAGGCTTGCCACCACCACAGTGGTTGCGCTGTCATCTTTCATGGCAATGTCGGCTGCAGCGCAGCAGGGTGACGAGGGTCCGGTCGTTGAGGAGGTAATCGTAACCGGTGTCGCCGGTCAGGGTGCCACCAAACTTGAGGCAAGTGTCTCTGTGAGCGCACTGCCCTCCGATGACATCGCAAAGCTGGCACCGCGATCCACCGCCGAAATCTTCCGAGCGCTACCGGGTATTCGCGCAGAGTCTTCCGGTGGCGGTGGCAACGCCAACATCACAATTCGCGGCATTCCGTTGGCGACCGGTGGTTCGAAATTCATGCAGATTCATGAAGACGGCCTGCCCGTACTTGAATACGGCGATATTAATTTCGGTAACACCGATAACTGGATCCGGTCGGACGTGACAATCGGTCGAATCGAGAGCATCCGTGGTGGTTCTGCTTCTACGCTTGCGAGTAACTCGCCCGGCGGTATCATCAACATGATCAGCAAGAAAGGCGGCGACGACGTCGGCAGTGTTGGCATGAGCTTCGGTGTGGACTTCAACGAATTTCGCACCGACTTCGAATATGGTGGCAGCATCAACGATGGATTGACCTACCACGTGGGCGGGTTTTTTCGCGATGGCGAAGGGGTACGCGAAACGGGCTTCAACGGTGACAACGGTGGCCAGATCAAAGCCAACATCACCAAGGAACTCGACGACGGATTCCTGACCTTCTATCTGAAACATCTTGACGACAAGGTAACGACGTACCTGCCCGGCGCCGTACGGGTCGAGGGTGGTGGCTCATACGGCCCGGCTCCGGGCTTCGACGCGAGCAATGAAGCAATTCAGTCCGCCCAAACTGACAACATCACCACGTTCGACCAGTTTGGTAATCCGGTCACGCGTGCTGTATCAGACGGCATTGAATCGAAGGTCTCGGCCTTCGGCTTCGAATTCGAAAAAGCACTGAACGATCGCTGGATCGTGAACAACAAGTTTCGCACCTCTGACATTGCGGGTGGATTTATCTCGCCGTTTACCGATGGCTTCGCCGGCGGTACCGACACGATAGACAACAAGGGCATTGCGCTTTGTACCAGCGCGTCAGTTGGCGGCGTCAGTCTCGACTGTTCCGGTGGCGTACTCGCTACCGTTAACGGTGAGGCCGCCGATCCCAACCAACTGGCTTATACCAACCTGTTGTTCGACACACGCATTCATGATCTTGGGTTGATGGCAAACGATCTGGAATTTACGTGGGATGGTGAAGGCGTTCGGGTGACAGGTGGTCTGTACTATTCGAAGCAGGCGATTGAAACCTCATGGAACAGCTGGCATACCCGCATGCAGACGCTTAACGGTCAGAACTCGCAAAACATTGAGTTCGTGGCCGTCGACGCAGGCATCGATGCCGACGGCAATCCGGTCGACGTTGTGTTGGCGGACAACGGCGCTTTGACTCAGAGTTTTCTGTCCTGGAATTGGGACCTTGATTACCGCACCATCGCGCCCTACTTGAATGTGGGGTTTGATGTGGGTGATCGCGCCACCATCGATATCTCTGCCCGTTATGACGACGTGCAAGCTCGAGGGCAGCGCCTGGACGGCTGTTGCGGCGGGAGCGCGCCGGCCGACCTCAATGGCAATGGCACGGTTGGGCAATTTACCGTCGTAAATGGCGTGATTACGCGTCTGGACAGCGATGCGCTGCTTGAAAACCCCGGTGCTACTTCAGCCGGCTTTATCGCTGGTGGTGTGCGTGTTCTCAACGAGAACAGCGCCAACATCAGCAACGTGAACTACGACGCTGACAATACGTCATTCTCGGTTGGCGGTACCTACCTTCTTACCGATGATTCGTCCGTATTCGGTCGCTACAGCGACGGCGGGCGTGCCGTTGCTGACCGTCTGACTCAGGTGGGTGGTTCTTTGAACGCGGATGGTTCTTTGACCTCAACCACCGACGGATTCGACAACGTGCAACAACTTGAGATCGGTTACAAGCACGACGTCGGCGACTGGTCATTTTTCGCTACCTACTTCAATACGATTACCGAAGAAACGCAGGCCGAGCTGACCAGTGGGCTTACCTTCGTGCGAGAATATGAGGCCAACGGTATCGAGTTTGAAGGTGACTACTATGTGACCGACGGATTTGTTGTACGCGGCAACCTGACCTGGACCGATGCCGAAATTAGTAAGGATGCAACCAATGCCGCTGTGGTGGGCAACACGCCACGTCGCCAGGCGGATTTCATCTACACCTTGATTCCGGAGTACCGCGCGGATCGATTCATAGTAGGCGCTGTATTCCAGGGCTCGACGGCGTATTTTCTTCAGGACAACAACGATCTTGAGCAGGACGGTTACACACTTATCAATCTGTTTGGCAATTGGGACGTTTCCGACTCGCTTACGGCGTACTTCAATGTCAACAACCTGACTGATGAGTTTGTCCTTACAGAATCGGAAGAAGGGTCGGCGGGTGTTGGCAGCTTCATTCGCGCGCGTCCGCTAAACGGTCGTTCGACCTCCATCGGGTTCACTTACAGCTTCGGAAACTGATCAGCACCAACTCGCTGGGCCCGAGATGTTCGAATTAGCCACTCAGAGAACGAACTTTGCAACTCATAGCGTACGTTGATCGTTTGGCGGGCGACTTCAAGGGTCTCCAGCGGCTGTTGAATGGTCCATTGGCGGGTCTGTTTGATGGAGTCCATGCGCTGCCTTTCTTTCATCCTATCGATGGAGCGGACGCCGGCTTTGATCCGACTGATCACTGCGAGGTAGACGCGCGTCTCGGGGGATGGCCGGATGTCGCTCAGTTTGCGCGAGACTTCCGAGTTATGGCGGATCTCATCGTAAATCACATTTCCGCCGACTCGGCCCAGTTCAACGATGTGCGCAAGAACGGGGCGCAGTCGGAGTACTGGCCGATGTTTCTGCGCCGGACCGACGTCATACCCCAGGACGCTGATGACGAGGTAGCGCAGATTTATCGTCCGCGACCGGGTGCCCCGTTCTCCCGTCTGCAACTGGACAACGGGCAGGTCTTCGATTTCTGGACCACGTTCAGCGAATCTCAGCTGGACATCAACGTCGAGACCTCTGTTGGGCGAGACTACCTCAGCGGTATTCTGAATCGCTTTTCTTCCAATGGAATTCGAGAGATTCGGCTGGATGCGGCTGGTTATGCTATCAAGCGTCGAGGCACCAATTGCTTCATGTTGCCCGAGACTTTTGAGTTTATTGGTGATCTTAGCCAGCAGGCCGACTCTCTGGGTATGCGAACGCTGGTGGAGATACACTCGCATTTCGAAACGCAGCTGGCCATCGCTTCGCGGGTCGGACGCGTCTACGACTTTGCATTGCCGCCGCTCGTGCTGCACACGATGTACACGGGCGACGCCGATGCGCTGAGACGCTGGTTGGCGATATCACCAAGAAATTGCGTTACTGTGCTGGATACACATGATGGCATTGGCATTCTGGATATCGCAGGTTACGGCGAACGAGCCGGGCTCCTGGAGGACGAGCAGGTAGAACAGCTCGTAGAGAATATTCATAATCGAACCAACGGCGGCAGCCGCCGCGCCAGCGGGAACGCCGCTTCGAATCTGGACATCTATCAGGTCAACTCCACTTATTACGACGCGCTGGGGCGCGACGATACGCAGTACCTTATCGCTCGCGCTATCCAGTTCTTCGTGCCGGGTGAACCGCAGGTGTACTACGTTGGACTGCTTGCCGGCCACAACGATCTGGAGCTGGTTGAACGCACGGGCGTGGGCCGCGATATCAACCGCCGCGTGTATCGCGCGGAAGATATTGACCACGCGCTCAAGCGGCCTGTGGTGCGAAGTCTGATGGTGCTGATGCGCCTTCGTCGTTTCGCGCAGGCGTTTGACGGTGACTTTCAGATTGGGGCAACAAGCGCTGATTGGCTCGCTTTATCGTGGACGAGGGGCGATTCCTCGGCGCAGCTGACCGTCGATCTTGTTGCTATGCGGGCGGACATAAAAATTGAGCAGGCCAATGCGTGCCAGCGCTTCGTTATTCGTGACGGGCGCGTGAGCGAAGTGAATACGCAGGCGGACTGAACCGTGGAAATTGCTTCACAAAAGCCAGATCGGCGCCCGTTGTCATTTATCGAAAAAGCCGGTTACGGGCTCGGCGATATGGCCTCGAACTTTTACATGGGCTTCTTTGGGCTATTTCTTCTTTATTACTACAC
>CAZXCL010000121.1:5223-7653 GCA_964639265.1 uncultured Gammaproteobacteria bacterium | reverse complement strand
CGGGTCCGACCAACAACGGTGACGGCACATTCTCGGTGACCTATCAGGTGACCGTGGCCAACACCGGTGATGTGGCCTTGTCGGTGCTGCAGATCATCGAAAATCTTGATGAGACGTTCGACGGTGCGGCGAGCATCGTGGTGAACAGTGTGACCAGTGACGACTTCACCCCCAACCCGAATTTCGACGGCGTCAACGACACCAACCTGCTGGCCGGTGCCGATGTTATCGCAGTGGGTGCATCAAACACCGCCACGCTGAGTGTCACTGTCACCCCCGACGGTTCGCTTGGGCCGTTCAACAACACGGTCACCGCCAGCGGTGAAACACCCAACGGTACGCCGGTGTCGGACGATTCGACCGACGGCACCGATCCTGACCCTGAGGGTGACGGCCCCAGCGACAACAACACGCCAACGCCGGTCGAGTTTATGGAGATGCCGGTGGTCGGCGTGGCGTTGCAGCTGGTCGAACCGCCGGTCAGTAACGGCGACGGCACGTTTACGGTCACCTACGAAGTCATCGTTGAGAACACCGGCGATGTGCCGCTCGACGGCGTGCAGGTGATCGACTCACTGGCCGACACCTACGCACCGACGGACGGCTTTGTCGTCGACAGCGTGGTCAGCCCTGATTTCACCGTCAATCCGAACTACGACGGTGACACCAACACCAACCTGCTCGAAGGTAGCGACACGCTACCGGCCGGCAGCAGCGGTGACATTCTGATCACGGTGATTGTGACGCCGGGCACCGAGACTGGCCCGCTGAACAATTCAGCGACGGTCAGCGGCACAACGCCGGGCGGCGCGACGGCAACCGACGTGTCGCAGGACGGCGCACAAACCGATCCGGATGGCGATGGCGATCCGACCAACAACAATGATCCTACGCCGGTGACGTTCCCGGGTGCCCTGGCCGCGCTCGAGGGCAACGCCTGGCTTGATGCCGACATCGATGACAACTTCGATACCGGCGAGTCGCCGCTTGAGGGCTGGATCATTCAGGTGCTGCAAAACGGCACGGTCGTCGGTACGGCGAATGTGGCGGCGGATGGCAGCTACACGGTGACCGATCTGCCGCCGGGTGACTACAGCCTGCAGCTGCTGAACCCGGTCAACAACGCGGTCTTTGGCACCATCGACAACGTGACGCTGCCCTCGGGCACGACGGTCATCGATCAGAATCTGCCGATTGACCCCAGTGGTGTGGTTTATGACTCCGACACGCGCGATCCGATCGCGGGGGCCACGGCCACGTTCACCGACGCCAGCGGAACGCCGGTGCCGGCGGACTGCCTGTTGCCGGGACAGCAGCCGCAGATCACCGGCGCTGACGGCGCCTACCGCTTTGACGTCGTGCTGGGCGCCGACCCGGCCTGCCCGAGTGGCGCAACCTTTGGCATCGTGGTGACGCCGCCGGATGGCTATCTGAATCCGCCGTCGCAGTTGATACCGCCGCAGCAAAACGCGCTTGATCCCACCGGTCAGGGTGATCCGCTGGCGGTGGCGCCGCAGCCGGGCGCGCCTCAGGGCGGTGACTCAACGGTCTACTTCCTGCAGTTTGTGCTCGAAAACGGCGATCCGAATGTGATTAATAACCACATTCCGCTGGATCCGCCGGGCGGCAACTTCGAGGTGCGTCTGAGCAAGACGGCCGAGAAACGTCAGGGCACGATCGGTGAGCTGATCCCCTACTCGATCACGGCCGAGAATATTGGCGTGCAGCCGATCATCGGGCTGACCATCAGCGACAATCTGCCGGCCGGTTTCAGCTTTGTTGAAAACTCCGCGCGTCTGGTGGGCGACGGCACGCTTACCGTTGACGGTCAGCGACCCGTCAACTTTGGCGGCATCAATATTCCGGTGGGCGGCAGCGCGACCGTGCGCTATATCCTGCGCGTCGGTGCGGGTGTGACACAGGGCGAATACGTCAACACGGCGACGCCGCTGCTGGGTGGTGTCGCGGTGGGTAACACGGCCAGTGCCCGCGTGGCGATTGTGTCGGACCCTGACATCGAGCAAACCACGATCATCGGCAAGGTGTTCAACGACATTAACGGCGACGGCTACCAGGACGCCGGTGAGTTCGGTATACCGGGCGTGCGTCTGGCCACTGTCGAAGGTCTGCTGGTCGAAACCGATGCCAACGGTCGTTATCACCTGGCCGGAGTCGATGGCGGCTTCTTTGAGCGCGGTCGCAACTTTATTATCAAAGTGGACGACAGCACGCTGCCCGACGGCGTGACCTTCACGACCGAAAATCCGCGCGTCAAGCGCATCACGCAAGGTCTGATGAACCAGTTCGACTTTGGCGTGCGACTGCCGGGGCAGTCTGCCGAACGCTATCAGCGCGTCAAAGTGAAGTTGGGTGAAGTGTTCTTCGTTCCAGGTAGTGCCAAGGTACGACCGGAGTTTGAACCGCTGCTCG
>CAZXCL010000121.1:0-5123 GCA_964639265.1 uncultured Gammaproteobacteria bacterium | reverse complement strand
GTGTTCTTCGTTCCAGGTAGTGCCAAGGTACGACCGGAGTTTGAACCGCTGCTCGATCAGCTCGCTGATCGAGTGCGCCAGCATCACGGCGGTACGCTGTATTTTGAGGGCAGCTGCGAGGCCAACCCCGAGGCAACCGTCACTCAGGACAGCCTGTCCTACACGCTGACGCCGCGCTTTGGCGTGCGCAAAGCCACGCTTACCAGCGCGGATCGAGCGGAGCTGGACCGGATTGCGGCGCAGTGGTCGGGCGCGACCGACGTGCGCATCCATTCGGTCGGACACACCTCGTCGGTGCGCATTGCACCGGAAAACCGCAAGGAATTTGCGGACAACTATGTCCTGTCTCAGGTTCGGGCGCAGTCTGTGGCGGACTATGTGGCCCGTGCTATGGGCGGTACGGCGGTGCAAATCACGACGGATGGACGTGGTCCAGACCAGCCGGTGGCGACAAATGCCACGTCGGAAGGACGCGCGCAGAATCGTCGCGTAGAATTAACCATAACAGGGAACCGCGGTGGCACCGTGGCGCCAGCGTTGCCGGATTGCGACGACGAGCTGGCCAAAGAACGCGCGACCAACGTGTTCGAACAGCTCAGGAAACGACTGGGGGATTGCAAGGTATGCGATATCGACATTCGCATCGGCGCACAAGCGGCGCCGGTGGTGCCGGACAACACGCAATCGCAACGCTCGTTGGACGAGGGGACAACACTAATGAAGAGTAAACGGTTCGCGAGCCGCATGGTTCGTGGCACGTTGGGTTCACTGCTTGGCATCATGAGCGTGGCGGCACACGCCGACGAGCCGGGGCTTGCCGACTGCACGGTTGATTCGTGTGCCACCGACGAAGGCTATGCGATTCAGATCATCGGTTACGGCGATGGCGATGAGCGCCCGAGCTCGCCGTTCGACACCGCGTCGGCCAAACAGAGCAACGACCGCGTTGATGTAACCGGCGAATTTCTGATTCGCCTGCCCAGCGGCGGCAAGCTGTGGGCCACCGAAGATCCGGCGATCAAGGATCCGCGCATCGCGCTGCACAGCGATGATGTGTTTGCTGTTAAGGACGGACGCATCGTCGCGCCGATCGAGTTTTTCGTTTACAAAAACTACGACGCGTTTATCGATCGTGCCGTGCTGGAGATTTATCACGATCGCGACGTGGACCGGCTCAAGCCGCTCGCGTCGCTGCCGCTGCCCGACGGCGATTTTGTCAGCGTTGAGTGGGACGGTGCCAGCTCGGTACCGATTCGTCTCGGAGATCAGCTGCACTACGTGGTCAAGGCGTTCGACAAGGGCGGGCGCATGGACCGCACGCGCGAGAAGATCACCACCGGTGTGTCAGTTGCCGACTACGAAAAAGAAATTCAGGCGCCCATTCCGCGCAAGGCCCTGCCGGGTGTTGGCACGGGTGAAATGGGCGGGCCCGCTGCGGCCGCGCTGGTCAGCTCGCCGTTAAACGGCAAGGTTGCGGTCATGAAGCCGCCGCGCGATCTCATGAGCACTGAGCAGCTCTCCTACACGCTGGCGCCAAAATTCGATACCCGCAAGTGGGTACTCAAGGCCGATGATCGTGCCGAACTCGATCGCATTATTCGCGACTGGCGCGACGCCTCCAACATTCGTGTGTCCGCAGTCGGCCACACCGACTCGATTCGCATTGCACCCGAACATCGTGATGAGGTCGCCAACAACCAGGTGCTGTCCGAGAATCGGGCGCGTGCGGTCGTGGACTACATTGCCAACGGTCTTGGCATCGGGCGCGATCAGATCACGGCCATCGGTCGCGGCAAGACCCAGCCCATTGCATCCAACAGCACGGTAGAAGGCCGCGCGCGCAACCGCCGCGTTGAGCTGCAGATCACGGGCGACCGTCGCACGCTGCGCTCCATGCAGCCGCTGGCTGTGGAGTTGGTGGACCCGGGCAGCGACACGGCCGTGCCGGTGACCGGCACGCTCGAAGAAGCACTGAATATTCTCACGGCGCAAACCGGCGACACCACGCCCGGTGCCAGCGCCATGCTGTTCAAGGATCAGGGGCGTCGTCTGAGCGTCGATTGCTCGGTGGCGCAAACCCATCGCCACGAACTGCAGGCGGTATACGGCCGCAACGAGCTGGAGAAACAGAACATTCCGATGTACGGCAGCCGCGTGCGCCTGCACGGTCAGGACGTAGACAAGAACTTCGCGCTGCAGGTCAACGATCGCATGGTGCCTATCGACACCGAAGGCAAATTTGCGGTCGATTACATGCTGCCTGTGGGTCAGCACAATCTTGATGTGGAGTTCATGGATCAGAACTGTGTCGTACGCGATCAGGCTGACGTGGCCGTCGAGGTGGACGGCAAGCACATGTTTATTGTGGCGCTGGCCGATTTTACGGCGTCGGATTCGAGCATCGGGGGTTCGCTGGAGCCGCTGTCGGTCGACGATCGCTACGACGAGGACTTCCTGGTGGAAGGTCGTATGGCCTTTTATCTCAAGGGTAAGGTGCGCGGCAAATATCTGATTACTGCACAGCTTGATACACGCGAGGAAGAGCTCAGCGACATTCTTGATAATCTGGACAACAAGGATCCACAGCAGATTTTCCGTCGCCTCGATCCGGACCGCTACTATCCGGTCTACGGCGACGATTCCACGACAATTGCCGACACCGACTCGATCGGTCGTATGTACGTGCGCGCCGACTGGGACAATTCGCATGCGATGTGGGGCAACTTCCACACCAACTACACCGGCACCGAGTTTGCGCAATACAACCGTAGCCTCTACGGCGCGCAGATTGATTGGCATTCCAACAAGGCCAACGTCAACGGCGACTCACGCACCACGGCCAACGTGTTCGTGTCAGAAAACCAGACCGAGCTGGGGCATTCGGAGTTCATCGGCACCGGCGGCAGTCTCTACTACCTGCGCCACACTGATGTGCTGCCGGGTTCCGACAAGGTGCGCGTAGAGATTCGTGATCGTGACAGCGATCGTGTGCTGGAGAACATTACGCTCACCCGCGGTGTGGACTACGAGATCGACGAGATTCAGGGCCGTCTGCTGCTGGCACGTCCGCTGATGCAGATCACGCGTCTGCTGGCCCCCACGCTGATTCGTGATCAGGCGCTCGACGGCAATGCCGCGATCCTGATCGCCGACTATGAATACATCCCGGACGGCTTCTCGCCGGATCACGTGGGCTACGGCGGCCGTGCCAGCCACTGGTTTGGCGACCACCTGCAGATCGGCGGCACTTACGTCGCCGAGAATCGCGGCGGCAGTTCGGACGACTACACGCTCGGTGCCGTGGATGTGAAAATCCAGGCCGCGCCGCACACCTACATCAAGATGGAGTTTGCCCAGACCGAGGAAAACCAGGTCGAGCGTTTCCTGTCGAATGACGGCGGTCTGCGTTTTGACACGCTGGGCGCAAACGTCAATCAGCCCGGTCGCGACGGCTCGGCCTACGCGGTCGAGGCACGCATGAACACGCGGGAGTGGCTCGGTACGGCGAACGAGTGGGTGGTGGCCAGCTGGTATCGCCATTCCGAAGCCGGTTTCTCGATTGCTCGTCGCGACAACGGCGTGGACGTCGATGAATACGGCGCAGAGGTGGTTGGTCAGATTGGTGAGCGCTGGACGGTTACCGGGCGCGGCAGCGTGGTTGAGCGCGACACCGAACGCGACGACGTGCGTATGTCACTGCAGGCCGACTATCGTCTGTCCGACCGCTCGCTGTGGTCGGGTGAGATTCGCCACGTGGAATCAAATACTGAGAACATCGCCGGCGGCGCGGTCAATCTGGTCAATCGCACCGACATCGGCAACGGCACGCTCGCGGCGCTGCGCTACACGCGTATTCTGAACGATCGCTGGCGTGTCTATGGTGGCGGCCAGGTGTCGTTTTCGCAGGGCGACAACTACGACAACAACGACATGGTGACCGTGGGCGTGGTCACGAAGATCAGCGACAAGACCGACTTTATCGCCGAGTACAGCAGTGGCCATCGCGGCGACGGTGCGAGCGTCTCGCTGGATCATGCGATCAACGATCGTCATCGGGTTTACGGTACTTACACACACTCAACGGATCGCACCGATACGCTGGCCAACGATCAGATCGCCATCGGTCAACGCTCGCGCATCAGCAATCAGCTCACCGTATTCAACGAGCATCAATTCTCGAACTACCGCAACACGCAGGCCGGCATCGGTCATGTGTTCGGTCTGGACTACGCCCTGGAGTCAGGCTGGAATGTGGGCGCCACGTTCCAGACCGGCGAACTTGAAACCGGCTTTGGCATCGTGGATCGCACGGCGGTGTCGGGCAGCGTGGGCTACCAGGGCGATCGCCTGTTGTTCACGACCAAGCTCGAGGTGCGCGATGATGATGGCACCAACATCGATTCGGATCAGGTTGTCAGCTCAAGCCGCATGGACTTCCGCTACAGCCCGAGCATTCGTTTCCTTGGTCGCCTGAACCTGTCGGAGACCGAGGACAACGCCGATCCGAATTTTGATGCGAAGTTCACCGAGGGCCAGATTGGTATGGCCTATCGTCCGGTGCACAACAACCGCTTCAACATGCTGGCCAAATACACCTATCTGTACGATTTGCGTGGCTTTGATCAGCAGCAGACCAACACCGACCAGCGCTCGAATATCTGGTCAGTCGAAGGCTTGTACCAGTTCAATCCCAACTGGGGACTGGGCGCCAAATACGCCTATCGCCACGGCGAACTGCGCACCGATCGCAACTCTGGCGACTGGTTTGAAAGCACGACCAACTTCTTCGCGGTCCGCGGTCGCTACCACCTGATTCGCGAATGGGACGCGTTGGCGGAGTATCGCTGGCTGAACGTGGACGAGGCCGAGTCAACCCGGTCTGGTTTCCTGATCGGTGTGTCCAAGCATCTGGGCGATCACTTCAAGCTGGGTCTTGGGTATAACTTCACAGACTTCTCGGATGATCTAACCAACCTTGATTACGATCACAAGGGTTGGTTCATCAACGCGCTTGGTAAGTATTGATTTAGCGAGCTGTTCTTTATTTTATCGGTGCGGTCTAGGGCAGGGCCGGTGGGTGAGGAATTCATTTTGACAATGGCTCCCTGCGGTCCGCTTTAGTT
>CAZXCL010000120.1:0-8152 GCA_964639265.1 uncultured Gammaproteobacteria bacterium | reverse complement strand
AACGGTCGCTGCTCAATGTGTTTGTGAACATTCTCGATCATGACAATGGCGGCATCGACCATGGCACCAATGGCGATCGCGATACCGCCGAGCGACATGATGTTCGCGTTGATCCCCTGCAGCTTCATAATAATGATCGCCACCAGTATGCCGATCGGCAGGCTGACCAAAATCACAGCGGCTGAACGTAGGTGAAACAAAAAGATGGCGCAGATCAGACCCACCACTAAAAACTCTTCAATGAGTTTTCCCTGCAGGTTGTCCACCGCGCGGTTGATCAGCGTCGATCGGTCGTAGGTTTCGACGATCTCAACACCATCGGGCAGGCTGTCTTTGAGACTGGCCAGGCGCGCTTTGACCGCATCAATGGTTTTCGAGGCGTTCTCCCCCCACCGCATGATGACGACACCGCCCACCACTTCCCCTTCACCATTGAGCTCGACGATGCCACGACGCATTTGCGGACCGACGCGAACTTCGGCGACATCCCCAATGACAATCGGCGTGCCGTTTTCATCTACCCCAAGCGGGATATCACGCAGATCTTCAGTGCCGTTGAGGTAGCCGCTGGCACGGACCATGTACTCCGCTTCGGCCATCTCGACCACCGAGCCACCGGTCTCCTGGTTGCCCTCGCGGATGGCACGCTTGACCATCGATAGCGGCAGGTTAAAGGCGCGTAATCGATCCGGATCGACGATCACCTGGTACTGACGCACCATGCCGCCCATAGTGGCGACTTCGGCCACGCCCGGTACGGTTTGCAACTCGTATTTTAGAAACCAATCCTGCAGGCTGCGAAGCTCTGACAAGTCGTGCGCGCCGGTACGATCGACCAACGCGTACTCATAGATCCAGCCGACACCGGTGGCGTCTGGCCCCAACGCGGGCTTGGCCGAGTCCGGCAGCTGGCCGGCGACCTGGCTCAAGTATTCCAGCACGCGCGAGCGTGCCCAGTACAAGTCCGTGCCGTCCTCAAAGATGATGTAGACGTAGGAGTCGCCGAAGAACGAGTAACCGCGCACGGTCACCGCTTTAGGCACGGACAACATCGCCGTGCTCAAGGGATACGTCACTTGGTCTTCGACCACTTGCGGTGCCTGGCCCGCATAGGAGGTTTTGATGATGACCTGTACGTCGGATAAATCCGGCAGTGCATCAATCGGGGTTTGCTTCAACGAGTAGATGCCCCACGCCACGAGAAAGGCGGAGGCAATCAACACCAGGATGCGGTTGTGAATCGACCAGCGAATCAGCCGTGTGATCATGGTTGATGCCCCTCGTGCTCATCGGCTTCCCCACGGTCCGGTTCGTCACTCGGCATGTCAGCCATATCGTGATCGCTCATGTCGTGACCGGCGTGCGCGTCTGCTTCTGGCTCATCCATTGCGGGCATTACATGAACGGCCGTGACGACAAAATGCCCGCCACCGTGGCGCTCAATTTGTACGTGGGCCGATGTACCGATTTGAACGCCAGTAAGATCAATCTCGGGCGCCACATCAAACACCATGGTCATGCCGGGCATGGACCACGTGTCGATGGCGCCGTGTTTGAGCGTCAGCGCTCGTGCATCGACATCGACGGCCATGACCGTTGCCATGACAGCGGCGGTATCACTGCCTTGATCTGAGGCAGCCGTCGGTGTCTCGGCCGACGACGCGTCCATACGCGCTAATGCGGTATCGATGTTCGACTCCGAGTCGATAAGGAATTGTCCAGAGGTAACGACCTCATCCCCTACCGATAATCCCGAGCTGATTTGCACTCGACCGTTGGCTTCGATGCCGACCGTGACCGGCCGTGATTGAAAGCTGCCGTCATCGTTGACGAGCACGACACGGTCAACCCTACCGCCACGAATAAGCGCTTCTTGGGGTACGTGCAGCGCATTGTTAATGGCCTGCGCACGGATGCGAGCCCGCGCGAACATGTTCGGCTTCAGCGCCTGATCGGCATTATCCAGCCGGATGCGTGCGGTTACTGTTCGTGTTTTCGGATCCAATTCCGGGTAGACGTAGTTAACAACACCGGGACGCGAAGCCCCGTCCAGTGCATCGAGCGTTACCGTCGCCGATTGATCTTTAGCCAACCAGGCCGACTGGCGCTCAAACACTTCGGCCAACAACCACACGTCATCGAGTGATCCGATGGACATGATGTCACTCGCGGCCGTCACATACTCACCCTCACGAACGCCCAGATGCGCGACGACACCGTCGGCGGGTGCGAATATCTTGATGCGTTGCCTAACCGTGCGCTGCTTGCCCAAACGATCAATCTCAGCGCTGCTAATACCAAGCGCCACCAAGCGTTCACGCGAGGCTTTGTGCAGGCCGGTGTTGCGGCTTTGCAGTGCGGCTAGGTACTCCTCTTGTGCGTTCACGAGTGTCGGCGAGTACAGCTCAAACAATGATTGGCCTTTTGCGACCGGATCACCGGTCGCGGTAATATTGAGCTGCTCAATCCAACCATCCACACGGGTGCTAATTTTGTGCAAGGTGTCTTCGTCGTAGCCGACATAACCGATCGTGTCTATCTCTCTTGCCAACGCACTTTGTTGAACGGGTGCCGTGCGCACGCCCAAGTTATTGACCACCGTCGAGGAAATACGCACCGCCCCTTCAGCCAAACCACCGGCTTCATCGGCGTACACCGGCACCAGGTCCATCCCCATGGGTGATTTGCCCGGTTCATCGCGCCGGTAGTTCGGGTCCATCGGCGCTTTGTAATACAGCACCTCACGCTCGCTATTGGCGCTTGCGGCCGAGCCTTCAGAATGCGCGGTTTGTTGCTGGCCCAGCCAGTAGCCGGTGATGGATGCGATCAACGCAATGACCACCGAAATCAGAATTGTTTTCATGGCGTCAAGCCTCCTAAGTTCGCGAGCACCGCAAAACTCTGTGCGCGCTCGGTTCGTAATCTTTCCCATTGCACGCGTACATCCAGCGTGTCGATCTGCCCGCGCATGACGTCGGCGAAATCGCCGCTGTCACTTTGATAGGCAAGCAATGCCGCTTTAGCACGGTCTTCGGCCTGCGGCACAATGGTGCGTTCGTAGAGCGCGACCTGGCGGTTAAGATCTTGCCAACGTGCGTACTGCGCGCGCAGCTGTGACTCAAGTGCGCGGTAAAGTTGTTCGCGGGTTTGAGTCGCGGCGCGTCGTTGCTTGCGCGCCGCGGCCACCGCGCGATCCTGGCGCTTGCCGCGAAACAACGGCACGTCCACTGTGACCATTACGCTCATGAAGTCCGAGCGCGGATCGCCATTGGGCAGCGAACCGTCGCGGTAGCCATAACCCAGATCAATTGCCCAACCGGGCTTGTACTGCTGCTCGGCGAGCGAGACGCCGGTCTGGCGCGCATCGACGGCCGCCGCCGCCGCTTGCAGACGCGGATGGTCGGCCAAAGCTTCAATTAATACTTCCAGAGGCGGCAAGCGCTCCCAGGCGGGCAGCCCTGCCCCCACTGTTTCGGTTGGTGCGCCACGCACCCACTCCGATAAACGCGCCCGGGCATGGGAGCGTTGTTGGTTGATCTCAATGAGTCGATCATCGAGTCGGCTAAGCTCAAGCTCGGCCTGCAGCACGTCTTGCTGATCGCGTCGACCCACGCTGTACAGGGATTGGGTAACGGTCACCAGATCGGCGAAATACGGTCGCGACTCGGAGACGATGCTTTGTGCCTGCTGCCAGTAGTAGGTGTCGAGCCAGGCTTGGCGAACCGCGGTAATCACATCGCGCGAACGACCGTCCGCCGAGCGATGACGCCCGCTGGCCATTTGTTCGTACTGTCGTGTACTGAGCGATCGTGTCTTGCCCGGTGGGAATGCCTGCCTCACACCGAGCTGGGCTTGCGTCATGCCCTCGGTGGTAAAGCCGCCAGACTCGATCGGAAAGTTTCCTAGCCCCACACGCAACTGCGGATCGGGCAATTGACCGGCAACGACCGATTGTTCGCTTAGGGCATCGGCCTCGGCCAAGAGCGCTTCACGGCCCGGTTCCTCGCTGAGCGCCAGACGCTCGGCTTCATCTAGCGTGAGTAGGGTTTGTGCTTGAGCAACACTCGATGCGACGAGCATCGTCGCGACGATGCACAGGCGTAAGGTGTGTACCAGCCAATGGCGGTTAGGCAGCATGAGAGGCCTCCTTGGCCGTGGTGTTGGTGGCGGCCAGAAACAACAAAGCCGCCGAGCAGGAAATCAGTAAAAACCCACTGAGCGATTCGAGACCGGCGATAAATCGCAGATGACCGGATGGGTGAATATCGCCAAGCCCCAAAGAGGTGAAATTGACGAGCGAGAAGTAATAGGTGCTCATGGCATTGATCGGGTCTTCCTGGATGAAACCACCCAGACCCAGCCGCTCGCCGCCCCAAAAAGCAATCGCGTAGACGCCGGCCTCCAGCAGATGCGCGCCGCTCAGTGTCAGCAGTGTTAACTGGACTTGAAGCGCGTGAGCGAGACGGCTGGTCGAAAGCCAGGCATTAAGCGTGTGCATCACGAGGTAGTGAATCGCGCCGCACAGCAGCAACGCGGCCAGACCCAATGTGATCGCGCCGATCACGAACCATGCTCCGCATGCGTGTCATCTGTTTCGCGCCACCGTTTGAGAAACAGCGCCTCGAACCCAAACACCGCTGTGATTCCCGAGATTGCGATGATGACAATGGTCGGATCGCTTGCGCCTTTGATGGCCAAAAACGCACCCAGCACGATCAGGTCCAGCACGATGGCGGTGATCAACACCCAGGCACTGGCGTTCACGTCCTGGCGAAGGTGTCGAAGCACACCCCAGTGAATGATCACGTCCATCACCAGATAGAAGATCGCGCCAAGTGAGGCAATGCGAGACAGATCAAAAAAGGCGGCCAACAATCCTGCGGCGATCACGGTGAAGACCAAGGTGTGGCGCTGCACGTCGCCCGGCAATCCGAAGTGGCGATGCGGAATGAGGTTCATATCGGTCAACATGGCGAGCATGCGCGAGACCGCAAACACACTGGCCAAAAGGCCTGAGGCGGTCGCGACCATGGCGATGCCGACCGTCAGCCAAACGCCCCACTGACCAATGGCCGGTCGCGCGGCTTCGGCGAGCGCGTAGTCCTTGGCCTCAACGATCGCTTCAATACCGAGCGACGACGCCACTGCGAAGCACACGAGCACATAAATAACGGCGCATATAACCAGCGAGATGACGATGGCCCGACCCACGTTTTTCTTGGGCTCTTCCACCTCATCGCCGCTGTTGGTGATGGTGGTAAAACCTTTGTAGGCGAGAATCGCAAGCGCAACGGCGGCCAAAAAATCGGTTGCTGTGCGTTCAGTAGCGGCGTCACTCGCAGCCGGTTCAAACGAGAAGCCCGCGGCCCACAGCGCAATAGCGGAAAACACCAAAATGCCGCCGATCTTCAGTACCGCCGTAATTTTGGAGAGCTTGCCCACGACCTCATTGCCCGCGACATTCACGATGAACGCAAAGACAATCAGACCGATTGCCAGAATCGGCACCCAAACACTGCCGCTGTCGATGTCGAAGAGCTGCAGCGTGTAGGTGCCGAAGGTGCGTGCCACCAGGCTTTCGTTGATGATCATCGACAGCGCCATCAGCAAAGCGGCTGCGCCGGTGACAGTGACCGGGCCGTAGGCCTTTTGCAGGATCATCGCGATGCCACCGGCGGAAGGGTATTGCCGGGAGACCTTGATGTAGCTATAGGCGCTAAAGCCACTGATGATGGCTGCGATCACAAAGGCCAACGGAAACCACGCACCGGCGTATTCGGCCACTTGTCCGGTGAGCGCAAAAATTCCGGCGCCAATCATGACGCCAGTACCCATCGCCACGGTGCCAACCAAACTCAAACTACCCGATTGATACTCGGTGGATTCAGACATTGCTCACTCCTCCCTACAACTCGGCCGCGCGCAAGCGCAACGCGTTAGCAATCACCGACACCGACGACAGGCTCATGGCCGCGGCCGCGATCATCGGACTGAGCAGCAGCCCAAACGCCGGATACAGCACACCGGCAGCGATCGGCACACCGAGCGTGTTGTAGGCGAACGCAAAGAACAGGTTTTGTCGGATGTTGCGCATCGTCAGGCGACTGAGTTTTTGCGCTTTGGCAATGCCCAGAATGTCGCCGCGCACCAACGTCACCGCGGCGCTCTCGATAGCGACGTCTGTCCCGGTGCCCATCGCGACGCCGACATCCGCCTGCGCCAACGCGGGTGCATCGTTGATGCCGTCGCCTGCCATTGCGACCACCGCACCGGCGCTTTGCATCTCGCCCACAATGCGATGCTTGTCTTCGGGCGACACGTTGGCCTGGACATCGTCGATGTTGAGCTCGGCGGCCACTGTCTTGGCTGTTGTTTCGCTGTCGCCAGTGAGCATGACCACGCGCAATCCGGCATCGTGCAATTGCTCGATGGCTTTTGCGGACGTTGATTTGATCGGATCGCGTACACCGATGAGGCCAGCAGCACTGCCATCGACCGCCACGAACATCACGGTTTGACCCTTGGCGCGCAATGATTGGGCTTGTTCAACTAATGACTGATCCAGCGCATCAAGCGAGCGCATCAACTTTTCATTGCCAATCGCAACGGTCTTGCCGTCGATGACTCCGCGCGCGCCTTGCCCGGTGATCGACTCGAAATCGTTTGCACGACCTGGCGATAAGCCCTGTTCCTCGGCGCCGCGCACAATGGCCTCGGCCAGCGGATGCTCGCTGACCGCTTCGACCGCGGAGACCCAGGTAAGCAACTCGTTCGCATCCACGCCCTCGACGGGCTCGACCGCAACCAACGTCGGTCGCCCTTCGGTCAGGGTGCCGGTCTTATCCACGACCACGGTGTCGACTTTCTCAAAGCGTTCTAGCGCTTCGGCGTTTTTAATCAGGATGCCGTTGGAGGCGCCTTTACCGGTGCCCACCATGATTGACATGGGTGTGGCCAATCCCAGCGCGCACGGACACGCGATGATCAGCACGGCAACGGCGTTGACGACCGCGTAGGCCATCGCCGGCGCGGGCCCCAGCCACGCCCACAGCACAAACGTGATGAGTGCGATACCGATCACTGCAGGGACAAACCAGGAGGCCACCAGGTCGACCAGGCGCTGGATCGGAGCGCGCGAGCGCTGCGCCTCGGCCACCATGGTGACGATCTGTGACAAGGTCGTGTCATCACCGACGCGGACCGCTTTCATCAGCAATGAGCCGGTGCCGTTAACCGTCCCACCGGTGACCTCGTCGCCAGTGGTTTTCTCCACCGGTACGGGTTCACCAGAGATCATCGACTCGTCCACACTCGAACGCCCGTCAATCACCTCGCCGTCCACCGGCACTTTCTCACCCGGTCGCACGCGCAAGTGATCACCCGATTGGACCTCGTCCAACTCGACTTCGTGCTCATTTCCATTGTCATCGACACGACGGGCTGTTGGTGGCGTTAGTTCCAGCAGCGCGCGGATCGCGCCGGAGGTGGCACTGCGCGCTCGAAGCTCGAGCACCTGGCCAAGCAACACCAGGGTCGTGATCACCGCAGCGGCCTCAAAATACAGCGCGACCTGACCCTGCTCGTTTCGAAAGCTCTCCGGAAACAGCCCGGGCGCAAAGATCGCTACCATCGAATAGATGAATGCAACGCCGACGCCCAACGCAATCAGTGTGAACATGTTCAGATTCATCGTGCGTAACGATTGATAACCGCGCACGAAGAACGGCCAGCCACCCCACAGCACGACCGGCGCGCTCAGCAAGAGTTGCAGCCATTGGGAGAGGCGCCCGGGAATCCATTCGACGAGCGGATTACCTGGCACCATTTCGGTCATCACGTAGATCAGCACCGGCAAAGTGAGCAGTGCACTGACCCAAAACCGGCGCGTCATGTCATCCAGTTCCTCGGTCGAGGCTTCCATGCCCGCCTCAAAGCGCTCAGGTTCAAGTGCCATGCCGCAGATCGGACAGCCGCTGTCGCGCGTATCGCGCACTTGCGGGTGCATCGGACAGACATAGACCGGTCCGTCGTAGCCGGCCGGAATGAGATCGTATCGCCCGTCCGCCGGCGCCTCTTGCTGGCTGTGGCAATGCGCATATTCGTCAGTCTTGTGATGGTCGTGTGGTTGCATTTCAACGCTCTCCTGTCAGGT
>CAZXCL010000119.1:0-8173 GCA_964639265.1 uncultured Gammaproteobacteria bacterium | reverse complement strand
ATTCCGGATTCAAATAGCCGATGTCATAGCGTTCTAATCGCGCCCATAGATCAGCGTTCGTGAGCATTGCAGATACCGCGTAACGTTGTGCCATGTGAGGTTAGCACAACAACCGCGCCCAACTTTACTGATGAAAATTTCACAGATCGTGCGGGGGTACGGACAAAAAAAACGCCCAGCGAACCGGGCGTTTTCTAAAAAACTACTCCACCAAAAAGCGACTAAGGCAAAGCATCCAACTCCGCAGTCTCTTCCTCAGAAGGCAACAAATCATCAATCGTGACATTCAGCCCAAGCGCCGTAGCACTGGCCACATAAATCGATGAGTACGTACCAACAATGATGCCGACAATCAAAGCAATCGAGAACGGCTTGACCGACTCGCCGCCGACAAAGAACAACGCCAGCAACACCAGCAGCGTGGTGATACCGGTGATGATCGTACGCGCCAGCATCTGGTTGATCGACAGGTTCATGATCTGCTCGGGCGTCGATTTACGCACTTCGTGGAAGTTTTCACGAATACGGTCAAACACCACAATCGTATCGTTGAGCGAGTAACCGATCACAGCCAGCACGGCGGCGAGCACGGACAGATCAAACTCCAGTCGGAACAGCGAAAAGAATCCGACCACGAGAATCACGTCGTGCACCAGGGCCGCGACGGCGCCCACGGCGAACTTCCACTGAAAGCGAATCGCGATGTAGGCCAGGATCAGGATCAGCGCGATGATCATGGCCGAGGCGCCGCGTTCGCGCAGCTCTTCGCCCACCTGCGGGCCGACAAACTCGACGCGCTGCTGAACCACGTCCGAGCGCTGAGCTCGCAGAACGTCGGTCACTTTGTCGCCGATGGTTTTTCGGGCCTCATCGGTTTCGCCGCTGGTGTCGATGTTCACGGCGCTGACGTCGGGCGGCAGGCGCACGAGTACGTCGCGCGAGGAGCCGAAGTACTGCACCGTGGCCTTGTCGTAGCCGTTGGACGACAGCGCGGTGCGCACGTCCGACAGTTCCACTTCGCTTGGGTAGCTGACCTGCACGAGCACACCACCGGTGAAATCCACACCGAAGTTGAGCTTGAACACCGCCAGCGACACGATGGACGCAATCAGCAGTGCCACGGACAAGCCCACAGCCGCCTTGCGGCGACCCATGAAATCAAAATTTGGCGTCTTGCTTAAAATTCGCATGATGTGTCGCCTTCTTAAATCGAGAGTTTCTGGATGCGGCGGCCGCCGTAAATCCAGTTGACCAGGGCACGCGTGCCCACGATCGCAGTAAACATGGAGCTGGCAATACCGATACTCAGCGTGACGGCAAAGCCGCGAATCGGTCCGGTACCAAACAGCCACAGCACCAGCGCCGCAATCAGCGTGGTGACGTTGGCATCGGCAATGGACGAGAACGCCTTGTCGTAGCCGGCGTGAATCGCCGCCTGCGGTGTGTTGCCGTTATTGAGCTCCTCGCGTATTCGCTCGAAGATCAGCACGTTGGCATCCACGGCCATACCGACCGTGAGCACGATTCCGGCGATACCCGGCAGCGTCAGCGAGGCCTGCAGCAGCGACAGCACGCCGACGATAATCACGACGTTGGCCAGCAGCGCGAAGTTCGCGAACAGTCCAAACATCTTGTAGTAGACCAGCATAAAGATGACGACCATCAAAAAGCCCAGCTGGATGGCCAGCTTGCCGCGGTCGATGTTGTCTTTACCAAGCGTCGGGCCAACCGTACGTTCTTCGACCACGTAGACCGGTGCGGCCAGTGCGCCGGCGCGCAGCAGAATCGCGAGATCCTGGGCTTCGTTGATGTTTAGTCCAGTGATCTGGAACTGATTACTGAACACGCCGCGGATGGTGGCAAGGCTGATTATGCGCTCGCTCTTGATGATCTCGCGCTCGCCAGTGGCCTCATCCACTTCGGCCGTCGTCTCAATGAACACGACGCCCATACGCTTGTTCACGTTGGCCTGCGTGTGACGCAGCATGCGTTTGGCGGCTACCGCGTCGAGGTTGATGCTGACGGCCGGACCGTCCTGAGTCGCAGCCTGCGAGGTCGCGTTCTTGAGCTGGTCACCCGTGGCAATCACTTCACGATTGAGCAACACCGGATTGCCGATCTCGTCGTTGTAGAGCAAGCATCCAGCCGGCGGACGTCCCAGACGCGCCGCTTCAATCGCGCTGCCCACCTGACACTCACCGCGCCATTCCAGCGTAGCCACCACACTCAAGGTATCGATGATGCGCGAAGGCTCCTGCACACCCGGCAGCTGAACGACGATGCGGTCGGCGCCCTGACGTTGCACGATCGGCTCGGCCACACCAAGCTGGTTCAGGCGGCTGCGCATGGTGGTCGTGTTTTGCTCGATGGCGAAAGTCTTGCGCTCTTCGATTTGCGCTTCGCTCATCTTGATCGCAATGCCCGACAGTCCGTCGGAATTCGTTTCGTCGTTCATGACAAACTGCGGGTTCAGATCGCGAATGAGCTCTTTCATTCGGTCGCGATCGGCCGCGCCCTCACGCGCCGCCACACGAATGGTGTCGCCACTGCGGCTCACCCGCACACGCGGCACTTCGTTGTCACGCGCCAGCGTTTTGAAATCGGCCACGTAGCCTTCCATCGCCTGATCGATGGCCGAGTCCATGTCCACTTCAAACAGCAGATACACACCACCGCGAAGATCGAGGCCCTGATGCACGGGGCGCATGTTGAGCTTGCGCAGCCAGGCCGGTGAGTTGGAGGCGAAGTTCAGCGCCACCTGATAATCGCTGCCGGCCAGCTCGTCAAAAAACCCGCCGATGGCGTCTTTGCCACGAAGCTGGGTTTCAGCGTCGTCAAACGTGGCCAGCATCTTGCCCTGATCCCAGTACACGTCGCGATACGCGACACCGGCATCGTCGAGCGTTTTCTTGATGGTGTCGCCCAAATCCAGTGGGACTTCGGTGCCCTGATCGCGCGATATCTGCACGGCCAGCGACTCCCCGAACAAGTTGGGCAGCGCCAGGAAACCGGCGATCAGCATGACGGCGATGACCGTCATGTATACCCAGGAAGCGTATCGATTCATGGACCCAGTGTCCTCGTTGTTAGTCTTTGTAGGTGCCCTTGGGCATAACCGCTCCCACGGTGTGCCGTTGGACTTTGATAGTGGTGTTGTTGCCGACTTTCAATGTCAGAAACTGCTCATCGACCTTTTCGATGCGCCCGAGGATGCCGCCGCTGGTGACGATTTCATCGCCCTTGGACAGTGCCTGGACCATGGCCGTGTGCTCTTTGGCCCGCTTGGCCTGGGGCCGCAGGATCAGGAAATACATCAGGCCAAACATCAGCAGCATGAGCCAGATCATGCCCAAGCCGCCGCCCTGGGGCGCCGGTGCTGCACCTTGCGCCCATGCCGTTTCGATTAAATTCATGTTGATCTCGCGCTTTATCAGCGGCCCCGCGGAGGGGGCGTCAAAAATAGCGCGCCATTATGCCACAGTCTGGGCTCAAGTCTCGCGTCGAGATCGGGCCCAGGCCAGCATCTTTGAGAATTCGCCGTCCCGGATGCTTTGGCGGATTCTTTCCATAAGACGCTGATAGAAGTAAAGATTGTGGATTGTGGCCAGTCTTGGGCCCAGCATCTCGCCGCAGCGGTCCAGATGCTTGAGATAAGACCGCGAGTAATTCTGGCAGGTATAGCAGTCGCACTCGGGGTCCACGGGGCTCGTATCGGACAGGTGGCGCGCATTGCGCAGCTTCAAAATGCCCTCGGAAGTGAACAGATAACCGTTGCGGGCGTTGCGCGTGGGCATCACGCAGTCAAACATGTCGATGCCCGTGGCCACGGCCTCCACGATGTCCTCCGGGGTGCCCACTCCCATCAGATAACGCGGCCGGGCGTCGGGCAGCATGGGCGTGGCGTACTCGAGCACCTCGTTGCGCTCCTGATAGCTCTCCCCGACCGACAGGCCGCCCAGCGCGTAGCCGTCGAAGCCGATGTCGGTGAGCGCGTCGATGGATTCGCGGCGCAGGCCTTCATACATGCCGCCCTGCGCAATCCCGAACAGCGTGCCCGGGCCGTCGGCGTGACGCTCCGAGCAGCGTTTGGCCCAGCGCATCGACAGCTGCATGGAGGTTGCCGCCTCATCTTCGGTGGCCGGGTACGGCGTGCACTCGTCAAACGCCATGATGATGTCCGAGCCCAGCGCGTGCTGCACGTCGATGGAACGCTCCGGCGTGAGCACGATCTTGTCGCCGTTAACGGGCGAGCGAAACGTCACGCCGTTTTCATCGAGCTTGCGCATCTCCGCGAGGCTGAAGACCTGGAAGCCACCCGAGTCTGTAAGAATCGGTCGCTCCCAGTGCATGAAATCGTGCAGCGTGCCGTGGGCGTTGATGACCTCGGTGCCCGGGCGCAGCATCAGATGAAATGTGTTGCCGAGGATAATGTCGGCGCCGATCTCGCGGACGTCTTCGGGCGTGAGCGCCTTGACCGTGCCGTAAGTGCCCACGGGCATGAACGCCGGAGTGCGTACCTCGCCGCGGGCGAACGACATCACGCCGGTGCGGGCGCGGCCGTCGCGGGCGTGGATCTCAAAAGGCAGCTTGTCGGTCATACTCGCTCCGGCCAGATCAGCATGGCGTCGCCGTAGCTGAAAAAGCGATAGCGTTCAGCCACGGCGTGACGGTAAGCCGCCATCATGCGGTCGTACCCGCCCAGCGCGCACACCAGCATCATCAGTGTGGACTCCGGCAGATGGAAGTTGGTCAGCAGGCCGTCCACCGCCTGAAATTTCCAGCCGGGATAAATAAAGATATTGGTGTCGCCTTCAAACGGTTTGAGCTCGCCGCTTTGTGCCGCCGTTTCCAGCGTGCGCAGCGAGGTGGTGCCGACGGCGATAATGCGTCCGCCCTCGGCACGTGCCTTGTTGATGCGCGCACAGGTGTGTTCGCTAAGCACGGCGTACTCGCTGTGCATGGTGTGCTCGGCCACGTCGTCCACGCGCATCGGCTCGAACGTGCCGGCGCCCACGTGCAGCGTCACGGTCGCACGATGCACGCCGTGATCATCCAGCGCCGCCAGCAGCGGCTGATCAAAGTGCAGTCCTGCGGTGGGCGCGGCGGCCGAGCCCGGCTCGTTGGCGTAGATGGTTTGGTAGCGCGACGGATCGTCTTTGTCCGTATCGCGCTGGATGTACGGCGGCAGCGGCACGTCGCCGTGGCGGTCCAGAAACTCCAGTACGGGCCGGTCGAATTCAAGAATAAACAGACCGCCCGAGCGTTCGACAATCGTTGCGCTGGCATCGTCCGCAAAATGCAGCGTGCTGCCCTCGCCCGGTGTTTTGCTGGCCTTCACAAACGCTCGCACGCGCGTGCTCGACTGCAATCGCTCGACCAGCACCTCCACCTTGCCGCCGGTGGATTTGTGACCGAGCAACCGCGCCCGGATGACCTTGCTGTCGTTGAACACCATCAGATCGCCCGGTCGCAGCTGGGAGACCAGATCGCGGATCATCAGGTCGCGGCGCTCGTCACCTTTTCCGAGCACCAAAAGACGACCGCCGGCCCGATCCTCAGGTGGTGCCTGAGCAATCAGTTCCGGCGGCAGTTCGTAGGCAAAATCGCGGCGTTGCATAGCCGCGGAGGATAGAGGCAATACGGCCTATTTGTCACCCATGCTGTGGATGAACACTCGGTGCTCCGGGCCGCTACGACCGGGCATCTTCACATCCACCATCAGCGACTGACGCTGACGCACCACCTTGACCGGCACGGTCTCATCCTTGGCGTGCTCGCGCATGGCGCGCCACAGGTCGCGTTCATCCGAAACCGGGTTGCCGTCGATCTCGGTGATCACATCGCCGTCGCGCAAATCCAGTTCGTCGGACTTGGGCGCCCGCACCAGCAGCAGACCTTCACTAACACCGAAGTAGTCGCCAAGCGCCGGGGTCAGCGCGACGACTTCAAAGTCGGGCCAGCCGCCGGTCATCATGACGTCCATGCCGCCAACGCCGTCGGCAAAATCGAAGTTGAAGGCCACGTCACCCAGTGCCTCAAGGCCTTCAAGCGCTGCGAGACCTTCGAGACCCGCAAGGCCCTCAAGACCTTCCAGGGCCTCAAGTGCTTCGAGCCCCCCCAGACCCGCGAGTCCAGACAGTCCTTTCAATGCTTCGAGCGACTCGAGACTCTGCAGCGCTTCGAGACCCTGAAGCCCGGACAAATCCACGACATCGCCGTTAAACGTAAACGTGAATAGCTCCGAATTGTCGAGCACCTCGGCCGTCATCGTTTTGTCGAAGGTCTGCCCCTCGCGCTCGATGGTCAGCGTGACGCTGTCGCCCGCAGACAAGTCGTCAAGCTGATTCGACGCGTCCATGGCCATGAAGTCACCGCCCACGCGTTCGCCGTTCACCGCAACGATGACATCGCCGCTTTGCAGGCCAGCCTTGTCCGCCGGCCCGTCGGGCGTCACCGCGCCAATGCGTGCGCGCCGGTCCTCGCTGTTCGAGATAAGGGCCACACCGATCATGGCCCGGTCCTCGCCCATCGGCGCCGCCATCTCGAAATGGTGTGACAGTTCGTCGCCGGCCACCTCCATACTTAGCGTTGCCAGGCGCTCGCTCAGACGACGCAGTTCTTCACGCGTGTCGGCCAGCTCCTTTTCTACCTGCGCGGCACGTTCGCGAGCGTCGATCTCGTCCTGACCAAGTGCGGCAGGTGCAAGGCCTATGGCCAACGCCAACGCGGCAGCGGAGCAAGTGGTTCTGAGTTTCATCTATCTCTCCTTAACGTATTTATTCAAAGCGTTCGCACGAGCGCCGGGCGTGCACCGACCCGGCCATCGTTGCGAACCAGTCGTTCGGTTTGTTCCAGCGTGACCAGCGTGTCGAGCAGCTGCACACGTTGGCGCCAGTATTCGGGTTTCGGCAAGTCGTCGTAGCGCGCATCGAGCTGCATCAGGCCGCTTTTCAACGGCGCCGTGTTGATCTCGTGGGCCACGCGTCGCACGCGCGGGGCGTTGCGATTGAGCTGCTGCCACTGACGCTCGAGCAAGGCCGAGCGAAGGGTCAGAAGTTGCAACTCGGTTATCTTCGGTGCTCCGGCCGGCGTCTGCCGATTTGGCGCCGCCACGTCCGGCGACTGCGCGACCCCAACCGTGGTCTCTGGCGACTCGGGCGCGAGCGCCAGCCACGCGCCCAACAACCCCACCACTGCCACGGCTGCTGCAAGCGCCCAGCGCGGCGCCTTGGATGCTCGAGGTGCCTGCAACAACGCAGGGGAAAGCGGCGGGGCCGGCACCTCGGGCAGGGCTTGCAAACGCGCGCGCTGCTGCGCGATGACATCGAGCGTCTCGGTGCACGCGGCGCATTCGCGAACGTGCGCGGCCATCTCTTCGCTGTGCGACGCGCCCTCGTCCGGCGCATCGACTAATGACAAGAGGTCTTCAGTATCGGGGCACATGGTGAAAACTCATCGTGTTGGTTCAAAGCCGTGCGCAGCGCTTTATGGCCGCGCGCCAGCCGGGATTTGGAAAAGCTCGCTGACTTGTCCATCAGCTTGCCAATTTCGGCGTGGGTGTAACCCTCCACATCGTGCAGCCACACCACCGCGCGCGAGGTCGCATCCAGCGTCGCCAAGGCCCGCACCAGATCGATCTGCTCGTCCGTGTAATTGGCAGGCGTCGGCGCCTCTTCAAACGTCTGCGCCCGCTGATGCCACGGCGAGCGAAGTCGCTGCAGACACTCATTCACCGCAATCCGTCGCAGCCAGGTCGAAAACGCCGCCTTGCCCTCAAACCGATCCAGCCGATCGAAGGCCTTGATAAACGTGTCCTGCACCACTTCTTCGGCGCAGCTCGTGCGGCTCAGCATGCGCGTGGCCAGCGTCATAATCGAGGTCGCATGCGCCATGTACAAATCCTGCCGCGCCTGCGCGTCTCCCCGCGCCGCCCGGCGACACAGCGCCGCCTCAGAATTGTTATTTTTGCCAGCCATCGGTTACTTAGATGCACCAGCCCCCAAAAAGGTCGCAACTCTCTGCGAAACTCAGTAAACGCGCCTAACTAACGGCCCACACCCGCTAGAGGAGCCACCCCCACCGGCTACGACGGCCCAAGGGCAGTGGCGGTGGGGGAATACCTTCCAGGTCGTTAGCCCGTCCCCGGGCGGTCCTGGAAGGTAATCCCCCACCG
>CAZXCL010000118.1:0-8400 GCA_964639265.1 uncultured Gammaproteobacteria bacterium | reverse complement strand
TCAAGCGCCTTGGCATCGCGCGACATGACGGCCTTGTCGATGGCGATCTTCGAGGCGGCCGCGGTGTCGAGTCGGTCAATGTCGTTGTCATCGAGCGTGGCCCAGCCCGAGCCGGTGCCATCGTCGGTGCGCACGGTGACGGTGAAGTTGGCATTGGTGCTGGTGTTGTAGGCGTAAAGACCTTCGCTGCTCATCGTTGCCTCGAAGTCCGCGCTGTCGGTCAAAAAGCCGGCGGCAGTGGACTTGTTGGCCTTGCTCGGAGCAATGCTCTGCTCGGCAGCCTCGGCACGCATTTCCGGCGTGATGTTGGCTGTGGACTTCGCATAGCCATTGGATTTGACGTACTTCTGCTTGCCCAGCACCGGCATGAATTCCGGATTTTCGGGCGACAGTCGTGCCAGTTCCTCGGAGCGACGCACCACGCGGGCCAGCGAGTCGTCGTCGAATTCATTGATGGTAGCGGTGCCCACGCGCTTGCCAAAGTTGGACTGCACGGCAAGCTCCGTGTCGCTGACCACTCCGGCCGTGCTGACCGAGTTGCGGGCGTAGCGGATGTTGCCACCGACACTGCCCGACAGGTTGGCCTGACAGCCGTCGGCTTTGGACAGCTTCATCACTTTCTCAAGGATCGTTTTCGCTTCGTTATTGCTCAAAATAGCCATGATGATACCTGTGTGAGTTAGCCGAGCTTGCGCGCGGTGTTAATGACGTTGATGCCGTCAAAACGCGTGGTCGGACAGCCGTGCGATACGGCGCTGACCTGCCCGGGTTGGCCCTTGCCATCGAAGAAGGTGCCGCCGATGCGATAGTCGCTCTCGTCGCACAGCTTGCTGCAGGCGTTCCAGAACTCCTGCGTGTTGGCCTGATAGGCCACATCCTCGATTTGCTCGGTAATTTCACCGTCCTTGATCTCAAAGAACAGCTGACCGCCAAACTGGAAGTTGTAGCGCTGCTGATCAATCGAATAGGAGCCGCGGCCGACAATGTAGATGCCGTCCTCAACATCCTTGATCATGTCGTTAGCCGAGTATTTCTCTTTGCCCGGCGCCAGCGAGACGTTGGGCATGCGCTGGAACTGCACGCTGGACCAGCTGTCTGCGTAGCAGCAGCCGTGGGATTCTTTCTGATCGATGATGTGCACCTGATCGCGGATGGCCTGGTAGTTGACCAGGATGCCGTCCTTGACCAGATCCCAGCGCTTGGTCGGGACGCCTTCATCATCGTAGCCCACGGCGCCGACCGAACCTTCCTGCGTTTTATCTGCAAACAGGTTTACGATGTCGCTGCCGTACTGGAAGTCGCCGCTCTGCCATTTGTCGAGCGTTGCGAAACTTGTGCCGGCGTAGTTCGCTTCATAGCCGAGCACACGATCAAGCTCCAGCGGATGCCCGACCGATTCGTGGATGGTCAGCATCAGATGCGTGGGATCAAGCACCAGATCGTATTTGCCCGGGGTTACCGAGCGCGCATCGATCTTGGCGCGCGCCTGCTTGGCGGCAAGCTCGGCGTCTTCAACCATGTCGTAGCTGTTGCCGTAGAGCGTGGTAGGCCCACCGGTGATCTTGTCTTTGGCGTTGCCATCAAAATACTCCCAGCCCATACCCACGGGGTCGCTGAGGCCGTTGCGGGTGCGGAACTTGCCGGTTTTCTTGTCCACAGCGGTCACGGTCATCGGTGCCCAGACGCGGTGTACGTCCTGATCGATGTAGGAGCCGTCGGTGCTGGCAAAATACTTTTGCTCATTTACAAGATAGAAGATGGAGTTCACAAAGTCGGCGCCGTTGGTCAGCGCGGTGTTGTTAACTTCCATGAGCATGTCCACCTTGTCCTTGATGGGAATGGCCATGGCATTTTTCTTGATGGGCGTTTTCCACGACACTTCGCCAACGCCTTTTTGCGGCGCCAGCACGACGGGGTTGGTCTGGTACTTGGAATTGGCCTTGGCAATCGCTGCGGCCTGGCGTGCGGCGGCGGCGACGCTCTTCGGACGCATGTCGCTGGTGGCGGCGAAACCCCAGGTGTCATTAACAATGACACGGATACCTACGCCCGCAGATTCGGTATTCACGATGTTCTGCACTTTGTCTTCGCGAGTTACAACGAACTGGTTGAGGTAGCGGCCAATGCGTGCGTCGGCGTAGGTCGCGCCGGCTTTTTTGGCCGCGGTCAGCGCCGCGTCGGCCAGCATGCGTTTGAGCTTGAGATCGGCCGGCGCAAGCAGCTCTTCGGCTGCGATGGCGTGTCCGCTCAGCGGCAGCATCATACCGCCTACTCCAAGCCCCGTTATTTTGATGAAATCCCGCCTGTCCATATTGTCTCCCCGCGATGCACGCGTTCGCGCGACGCTTAAACATTGTTGATCGGTCGATGTGCAAGGCAACCGGAGCGACCGGCCGCGTCGTGCTATGACCACGGCAGGCGCCAATATATCCCATGGATCGGGCATTTAGCGAAAGAAAATGACTCGGTTCGTCGATAAGCGAGGGTTTTTAAACCCCTCTGGATATCCCTGCATCCAAAACGTTGCCAGTTGCGCTCAGCGACCGCCCGGAAGCCGTCGTTTCACTGCATTGATGGCGCGTCGCCCAAAAGAGTTGGGGGCGCCAAGCAGTCGATAGTGCATGCGATGGGCTTTTGCCAGCAGCGGGCTGTCACCGGAGTAGACGTTGCTCGGGCTGCGGTTGGAGTGCAGGGGCGTGGTATCGACGTCGGTGAGTCCGAGGAAGTCGGCCAGCGTTTGTGCATCGTCACCGTTTTCCCAGCACAGCGTCAGCAGATCGTCGGGGCGCTCGGCGAAGTGCGACGCGACTTCGGCATTGTGATTTTCGTAGCGCGCAATGAACTGCGCCTTATGACCCTGAGGCGTGGCGTAGCCGTACACGCTTTTCTCATACAGCGGCATGGCGCCAATGCGCACGGCCATGTTGCACAGGCTGCGATACCAAACCTCACTGGAGCGACGCGTCGTCAGCACAAACTTCACATCCTCGAACTCCTCGTCGATCTGACGGTAGAGCAGCGGCCAGGGCCAGTCCTCAAAGCTGTCGTACTCGCGCACGATGTCCATGAGTGCGGCCGTGTCGCCTTGGCTGTAGAGCGCGAATGAAGGAGATTCGAGGGTGGAATTCGAATCGTAGCTGCGGTGGTTGTAACCCCAGCGGGACAGGTAGTGGCCGAGTGTTTTCGTTCCGGTCTTGTTTAAGCCGATGCCAACGACCTTCGTGTGTTTTGCGGTTTCATTGCCCACTTTTGGTGCCACCTCCAGGCTGGTTATTTTCGTTGTGCTGCCATGTACACTCGGGGCATGCCACTTGTTGCTCACACCAGTCTGCCTACGTTTGACGATCTGCGCGAGCAGGGTCACGACCTGCTGTCACTGCGTCGCGCCCGGCATCAGGATATTCGGGAACTGCACATCGGTTTTCTGAACATGATGCCTGACCTGGCGCTGCGCGCCACCGAGCGCCAGTTCATTCGTCTTATAGGTTCGTGCAATCGCATTGCTCAGTTTTACGTCTATCCGTTTTCGCTGGATGCGCTGGCGCGAGGCGCGGATGCCAACGAGTATATTGCGGCGCACTACAGCCGGTTTGAGGCGCTCAAGGCCAGCGGGCTGGATGCTCTTATTATTACCGGCGCCAACGTGTCCAATCCGGCGCTGGAGCAAGAAGCGTTCTGGGATCCGCTGATGGAGGTGGTGGAGTGGGCCTCTCGGAACGTCGCGTCTGTCCTTTGCTCCTGTCTTGCGACTCACGCGCTGCTCAAGGCGCGCTACGCCATTGCGCGTTCGCCGCTGCCAAAGAAGCGTTGGGGCGTGTACAGCCATCGGGTCACAACGAGCAGCCATCCGTTGCTGCACGAGGTCAACACGCGGTTCGACGCGCCGCATTCACGCTATAACGATATTTCTCGCGACCAGCTCGAAGCGGCCGGCGTCACCGTGCTTGCCCAGAGCGAGACAGGTGGGGTGCATCTGGCCGTGAGTGCTGACGGCTGTCGCGAGGTGTTCTTCCAGGGCCATCCCGAATACGATCAGATCAGTCTGCTCAAGGAATACAAACGCGAGTTGTTGCGTCACGCCCGTGGCGAACGCGCGGACGAACCGCCCTGGCCTGAAAACTATTTTTCCAAAGCCGCGCAGCGCGAGCTCCGCGCCGTGCTTGCGAGTGTCGCGGCAGGCGATGCCCTGGGCGACCAGCTGGAGCAGCGCGTTGGGCCGCATCTGGACAACACCTGGGGTGATACCGCCAAGGCGCTGTTCAACAACTGGCTCGGAATTGTCTATCAATTGACAAGTCTCGATCGCCACCAACAATTTATGGCACACGTGGACCCGGATGATCCGCTGGGTTGGCGTAGCTCAAACACGCAAGACCGCTCAAGGAGTTAACGATGAAAGACCAGACACTGGCCATCCACGCCGGATTCAAAGCCGACCCGGAGACCAAAGCCACGGCCGTGCCTATTTATCAGACGGTGGCCTACGAGTTTGATAACGCGCAGCACGGTGCGGACCTCTTCAATCTGGCCGTGCCGGGCAACATCTATTCACGCATTATGAATCCGACGGTGGACGTACTTGAGCAACGCTGCGCTGAGCTCGAGGGCGGTGTCGCGGCGCTGGGTCTGTCGGCCGGCAGCGCGGCGGTCAACTACGCGATTCAGAACATTGCCGAGCAGGGCGACAACATTGTGAGCGTGCCCACCGTGTATGGCGGCACCTACACGCTGTTCCGCCACATGCTGCCGCGGCTTGGCATCGATTGCCACTTTGCCGCTGACGATTCGGTGGCGGCCATGGAGGCCAAAATCGATGCCAACACCAAGGCGATTTTCTGCGAAAGCATCGGCAACCCGGCCGGCAACATCGTGGATATTGAGGCGCTGGCCAAGATGGCCCATTCCCACGGCGTGCCGCTGATCGTCGACAACACGGTCGCTACGCCGGCATTGATCAAGCCCATCCAATGGGGCGCCGACATCGTCATAAACTCGCTAACCAAATACATGGCTGGCCACGGCAATACGCTCGGCGGTGTGATCGTCGATGGCGGTAAATTCCCCTGGGCCGAGCATGCCGAGCGCTTTCACATGCTGAACACGCCCGAGGCCTCCTACCACGGTGTGGTCTATACCGAAGCCCTCGGGCCGGCGGCCTACATCGGTCGCGTGCGCACGGTGGCGCTGCGTAACACTGGCTCGGCGCTGAGTCCGATGAACGCGTTTATGATTTTGCAGGGCATGCAAACGCTGCCGCTGCGCATGGAACGTCATTGCGAGAACGCGCTGGCGGTTGCCAATCACCTGAAGGACCATCCGCGCGTGTCATGGGTGCGTTTTGCGGGCTTGCCGGATTCGCCGTATTACGATCTGGCGCAGAAATACACGGGCGGCAAGCCGTCAGCGCTGATGACGTTCGGAATTAAAGGCGGCTTTGATGCTGGCGTGAAGTTTTACGACGCGCTGCAGATGTTCTTGCGTCTGGTCAACATCGGCGATGTGAAATCACTGGCAGCACATCCGGCGTCCACGACCCATCGTCAGCTTGAGGACGATGAGCTGGAGGCTGCTGGCGTAACGCCGGACATGATTCGTCTTTGCATCGGCATCGAGCACATTGACGATATTGTTGCTGATCTGGATCAGGCGTTGGCGGCGTCCGCCTAGGTGCATTATCAGATGACGACATCGAGGCAATTGAAAGAGAGCACCAGGGCGCGGTGCAGTGGATCCAACATGCGATGAGGCAGGTTCCCGAGCAAAAGATTGAAGTCTCGAGTATTGAATTTGCGACGTGAGGCTGCCGGCGAACTCGAACACGGCGTTGCAATTGAGCGATCGCTGCGTGGCTTGCTGTGCGTGGGCGTCGCCGCGTTGGGAGCCTGCGCTCACGATCTGACCCCATTGCCACTTCTTGAGGGCGACAGCATTGCGATCACGCGCGGTGGACGCGCAATCGGCACGCATGAGAGAGGCGCGATTCAGACCGCGGATGGCCGCGATGAGATCTCGCGTCAGAGCATGCGCGTCTCAGTCGATGACGGTAAGTCTACGCGGCTTGTCGAGCAGTCGACGCAGCGTATCGATCACGCAGGTCAGGTCGTTGCGCTGGAGCATTTGTCTCGTGCGGGGCGGCATGAGACCCGCTTTGTTGCGTCCATTGATGGCAACGTCGCCACTATTCACCGCACGACGCGCAGTGGAACAACCACGGCGACCGTAGATCTTCCGACAGGTCTGCGCTTTGATAACGGCGCGGGATTGCTCGCGGATTGGGATCCGGAAAAAACGCCTCAATTGCAGTTCCGTTCGTTGGATATCCGTGCACCATTAATCGAGACGATCACCTACCGGCTCGCAACGCCTCGCGCGTCGGACGAATCGCCGATACTTTTGCGCACAGCGCATGCCGAGGGTCAGTTACGCTCCGCCAGTCGTTTCCGGTTTAGCGGCTCTGGCGGACCAACGCGCATGGAGCAACCCATGCTGGGACACAATGTTGGTCTGGACGCATCGGCAGGCCCTCCAGCGGGCAGCAGCAACACGGTGCGTGACTCCCTGCTCAAGTCGCCTTACCGAATCTCGAGCGCAACGGCCCGCAATGGCCACATCCGCTACACGTTTGCCATCGACGAACCGGGCTTCTTTGTGCCGCAGACCGGTGAACAGAGGGTGGAAATCCTCTCAGATGGCGTTGTTCTGGATGTATGTAAAGGCTGTGGTCCGGGCGTGGGATCTGGTGAAAAGGCACTCGCACAGGCGCGCAAGGCAACGTTCTGGCTGGATTCGGACAACGCGCGACTGGTGCAGGTAGCGAAGAACGTGACTCAGGGCGCGACCAGCGAACGTCAGTCAATGCAAAGACTCCAAGGGTGGGCACGCAAGAGAATCGCAACGCCGGATTTTGCCGGTCACTTTACCGCTGCCGATGCGCTCGCGCGCCGCGCTGGTGACTGTACCGAAAGCGCGGTCCTGCTGGCGGCGTTGGGTCGTGCGGCGGGTATTGCCACACGTGTTGCCAGCGGCATGGTTTATTCGCGGGAGAGCTACCATGGCGTGAGTCACGCATTCATGCCCCACGTATGGGCACTGGCGTTCGTGGATGGACGTTGGGAGAGTTTTGACAGTGCACTGGGTGGGTTTGATGCCACGCATATTGCACTGAACATCAGCGACGGCGATCCCGGCTCAATTCATGCGGGTCATACTCTCGCCGGCATGCTGCAGTTCACGGGTATGACGGAAGTCAGAAAGCGCTAAAACTTCCTGTGCGTGCAACGGTCGTCAGGACCGCTCGTGCCGCGCTTGCTCGCTGGTATCGACGTCACTGGTGTGAGTTGGCGCATCAGTGTCGCCGCCGTTGGCAGTCTCGTACGTGACCGGCAACTCGGGAATCAACTGATCGTCGGGCGTATCGATGTATTCTCGCTCGTCGCGGTGTTTGATCCCGCCAACCAAAATGACGTCGATCTCCTCGAACTCTTCCGCGCACCGAGGCAATTCTTGCTGAGCAGCCGGATCAAGTCCGAGTGCCTCAAGCGGTGATTCCTGCGCGGCGACCGGCAGCGACGCCGCAGTGGCAGATAGCGCGACGGCCGCGGCAACATGCTTCAACCGGATCGAGTAAGTGACGCAGGTTTCACCCGCACAATTGTCGAGGAAATTTCGGCGTTCGGCGTCGCTCATGTCACCAATATCGACGACGTTGCGCTTGCACAAACGGCAGTGATCGCCGTCCATGTACTCATCGAGTGAGTTGGCGACCGGGCAGGGCTTCTGAATTTTCGGAAATCGTGCCATCGTTGTACTCCACCTGTCTTCGTACATTTCAAGATACTTGATACGCGAGGCCTTGTCTAACTGGCGGTGGATCATCGTATCGCGCCTTTGCTAGCGCGCATGGCAAGCCGCGAGACCGCCAGCCGGCAACGTGCCTGCTGGCTGGCGGCCCGCTTTCGTGCGGCGAGTGTGCCGCGAATTAACGGCTGCCGCACCCGTTAGGCACACCGCTCGGCCCGGGCGGCTGGAAGAACAGGCTGCGCATCACGCCAAGGTCAATGAAATTGACCACGCCGTCGCCTGAAAGATCGGCATCGGCATCCGCGCCGAAGAACACAGAGCGCAGCAGGCCCAGGTCCACAAAGTTGACGGTGCAGTCATTGTTCAGGTCTGCATCGCAGCGGTTGCCGAAGCCGTCACCGTTGCTGTCGAGCTGATCGGCGTTGGCGATGGTGATGCAGTTGTCGAGCGTATCCTCTACGCCGTCTCCGTCCGTGTCGTCAGGGCCCAGTGACTCAACGGACACCGGTCCGAAGGTGACGCCCTGTAGCGAATTGATGTACACACCAAAGCCGCCGCCGGTAAACGTGCTGTCCGCGACGCTCCAGCTCTCAATCAGCA
>CAZXCL010000117.1:0-8762 GCA_964639265.1 uncultured Gammaproteobacteria bacterium | reverse complement strand
GTCCTGACTGTCCGTCAGGATGTGTAGCGGCAAAGCGCGTCTGAACTTGACCGTTTAACAGAATGCGCGACCAATCAGCTCGCGCCCATCGCTGGAAACCACATACCCATCGTCGCAGCGAAAATTCCCACCGCCGTCAGTCCCGTCATAAGCAGCATCGTGCCGGCAAACGCTAACTGCGATTTTCTCGATGCCGATCGCTGGCAATAGAAATACCACTCAAGCATGGCCAGCGGCAGCCCGTATTGCGCAAAGCCGAGGAAGTATAGAAACGGTCCGGTAAACGAATCCCAGTCGATACCCACACCACCGGTGAGGGTTGCCCATGACATCAGGCCAATACGGAAAAACCAGACGGCACTCACCACCAGAAACAATCGCATCGCAAAGCGCCGGTGTTCGGCAACGCGCCTGGCCATTGCCATCCGCACGGTAATCGCTGCAAACACCAGAATCAGGACGCCATCGACGGAGATACCAAGCTGCGTTATCCAGTCACCAATTGGGCTGCGCGTCCACGTCATGTAGAGCCCAGCGATGGCGCTGATCACGGCGGCCGTGAGATAAGTTCGCCCAAGGTAGCGATGAAAGCGTGGGAAGCGCTGACGAATGACCGGCATCAGCTGCAACGGACCACCGGCGATGACGATGGCTGCCAAAAGAACATGGCTGACAGCGGCCAGATTGCCAATGAAATCGCCCTCGACAAAACCGGACGGCAAATGCAGACCCTCAAGCCCCGACACTCCGCGCGCCGCGATCGGTGGATAAAACACCGACAGAATGTAGGCGACAAACAACCCGTGCCCGATCGCGGCGACAACAAACCAGAGCTTTGCGCTCAGATCAACGGCCTGCCGACCCAGGCGCTGGACATCAATCGGCTGCAGCGTTGCAGTTTCGTTCATTGGGATTCCCCTTGAGTTTCGCGTTGCGACAGGCACAAGATTGCGCCATCGCCGCGCGTCAGACATCGGCCGCCGGAGCCAAATCGGCCTCCGCCAAAAGTCGTAGACGGCACGTCGACAAGCTCCCCCGCATAGCGGATGACAGACGTCGGGGACATGGCGTAGCCTCTGGGTATGAGCGATTCACTGCGAGAGAGCACCGTCGCGGAAATGGGGCTGCGCCAACCGATTCGCACGCCCTTTGAGCGCTGGCCACACGGGACGGACCTGGCGATTGCAGTGCTGGCGTTTTCTCTGACCCTGGCCATGTGGGAGGGGCGCGACGAGCTCGACCTGAACACGTTCACGGGCGTGGGCAGCTGGCTGACGGCATTTGTGGCAAGCCTGGCCCTGCTCTGGCGTCGTAGCCATGCGACGCAAACGCATACCCTGGTGATCGCCGCCTCCGTTCTGGCGTGGCTCACACCGCTGGCGGATGGCATGGTCGCGATGGCCTTTACGCTCTACAGCGTCGGGCGGTATGAGCCAAACACCAGAACAAGCCTCATCGCCGTGACGGCGGCGTTTGCCTACCTGCTTGTCGATCTGCGACTGCTCACCAGCCCCAGCGTCAGCAGCACGATCGCTGCTGGCATGGCCTTTGGTATTTGGTACGTCGGACGTCGGCTGCGTTTTCGCGGCGAGTACCTGCGCCTGCTCGAAGAGCGTGCACATCACCTTGAGCGCGAGCAGCACGCCGACACCGAACGTGCCGTCGTGGCCGAACGCACGCGCATCGCACGGGAAATGCACGATGTCGTGGCCCACAAGGTAAGCCTGATGACAGTGCAGGCTGGCGCGGCACGCACCGTCGCCTCCTCGGACCCGTGCGCGGCGGGTGAAGCAATGAGTGCGGTTGAGACCGCTGGCCGACAGGCCCTCACCGAGATGCGAAGCCTGCTGGACGTGCTGCGACCGGCGACGAGCGACGAAGCGCTCCTGCCACAACCTGCTCTGGCCGACCTCCCAGCCCTGATGGAGCAGGTACGCGACGCCGGCGTGACCGTCACCCTGAAAAAATCTGACGATCTGGATGACCTTACCGCCACACAGCAGCTCACCATTTACCGCATCGTTCAGGAAGCGCTGACCAATGTGATCAAGCACGCCGGCGACAACGTGACCGTGATCGTCGAGATTCGCGGCACGAGGGAGCACGTCAATGTAGGCATCATTGACGATGGCACGGGTGTCACGACGACCTCTCCAAACGGACACGGCATCGTGGGCATGCGCGAGCGCGCCGCATTGACAGGCGGCACGCTCGACGTCCGATCGCGTCAGCCTGGATTCGAGGTGCGTGCTCGGTTTCCGAGGCAAGAGCCAACATCATGACGCTGAAAGTACTGGTGGTCGATGATCAGGCGCTCGTGCGCCGCGGCTTTGCGATGGTGCTGGGAAACGAACCCGACATTGAGGTGGTCGCCGAGGCCGGCACCGGCTCCGAAGCTATTGATGCCGCGACAGAGCACCAACCGGACGTCATCCTCATGGACATCCGCATGCCGGAGCTTGACGGCCTGGAGGCGACGGCGCGAATCCTGGCCACGCAGGGCGAAACCACTCGGGTGATTATCCTGACTACGTTTGATCCGGACGAGTACGTCTATCGCGCGCTGCGCGCCGGCGCCAGTGGCTTCGTGCTCAAGGACACCCCACCGGAGTCGCTGATCGCTGCCGTCAGGACGGTCGCTGAGGGCGGCGCCATGCTTGATCCGTCTGTCACGCGCCGACTGATCGGCCGCTTTGCCGGCAAGCTCGGCGCCGAGCACGACTACGCCGCACGACTGGACCGGCTCACCGAGCGCGAACGCCAGGTGCTGCAATCTCTGGCCGATGGCAAGAACAATCAGGAGATCGCGGAGGCGTTGTGCATCGGCGCCGCAACGGTCAAGACACACGTCTCGAGCGTGTTGTCCAAGCTCGAGCTTCGAGACCGCGCGCAGGCCGTGGTCTTTGCCTATGAGTGCGGACTGGCGCGCGCCGGAGAGCGGGATGTCAAATTCTGAAACAAGGCCCGTGAACGGGCTGTACCGCGTCGCCGCCGTGGGCTCTTTGATCGTCGGCGCACTGTTTCTTGCTGGCGCGGCCGGGCATTCCGTGGCGACCTGGGACCGACTGATAGCGCCGTCTGACACGCGACTGACATTGTTGATGCCGGCGCTCGTGCTGGCGGTCGGCGGCGCGATCGATGTGTCGGTGGTTCTTGGATTGTGGCGCGAACGGCGCTGGGCAATGAGTTTGGCGTTGGTCGTCAACGTTGCGTCGGCCGCATATTTCGGGTGGCTGCTGCATGCAAGAACTGACGATCATCCCTTTGGACTATTTCTGGTAACAGCGTGCGCGCAGGTTGTTCTGCTGGGCGTCGCTGGCGCTGGGTTGACCTGGCCGCATCCTCGCACTATCAGGGATTGAATCTACGCGTCGACGGCGTAGTCGTCCCCATAATATTTGCTGGTGATCGCCGTATGAAACTCCAGCGCGGAAACCGGCGGGTATTTTGGTTTGCCCAGACCCGGCAACACCTCCAGAACCTCGTTTTCCCAGACATAGACCGCCATCGGGAACGACACCCGCGGTTGATCCCAGAGCGCCGGATCTGTGGGTCGACCCACACGATGGGTTGTGGACGGGAATCGATCGTTGGAGATGCGCTGCATGTAGTCGCCGGTGTTGAGAACGATGCTGCCCGGTGGCGCGTGCAATCGAATCCACCGACCGTTCTCCCGGTTGAGCACCTGGAGACCATCGACACTCGACGCGGGCAATAGCGTGAACAGATCAACATCTTCGTGGCCCAACATGCGCCCCGCCCCGGATGCGAGCTGTTCTTTGTCCATCGCAGGGTAGTAGTTCAATCGAAAGCCAAAGTTTGTGCCGGTCAGTTTGTCGTCGTAGCAGTGCGGATCAACCTCGAGATAGCGCAGCATGCCCTGCATCAATGGTTTGATCAGCGCCTCGTGTGCCACAACCACTTCACGAAACGCGACTTCGTAGCGGGCGTCGGGCCAGTAATCGTCGGCGCTGTAATCGGGGTCCTCATCCAGATCAAACGCTCGTCGACAAAACACCCAGCCTTCGACCATATCCGGATGAATGATCGTCGTTTCCTTGATGGGAAAGTAGCCCTGGTTCACCGACCCGTGCCGCTGCGCAAGATACGGCTGCCGCGCGCTCTCAGGCAGCGTTTCGAAAAATTGCCGGATGTTTGACTCGGTTCTGGCGTACAACCCGGGATCGACACCGTGGTTTGTCAAGACAACAAACCCGATGCGCTCCATGGCCTGCCCTATCTGCTGTGCAAACGCCGTCTGGTCGGACTCACTGGTTGACCATGCCAGACGCATATCGCATTGGCTAATCTGAAAATCCTGATCAAACTCTTCCACGTTGGCGTCTGTGGCTTCAGCCAGGCGGTACTGCTGGTCCTTGTTGACCTGCTCGAACTGGCGAAAATCCTGGTTGTTGGCGTTGATGCCCCGTTCTTTTTTTTCGTCGCTCATCGTTTCCATCCAGTCCGGGAATCAGCTCCTAGCCGAAATAATGTGACCGGCAAGTATCGCTGCCAGCGCCAAAGGCACCACCCACCGCAGCCAAAAAATTACGGCGCTGCCGGGTCCGCCAGCTCGATCTCCAAACAGTTGACGCTTGAGCCCGGAGCGCTCAATCCCCCAGGCCGCGCCGACAACCGCCAGCAGCGCGCCCAGCATAAACATGCCAGAGCCAAAGATCAGATCAAGCGGTCCGATCCACGCCGGGTTGTAAGCAATTGGCACCATGACAAGAATCAACGCGGCGCTCATGATTGCAATCAGGTTGCGTCGTGCGATTTGCAGGCCGGCGTTCTTCTCCAGGCCTTTGATAATCGCCTCCAGTGGCGCCATGATCGACAGCAAACAGACGAATGACCAGGCAATCAGGAACGCGGCCGCCAGCGCCCGGCCGCCAGGCATCACGGCAAACAACCGCGGCAGGGTATCAAAGAGCAATCCCGGCCCACCGGCCATATCCAGACCGAATACCAGCACCGCGGGAATCACAAACAAGCTCGCCAGCAGCGCCGCCGCTGTATCCATACCTGCTGTTGCCGTTGCGATTGGAAACAGCTTTTCCTCATCGCGTAAGTACGCTCCGTAGGCAATGCCGATGCTGCCGCTCAAGCCCAGGGTGAAACACGCCTGACCCATCGCGGCAAACAAGACACTTCCGGTAATCTGCGAAAAGTCGGGCTTGAGATAGGCGGTGAGCAAGGTGGTTGCGCCGGGCAATCGCAGCGCCACAAACACGAGGTAGACACACACCAACGCAAACACTGGCACCAATAGTCGACTGGCAGCCTCGATACCCTGCCGCAATCCCCGAAGAATGATGCCGGCAGCGACGATGATGGTCGCCGCGCCAACGCCCAGCATCACTCCGGGATCATTCACCTGTGTTGCGTAAGTCGCGAGCGACGCATCGCTGTAGCCGTGCGCCAATGCGAAATAGCCGCTGTAGATCACCTGCGCGACGACCAGCGCGTAATAGGACAATGCAACGAACACAGAGAAAAGGAGTGCGTAGCCCACCAGCGTTCCCAAGCGATGGCCAAAGACCTGGCGAAATGCACCAACCGTACCCTCTCGAGTATGGCGCCCCAGTGTCCATTCGCACGTGATCGCCGGAATTGCCAGCATCAGCATAAAGACCAGATAGACCAGCAAAAATGCGCCGCCACCGTTTTGCCCCAGCATGTAGGGAAAGCGCCAGACGTTACCCAGACCGATGGCGAAACCTGCCATCGTGAGTATAGTGGTGAACCTCGAAGAGAAACGGCTTGCGGTCTGCTGCATGCGCGCAGCTTATCATTTGGATGAGTAACGACAATAACGTGACGGATTTCTTTAACGGTGCTGCGCCAGCGCGCGCCGAGATTGTTTTGCCCGCCGGGAATTTTCAGGAGACGGTCGATTTTTTTATCGACCGCCTGGGATTTCGCATGGACAGTATTGCACCCGCCGACGATCCAGCCGTTGCACAGCTGAGCGGTTACGGTCTGAACGTACGCATCGATAGCAATCACTCAGGAGACGCCGGCCTGTTGTGCCTGCGAGTATCTGACGAAGCGCCCAAGCCACCAGCAACGCGCATCACCGCACCCAACGGAACGCGCATCGAGTTTAAGGCCGATATTCCAACCGTGGCTTTGCCGACTCTGCAACCTTCGCTGTGCATTCGGCGGCTTGACGAGAAGTCATGGAACGTCGGCCGCGCGGGCATGCTCTATCGTGATCTGATCACCGACCGCCAGGGTGGGCGATTTATCGCCTCGCATATTCGGATTCCCGAAGGTGGCCCCGTTCCCGACAACGTTCACTATCACAACATCCACTTTCAACTGATCTACTGCTACCGCGGCTGGGTACGACTAGTCTATGAAGATCAGGGCGAGCCGTTTGTCATGCAGGCCGGCGACTGCGTATTGCAGCCGCCGCTGATACGACACCGCGTTCTGGAGGCCTCCGACGGGCTTGAAGTGATCGAGGTCGGTTGCCCGGCTGAGCACATGACCTATCTGGATCATGAAATGACGCTGCCAACCGCACAGCACCGGCCCGATAGAGACTTCGGCGGACAGCGATACACCCTCTATCGCGCGGGCGAAGCCAACTGGCAACCAGCAGAGCACCCCAACGCAGAATCTAGCGATCTGGGTATCGCAGCCGCCACAAACCGGGTCGTAAGCGCCAGAGTTTTGCGCTTCGGCGACGCCAGCGCCACGCCGGCAACCGTTGAGCAACCGGTCACTCACGATGCGCAACTGGCCTTCTGGTTTGTGCTAAGCGGCCGCCTCGGGCTATCGACTGCGGATGCGACGCAAACGGCGGCGACGCTCGGTGGTATCGAGCTTCAGGCGGGGGACAGTCTGGTTGTGCCTTCGGGTATGGAGTTTGGTCTTTATCCCTTGGGCAATGATCTCGAACTACTCGAGATCGTGGTGCCCGCTACTTAGACAACGGCAGGTCCAGCCGCTCTCGTTGGATAATCTGACCGTCCTTGATCACCATTTCAATCGCCTTGGCGTTGTTGATATCAATCAATGGGTCGCGCGTCAGCAAAACCATGTCAGCAAGCTTACCGACCTCGATGGTACCAAGCGTGCGCTGCTTGCCGAGAAACAGCGCACCGTGATGCGTGGCGATGCGGATGATGTCTGCATTCGAGATGCCCGCGCTGCTTAGCAACTCCATCTCGCGATGAACGGCCGGTCCGATGGTCTGATCGGTGCCCAGTGCCAGAACCCCGCCGGACTCGTTAATCATGCGCAGGTTTTCCTGGGCGATCGTTGTCATGATCTTCATCCACCAGGTCCATTTGCGCGCCTGATACTGTTTTCGTGTCTCGGTTTTGAGCGTGTCAATTTCGTCATCGGTAAACACGGCCTGGTACAACGTTTGGTCAAGATAGTCCGGCGACTCGGCGAGCCGACTGTAGTTTTCGCCAATCGTCAGCGTGGTGGCCATCGGAATCTGTTTGGCCGCCATCAGGTCTGCGAAAGCCTGGGTTATTGGTCCCTGAATCACCGGGTGAGCAAGCGTATCGATGCCAGCGAAAATGACTTCGCGCGAACGAAGCTCGCTCGAGCTGTGTACCGTCGTTCGTATCCCGCGATCGTTGTAGTACTCCACGATCCGCTGCAACAAATCGATGGGCAGCTTCGGGATCATCTCGCGTGAGCCCCAACCCCGTTCCTCGTAGGTCAACTTCAGGATATCGGGCTTACGCGCGATGTGTGCATCCAGCGCCGGTTTGGCCTCCGGCCAGCTGTCCACCGTGGTCGCGCCAGGGCCGGAGCCGTGGCTGCCCGGATAGGTCACAATGCCGCCGGTGGCAAATATGCGAGGCGACACGATGTTTCCGGCGCGCTCATCTTCTCGCAGTGCGAATATGAAGTCCGGGTTGTTACCGGCGTCGTAGACGCTTGTGACGCCGCTGTACAGATAGCTGTGCAGCGCACGCAAGCCTTTCGAACGATCGTTGTCCTTGTCACGCAATCCTTCAGGCGTAATCCTGGCGCCGCCTTGAAGGTGGATATGCACATCCATGAGTCCAGGAATCAGGAACTTGCCGGAACCGTCGATCCGACGAACCTCGGCGGCGTCTATCTTGTTCGGCGAAATTGCCGCTATTCGGTCCTTCTGTACGAGTACCCAGATATTTTCCTGAGCAGGTCCTCGCGTGCCGTCAATCAGCGTGACATTTTCAATGACCAATGGCTCTGCATTGGCGCTGACAGTCATCAAAGCCAGGAACAGAAATCCTGTGCACAGCGTTTTCATATCTCTCCCTTGCCTCAGCCGCGCAGCGCGCGTTCCAACGGCTTGCGCAGACGCTGCGGCTCAACTTTCGTAACACTGACAGTGTCACATTCCTGAAACTCCGCAAAGTCTGGCAGCGCTTGGGCGAGAGCCAGAACGAGTTCTTCATCGCCAAACACTCTTTCTTCGATGTGCAACGCCTTTAACTCCAGTCGCCGCTGAGCCCGATGGGCTTTGCAGTCTACACGTCCCACAAACCGGTCCCGATAGAGAATCGGCAAACAAAAGTAGCCATAGACCCGTTTTTTCTCCGGAACGTAGCACTCGATCTGATAGTCATAATCAAAAAGGCACTTGAGTCGATCGCGCTGGATCACGGCGTTGTCGAACGGTGACAGAATTCGCAATGAGCCAGAAACCCTCGGTGCCCTCGCGAGCGGTCACCATGAGCTCGCCTTCCATTGAGACGTAAAGTTGGGGACACGACTGCGCAGAACATGGTGATGCGCACGCTCGA
>CAZXCL010000116.1:0-9128 GCA_964639265.1 uncultured Gammaproteobacteria bacterium | reverse complement strand
TGGTAGCTCAGATAGTGGTCACCAACAATCTGACCTTTGATGGTCTGATAAGGATCGACATAAATACTGCCGTGCGCCCCGCGCACCATGGCGTGAAAGCCTGCTGGCGTGCGGTCGAGTCGTACCCACGCCGTCGGGTCGTCGAGCCCGTAGCCCGAGTAGGTGCGAATTTCCGGATAGCGCTTGGCCAATTCGTCGGCCATGACCGGCGCGTCAAAGACTTCGAAACGTTCGAATCCGCCGTGAGGCATAGGCAGCATCACAACGATCCCCGGCCCGCCCAGACTCTCTGGCTGCGCGCGGGAGAGCACCTGGGCCAGACGCGCATCGTCCAGAGACACACTTCGAAACACGGCCGGACGAATCAGCACTTCGCCGCGGGTCGCAATACTGCCGACCGCCACGTCCTGCCACAGCCCGTCGTCCGAACGCGTCGGCGCGCCCGTTGCCTGCAGTGTGATGCCGAGCGCAGCCAACAGCGCGGCACACCGCGCAAGCTCCATAAACTTCTTCATTGTGATCTCCACGATATTCCCCAAATCATGTGGCGCGTGTCGTCAGTGCCCGTGCGCGGCGTACGCCGCCCGTCACAGGCCAGAGCCACATTTGCGGTGCGAGGCTTTGCGGCGGAAGTCGCCACTTTTATATTAGGTCCGCGTTTTATCATTGGACCGCGTTGCTGGCGCGGCCCGTGCGCCTCTGCATCGAGCTTAGGAAAAAGCCCGCGATTTAACAATTAACATAATCTGGTGCATTGGAGCCATCATTTGTCCAGGCGGAACGGTAGCGGCAGATGCGCCTTGAGCGGTCGTGCAATTTCCGCAGAGGTAATCACCAGCGCATCATCATCAGCAAACTCCGCGATGCACTGCAGACAAGCCCCACACGGAACCGGCTCGGCGGAGCCACCGTCCGGCGCGATGACGCACACGGCGACGCGCTGCAGTGCCCGGCCGCCGTCGGCGACCATGCTGAATATGGCGACGCGCTCGGCGCACACGGTCAATCCATAGCTCGCATTCTCGACGTTGCATCCGGTGTAGATCATGCCCTGATCGGTTTCCACTGCCGCACCAACACGCACGCGCGAATACGGACTATAGGCGTTGTCCGCGGCCGCTGTGGCCAGATCAAAAAGCTCGCGATTTGTGGTCATTGACGCCTCCTTCCGTTCACAGGCCCGTGATACCCTTCGCGGCGCAAGACTACCAGTTTTGGAGCATGTGATGAGCCAGCCCACCGATCTTGAGAGCATGGCGCAGCAGTTGGACGCGCACGACGACTATCGCGTGATTCGTCGCTACGCGCGCCCCGCGCAGTACGCTCCGCTGCCCGAAGACCACAGCACGCTGCGCACGGGTATTTACCTCGACACCGAAACCACCGGCTTTGACGAGGACACCTGCAAGATCATTGAGCTTGCCATGGTCAAGTTTCGCTTCAATTCCGCCGGCGAACTGTTCGACATGCCGGCGGACTACGATGAGTTTAATGATCCGGGCGTGGCGATTCCTGAAGAGATAGTGACCCTGACCGGCATCACCGACGACATGGTCAAGGGCAAGAAAATTGTGCAGCAGGAGGTCAGCGACTTTCTGCAGGGTGTGGCGCTGATCGTCGCCCACAATGCGGCCTTCGACCGGCGCTTTGTCGAAGCGCATCTGCAGGGGTTTGAAGATCTGGCCTGGGGCTGCTCGGCCTCCCAGGTGCCGTGGCGTGAGGCCGGTTTCGAAAGCCGCAAGCTTGAATACCTCGCGTACCGTCAGGGCTTTTTCTATGGCGGCCATCGTGCCATCAACGACTGCCTTGCCGGACTGCACGCGCTGGCCCAACCGCTGCCCGATCTGGACGGCACCGGATTTTCGCACCTGGTCAGCAATGCCCGAGCCAAAGAAAATCGCATCTACGCCAGCGGCAGCCCGTTTGAAACCAAGGACAAGCTGCGAGCGCGTGGCTATCGCTGGAATCCCGGCGACAATGGCAAGCCCAAGGCCTGGTACATCGATGTGAGCGCCGAGGCGACAAAGGAAGAAATGACCTGGCTGCGCGACGAGGTATTCGGTCGCCCCATCGATCTGCCGTTGACGCCGATTTCGCCTTTCAATCGTTTTTCATCGCGCATCTAGCGCCACTTTATTCGGAATACTGCTTATGACCACGACGGCCCGCGGCATCGACGCCCGCGTCACCCCCGCTGGCAGCCTCGAGCTGCTCTCTCAACAAGAAGTCATGAAGCTGCGCGATCGAAGCATGGGCGGTCTCTATGATTTATTCCGCCGCTGCTGTCTGGCGGTACTCAACAGCGGCCAGGAAATCGACGATGCCCGCGCTGTCCTGGCTGCTCACGAGGCGTTCGAGATTGCCGTGGTTCAGCAGGAACGCGGCGTCAAGCTCGATCTGAGCAGCGCCCCGACCAGCGCGTTTGTCGACGGCGAGATCATCAAAGGCACGCAGGAAAATCTGTTTGCCGTGATGCGCGACATCCTGTTTGTGAATCACGAGATCCACGACAGCGGCAAATTTGATCTTGAACGCACCGACGATATCACCAACGCAGTGTTTCACATCCTGCGCAACGCCGGCACGCTGGTGCCACGGCGCACGTTGGATCTGACCGTTTGCTGGGGCGGCCACTCCATCTCACGCAATGAATACAACTACACCAAACGCGTGGGCTACGAACTCGGACTCCGCGGCCTGAACGTAATCACCGGCTGCGGGCCGGGCGCCATGAAAGGCCCGATGAAAGGCGCCACGATTGGCCATTCCAAACAACGCATCAAGGGCGGCCGCTACATCGGCATCACCGAGCCGAGCATCATCGCAGCCGAAGCGCCCAACCCCATCGTCAATGATCTGGTCATCATGCCAGACATCGAAAAACGGCTTGAGGCGTTTGTGCGCGCCGGCCACGGCGTGGTCGTGTTTCCAGGCGGCGCCGGCACGGCCGAAGAGGTGCTCTACCTGCTGGGCATCCTTCTGAACCCGGCCAATGAGCAAATGCCCTTCCCGTTTATCCTCACGGCGCCGGCGGGCAGCGCCGAGTACATGCAGCACCTCAACGAGTTTATCGGCCAGACGCTGGGCAGCGTGGCACAGAGCAAGTATCGCATTGTGATTGACGACCCCGCCGAAGTGGCGCGAGCCATGCGCGACGGGTTTGAGCAGGTGCGTGAATTCCGTAAGACCAGTAGCGATGCCTACTACTACAACTGGGGTCTGACCATCGAGAAGGATTTTCAGATTCCGTTTGAACCTACCCACGAGGCCATGGCCGGTTTGAACCTCAGCAAGGACCAGCCGGTGCACGAGCTGGCCGCCAATTTGCGGCGTGCATTCTCAGGCATCGTCGCGGGCAATGTGAAGGAAGGTGGTATGGCGGCGATTGAGCAGCACGGGCCGTTTGAGTTGTCGGGCGACCGCGAACTGATGACGCGGCTGGACGCCCTGCTGCGAGCATTCGTGGCGCAAAAACGCATGAAGCTCGGCAGCGACGAGTACAAGCCGTGCTACCGGCTTGCGCTGTAGCGCAACTAGGCGGTCCGGCTGCTTTCGATACCGCTCATTTTTTCATCGTGCGCGATGGCCAGCTTGAGCAAAGGGATGGCCTCGTGGGGCAGGCCCTGAGCCAGTCGAATGCGGCCGAGACGGCGCAGGAGTTCCGGATGATAGGGATGACGCTCAAGCACGCGCTCGAGTATGCTTGAGGCACTCTCAAGCATGTTCCACGCCGTTAGCCGATCCGCGATGTTCTTGGCTCGTTCTATCTGTTGCATTTTAGCGCCCTTTTCGCAGCTGCCCCCTGTGATACGGGGCCTACCGCTGCAAGTCTGCCGTCGCACACGGGGGGCAACCGTGACCCAGATCACACAAAACGCGCCTTTACGCCTGCATTTTGTAAAGTTGTGACGCTGTCATCACCCGCAACCGGGCTCGAGTTCTGGATTGATCGTGGCGGCACGTTCACCGACATCGTCCTGCGCCAGGCTGATGGCAACATCGTGGTCGGGAAATACCTTTCCCACGCACCCGGTCGGTATGACGATGCTGCGCTCCATGGCATGGCCGACCTGGCACGCCGCGCCGACTACCGTGATCTGTCTCAAGCGCCGATCAACGCCATCCGAATGGGCACCACGGTGGCCACCAACGCCCTGCTCGAGCGTGAGGGCGACACCACCGTTCTGATCACAACGCGCGGTTTCGCCGACGCGTTGATCATTGGCGAGCAACATCGCCCCGATATTTTTGCACTCGACATTCAGCGCCCACCGCCGCTGTTTGCCAGCGTCATTGAGGTGGACGAGCGCGTGGACGCGCAGGGCAATGTCGTTCAATCGCTGGACACCGCGGATCTGGCCACCAGACTGCGCGACGCGCGCGCCGCCGGCGCTACCAGCGCGGCGATCGTGCTCATGCACAGCTATCGCAACGCCGACCACGAAACTCAGTGCGCAGCACTTGCCCGTCAGGCCGGGTTTGAGCACGTGTCCGCATCGCACGCCATCAGCGCTCAGTCGCGTCTGATCGGTCGCGGGGACACGACCGTTGTTGATGCCTATCTGACACCGCTGTTGCAACGATACGTACGCAAGGTCGCCCGTGGTGTGGGCCCGGATCACGCGAGGTGCCTGCAGTTCATGCAGAGCAATGGCGGCCTGGTTCCGGCGGCGTCATTTCGCGGCTACAACAGCGTGCTGTCCGGGCCGGCAGGCGGCGTCGTGGGCATGGTGCGCACGGCCCGTGAGGCGGGCATCGACCGTCTCATCGGTTTTGATATGGGCGGCACCTCCACCGACATCACGCTTTACGATCGGCGCTATGAGACACGCGTCGACAACCTTATTGACGGCGTGCGTTTGCAAACGCCCATGATGGCGGTGCACACCATTGCTGCAGGTGGCGGCTCGCAGCTGCGATTTGCCGACGGCCGATTGCAGGTCGGCCCTGCCTCGGCCGGCGCTCATCCGGGGCCGGCCTGCTATGGCCAGGGCGGCCCGCTGGCGGTGACCGACATTCAGGCGTGCCTCGGGCGCTTGCAGCCGGACTGTTTTCCGGCGGTCTTCGGGCCAGGCGGCGACGAGGCGCTGGACACCAAACGGGCGCGTGACAAATTTGAACAACTCGCCGCCCGCGTACCGGGCGCACAGTCGGCGCCCACGTTGGCCCAGGCATTTCTTGACGTTGCCGTTGACAAAATGGCGCTGGCGATTCGAAAAGCCGCACTGAGCCGCGGCATCGACGTTGACGCATTCTGCCTCAGTGGGTTTGGCGGTGCCGCCGGTCAGCACGTGTGCGCGGTGGCACGTTCGCTGGGACTCAAACAGGTTCTGATCCATCCCAATGCGAGCGTGCTGTCGGCCGTGGGCATCGGTCTTGCCGATCAGCGAGCAACGCGGCTCGAAACCATCAATGAAGCGCTCAGTGCCGCAACGCTCGAAGCCCTGCGTCCGCGCTTCGTGCGCATGACGAACGCCGCGCGCGGCGATCTCGGCGACGCCGAGGAAGTACGCACCGAACAGCATCTGCGTCTGCGCTATGCCGGCAGCGACACGGTACTTGAGGTCAGCGCCGACAATGTCGACGTCGCCAGCCGCGAATTTCACGCGCTGCACCAGAGACGTTTTGGCGTCGCGGCCCAGCACGATCAGCTCATAATTGAGGGCATCAGCGTTGAGGTGATCGTTCCGGGTTCGCCCGCCGGGGCGCTCAACGACGCTGCCGCCGATGCGCCGCCGCAGACACGTCACCGCCGCGTCTGGTTTGACAACGACTGGATCGAAACACCACTGATCCATCGTCACCGCATTGACGCCGGGCAGCGTCTCGAAGGCCCGGCGATCATCTACGATCAGCACAGCACGATTGTGCTGGAGCCCGGCTGGCAGGCCAAGGTGCTGTCCGACGGGCAGCTTCTGCTGCGCGACACGGGTGGGATCGCCCGCGCCGAGCATGGCACCGCAATCGTCTGTGATCCGGCGCGGCTGGAGCAATTCAACAATCTGTTCACACACATCGCCGAACAAATGGGCCAGGTGCTGCAAAAGACGGCCCGCTCGGTCAACATCAAGGAGCGCCTGGATTTTTCATGCGCCCTGTTTGATCGCAGCGGTCGCCTGCTGGCCAATGCCCCGCACATGCCAGTCCATCTGGGCAGCATGGGCGAATCGGTACGCGCGGTGATGCGCACGTTTCAAACGCCCGAGCGCGGCGACAGTTTTGTGCTCAACGATCCCTACGAAGGCGGCACCCACCTGCCCGACATCACGGTCGTGACGCCCTATTTCGCCGACGACGCGCAACCGGCGTTCTATCTGGCGGCGCGCGGACACCACGCCGACGTCGGCGGAACGACCCCTGGATCGATGCCCGCCGACAGCCGTCATATTGACGACGAGGGCGTGCTCCTGCCGCCGATGCCGCTGGTGCGTGCAGGACGCTTCGACGCGGACGCCCTGCGTGAACGACTGACCGGCGCACGCTATCCCGCGCGCAACATCGATCAGAACATCGCCGATCTGCTGGCGCAGCTCGCGGCCAATCGCAGCGGCATCGCCCTGCTCGACGAGATGATTCAGACCCACACGCTGGCGGTTGCCGACGCCTACGCCGGCTTTGTTCAGGACAACGCCGCGCACGCCGTACATGAGGTCATCGCCACTCTTCAAGACGGTCATCAGGTGGTGACCATGGACGGCGACGAGCGCATCGAGGTCGCCGTGCGGCGCAAGGGTCGGCGCATCGAGGTAGATTTCAGCGGCAGCTCGGCACAGGTCAGCGGCAACTTTAACGCGCCGGCCGCGGTGTGTCGTGCCGCCGTGCTGTATGTGTTTCGCTGCCTGGTGGCGCGTCCTGTTCCGATGAACGCCGGCTGCCTCGAGCCGGTCGACATCGTCATTCCTGAAGGCAGTTTTCTGGCACCGACGTCACCGGCGGCCGTCGCCGCCGGCAACGTTGAAACGTCCACCTGCATCACCGAAGCGTTGTTCGGCGCACTGGGCGTACTCGCCGCGGCGCAGGGCACGATGAACAACGTCACCTTTGGCAACGAAGATCTGCAGTACTACGAAACGCTCTGCGGCGGGGCCGGCGCCGGCAACGGCTTCAACGGCTGCAGCGCGATTCACACCCACATGACCAATTCCAGGCTCACCGATCCGGAGATTCTCGAGCAGCGCTATCCGGTACGCGTGACACGCTTTGAAATTCGCACGGGCAGCGGCGGGGCCGGCCGCTGGCACGGCGGCGACGGCATGATTCGGGAGTACGAGTTTCTCGATTCGATGACCGTATCGCTTCTGGGCAATCGGCGGCGCACACGCCCGTTTGGATTGAACGGCGGCAAGCCCGGCGCGGCGGGTCGCAACACACTGTTTCGTGCGGATACGCAAAAATCGGAGAGCCTGAATGCAACGGCCACCGTTGAGGTGGCCGCTGGCGACAGGTTGTTGATCGAAACGCCGGGCGGCGGCGGTTTTGGTGCGCCCTAGCGTTTGTCCAGGGGCACGAAATCGCGCATGCCCGCACCGGTGTAGAGCTGGCGCGGACGACCGATTCGCATACTGCCGGCGCTGCCCGAGACCATTTCCATCCAGTGCGAAATCCAGCCCACCGCACGACCGATGGCAAACATGACCGTAAACATGTTCATCGGAATACCCAGCGCCTGGTAGATGATGCCGGAATAAAAATCCACGTTGGGGTACAGATTGCGTTTGATGAAGTACTCGTCCTTCAGCGCAATTTCTTCCAGACGCATGGCCAGCTCCATACGCGGATCATCGCCATAGGTTTCCAGCACTTCGTGGGCGATCTTCTTGATGATGCGCGCCCGCGGGTCGAAATTCTTGTACACGCGGTGGCCAAAGCCCATCAGACGGAACGGATCGTTCTTGTCTTTGGCCTTGGCAATAAACTTGTCGATGTTGGCGACCGAACCAATCTCATCGAGCATATGAAGCACGGCTTCGTTAGCGCCGCCGTGCGCCGGACCCCACAAACAGGCCGTACCGGCGGCAATTGCGCCGAAGGGGTTGGCGCCCGAGGAGCCAGCCAGACGGACCGTGGAGGTGGAGGCGTTCTGCTCGTGATCGGCGTGCAGCGTGAATAACACGTCGAGCGCGCGCTCGGCGATCGGATCGACTTCGTATTCTTCGGCCGGCACCGCAAACATCATGTACAGCAGGTTGGCGGTGTAGCTCAGATCGTTGCGCGGATACATGAACGGCTGACCCAGCGAATGCTTATAGCTGGCCGCCGCAATCGTCGGCATTTTCGCAATGATGCGGTGAGCCGTGATCATGCGCTGCGCCGGATCGTTGATATCCAGCGCGTCGTGATAAAACGCCGACAGTGACCCGACCACACCGGTCATGATGGCCATGGGATGGGCATCGTAGTGGAACCCGTCGAGGAAGCGACGCAGCCCTTCGTTGATCATCGTGTGGACACGGATGATGCCTTCAAACTCTTCTTTCTGAGCAAGCGTTGGCAGTTCGCCATGAATCAGCAGGTAGCAGACCTCGAGATAGTTGCAGTGCTCGGCCAGCGAATCGATCGGGTAGCCCCGATACATGAGCTCGCCCTTGGCGCCGTCGAGGTAGGTGATCTGGCTCTCGCAGCTTGCCGTTGAGACAAAGCCCGGATCCAGCGTGAAGTGGCCAAACGACTTGTTCAGCGTACCGATATCGATCACCGGCGTGCCGACCGTGCCCTCGCGGACCGGAAGCTGGACGCTCTCGCCCGTGCCGTCGTGCGTAATCGTGACGCTTTTATCTGCCATGGTGTCGTTTCCTTCTTTATCTATGCCTGTGTCCGCCGCGACGTGCCTGCGTACAGACCTCTTGCGCGCTCATCGGCCATCGCATCTGAAATGCTGCGCTGCGCCGGGTGGGCAAAGATACTCTTTTTCCGGCCCAAAATCAGGCATAACGGGCAAATTGCACTGGAATGAGGCGCCGTTGGCGGTGATCGTTCGTGTCCTTGACTTCACTGTGTAGCGGCTGCGGCGCGAAAATAGTGAGTTATTGGGGCTTGATGGGCGCCCGAGGTCAGCCGGAGGGGCTTTGGGGACTTCATTTTGACAATGGCTCCCTGCGGTCCGCTTTAGTTGCCAAAACGAATTCCCC
>CAZXCL010000115.1:0-9132 GCA_964639265.1 uncultured Gammaproteobacteria bacterium | reverse complement strand
AACTGGCCGTGGGTCGCGCGCGTCGCATCCAGCGCTTCTTGTCGCAGCCGTTCTTTGTGGCCGAAGTGTTCACCGGTTCGCCCGGTAAGTACGTGTCGCTGAAAGAAACGATCCGTGGCTTTAACGCGATTGCCAATGGCGAATACGATCACCTGCCAGAGCAGGCGTTCTACATGGTTGGCTCGATCGACGAAGCCGTTGAGCGTGCCAAGGAAATGGAAGCCAAGGCCGCCGCCTAAGGGGCTCAAACGATGACTATTCATATCGACATCGTCAGCGCCGAAGGTCAGCTCTACGAAGGGAGCGCGACCATGGTGTTTGCACCGGGCATCATGGGCGAGATCGGCATCGCGCCGCGTCACGCCCCGCTGCTGACCGCGCTCAACGCCGGCGAGATGCGTATCCAGACCGAAGACGGCAATGAAGAGTCGTTCTTCGTCTCCGGCGGCATCATCGAGGTGCAGCCGTTCAAGATCACGGTGCTGGCCGACACGGCCCTGCGTGCCGACGACATCGACGAAGCCGCAGCGCTTGAGGCGCAGAAGCGTGCCGAAGAGGCGCTGAAAGATCAGGCGGACAACGTCGACTTTGCGCTGGCGCAGACGCAGCTCGCCGAGGCCGCTGCGCGGTTGAAGGTGGTGCAGGCGCTTAAGAAAGGGAAGCGTGGGCGCGGCTGAAGATCGCCTCAGGCTGAGAACCGACAGCGCTGAAATGGTAAAGCGCCGCGACAATGACGCAGATTCACCTTAGAGTATCTGCAATCGCTCCCTCCGTAGCACCGGCATAACCAGCGCCAAGTGTAGTAACGGAGGGAGGCCGGAGTAGGTGCCGGCCATCGCCAACCATGCATCCACGTGAACCAGACCGATCTATGATCGGTCAGATAATCACGTTACCCTCGAAGAAATCGAAAGGATTCAAATCTAGTCTTGAAAAACCGCCTTTCCACACAGCTTGGTGTCGCCGGGTTTATCGTTGGACTTGCAAGCCTAGTTTTCGCGTTGTTCGTTTACGCAACAACCTACCAATTCCGTGAGCTATCCGTTCATGTGGAAGAAGGCTCTGTGATTTACCAGCCCACACTACCGAATGAGCCTATCACTGTTCAACGTACAGACGGCCGACCGTTGCTTGGGAGCGTCTTTTCAAAAGATCTGTACATCTGGAACAGTGGGACACAGTCGATCCGGGAAAATCAGATTCTCACAGCGTTATCAATATCACCTACTTCGCAAAGAACAGAGATTCTAAGGATTGATACCGCCTCGACACGCCCCGACGTCGTTACTGAAACTGCGAATACCAAAAGTACGGATGAGGGAAACGTAACCGTACTCAATTTTCGAATCCTTGAGCCTGGTGACGGCATCTTGCTCAGTCTGCTCATGGACGGCGACATCGCCACTAAAATTGATTTCCAGGGAACGATCGAAGGATCACCAGAGATCCGGGTGACACCCTCGCTCTATCAGAGAGTATCCAAGGGTATTCAACTGATTCCCACTGTCTTTCTCGGTACCTTTGCACTAGTAGCCATAGCTATTGTCGCTATAGCAGCTCTTAGCGTGTTCGCTTTCTTGTTCAAGCGCTACATCCTACGGCGCGAGGAAACTTTCCCCGATTTCACTGACGCCCCTTCGGCATTCGTCCTATTTGCGATTGGAATGTCCGCCATAATGACCATGATCGTTCTTCTCAGTTCATTCGCTATGGATAATTCCGACATCATGCCAGGTTCGTTGAAGGCAACATTGCAGAGCAATGCCCTCCAAGGGCAGTGAGCGCAGAGTTTAGGTTTCAATTGCCCTTAGACAGTAGGCGATCACGCCTCCCACAAAAGCAATCCACGGCGTCCACGCGGAGACTGTCACCCCCAATGCGCGAAGCGCGCTGCTTCACACAAATGTAACGTTCCTGAAATAGTCTTCTCAAATTCGCAAACCGCATTGAGGAGAACACTACATGCCGCGCTTCTACCGACGCACCCTCTGTGCCGCCGTCGTCACTCTGGTCATGTCCAGCGTGCCGGCTCAGGCGACGTTTTCTGTTGACCTGAAACCCATCGGCACCTACCACAGCGGTATCTATGACGAGGGCGGCGCCGAGGTGGTGGCGTACGATCGTCGCAGCCGTCGCGCGTTTGTCGTCAACGCCAACGATTCGGCGGTAGACGTTCTGGACCTGCGCCATCCGCAGCAGCCAGAACGCGTCGCGACGCTCTTGATGAGCGATATCCGCGCAGACCTTGGAGCCGCTAACAGTGTGGCTGTCTCGAACGGTCTCGTTGCCGTTGCGGTGGAAAACGCTGATAAGCAAGCGCCCGGGATCGTTGCGTTTTACAGTGCGCGCACGCTCAACCTGCTGAACACTGTCGAAGTTGGCGCGCTGCCCGACATGGTGACGTTCACTCCGAACGGCCGTTATGCATTGGTGGCCAATGAAGGCGAGCCCGACGACGACTATGTGGTTGATCCTGTCGGCTCCGTCAGCATCATCGATCTGCGTCGCGGGGTGCATCGCCCAACGCTGCGTACAGCAGGTTTTGAGTCGTTCAATGATCAGATCGATGAGCTGCGTGCACAGGGTGTGCGCGTGTTTGGTCCCAATGCCTCGGTGGCCCAGGATCTGGAGCCCGAGTTCATCACCACCGACCACCGCTCCCGCACCGCTTGGGTAGTGCTGCAAGAAAACAACGCCGTTGCCGAGATCGATATTCGCCGCGCGAAGGTACGCGCCATTCGCTCGCTGGGCACTAAAGATCACAGCCTGCCTGGCAATGGCTTTGATGCCTCCAATCGCGACGACGCGATCAACATACAATCATGGCCGGTCAGCGGCATGTATCAGCCTGATGCGATTGCGAGCTTCAGTCGTTTCGGCCGCACCTACCTCATTACCGCCAACGAAGGCGACGCCCGCGACTACGACGGCTTCTCGGAAGAGTTGCGTGTCGGTGACTTTGCCGATGAGGGCACACCGCTTGATCCGGCGATCTTCGATGCCGATATTGCTGACGACGAAAATCTCGGCCGGCTCAACACCACCAATACGCTGGGCGACACCAACGGCGACGGTCTTGTCGACCAGGTTTTCGCCTACGGCGCACGCTCGTTCTCCATCTGGGACGCACACACCGGTGAGCAGGTGTTCGACAGCGGATCGGAATTTGAAGATCTGATCGCCAATCTGGCGCCCGAGACCTTCAACTCCACCAACGACGATAACGACTCCTTCGACAATCGATCGGACGACAAGGGCCCGGAACCGGAGGGCGTGGCCGTGGGTCGCTACTTTGGTCGCACTTACGCGTTTATCGGGCTTGAGCGGGTTGGCGGCATCATGGTCTACGACGTCACGCGCCCGCATGCGCCGGAGTTTCAGGTCTACGTCAACAATCGCGATTTTTCGCAGGATGTGTGTCTTGAGCGGGACGGCGACGATGACTGCATCACGGGTGCGGACAACGCCAACCCGGCCGCGGGCGATCTGGGTCCGGAGGGTCTGACGTTTGTGCCGTGGTGGCAGAGCCCGACGTGGCGTCCTCTGCTCATTGTGGGCAACGAAGTCAGCGGCACCACGACGGTGTTTGAGTTGAGTCTGCGCTTCAACTAAACCGGCGTGGCGGCGCCATAATGGTGCAGCGTGACTTTGTCTAACGAGCGGCGTTATTGCATCATTGCGTAACGCCGTCTCTTAAAGGGATCGTCCCATCGCTGCTGACCCACACGCCACGATCGTGGTGTTCACCGACCTTGACGGCACACTGCTGGACCACGACACCTACGACTGGTCCGCGGCTTCGGCGTCACTCGCCGCACTGCGCGCACGCGCCGTGCCGGTGGTGCTGATCAGCAGTAAAACGCTGGCCGAACTCGACGGCTACCGCGCCGCGATGGCGCTGCCCCATCCGGTGGTCGCCGAGAACGGTGCGGCGATCGATGTTCCCGATGGCGAACTCAAAGGCATCTGGCGCCCCAGCCCGCATACCGTCACCCGAGCCGACATCGCCGAAGCGCTTGCGGCCATGCGTAGCTCGCTCGGCGTGCGCTGCCGCGCGTTTTCGGAGATGGGTGTCGAAGGCGTTGTGGAGGCGACAGGGCTTAGCCCTGAGCAGGCTGCGCTTGCCAATACGCGCCAGTCGTCGGAGCCCTTGCTGTGGCAGGACACGCCAGAAGTTTTGGAAGCCTTCACGGCGGCGGCTGATTCCCGCGGTCTGCGCTGCGTGCGTGGCGGCCGTTTTGTACATCTGATGGGACGCACCGACAAAGCCGATGCCATGAAGCAACTCATGAGGGCATACCGCCAAAGCCGCGGTCAGGCGCTGCGCAGTATCGCGCTCGGCGACAGTCCCAATGATCTTGGCATGCTGCGCGCCGCTGATATAGCGGTGGTCGTACCCGGTCGGAGCGAGGCAAGCCGCGGCATGAGCGAAGCGCTATGCGATCATCCTTGCCTGATCGAGGCGCCGCTGCCCGGACCCGCCGGCTGGCACGCGGCCATGCAGGCCATCCTCACCAACTTGGATACGGAGCACCAGAACGTTGGGTGATTTTCATCAAAACGGCATTATCGCCACGCTGCACAATCTGTCGCGACGATCGATCAGCGATCTGGAACGTGAGCTCATCGAGTTTTCACGCCACCGGCTCATGGGTCTTATTTTGCCGTCGCTGTACTCGGAGCTTGAGACGCCGGCACTTGAGAACATTGTCCGCGAGCTGACGCGCGTGCCGTATCTCAACGAGATCATCATCGGCCTGGACCGGGCGAATGAAGAGCAGTATCGACACGCGCTCACGTTTTTCGATCGCCTCCCGCAGCACCACCGCATCCTGTGGAACGACGGTCCGCGCCTGCGTGCGGTCGACGCCAAGCTTGCCGAGCACGGCCTGGCGCCGGATCAGCCCGGTAAAGGTCGTAACGTGTGGTACTGCTACGGCTACGCGCTGTCGACCGGGCGCGCCGATGCCATTGCGCTGCACGACTGCGATATCAAGACCTACACCCGCGAGATGCTCGCCCGCCTGATTTATCCGGTCGCCAACTATCAATTCAACTACGAGTTCGCCAAAGGCTATTACTCGCGCTTTAACGAAGACTCAATGGGCGGGCGTGTCACGCGCCTTTTAGTTACGCCATTGATTCTTGCCATGCGCACCGTGTGCGGGCGTAGCGACTTTCTCGATTTTCTGCACAGCTTTCGTTATCCGCTTGCCGGTGAGTTCGCCATGCGCCGCAACGTGATCACGGATCTACGCATCCCCACCGACTGGGGACTTGAGCTTGGCATGCTCAGCGAAATGCAGCGCAGCCTGGCCACCAATCGCATCTGTCAGGTCGACGTGGCGGATCGCTATGATCACAAGCATCAGGCGTTGAGCAAGGAAGACGCCACACGCGGGCTGTCGAAGATGAGCACGGACATTGCCAAGGCACTGTTTCGCAAGCTCGCGATTCAGGGTGAGACATTCTCGCACGAGCGCATTCGCACGGTGAAGGCCACCTACTATCGCCAGGCGCTGGATCTGGTCGAGACCTTTGAGGCGGATGCGCAGATGAACAACATACCGTTTGATCGGCACAAGGAAGAGGCCGCCGTGGAGCTGTTCGCGGCCAACGTGGTGGATGCCGGTACGCAGTTTCTTGAAAACCCGATGGACACGCCGTTCCTGCCGCCGTGGAATCGGGTAGTGAGCGCGATGCCACACATTCTTCTGGAGCTGCGCACCGCGGTCGAAGAAGACACCGAGGAATTCAAGGCGTCGCTGTGAGCCAGACGAGTACCGGACACAAACGCCTCGCCGCGAGAGTACGCGCCCATCTGGATGTGGTGTATGGCGCAGAGCGAGCCGCCGCACTCGTCGAACCCCTGGTTCAGGCCATGCGCTATCCGGACGATATCGAGGAAGCGGCGCCGTATCAAAACTACTGGGATGAGACCGACTGCTGGCTGATCACCTACGCCACATCAATAAACCGATCCGATGCACCGGGCTTGCCCACTTTGCAGGCGTTCTGCGACTCACGTCTGGCGGATGTCATTAACGGCGTGCACGTGCTGCCGTTCTATCCGTTCAGCTCCGACGACGGCTTCGCGGTCATCGACTATCTGAGCGTGGACGAAAAAGCCGGCGACTGGTCGCAGGTGGACGATTTGGCGCAAAACTATCGTCTGATGGCCGATCTTGTGATCAATCACGCCTCAAGTCAGTCCGAATGGTTTTCGAATTTCATTGCGCGCAAAGATCCGGGCAAGGACTACTTCAAGGAAGCCCCGCCGCATGAAGATATCTCGCAGGTGGTGCGGCCACGTTCCACGCCGCTGCGTCACAAGGTAGACACCGCGGATGGCGAACGTTGGGTCTGGTGCACATTCGGGCCGGATCAGGTGGATCTGGATTTTGGCAATCCCGAGGTGCTGATTCGCTTTGTCGAGATCGTGCGCTTTTATCTCGATCACGGTGTACGGGTTTTGCGGCTCGATGCCGTGGCGTTCTTGTGGAAGGAACCGGGTACCTCGTGTCTGCACGATCAAAAGACCCACGAGATCATCAAACTGCTGCGCACGCTGATCGATTTTTTCGATCCATCGGTCATGCTGATTACCGAGACCAACGTTCCCAACCGCGACAACCTGACCTACTTTGGCAACGCCAACGAAGCCCATGCGATTTACAATTTTTCGCTGCCGCCGCTGCTTATCTATGCACTGCTCACCGGCAACTGTCGTCACCTCAAGACCTGGCTTATGAGCATGCCGCCGGCGCGCCATGGCACGACCTATTTCAACTTCATCGCCTCGCATGACGGCATCGGCCTGCGTCCGGCCGACGGCTTGTTGACTCTCGCTGAACGCGCCGAGTTACTCGACACGCTCACCGGTTTCGGCGGCAAGGTTTCACTGCGCACGGGGCCAGACGGAGCGGCGCATCCTTATGAGGTCAACATCAGCCTCATCGATGCCCTCTCGGGCACCGTGGAGGGCGCGGATGAATTTCAGGTGCCGCGGTTTTTGTGCGCGCACACGATCATGCTGGCGCTCGAGGGCATACCCGCCATCTATATCCACAGTTTTCTCGGTACTCCCAATGATTTGGAAGGCGTGGCGCAAACCGGTCAATACCGCTCTATCAATCGCCACGTTTGGGATCAGGCCGCGCTCGATGAACGGCTGGCCGACGACACGTCAACGCAGGCGCAGGTGCTAAGCGGACTGCGCGCGCTGCTCAAGGTGCGACGCGCGCAGCGCGCGTTTCACCCCAACGCCATCCAGTTTACGCTGCAGCTTGGTCTCGAAATCTTTGGGGTGTGGCGGCAGTCGATGGACCGCAGCCAGGATATCTTTTGCATCTCAAACATTACCGCGGAGCCAAGACTCGTGGAGTTGGAGAACATCAACCTTGTCAGCACGGCCACGTGGCGCGATTTGCTAAGTGGTCACATTATCGAAGAAGATCAGAAGCATCTCGAACTCGCCCCCTACCAGTCCGTATGGCTCACGAACGCTTCCAGCTAGCCGAGTTCATGCGGCACCACCGGCTGCCGGAGGCGTTCGCTTCCATTGCCCGTAATTTTTATGCGCCGCTCGCCGACTGGGTCGAGAAGCAACTTGTGGCGCGTGGCCGGTCCGGATACGTACTTGGCATCAACGGCGCGCAAGGCACGGGCAAGAGCACGTTGTCGAACTATCTGGCACAACGGCTCGGCGCGGTGTACGACAGACGTGTCGTGGAGTTGTCCATCGACGATATCTATCTGACTCGCAGCGAACGCGAGCGGCTCGCCCGTGATGTTCATCCGCTGCTGGTGACACGCGGTGTGCCGGGGACGCACGATATTGCGCTTGGCATTGAGACAATCGAACAGCTGCGCAACCTTGGTGAGGGCGAAGCGCTTGCCGTGCCACGTTTTGACAAGGCCCAGGATGATCAGAGTCCGCGGGCGTCCTGGCCGCTAGCTGAAGGCCCGGTCGATCTGATTGTTCTCGAGGGTTGGTGCGTAGGCTCGACGGCTCAGCCGGCCTCGGAGCTGGACGCGCCGATCAATACGCTTGAGAAAAACGAAGACCCGGACGGTCAGTGGCGACGGTTCGTGAACGACGCATTAGCTACGTCTTACCCGCCACTGTTCGATTTGCTTGATTCACTGGTCTACATCGCAGCGCCGGATTTCGACGCGGTGTTCCGCTGGCGCATGGAGCAGGAACAGAAGCTGCGCGAGCGCGTCGCAACAACGCCGTCGCGTGTGCAGAGTGACGAGGAGATCGTCCGGTTTGTGCATCATTTCGAGCGCCTGACGCGACACAACTTCGCTACGTTGCCGGAGCGAGCGGCGATGACGCTAACGCTTAATGATGATCATCAGGCGGTGCGTCTGGACTGACGACAGATGGTCTAGCTAAAAATATCATCGTTTGGCAAAGAGAAACCGGGCAGAAATTCGGGGCAAGTGAGGGTGTCGCCCGGACCCAGGCGTTGGGGCGACTGGCCATCGAGGATTGTGATGACTCGGGCTCGCGCATCGACCAGCCAGATCACACCTGTACCGGCCTGCTGGTAGTCACGCACTTTGCGCGCCACGCTTGCTTTTGTCTGGCTTGGGGAAATGACTTCAACCGCCAGGTCCGGTGCGCCATCAAACGGCGCATCAACATTCCCCAGATTCTCGCAACGCTTTTGGCAAACAAACGCCACATCCGGCCCGCGCACGGTGTCCGGATCGCGCTGCAGAACAAACCAGGTGTCGCAGGTGACCACCTGGCCAAGTTTGCGTGGTGCGGCAAACGCATGGATCGCGCTGCCAATGATCATGGCGACGGCACCGTGTCGCCAGCCGGGCGGCGGTTCGGCAACCAGCAGCTGACCCGCGCTGAGCTCGTGCGTGGCCTCGCCATCTGACACGCGCATCAGGTCTTCGAGCGTGCTGACACGGTAGTGTGATCGTGACTCGGGCATCCGTTCAACTTACCAGAGCCCGTCAAGTCGCTGTCAAATGCGCGCGACCGGACATCAATTCCGGCCGCGCGAAGTTGGGCATCCAGGGTTTAGGGGCTAGCGGCGCAGTCGTTAGCTGTACCGCTCGGTCCCGGCGCGCTGAAAAACTGCAGCCGCAGAATCCCGAGATCGACGAAAT
>CAZXCL010000114.1:0-9497 GCA_964639265.1 uncultured Gammaproteobacteria bacterium | reverse complement strand
CCAGTCGCACGCTGGGTTCCACCGACACATTGCCCGCGCTGGGCTCGATCTCGCCGGCAAGCAGTTTCATAAACGTGGATTTGCCGCAACCGTTGGCGCCGATCAGGCCGTAGCGGTTGCCGTTGCCAAACGACACTGACACATCTTCAAACAGCGGCTTGGCGCCGAACTGAATCGCGAGATTGGCGGTAGTAATCATGAGGGTGTCCGAAGCTGGTTGAAACGCGGAAACTTTGAGCGCGCGGATAGTAGCAAAAAACAGGGGCGACCCGTTACCGAGTCGCCCCTGCGTGGTATCGCCTAAATCCAGCGCTGTTAAATCAGAACCCCTTGTTGAAGGTCAGGCTGTAGGTCATCGGATCCTGAATGTAGGTGAACCCGGCCAGGAACGACACAATCTGCTCGCGGTCCGAGCAGTTCTTGCAGGCCGCATTGATGGTCCAGTTGCTCTGGTTGTTGGTCAGCGTCAAACCGGCGTTGACCACCGTATAGCTGGCAATCTGCGACACATCCTGCCCGGCCGTGCTGACGTTGTGCTCGCCGTATCGAACGGCCGTAATTTGCGGCGTGAGCGACAGCGCGTCGGTGAGATCGAAATCGTACCAGCCACCCACCGAGACCTGCGTATCGGGCGTGCGCTGCGGATCGGCAATGTCGCCGCGCGGATTCACAATACCCTGCGCACAGCTCGTGCCCATGGTCCGACACTCAGCCTGCTGAGCGATGATGGCCGGGTTGAGACTCGTATATTCGGCGTCCATAAAGCCGATATTCGCAAACAGCGTCAGTCGGTCCGCCGGCAGCGCCAGAATCTCGAACTCGGCCCCGTTGATGTCCATGTCGGCAAAGTTCTGCGTAATGAACGTGATGGCCCCCGTGTCGGGATTTTCGAAGGCCGAAGGCAGCTGGAAGTCCGCCACATCGGTGCGGAACACCGTGGCGTTAAAGCGCACTCGGCGATCAAGGAATTCCATGCGCATGCCACCCTCGTAGCTCCAGACTTTCTCGGCCGTGAACGGCTGCAGGTTGCCGGCCGCCTCGCCGCGCGCGTTCCAGCCACCGGACTTGAAGCCGCGGGTGGCTGACAAATAGCCCATCACGTCGTCACTGAACTGGTACTCAACCGCGATACGCGGTGTGACGATCGATTCGGTCTGCTCCAGCGGCACGCCTGCGGCCACAAGGTCCGCGTTGTTGATCACGGCGCCTGCCGTGGCCAGACCGTTGTCACGCACGCCAAACGTCTTTTCTTCATCGGTGTAACGCAAACCCACCGTCAGCGTCGCGTTGTCGGTGAACGCCCAGTCGCCCTGCGCGTACACGGCCCACGAGCTCACGCCGTTATCAAGCGTGCGATCGTACTGGAACAACGGCAAGCCCACCGGAGGCGGCGCCAGACCAATCGCGCCAAGATTGAAGATCTGCACCAGATCCGTTTCGTTATCTTCATCAAAATAGAAGACACCGGCCGTGTAGCTGATACTGTCGTTGTAAAAGCTCCCCGACAGCTTGGCCTCAAGCGTTAGCTGATCGTGCTGGCCTGCGTTGGCGATGGTAAAACCGCCGGTATTGAACGGGCCCTCGAAGAAGTCGAGCAGAAAATCCTGTTCGAGCGTGAGGTAGCTTGCCAGCAGCTGCAGCTGTGCCCCGCTCTGCAAGTCCATGGTCAGATCGGTCGTGAAATGCAGCGACTCGGTTTCGTTGCCCAGCGGGAAATTTTGCTTGTCGCCGGTGACCAGGCCCGCCAGCGGCGCACCGCCTTCGACCAATCCCGTGGCGGTAAAGCGATCACCATCGGAATCTGCAAAGTTGAAGACGTTGGCGTGATCGGCCTTGATGAAGGTCAACGTGTTGTCCCACACCGCGTTGTCTGCCACGTCCCACTGCACGTGCGCCCGGACACCAAAAGTCTCCTCGGAGTTCAGGCCATCCTCACCTGTTGTCACGTTATCGACGAAGCCGTCGTCCTGAATGATGTAGGCCGACAGTTTGGTGCGAAAATCCTCGGACAGCGGCGCATCAAGGCTGGCACGCAGATGCACGCGACCAAAGCGACCGGCGCCCGCCTCTACGTAGCCGCCGAGCTCTTCGGCCGGATCGTTCAGAATCATGCGTACGGCGCCGCCGGTGGTGTTGCGACCAAACAGCGTACCCTGAGGTCCACGCAGTACTTCGACCCGGTTGAGATCGAAAAACGCGTAGTTATTGGCGTTTTGACGCTGAATGAAAAAGTCGTCGATGTAGGTGCCGACCGGTGGATCAAACGTGGCGATCGATTCGGTGTTATTCAAACCGCGGATCGAGTACAGGTTGGCCGTACCCAGACCCGTGTTGTTGTGCGCCACGAAGTTGGGCACGATCTTCGCGATATCGAGCGCTTCGGTGATGCCGGTCTTTTGCAGCGTGTCTGCTGAAAACGCCGACACGGCCACCGGAATATCCTGGACCCCTTCCTCGCGCCGCTGCGCCGTGACCGTGACCTCTTCAAGCCCTTGCGCAAAGCTGGTGGTGACGGGCATGGCCAGACCGGCGGCGAGCGCGGCGGCAATGCTCATTCTCAAGAAACGTTGTCTAGTCATTGAATATCCCCTGGCGGCGTTTTCCGGTGTCGAAAACCATCATTAGATTGTTGTTATAACAATATAACATTGTTAGTGCATCTCCTCGCCACCGCTGACATTGATGGCGTCGCCATTGATGTAGCAGGCCTCCTCGGAGCACAAAAACGCCACGGCGTTGGCCGTATCTGTAACGAGACCCACGCGACCAAGCGGGTTGCGGGCGCGTATATCGGCCCGGTACTCCTCGACGCTGCGGCCGCGATACTTGGCGAAGTACTCGTTTTGCTCCGCGCCGAGACCCGTGGTGACGTGGTTCGGGCACACCGCGTTGACGGTAATCTGATGCGCGCCGAGCTCGATCGCGCTGGTGCGGGTCAGCCCGATCATGCCGTGCTTTGAGGCGATGTAGGCCGCCAGATGTGGAAAACCGCTTTTGGCCCCCTGGCTCGCAATATTCACGACTCGACCGCCTTCACCCTGCTCGATCAGCACCTTGGCGGCGTGCTTGGTCATCAGGAACGCGCCCATGAGATTGACATCCAGCACGGCCTGCCATTCGGATTTGGTGACCTCGACGATGGGCTTGAGCAGATAACCGATGCCGGCGTTGTTGACCAGATAGTCGAACCGGCCGAACCGCTCCAGCGTTGTCGCAAACGCAGACTCGATCTGCGCTTCATCACGCACGTCGCAGGCAATTGGCAGCACGTTGGCGCCGGTTTCTTTCGCGATACCCTCGGCCACGGCCGTCATCTCGCTGGTGGTGCCGATCTTGTCCTCCGGCATGTGGTCGGCTGCCGCACCGATGTCGGTGATGACCACATGACATCCGGCCTGCGCCAGACGCCGGGCGATACCCTGACCCAGTCCTTTCTCACGTCCCGCGCCGGTGACCAGCGCCACTTTGCCTTGCATACTCACGCCCTCACTCAATGTCGTTCATCAATACGAACTGCGGATTGTCCGCGTATTCGCCGAAGGCCTTGATCACCGCCTGCATCGCCTCGCTTTGCGCATCGGCGCCAAGCGCCTCCGGACTGGTGATCTCCAGCCACTCGGCATACTGATACGGACCCGGCTCACCGCTGCGCATCAACCCGGCGGAGCGGTAGACATTGAATGACGTGACAGCATTCAGGCCGCGTGCCGTGGGTAGATCCACATCACGTGCCCACGCCTCGTACTGCGACGGGTCAACGCCCTCGCGCAGATTGAACAGCACCAGGATTTTTTGCATTGATTGGTCCCCCAATGGTTGGTCTCTAGAGCGAATTGCCCAGTTCATGGCCACCCTGCGTGGCCGCCAGCAGACGATCGGGCGTGCGGCAGTCGCCCACGCGCTGTACGTTGAGCCCCGCATTCGCCAGAGGCTCGTAGAGTCCGTCGTCCTGACGCCGCGGCGTCGAGTAAGTCATCAGCGCGATGTCGTCGATACGTGTCTGCGCGCCGGTATAGATGTTGCGCGCCATGACCGCCCCTTCCTCAAGAGCGGCCATATCGCCGAACTGCGTAAACGGGATAATTTCTATGCCACGTTCATTGAGACGTCGATAGATTCCTTGACGCACCACCAGCGCTTCAAATTGCGCAACGGTTTCACGCGGCGTCAGAAGCACCACACGATCAAACAGTGTGCGCAGATGCTCGGCCGCCATATACGTGCCGTGAGTATGATCCTGATCGAAAATCACGGCCGTCCCGCCCTGATGTTCGGTGTACTCCAGCATGTCGGTCATGAGCGTGCGCAGATCCATGATGTAGCCCTCGTCGCGCAGTTCCGCGGGCAGCTCGCGCGGCCACATCATGGTCGCGCCGGTGGCAAGCACCACGTGATCGGGCTCAAGGTCGAGCACGTCCTGCACCGTGGCAAGCCCGGAAATCTGAACATCGACGCCGGCGCGCTGCGCGGCGTGCAGTTGATAGTCGTACACGCTGCTGAGGTTTTCGCCGCCGGGCAGCTGCGCCTGCAGCCAGGTCTTGCCGCCCACCTGTTCGCCGCGGCTGAGCAGCGTCACCTCGTGACCGCGTGCCGCGGCCACCCATGCCGCCTCCAGGCCGGCGACACCGCCGCCAACCACGACCACGCGGCCCGGCGTCTGTGCTTTGTGCGGCCACCAGTCTGCCTCGGCACTCAAGCCTACACGCGGATTGTTATCACACGCGATGGGCTGACCGTCGCGGATGATCGTCGCCCAACAGGTATTGCACGATACGCAGTAACGAATCTCCGCCGCACGACCGTCGCGCGACTTGTTGGGCCAGGAAGGGTCGGTCACCAGCGGGCGTCCAAGACCAATCAGTTCGGCGTCGCCGTCGGCAAGCAAGCGTTCGCCCTCAGCCGGATCGGTAATCAATCCCAGCGCCATCAGTGGCACGTCACCCGCCGACTCACGCATCGCCTGAATAATCGACGTGTAAGGCACACGCGGACCGTGCATATCGGGCACGTGAGTATCCAGCCACGGAGAATGGGAGCCCTGCGCATGACAAAAGTAGGAGAACACGTCGGGCAGCGCGAGCTGCCTGGTAAAACGCTGCGCCTCGGCTACGTCGACACTGCCTTCAATGCCGTCCACGCCCGGCAGCTTGAGCCCGATGATGAACGATTCACCACAGCGCGCACGAATGCGCTGCCCGAGCTCAGCAACGATACGCGAGCGATTCTTGACGTTGCCGCCCCAGCGATCCTCACGCAGATTCGACCACGGCGACAAGAACTGATGAAACAGATGACCGTGGCCCGCCGAGATTTCCACGCCGCTGAAACCGGCCGCCTGCAGATGCTCGGAGGCGTCCACAAAACGATCAATCAGCGCTTCGATGGCCTCATCAGTCAGCGCGCGCGGCACCGTCCAGCTCAGGTCATCGGGCAACGCGGACGGTGCAATCGCGTAGGGATGCTTGCCTTCTTCGTGACGACCACGACCCGAATCCTGGAGCTGGCCGATCAGGCGACAGTCATGCTGCTCAATCTCATCTGCCCAGCGCTTGATACCAGCAGAGTCCTCAAACACGTTGATCTTGTAGTACTGACCGTGCCACGGCTGGACCGCCAGCGGCTCGGTCACAATCAGACCCGCACCGCCTTCGGCACGATTGCGGTAATAGCTGATCAGCGGCTCGGTGATCTTCTGATCGCGCCCCATCTTCGTCGTCATCGATGCGTGCACGATACGGTTTCGAAGCGCAACGCCGTGCAGCACCGTTGGCGCGAACAAATGAGGGTAGGCGTCGCTCATACCCTAGTGCACAACATTAACCAAAAGAGGGCTTGACCACGCCGAAGTAGGCGGCCAGGACAACAAACAGATAAATGCCGAGCACCCAGCGATAGACGGGGCGAATGGCAACACGGTAGCGCTCATCACGCTCCTCATTGGCCCCGTTGGTCATGATGTCGGTAAACGCCACGACAGCGGGCTTGAAGGTAATGTCCAGCGCGATGCCGCAGATCAAAATCAGCGCGACACACAGAATCTTGAACCAGGCCCACATGGGCAACGCACCGCCCCACAGCATAAACAACACGTAGGCAAGCACGGCCACCAGCAGCACGTGCACAAAAAAATTGATCTTGTGCGACAGCGCTTCAATCGCGGTGTGCGGCTTGAGAAAACCCGACCACATGACCACGGCCCACGCCGCGGCGGCGAGCCAGATAACGGTGAGCAGGACAGCGGGAAGCGCCACCAGGCCCAGTCGGTTGAGCAGCGTAAAACCGCTGGGCAGTATCAAGATGACGGCCGTGCGTGGCAAACGATCGAGCACCATGCCCAGCTGCATGACGCTGCCGCGCGTCTCGACGCTCAGGTCGCTGCGTTCGGACATCTTTGCCGCCAGGAACACGCCCACATCGGTGCCCAGCCAGAACACCAGCAACATGATGTGAAACAAAACCATCCACGAATAGGATTCCATCGGACGCGCTCCTGTTAGTTATTGTTGGACGCTTCTGGCTACCGGGGTCGCAGTCAGGATTCGACGTTGCGGCCGGCCTCGAGGACCGAGCGAATCAGCTGATCACGCTGGGCGTTCCAGCTGGCCTCGGTGGCCTCATCCGGTTCGTACGCGTCGATCTGCTCTTCTGTTATCAGCCCCTGCTCCTTGAGCAGCGCCTCGATCGTCAGCAATCGCTCTTTCACTGACCAATGCTCGGCCATAAGCCGCGCCAGTCTTGCCAGCAAGCGATCGAGCTCGGGATCAGAATAAAACGACTTGCGCCCGCCTTTGACTTTGCGACTCAGCGCCATGGTCAGGACTCCCCAGCCTTACGTGAGCCAAAGCCGTACCACTGAATGCTGTCGGCAAGACGACCAGTGTTTTCATCAAACTCTACCGGCCCTTTGACGGCGTCCATGAACGTCTTTTCATCGGTGTAGGTGAAGCGCGGCATGATGGCCTCAAAAAACGCGTCTTCGGCAAACCCGGCGTCCGTGCACAGCGAGCGATAGTCCTGATCGCGAAAGCCCTTGTAGAACGGCTCGTTGTTGTAATAGCAATCCCAGTCCAGATAGAACGAATCGTAGGGTTCGAGACTGTCGTTAGGCGGCAGCTCCATGTTCAGCATGACGCCGCCGGGTTTCAAAATACGGTGCGCCTCGGCCATGTAGGCATCGATGGCTTCTTTGGGCAACTCATGCAAAAACATCGAGCTGAAGACGATGTCGACACTGTTGTCCTCGAAATCGAGCTTTTCGCAGCTCTGTTGTTTGAAATGCACCGAAACGCCCATCGCCTGCGCACGGGCATGGGCATAACGCAAACACGCCGCCGCCACGTCGATGCCGTGTACCTCGGCATCCGGATAAGTCTGCTTCCAGGGCAACGTGTTGTGGCCCACGGAGCAGCCGACATCCACGATGACCTTGGGCTTGTCGTCGGGACGGCGCGCCTGATAGTACTTGGCCATAGACCAGCCGATGTCGTTAAGACGCCGGCCCATCATGCCAAACGCGAACACGTTGAGGCCCTGGTCATACACCGCACCGGGCGCGATCTCGGCGCCAGTGCCGCCGTAATTGCCGGGCATCAAATGCACATCCACGGCGTTGACATAGTTGGGAATCGCCAGATCCGGATTGAGCGTCAGGCTGCCCTGCGCGTGGGTGGTATCGGCATGCCAGCGCTCAAAGCCCTCGCGCAACGTGTCGCTGTGACGATCCACCGTATCCATAACGGTGTCCCAGACCAGCTCCTGCGCCGTACAACGCAAGCTGCTGTAAAAGTTGAAGGTGTCGGTACCCTTGATCGCCCGATGCACCTCCCAGCCGTCTTTGGGCTCGCCATTTTCGCGTACCCAGTTCGGCTCCACGTTGGCTTCGTAGTCCTGCTGCATCTGGGTGGCCACGTCCGTCAGGACATAGGCGCGCAAACCGGCGACAAATCGCTGGCGAGCAAGCTCATCGCGATTTTTCGGCAGGTCCATATCGTGATTCAGGCTTGTTTCCATCAATATCACTCTCTGTAGTCAGTCATGTTGGTGGTAGCCGCGGTGCCCACAGCTCGACACGCGGCTCGGCGGGCGCTCCCGCAAATGATATACACTTATAACATTTGCGGGCGCCTCCGAATAGCCCGCATCCCCTCTGCTGCCGCGGCTGCGTGTTTCAGAGTGTATCCGTCATCACCGCACCCGCGGTTGCTGGCCTGAAGGCATATTCTGTATTCTGGCCGACCGGCACTTTTTCCTGCTCGGGGCGTCTATCTCAACTTGTCTACGAAACACCCGAAGGAGCAGCCCTGACATGGAACCTGTTGCGATCATTGGAATTTGTGCGGTGGTATTGATCGTTGGCTATTTGCTCGGACTCACGGTGGGCAAGTCCGCGGCCACAAAACAAAGCGATGAAGTTGAGCAGGCCCGCGCGGAGCTCAAGCAATATCGAGAACAGGTCAGCGCTCACTTTGGCAAAACCGCCACGCACTTCCAGACGCTCGGCCAGAACTATCGCGAGCTCTACGAGCACATGGCAGCCGGCGCCGACGATCTGTTCGAACAGGGCGATTCTGACAAGGCCGTCGCTTTTGTTCCGATGGAGCAGCTGCTGGCAGCCAAGGACACACCGGTTGACGTCACGCCTGCAGCGGATGAGTCCGACAACGACGATGCGTCAGCGGCGCATGATGAACAGACCGCTGACGAAACCGTTGACCAATCGCTCGCTGCCGAGGCGCCAGTCGAGGACGCGCAGCCACCCAAGGACTACGCTGAGGACGCCGAGGCGCCCGAAACCGAAACAACATTGGCAGACACGAGCGATGGCGGCGAGCCTGAATCGCAGGTCAGCGACGCGTTTGCCGAGGAGACGGTCGAGGACATCGTGGCCGCCGACGACACCAGCACAGAACCTGAAAAATCACGCGCATGAACATCGCAATGCTCCGCTTTCCTGATCTGCTGGCTCGCGGAGCATTAGCGCTGCTGGTCTCGTTATGGCTGGCGGCTCCGCTCGCCGCCCACGCGGAACATCACGGTTACGACGATCTGGTCGAGCTGTTCAACGACTGGCGTGAATTTGAGTCGCCCCCCTGGCGCGACGGCGCACCGGACTATTCCGCCGCCTGGTTCGACGCGGCGCACGAGGAGCTGGCGAGCTATCAGAAACGGCTCGATGCCATCGATATCAGCGGCTGGCCTGTCCATCAGCAGGTGGATTGGCACATCGTGCGCGCCGAGATGAACGGCTTTGATTTCAACTACCGCGTGCTGCGCCCGTTTGAGCGCGACCCGGCGTTTTACCAGACTATCTGGGACTACAAGAGCGATGTGCCGGCGCACGAGGGACCAACGCATCACGCGATCCTCGAGCTGTGGACCTACAACTTCCCGCTGACCACACCCGAGCGCGCGCGCATGCTCGGCGAGCTCAAGGTGATCCCGCCGCTGATGGCGCAGGCGCAAAAAAATCTGACCGGCAACGCGCGCGATCTGTGGAT
>CAZXCL010000113.1:3800-9932 GCA_964639265.1 uncultured Gammaproteobacteria bacterium | reverse complement strand
TTGCACGAATCTCACTGACGGTGCTGCTGGTGGTGGTGCCAGCAAAGCGGACTTCGCCGTTGCCGCCAAACGTCACGGCCTCGCCACTGCTGCCGGCGAAATTGACGTACGAAAAGCTGCCGTCTGATTCAATCGAGATATCCGAGTTGTTCAGAGTCAGGCCGCCGCGCACGTCAAGGCGTCCGTTGTTGGCGATGGTCAGATCGACCGCCAGATCGACACCCTGGTCAAACTCAAATGCAGAAACCACCGCTACCGGCGTTGTCGCCAGCGTGCCGCCAATCAGGGCGCCGTTGCCGCCAAGGGTGATGGTGCCGCCGAACAACGTGCCAGCATCAAACGTCTGACCGCTATTGTTGATGTCACCATCAATCAGCATCGTGCCGGTGCCGGCGATGGTGCCAGCGTCGGCTGGGACGATCAGGCCGCCCAGTTCGATCGTACCGTTGGTCAACGTGATGCTGCCTGTGTTGTTCCAGGCCTCGGTGTTGTTGTTACCAATGTCCAGCGTACCGTCGGTGACGCTGATGGTGCCGGCCTGAGTGAATGGTCCAAGCAAACCAATTTCACCATTGTTGGCGGAGAGGGTCGCTGCGCTGGTGACCTGTGATCCTGTACCGAAGTCGGCGATGAAAGCGCCACCGTTGGTGGCTGTTGCCGTCCCGCCGAATATCACCGCGTTGGCAGACTGCAGCGTGATAGTCCGATTGGCGATATCGGAAATGACCGTGCCGTTGTACTCGATGGTGGCCGTGCCGCCAATCGTGCGGAGTCGCCCACCGGTACTCACGCTGCGAACGGTGACGCCTGTGTCGATCAACAGGTTGTGACCGGCGCCCGAGTTACGAATCTCCGACACGCTGCTCGAGGTGGTTGTGCCCGCGAAGCGTACTTCGCCGGTACCCCCAAGTGTCGAGGTGCTTCCACTTGGTCCGTTGAATGACAGAATCGTGAAGCTGCCAAGCGACTCAAGTTCAATGTTGCCGTTGCTCAACGTGAGTCCGTTGAGGACGTTCAAGGCCGCGGCATTGTTGATGCTCAGGTCTGTGCCAAGCGTGACGCCGTCGAAGGTGAACGATGAGGCCACAGCCGCTGGCGTTGTAACAAGCGAGCCGCCGAGCAGCGTCCCATTGCCGCCAAAGCTCACGTCACCCGACAAGATCGTCGCCGTGTCCAAAGCCTGACCGGTGTTGTCGAGCAGGCCATCAATCAGCGCGGTGCCGGTGCCCGACAGCGTTCCGATATCCGCTGTCGCGAACATCCCGCCAAGCTCAATGTTGCCGTTGTTGAGCGTGATCGAGCCATTGTTTGCCCAGCCTTCTGCGGTGTTGTTGCCAATGTCGAGAGTGCCGTCAGTAATGCTGATAGCCGCGTCGTTGGTCACAAATCCCTGCAGTTCGATCTCACTGTCCGTTCCACTGGCGCTGACCGTCGCCGCAGCCGCGATTTGTCCAGGTGTCACAAAGTCGGCAATGATTTTGCCACCGGTCGTGGCCTCGAGGGTGCCGATGATGGTTAACGGCGCGCCCTGAATCGTCACAGCGCGACCGGCGACATTCGATTCGACGCCGCCATTGAGTGTGATGGCACTGCCGGTGCTGATGTTGCGCACGCGTCCACCGGTCGTGTCGGAGACAATCGTCACACCGCTTTCAATCTCAAGGTTGTGCCCGGCCGGTGATACGCGAATCTCGGTCACCGTGCTCGACGAGGTGGTGCCCGCAAACCGGACCTGACCTGTGCCGCCAAGTAACGATGTATCTCCGCTTGCGCCGGAGAACGTCATGGTCGTGAAGCTTCCCGCAGAACTCAGAAGGACACTGGCGTTATTGAGGATCAGGTCGTTCACAATAGTCAGCGTCGCGGCATTTTCGACCGTCATATCGGCAGCCAGCGTAACGCCGTCAAACGTGAAGCTCGAGCTCACAGAAAACGGTGACGTGACAATGCTGCCGCCAAGCACCGTGCCGTTGCCGCCCAGGGTCAGAGCGCCGGAGAACAAGCTGCCAAAATCGACTACGCCGCCCGTGTTGTCGAGCGTGCCGTTCAGCAGGAGCGTGCCGTTGCCCGAGAACGTGCCGGCGTCAGCCACGGTGAAAAAGCCACCAAGTTCGACGGTAGCGTTGTTGATGTTGATGGTGCCGGCGTTGCTCCAGCTATCGGTACCGTTGTTGCCAATATCCAGTGTGCCGTCGGTGACGTTGATCGTGCCGGCGTTGGTAAACGGTCCGAACAGTTCCAGTTCGCCATCGCTGGCGCTCAGGACCGCACTTGATGAAATCAGCGATCCTTCGGGTTGGAAACTGGCCCGAATGATACCGCCATTGGTGGCATCCAGCGTGCCGTTGATAATTAGCGGTGCGCCAGCAATCTCGACGCTGCGTCCCGTGACGTTCGAGACGATCGAACCGTCGAGCGTAACCCTGCGGTCGGAGCCAACGTTGCGGATACGTCCCCCGGTGGTGACGGTCTCAATGCTCACGCCTGCGCCAATGGTCAGATTGTGACCCGCATTTGGAATACGAATCTCGTTGACGCTGCTCGATGTGGTGGTACCACTAAACAGGATTCGACCGCTACCTCCGAGCAGCGAGGTCTGATCGGCATCGCCGCTGAAATTGATCACGCTGAAGCTGCCGTCCGAGGCGATGGTCACGTCGGCCTCATCGAGAATCAGGTCGTTGCGCACCGTCAGTGACGCTGCGTTCGCTATCGAAACGTCCGCGCCCAGGGTCACGCCGTCCATCGTAAAGCCAGAAACCACCGGCACCGGCGTTGTAATCAGAGAGCCGCCGAGCAGCGAACCATTGCCGCCAAGCGCGATCGCACCCGGGAACAGGGTCGCGACATCCAGATCGTTGCCCGTGTTTTGAAGTATGCCGTTGATCAGCATGTCGCCGCTGCCGCTGATGACGCCCGCGTCGGCCGCTGTGAAGGTACCACCCAGTTCAATCGAGCCGTTGATGATGTCGATCGAGCCCGTGTTGCTCCATGCGGTGCTTGTGTTACTGCCGATGTCGAGCGTGCCGTTTTCAAGCGTGGTCAATCCCTCGTGTTCGAATGTCCCGAAGAAATTGATGTCGCCGTTGACCGCATCAATCAGGGCAGACGAGGTGATGCGCGAATCGCCAGAAACGAAATCGAACTCAAGCGTGCCGCCGTTGCTGCCGTTGGCGTTGCCGTTGAAGACCAGGGGGCGCCCGGAGAGGATGACGCTTCTGCCGGCGGTATCGCTGACCACATTGCCATTGAAGCTCAACGTGCTTGTACCCCCGACGGAACGGACGCGACCGCCTCCGTTACCGGATCGAACGGTGATGTCGCTGCCAATAGTCAGATTGTGCGAGGTGGTCGCGCGCACCTCGTTGACGGTGCTGGCGGTGGTCGTGCCGTTGAAGACGATCTGACCCGTGCCATCGAGCACCGACATAGCACCATTGCCGCCGGTGAAGTTCAGCACGCTAAAGCTGCCCGACGAGTTGATCGAGATGGTCGCGCCATCGAGGGTCAGCCCGTCAATCACAGTCACGGTGGCGGCGTTCTCGATGTTCAGATCCATGCCCAAGTCGACGTCGTCGAGAGTGACATTGCCGGTGGCGGTGATCTGAGCGCTGTCAGGATCGGACGGCGGCAAGACGTTGGCTGTGGCAAGCGTAGCGCCATTGATGGTGAGATCGGCGTCAAACTGTGCGTTGCCGGCGATGCTCAGCAGGCCACCGGTAATCGCAACGGGGCTTGTGGCAACCAGACCGGCGATCTCACTTGAGCCGGTGGAATACTCGACGACCGCGCTTTGTTCGAGATCGATGCGAACTGTGTGCGTCGTATTCGGAATGATGGGCGGTGACCAGTTGGCCGGATCGTGCCAGCTACCACCGTTGGGGTTGATAAAGGTCAGCGCCAGCGGGCCGGGCGGACCGAAGAAGAACGTCCGCATGATGCCCAGGTCGATGAAGTTGACAGAGTTATCCCCATTGAAGTCGGCGTCGGGGTTCCAGTTCGGTGCTCCGGGTGTCGAGAAAAACGCCAGTCGCAACAGACCCAGATCGCCGAAGTTGGTAATAAAGCCGTCGTTGTCGAGATCCGGATCACAGCGATTGCCAAAGCCATCACCATTGGTGTCGAGCTGGGTAGGGTTGAAGTCGTTAACGCAGTTGTCGATATCGTCGGGAACGCCGTCACCGTCGGTGTCCAGGCCGCCGCGTGACAGCGTGTTCTGCGTCATGGCGCCTCGCTCAACGACCGATACAACGGTCGTGGTAAGCGATGCTGCAAGCTCGCTGCCGTCGTCGACCGCAAGCTGCAGCACGTAGTCGCCGGGTGCAAACGCCGTGAAAGACGGCGTTGGGGAGTCTGTCTCGCTGAGCCAGTGCTGATCTTTGGCCGGCGCATACAGTACGCGCCACTCGTAGCGTAGGGCGTTGCCGTCGGGATCAAAGCTCGCGCCGGCGTGCAGCGTCACCGACTGTCCAGCGGCAATGACTTTCGGCCTGCCAGCATCCGCGATGCCTGCAGAGCCCTGCGTGCTGAGCAGCATCGTGTCGGGTGCGCTGGTGAGCGTGCCGTCGTTGACGCGCAGCTCGATCATGTAGTCGCCATAGACGTCTGTAACCAGTGTGGGCGTTGCGGTATCGGTTGCCTCAATCTGTGCATTGCTACCGTCGGGCGCGCTCAGCAGTGACCACTTGTAACGCAATGCATCGCCATTGGCGTCGCGTGACGCGCTGCCATCGAGCACGACAACCGCACTGCGACTGAGTGTGACGGCGCGATCAATATGTGCCGTGGGCGCGACGTTGCCGGTCGACACTCGAACCTGCGACGTCGAGGTGTGGACATCGTCGGTGACGATCAGCGTTGCGATGTAATCGCCGAGCAGGTCCACGGTAAATGTGGGTCGCGGTGCATAAGGATCGCTCAGGCGTGCGCCGCTGCCCGCAGGTGCGACCAGCGACCATTCGTAGGCCAGCTGTGTGTCGGCCGAGCGCAGCGTCGAGGCGCTGCCGTCCAGTGTGACGGTCTGCCCGATGTTGGCAGATTGATCGAGACCAGCGTGACTGGTCAGTGGCGCTGCGCTGGCAAAAATCGGTGACAGCGCGAGCGACAAAACAAAAGCAATAGAACAGAACAAACGACGACAACGACGTGAATGCGTCATATCGACCCCCCTCGAAAACGATGATGTACAGGCTAGAAGAGACCCTGATCGCCTGGTTCCGGCCGCATCCCTGGGCAGGGTGCTGCTATGGTCCGGGCGCTTCTTCTTGTCCCGTTACTTTAGTTCACAATTGAGGGCGCTGCACGGTCGGCAGGTTATGTTTAGTCGCCGGCCGCAGGCGGCAATCAGAAAGTGCTGGTATTGAGCTCGAAAATCGGCAGCAGGATCGCCATGACGATCATCAGCACAATGGCGCCCATCACCAGCACCATAAACGGGGCCAGCAGGCTGGTGAGCATCTTGCGCAAGGTCTCGAGTTCCTGCTCCTGTGAATCGGCGGCGCGCAGCAACATCGAATCCAGCTCGCCGCTGGCCTCGCCACTGGCGATCAGGCGCATGGTCATGGGCGGGAAGAGTTTGCTGACATCCAGCGATTTGCCGATGGAGGCGCCTTCTCGCACGCGCTCGGTGGCCACATCAATGGCCTCGCGCATGGGCAGGTTGGTCACCACACTCGCGGCAATGCCCATGGCGCTGATGACGGGCACGCCGCTGGACGCCATGATGCTGAGTGTGCGGGCAAATTGCGCCGTGTTGGCCGAGCGCACGAAACGACCGACCACAGGCACCTTCAACAGGAAATTATGGTAGGCGCGTCGCGGGCCTTTTTGCTGCAGCAGCATGTAGATCGCCCCCCCGATCACGCCCAGGCCAATCAAAAGCACCAGGCCGTAGTTCTGCAGGAAGCCGCTGGCGAAAATGAGGGCGCGCGTCAGATCGGGCACCTCCATTTTCATATCTTCGAACACTTCGACTACCGGCGGCACCACGGTGAGCAACAGGAAGATCACGATGCCAAGAGCAGCGAGCGTCAGGAAAGCCGGATAGGCGAGCGCTTCGAGCACCTTGCCGCGCAGCGTTTGCTGCGCTTCGGCATAGTCGGCCAGGCGTTCGAGCACGCCGTCGAGATTGCC
>CAZXCL010000113.1:2228-3700 GCA_964639265.1 uncultured Gammaproteobacteria bacterium | reverse complement strand
GCCACTGCCAAGCGTCAGACCGCCTTTGGCTTCTTTTTTCTTCTTGCTGCCGCGCTCGGCCACTTCGTTAACGTCGATGGGCAGAAGTTTTTTCTCGCGCAGCGCGGCGCGTACGGCGCGAGCGGTGTCGCCTTCAAGCAGGCCTTTTTTCTCGCGCCCGTTTTCATCGAGCGCGCGGTACTCGTACGCGCCCATCAGTCTTCCTGCGTGACCCGCACCACTTCCTCAAGTGTCGTAATGCCGCCGAGCACTTTGGCGCGGCCGTCGTCGCGAATGCCCGGCGTGAGGGTGCGAGCGTGCGCTTCGAGCTGGTGCTCGCCGGCACCATCGTGGATCATCGTGCGCATGGTGTCGTCCACCCGCACCAACTCATAGATACCTGTACGGCCTTTGAAGCCGGTCTGGTTGCATTCGCTGCATCCGCCGGGTTTGTAGAAGGTGTGGCGCCCCGCCTCAAGACCAAGCAGACGGACTTCATTGGGCGGCGCCTCGTAGGGCTGCTTGCACGCCGGGCACAGCTTGCGCACCAGGCGCTGGGCCATGACACCGATCAAACTTGATGACAGCAGGAACGGTTCAACACCCATATCGCGCAGGCGCGTAACGGCGCCGACGGCGGTGTTGGTGTGCAAGGTCGAAAGAACAAGGTGACCGGTCAGCGAGGCCTGCACGCCAATTTCGGCGGTCTCGCGGTCACGAATCTCACCCACCATGACCACGTCGGGATCCTGACGCAGGATCGCGCGTAGTCCGCGCGCGAAGGTCATGTCCACTTTGGTGTTGACCTGCGTCTGGCCGATGCCGTCGATGTAATACTCGATGGGATCTTCCACGGTCATGATGTTGCGGCTGTTGTCGTTGATGCGCTCAAGGCCAGCGTACAGTGTCGTGGTCTTACCCGAGCCGGTGGGGCCGGTGACCAGGATCACGCCGTGGGGCTTGCTGATCAGATCGAAAAAGCCGTCCTGGGTTTCGTGGGACATGCCCAGCTGCGTCAGATCGATGCGACCGGCCTGCTTGTCCAGCAAGCGCATGACGACGCGCTCGCCGTGACCGGAGGGCAGGGTGGATACACGTACGTCGACGGCGCGGCCGGCTATGCGCAGCGAAATGCGGCCGTCCTGCGGCACGCGCTTTTCGGCGATGTCGAGCTTGGACATGACCTTGATACGCGAGACCACCAACGGCGCGACCGCGCGCCTGGATTCGAGCACTTCGCGCAGTACGCCGTCGACGCGAAAGCGCACCTTGAGCCGACTTTCAAACGGCTCGATGTGAATATCCGAGGCGCCTTCCTTGACGGCCTCGGTCAGTACGGCATTGATCAGTCGAATAATCGGAGCGTCGTCGTCGCTCTCAAGCAGATCGGACGGCTCGGGCAGGGCCTGAGCGACCTGGAACAGATCGGTGTCGCCGTCGTTCAGACCCTCGACCATTTCCATGGCACGGTTCGAGCCGCCTTCGTAGGCCGC
>CAZXCL010000113.1:0-2128 GCA_964639265.1 uncultured Gammaproteobacteria bacterium | reverse complement strand
ACACCGTCACGAATAATCTTGGGTCGGATAAAAACCATCAGATTGCGCTTGGTCACCGTGGTCGAGCGCGAGCGAAACGCCGCGCCGAGCACCGGGATACGCGACAGCACCGGCACGCGCGCTTCGTTTTCGACCAGCTGGTCGTCAATCAGACCACCCAGGACAATCACGCCCCCATCGTCAACGATGACGCGCTGAGTGAACTGGCGCTGGCTGGTACGCAAATCCACCGCTGCGCCCGACGATTCGTTTACGCTGGATGCCTCAAGTTCGATATTCATGATGACAGCATCGCCTTCATTGATCTGCGGCGTAATCTTGAGCTTGATACCGACATCTTCACGCTGAATGGTCTGAAACGGGTTCACGCCACCCACCTGGCCGCCGGTGTTCGAGAAGCTGCCCGTCAGAAAGGGGACTTCCTCACCGATGTTCACCTCGGCTTCCTCGTTGTCCATCGTCACGATCGACGGCGTTGAGAGAATATTCGTGGAGCCGCTGGACTGAAGCGCGTTGAGAATCGCACCGAAGTTCGTGCCCTCGTCGCGAAAACGGCCGATGCCCAGGGTCAGTCCGGAGGTGATCTGTCCGGCCGCTGTCGTCAGGTCGTCGGACGCCACGGCACCGGCGACGCCCAGCGTGCTGGTGGCATCGCCGAAATCGGTGACGGCAACGGCGGGCCCTTTGTCCGTGCCGTCGAGCACCCAGGTCACGCCCAGGTTGGCGCCGTTGTCTCCCAGTACCTCGACCAGCATGGCTTCGACATGCACCTGCAAACGACGTATGTCGATCTTGTTAATGACGCTGCGCAGGTTGCGCATGATCTTTGGCGGCGCCGTGATGATCAGCGCGTTGGTGTCAGCGTCGGCCCAGATCACGACATTGTTTTGGCCGAGCTGCGCTGACGGAGACGTCGCGCCACCCTGGCCGCCACCGCCAGGCTGAGCGCCGCGCACCTGTTCGTTGAGCTTGGTTGCGAGGTCTTCGGCGTTGGCATAGTTCAGATAGAGCACCTGCGTGTTGCCGCCTTCCTCGAGCGGCGTATCCAGATGCGCAATCAGCGTGCGAAAGCGCAGCCGCTGCGTGCGCTCGCCGCTGAGCAGTACGCTGTTGGTGCGCTCGTCGGCGACCAGGCCCAGCGGCGCGGAGCTGGCGTCGCCGCCGCGTGCGTTGGTCTGGCTTAGTGTTTGCAAGATGCGCACGATCTCGGTGGCCGAGGCGTGCGTCATGGGAATGACCTCGATGTCCTCGTCGCTCGACTGGTCAATGCGGCGAATAATGCGCTTGAGGCGCGCCACGTTGGCGGCCCGGTCAGCGATGATCAGCATATTCGAGGCGGGGTGCGCCGCGAGGTGACCGTACTGCGGCACCAGCGGACGAAGAATCGGCACCAGCTGCGCTGCGCCGACGTTATTGATGCGAATGACTTCGGTGACCACATCGTCGCCACCGAGTCCGTCGGTGCTGCCTGTCGGGATCGGAAACTGGCGCGCGTTGGTGTCGGGCACAATCTTGACCACGTTGCCCGAGGGCACAGCAACAAAACCGTAGACCTGCAGAATCGACAGGAAGGTCTCGTAAAACGTGTCCGGCGCCATCGGCGTGTCGGAAATCATGGTCACGTTGCCCTTGACCCGCGCGTCGATCAGGAAATTCTGATTGGTCACGCTGCTGACCATTTCGATCACTTCGCGGATGTCGGCATCTTTGAAGTTGGGCGTGATGTCATCCTGACCACCGTCGTTGTTCTGTGCAGCCACAGGCAGCCCGACGGCCATCAGAGCAACTGCGGTGAATGTCGCGACGTGTCGCAAGAATCGAATCATGGTTAAGTATCCGTTGATGGGCAGAGCAGGGATCTACTGATCACCGCCAAAATTGAGTTGGGTGGTGTCGAGTACCAGACTTGTCGGCGAACCGTTGCGTTCAACCGTGACGGAGATTTGGCTCGCACTGGCAAGCGAAGCGAAAACATCTTTGCCGCGGGATGGATCATCGAGCGGCGTGCCGTTGATTTCGGTGACCAGATCGCCGGCCTTGAGCCCGAGCGCCGTGAACTGGTCGCGCTGGCGACCGGGATAGACGCGGTAGCCGCGCTGCTTGCCGTTGGCAAACACCGGCTGCGGTC
>CAZXCL010000112.1:0-10095 GCA_964639265.1 uncultured Gammaproteobacteria bacterium | reverse complement strand
GTCGCGCTCTACGGTGACGGCATTGCGACGGTGAGTATCCGCGTCGTGCCCATCCCGGCCGCGTTGCCTTTGATGGCGTGCGGTGTCGGCGCGCTGGGCTTTCTTCGTCGCAAGGTTGCCTGAGCGACACGAGTTGAGGAACGCGACGCTCTTGCGGGCGTCGCGTTTTTTTTTAAATCACTGCCAGCAATGATGCTTTCTGGCATCCTATCGCCAGGACGTTTCAATCGGATCACCAACTATGCGCAAACTGGCAGTCGTCAGCGTACTTCTACTTTCTGCTACCACATGGGCAAAAGAGCCGGCTGAGATTCCGCCGGCGGCACGCGCCACCGTCGACAAGCTGATCGAACAAGCGCTTTCCGACCACGAGGGCTACACCTTCATCCGCGACCTGACCACCGATGTCGGTCCGCGACTGGCCGGATCCGACGCCGAGGCCAGGGCACGTGAATGGGCAACGTCCAGGCTCACATCGATGGGTTTTGACAATGTGCGCATCGAGCCGTTTGAGATTCCGTTCTGGTCGCGGCTGACCGATCGTGCGCAGATCGTGTCTCCGCGACCGCAACCGTTGGTCATCACGGCGCTTGGAGGGTCTCAGGCAACGCCCCCGGGTGGGGTTGAGGCCGCAGTTATGCGCTTTGCGAGCATGGCCGAGCTTCGCGCAGCAAACGCTGAGGATGTCGCGGGGGCCATGGTGTTCGTCGATCAAAAGATGACGCGCACGCAGGATGGCTCAGGCTATGGCATGGCGGTGGGCAAGCGTCGCGATTGTGCGAAAGTCACCGCCGACCTGGGCGGGGTCGGCTGCCTTATTCGCTCGGTCGGCACGCAGACACGGCGCTTTGCACATACCGGGCTCATGGCGCGCGAGGGCGCAGTCGGGGAGGGCGTGGCCGCCGCCCTGTCTCCGCCGGATGCCGACCAGCTTACGCGCTTGCTGGAACGCGGACCGGTGCGCGTTCACCTCGACATCCAGATCAAAGTCGAAGACAAGGCCCCCTCGGGTAACGTGATTGCCGAGGTGACCGGTCGCGAACGGCCGGAGGAAATTGTTTTGATCGGCTGTCATCTCGATAGCTGGGATCTTGGTACGGGTGCGGTGGATGACGCGGCGGGCTGCGGCATCGTAGTGGGCGCCGCTCGTCTGATCAAATCCCTCGATGTCGCACCGAGGCGCACCATTCGAGTGGTGTTGTACGGATCCGAAGAGGTTGGTCTCTACGGTGGGCGCGCTTACGCGAGCCGCCATGCCGAGGAACTTGATCGACATGTTCTTGCCGCCGAAAGCGATTTTGGAGCGGACAAGATCTGGCGCCTCGATACACGCTTTGGTGAAGGCGCCTTGCCCTACGCCCGGGCCATGCACGCCGCGCTTGCGCCGCTGGGTATAACGCCTGGCAACAATGACGCCCGTGGCGGACCGGATATCTCGATGCTGCCGCGCAGCGGCGTACCGGTCGTTTCACCTCGCCAGAACGGTTTGGACTATTTCGATTTACATCACACGCCGGACGACACCTTCGACAAGATTAAGTGGAGCGAGCTCAATCAGAACGTCGCGGCCTACGCCGTCATCACTTATCTGGCAGCGGAGATGGCGTGGGATTTTCGCAAGGTGGCGGCGGAATAAGAGTTTTTCCTCAGCGTAAGTGGCTCCCAAACGAACGAATCGCACCGAAATAACGGGAAGATAACAACCTGAACCGCCGATCGTTCTAACGTGCAGTCGTGCGGTTCTCGCATGGCGTCAATCATGGCGCGACGACTAGGCGTCGCGCATGCACGACATCATGTCTCGGACCGTTGTTTTGTACGTTCATTAAAGAAATTGAGTGGAGACACACCATGATCAACTATCGGCCACTTCTCGTGACTGTTTCAGCAGGTTTTTTGATGTTTGCCAGTCCAACTTTCGCAACTGACAGTGTGGAAGCCAGTGCCGCTGTCAAAGCGCCGCAGGCTAGCGACAGCGAAGACAGCGCGTTGGGCGGAGGCGTCTGGGATTTTATTGAGGAATATTTTTGGTCACGTTGTGACCCCGATTGCGAGAGTGAAGTCTCGAACTAGGTCCCCGGTTTGGTTTCACAAGGGCGCAAGCCGCACTACGGACTTCAAAACTGATGTAGTGTGCGCCCTTGAAGCTCACCAGGAAGCCCCATCGTCGCAAGACGATGGGGCTCTCGCAGAACAGCGGAGCTTAGGGTCGAAACGCGGGAATAATGCGCTCGGCCACGCGCTGGAGTGTCGTATTGTCGTTGCTGTGACCGGTCACGACAATCAGCAGGCTCAGATCGTCGATCGGGATGATGTACTGGCCGCCGCCGCCCTGAGCATTGGCAACCGAGTAGGTTTTGCCGCCAGAGTCGAGATCCGCAGTCCACCAGAAATAGCCATAGCCGATGTTGGACACCTCAGGGCCACCGCCATAGATGTCGTCATCGCCCGTCAAAACGCCGGGCGTCATGGATCGCATCAGATAATCCGCGGGGATCAACTGCTCACCGTCCCAGCGCCCGTCGTTCATGACCAGGTGGCCGAACTTCATCATGTCACGCGACGTGAAACTCGTTCGCCAACCCGCGGCCGGCAAACCGCTGACTTCAGTGAGCCACTCATACTCAGTGATGCCTAACTTGTCGAGAAGCTCGGTTCTCAGGAATTTCTCCGTTCCGCCGGGCACAGAGGCTTCGATTACCTGCATGACCATGTCGGGCCCGGTACCGTACTTGAAGATCTTCGATTCAGCCGTGATGGGCTGACTCGTCTCGAGCATGTATTGAACCTGCTTCTGCCCCTGCATTCGGTCCGGGTTGTCTCTCATCTCGCCCCATTGCTCATCCGTCAGGCGAATACCCGTCGTCATGGTGAGCGCCTCCTGCAGCGTGATCTCGTCCGCCCCTGAAGCGAATGATGACCGATCAAGCGCATCGAGGAAGTCGACGACGGGCTTGTCCAGGTCTTCCATCGTCAGATAGCCAAGCTGGATCGCGCGCCCGAGCAGCAAGCTGGTATAGGTTTTTGTCGCCGATGCCTGCGGGTGGGGCAAATTGACGCGCCCCAGTGCAAAGTAGGATTCGAAGACCAGTTTGCCGTTTCGAGCGATCAGCAGGCTGTCGTAGTTTTCTTCGTTGCTGGCCGCGATCTCCGTCACCAGCCGAATGAGCGCCTGCGCGTCGCCACCTTCGCGCGTCAGTTCCCCGACCACGACCCCGTCGCCACGTGCTGCCGGGCGGGTCGAGTAGAAGCCGTCTTCCAATTTGGGAACATCCCAAAAAGACTCTGAAAAAGAGTGTTGGTAGAGCTCAGGTTCGACTTCAACCTTCGCATAGTCGGGCGACGTCCCTGCTGGTGCCTCGGGACGCCCGGGTGCGCAGGCCATCAACGAGGCGGCTGCTACCCCACCAAGGATAAGTGACGTTAGACGGTTCATTGAAGCCTCCCCTGGCCTTTGATCGGACGCGCGACTTGCGCTGCTGCTGATCCGCCGGCGCCTTCAGCGCATCGAAGTCGTCGGGCAAGACGGGCTATTCGACCGCCGTGAAGTGCCCGTGAATACACAGCCAAACACCATTCTCGCGCACAAATATCCGCGTAGATTTGCCCCGGCTCGTATACCGACCGTCGTCAGTGTAGCCCGCGTCAGTCCAGTAGTAGGTGATCCATGCCGTGTCGCCGCGCACGGTCACTGAAGGATCATGCATTTCGGTATGCACGTCTCGTGCGCGCCCTACCCAGTCTGTCATGCTGCGAAGCTCCAGTGCCTTGCCTTCGGCCAGATACACATCGCCTTCACCAAACACCGTGTAGTCAGGGTGGACGTACTTGGCGTACTGCTCAATGTCGCCGTCTTCCAGCGCGGCCCACATCTTGACCAACGTTGATTTGATCTGTTCTTCATCTGACGGTGCTGCGAGGCTCGCAACCGACAACATAAGCATCAGAATCATTGCGGCGTATTTCATGGTGGCGATTCTCCGGCGTTGAGTGCTGAGGCGAACACTATAGCGCTTTACTCGCTGGCGAGCGTTGCAGTGCTGCGCGCAATACGATCCGCTTCCATCCGGAGCGCTCCGCCGATGCCGGCTTCCGCATCCGAGTGCCCATTGCCGTCAATAAACCACAAGCGGCTCGCGACACCCTGCGCGAGCAATGCCTTGTGCAGCCGCCACGCGGCCGTCGGCAGGCACACGTGGTCGGCGCGTCCGTGCACCATGGAAATGTTGATGTCACGAAGCCGCGCGAGGCGCTCCGGCTGCAGAAGTTGTCCTTCTTGCATGAAGCCGTCGGCGAGCATGTAGACGACCTCGAGGCTTGCGAACGGAATCAGTGTGGCCGGTGTGGCCAGCGTGCTGGCGATGCGTTCCTGATCAAGCACGGCTGTCGACAATGCCAGCTCGTAGGCCACAAACGAGGCCGCTGCCGCTTCGCGCGTGTCCGGATTTTCGAGAAGGCGTCGATAGCCTTCGAGAAGGTCGTTGGGCACCTCGCCCTCGAGTGCGGGGTGCGTAAGAACAAAATCTCGATAAGCCTCCCAAACGTCCGGATAGTGCAGCGCCGTGAGGCCATTGCGGAACAGGTTATCGACCTCGTCACGCAGGAAGGTAAAGATGCCGCGCAGCAACAGGTTTTTCATGCGACCCGGGTGTGCCTCGGCGTATGCCAGCGCCAGCGTCGAGCCCCACGAACCCCCCAGCACCAAATGCCAGACGTCGACGCCCAGATGCTCGCGCAACGACTCAAGGTCGGCCACCAGATGGTCGGTTGTATTGTCGGCGAGCGCGCCGTGGAAGTCTTCGGCAACATTGGGTCGGCTCTTGCCGGCGCCACGTTGATCCAGCAAGACGATTCGATACTTGGCAGGGTCGAAAAACTGACGCACACCCGGGCGTGTGCCGCCGCCGGGTCCCCCATGCAGAAACAGGGCGGGCAAGCCGTCCGGGTTGCCGCTCAGTTCATAGTAGAGCTCATGCCTGGCCTGATCTCCGACGGTCAGAAAACCAGTGTCAAAGGGCTCAATCGGCGGATGCAGTTTGGTATTGGGCAGGTCGGTTCGTGGCGCTGTCATGGATCTTCCCGTGTTGACTGTCTATGGCGTCGAATTGGGAGAGGGTAACGCAAGCCCATGACACGACCTAGGGTTTTTCCGATTTTCCGAGCGCGGCAAAATCTGGCGTGATAGAGCAATGCACAACAATCACATTGAAGGCCTTGCGGACGAGCGCAGTGACGCCTGCGGGTCTACAGAGCAGGCGCAGGCCGACCGACGTCCAATGTTGGTAGTCCAGTCGCCGGCAGGTACGGTACCCGGCGCGGTTGAGATCAATCTCAACCAGGCCGGGGGTCTGTATCAACCACCTGGCCCCGGCTCGGGCGCGTTGCAAAAGCCCTGAAAAATCTCTTCGCGGTACTGACAAAAACATCGCTTCCGATGCGCTGTGGCACTGGAGCGAGCTTGCCATCAATCGGCTGGAGCGAGTGCAGCTTCAGGCTAACTCAACCCCCAACGCGAACAAGGAACTCAAGCGTAAACTGGGGCGCGTTAGCCGCATCGTTGGTGCCGAGGAAGGTACCCTGTGGCCGGACCTCAATGCCGGTCACCGCGGGGTCGTAGCCGTCGGCATCGGGCACCGGTGTATAGTTGAATGGGCCAGCGCCGCCCGCCGCGTTGGTGAATGCTACATCCGTGGCGAAATCGAAACTCAGTGCACTAGAAGGCGTGCCGTCGACAAACGCGACGGGTGGGCTGCCGCTCGTGTCGACGAACAGCGCCGTGTTGGTCGGTAATGCGTCGGTGATTACCAGGCTTCCTTCATCGACCGGTCCGCTGCCCGCATTGCTGACCGTGACTGAGTAGCGAACTTCGGCGCCGGGGATTGCCTTTGGATTGATCGCGCCGTTGACGGGGTCTGCGATGGTCTGAGAGGTCTTTAGCACAACCAGCGACGGATCGAGATCCAGAACATTGGTGGGATCGCTGTCGGTGTTGTTGGCACTTTGATTGTCGAACGTTGCGCTGCTGACGCTGGCCGTGTTGGTGACCGTTGGCACCGCAGACATGTCGGGCAAGACGGTGATGACAAGATCGGGGTAGGCCTGACCGACGGGTAGCGACGCACTGTTGGTGCACGTGACCGTTTGCCCTGCTGCCGCGCAGGTCCATCCGGCGCCTCCGCCGGACACATAGGTAAGCCCGGCGGGCAGCGTGTCGGTAACGGTCACGGTGTTGTCTTCGTCGCTCGGGCCCTGGTTGCTCACCACGATGCGATAGTCATTGTTCTGGCGTGCCACAAAGTCACCGGCGTGCGTTTTGGTTAACGACAGGTCGGCCGTCTCGGCGTTTGATACCCCGAAGACCTCCAGCGTCAGGATCACCAGATCGCCGCCCGAGCTATACACCGTGGTCGCCGACGTGTCGCCCGGGGAGAGGAGTGAACTGATGTCGTATTCATCAATATCCACGCCGTATTCGGTTGTGGTGTTGGTGCTGTTGATCGTTGAGTTGAACTGATTGTTTGCTGGATTGAGACCGTCGATCAGTGGCGATCCGTTGAACGTGAGGTTTTCGCTGAAGCCGCCCAACGGTGCAGAGTTCTCGACATCGCCTTCCCAGGTCACCACGGTGCGGCGACCGTCCGGCGAGGAGGGGACCACGAAGTTGCTCGGGTTCAGAGAAATCGAGCCCCCGCGAAACACCTGAAACCCGTCGAACACGTTGATCACTCGCAGCGGCTCGGTGACGGTGTTCTCGTACACCACCAGCAGCGACCAGCCGGCCACCACCGCCTGGACCGCGCAGAACGGCGCGCCGGTGGTGACAGTCAAACCGCTGAATGTAAACGGCTGGCCAGAGTTTGGTGTCACCAGCGCGGTGACGTCGGCGAAGCCACCAAAAAAGTTGTAGGTATTGCCAAGCACGAAGGTGTCGGTGAATACGCGATCGGCCGATACGTTTGTGCCATTAAGAGCGACCTGGGAGTCGGGCGTGTTCCCTGAGCCTCCCCAGTATAGATACGCGGCGACAAGCGTCGAGCCGACCGGAATCGTGGGCAAGGATGCTGTATCGGAATTGTCCAGAGAGCACGCGTTGGCGCCGGCGCCGGAGTTGGGCCGGTTGCGCAGACTGCCGCCGATCACCGCATAGTCGTAGTCACCGGCGAAACTCTCGAAGAGCGAGACCGGCGTTTGCGCGCTGACCTGAAAACAGGAAAGGACCAGCAGGCCTGCGAGAAGCACACCGCTGAAGCGGGAACACGTCACCAAAACTCACCATACCGTTGTTGCGCCGGGCCCAGCATCCCGGCAGGTCACATTTTGGGCGAACGCTGGAATGCGGTATGTGATTGATTTCTCAATATCAAGAGGCTGGCAGGGTGGTGTTCCCAAGATGCGCTAATATTATCGGGTGTATACGCTAGCTAGTTGTAGTCAAAGTATGAAACCAGCCATGACCTTAGCGTTGCTTGGCGCGCCAGCACTGTTCACCGGATGCAGCACGACCACCACGCTGGATGAACCCCAAAGCGCACCGATAGTGCTTAGTCTTGAGTCGGATCGGTTTGGCGAGCGTCCCGATATCGCATCTCCCGACAGCATTCACGAGTTGTCAGCAGCTCAGCGTGAAGTTTTTCTTGCCTACTTCGGACATCCAAAAAATCAGGACAGACCGCCACACAAACGCGTGCTCGACTATCTGGAGTTGGAGACTCGTCAGTTCAATTACCTCGGCGAAACCTACACGGCCAGCCAGGCACTGGAAGAGTCGGCCGGCAACTGTCTGTCGCTCGCTATTCTGACAACCTCGCTGGCCCAGGCAGCGGGCGTAGACATCGACTACCAGTTGATTGACTCGCAGCCGGTATATTCGGCTGGAAACAATCATATCCGGCGCAGCATCCATATCCGAAGCGTGCTGTATGACCCCAACTGGTTTGATCCGCGTGGCTTCTGGACGCTGATGCGGCCGCGCGTAAAGGTGGACTATTTCCCCGGCAAACTCGATCGGGTCGTGCGCAGGATTGACATGCCTGAGTACGTCTCGCTCTACTATCAAAACCTCGCTGCCGACGCGTTGGATGAGGACGATCTGGACCGCGCTTACTGGCTGTTGATGGAATCGCTGGAATTTACGCCGCATAACGCGGAGTCGCTCAATGCGCTGGCCATTGTCTTCTACCGCGCTGGTGACAAGCAAAAGAGCGAGGAGATTTATCGTTACGGTATCGACCACGCCAGGCGCCGCGTGAGTCTGCTGCGCAATTACGGCATCTTTCTGAAAAAACAGGGCCGTTTGGCGGAGGCACAGAAGATCAGCAAAAGGCTGTTAGCGCTAGAAGATCCGAATCCATTTGACTGGATTTACGCTGCGCAGCAGGCCTATCGCGACGGGGAGTACCGACGCGCGGTTGGTCTTTTCAGCAAGAGCGCGGCGCTCGCGCCGTATCTGCACGAGAGTCAATTCGGGCTGGCCAAGACCTATTTCGCCATGGGCAATACTGACCGTGCGCGCCACGCGCTTGAACAGGCAATGGATTTGGCGGCGCAGCCATCGACGCGCGACCTTTATCGCGCCAAGATGAGCGCGCTCGCGCCTGATCGCAACCTTGGCAACGACTAGGGACCATCAAGCGCCGCAAGGTTCTCATCCAGCGCGCGCTTGAAAAGAGCTGCCGCATCGTCATAGCGCCCCTCATCTTTGAGTAAATCGCCGAGCATCATGTAAACCGCGTTGCGCACAGCGGGATTCTTCGCATCGCGCAGCACGCCCTCGTATAAATCGATGGCCGCCTGCGGATCACCTTGATCCTCGCGCACCTCTTTGACTTTCTGCAGCTGCAAAATCGCCGCTTTCTCAGCGTCGGCATTGATCGCGTGGGTGGATTCGATAATGCCGAGGTAGCCGTCCATTATGGCCAGAAAGGACTCAAACGCCTTCAGCTCCTTCGCCGATTGCGCGTGGGAAAGTGGCGCAAAGACTAATAAGCCAATCGCAACTAGCGAGATAAATTTCATATCAAGTCTTAACATTTTTGGTCTCCATTACAGGTGTTTTCAGGCGCGGCCGTTTAGGCGTGCGAACTCTGGTTAGGCTCGGCCGCACCCGTGGTGCGGGAGCGCGAATGCGGGGTTTCGAAACATTCAGCGAGGGCAGTGAGGTTGAGACTGTATCGGCGGTGCGAACGGGGTGAATCGAGGGTGCTGGCCGGTTGCCAGCAACAATGGCGAGCGTCAGCAGTGCGAGACACGCGGCGACCGCAGCGAGTGGCCAGGACGATTTTGATCGACCGGCGACAGTACTTTCCTCGATACGCTGCCCGAGAAGGGCAGGTGCGCGCAGTGCACGATAGTCCGCAATAACATCGTTTAGCTCGCTCTTGCTCATTCACCGGCCTCGCGGCGCATGGCGGCCATGGCTTTGTGCAGTAGCGCTTTCACGGTGCCTTCGCGACAGCCCATGATCTTCGCGGTATCGCGCACTGAGAATTCCTCAAAAACGCGCAGCATCACCACTTCCCGCTGACGCTCTGTGAGCGTTTCCATGAGACGCTGTGCGCGCTTTTGGACGTCATGCAACTGCGCGCGTTGCTGTGGCTCGAATGCAGGATCACCCGGGCGCTCTTCGTAGGTCTCCGCACGCCGCCGTCGATTGTGTTCGCGGCAGACGTTGCGGCAGGTGGTGTAAAACCAGGTGAATGGGGCGGAGCGAAAGCGGAAACGCAACAATCCCTTGAGCGCCCGAGCGAAGACTTCCTGAACAACATCTTCGGCTTCGCTGGCATCGAACAGCCACACGCCGGCAAGTCGATACAGCCGGTCCTGATGGCGAAGGAGCAGTTCGCGACAGGCGTGTGTATCGCCTTGCTGATAGCGTCGCACCAGGTCACCATCGTCGGTGGACGGCTCGGGAGGTCTCGGGTGGGCGTCGCTGGCCATGGGCCTATTGTGTCAGGGTACTGCACGAGATGCTCACGTCTACCCGGCAAGAAAACCAAGCGGCTGTGTTGAGGCCGACGGCGTGTAGAAGCGCCGCACGTTGGGCAGCACCTGATCGAGCTCGGATGGCGCAACGCCGAACCACAGTGCGAGCTCGGC
>CAZXCL010000111.1:0-10120 GCA_964639265.1 uncultured Gammaproteobacteria bacterium | reverse complement strand
AGTACGAAGCGATTCACGTGAACAGTGAGTTCCAGACCGCGCAGCGTGGTTCGGATCATGATCCGGTCCTGGCGCGCCTGAATTTCGGCGTTGGCGGTCCCGATACCGATGGCGACGGTGTGGCCGATGCGCTCGACAACTGCACACTTGCGGTAAACGCCGATCAGCGCGACACCAATGGCGACGGCTTCGGCAACGCCTGCGATGCCGATCTCAACAATGATTGCACGGTGAACTTTATTGATCTGGGACTGCTGCGCGCGGTCTTCTTCAGCGGCGACGCAGACGCCGACTTCAACGGAGACGGCACGGTCAACTTTGTGGATCTTGGCGTGATGCGAGCTGGCTTCTTCAGCCCGCCGGGCCCGGCTGCGGAGCCCAACGCCTGCACGCCGGTGGACTAGCCCTCTGCCTGGTGCTTAACGCAAAAGGGCCGGACGCATGTCCGGCCCTTTTTTTATCTGGATCGTTTTATCTGGATCGAACCGCGCCCTCGCGCCCACCCGATTCCAGCTCGCGAGAGAGCTTTTGCACTTCGCCCTCAAGGAATCGAATCACGGTGACACTTGCCTCCTGATCGGCCTCCAATCGCGTGACGTGCTCCTGCAGCGGGCTGCCGTCGAGTTCGTCCTGAGCCGCAGCGCGCAGAATCGCAATTTCTTTTTCCTTCAGATCAAGGCGCTCCTGAAGGCCGTCGATACGTTCGCGCAGCCGCAGTACGTCACGCGGTGTCTTGCGCGGCTCGGTATCAACGCGCTTGAGGCGTGACGTTTCATCCAGCGCCAGCGCCAGTTCGTTTTTGAGTCGCGCGATTTCCGCGTCGCGCTCGGCGAGCTGCTCCTCGGCTTCGCGACCCGATTCGGTGTTTTCACGCAGACTGTCGATCAGGTCGCCGCGTACGCGCAAATCTGACTCCAGGCGCCGTATCGTCATGCGCGCCTCGTTCAGCGAACGCGCATCACGCACGTCCTGACTGTCGGCCGAGGAGGGTGGCGTATTCAACGCGCGCAGACGAGTTAACTCTTCGAGTGCTTTATCGCGGCTGCGTGTCAGCTGCTCGATGGTGCGCAAGAGTTTGTCGTCAGCCTGATGTTCTTCGACCTTGATGCCGTTGGCTTCTTCGAGCTTGCGATGGCGCGCCGACGTTGCCAGCGTGCGTACGGTGTTTTCGCGCTCGGCCAGCTCGCGGCTCAAATGCGCATTTTCCTCATACAGGTCCATGATCTGGGATTTCTGATCGTCCACACGATCTTCGGCCGTGCTGAGCATGTTTTGGGCCGTTTCATACTGCTCAAGGGTGTGCGCGTGGTCCACGCGCAGGCTCTCGAGTTCGCTCATGGCATCGGCCGCGTCGTTTTTCTCCTGACGCAGCAACGCCAGAACGCGACGTTTGGCTTGTTCGCTTTGCTCGATCTGCAGCGCGGCGTCCGTGAGTTTCTGGCTCAGCTCGGCTTCGCGCGCTACAAAAGACTCGTTCAGTTCACGCAGCTGCTGATGCAGCATCTGTTCGCGTTCGGCGTGTTCTTTCTCGGCACTGTGGCGTTTGTCGATCAGTTCCGATGCCTGCCTTGCCTGCGCCTGATCGGCGATGGCCTGACGTTCGGTCAGGCGTGCGAGCTCGGCCTCAAGCGCCAGATTCTTGTCGAGCATCTCGGCCAGACGGGCCTGCGTATTTTCCTGCTCGGCGGCAAGCGGTGCGCTTTTCGAGTGGGCGATGGCCAGATCACGCTGGGCTTCCGTCAACGATGTGCTCAGGCCGGCGATACGTTCGTGCAGTGCCTGCGCGTCCGCGGCCTCGCTTTCGAGTACCTCAATACGTGTTTTGAAGCGCTCAAGCTGCGCATCAACGTCCGCTTTGGCCTGGGTCAGCTCCTTGTTGGACTGCTCGGCCTCGCGCAGGCGCTCCTCGGCGGTTTTAAGTTCACGCTGCCAGTTGTCGAGTCGATCGGCGAGTATGTCGCGTTCGCGACCGATGGTCTCGGTGTCGCGAATATGCATCTCAACGGCTTCCTGCAGCGAGCGACACTGGTCGCGTTGGTTGTCGAGCAGGGTACGGGCCGTTGTCAGGTCGTTGCGAAAGGTAGAGAGCGTGCTTTCCCATTCGGGATGCTCGCGCGTCTCGCGCTGGTTGAGCAGGTTCAGGTAGCGCTCGCGCAGTCTCGATAGTTCGCCGGCCAGTCGATCCTGAGCGGGCGTCTCATCCCGCGGCTGGCGTCGTGCCAGCCAGACGCCGGCAACAAGACCGATCAGCGTAAGCAAGAGACCAAACAAGAATCCGGGGTTGTTGGTTGAGCCGGCATTGGTTGCCGGCGATGGGACCGCGTTTTGACGGGCCGCCGTCGGATCTGCCGGCACGACGGGCTCGGACGCAAGTGAACTCGGTGCAACGCCCTCGGGATCCAGCGTGAGCGTGGAGGACATCCGAAGCTGAACTTCAGGTCCACGTTCTGTATCGGCAAAGCTGCAGGGTGCAATCAGCAGCAGCACCGCCAGCCAATACGCCAGCGATGCTCGACCACGACCAGAACCGACAGATCGGACGGCGCGCGTCCGAACGGGCACTCTTATCATTATTTTTCCACTCCGCATCTTCCGTTGCGGCAGCGCTCGACGGTATCGCGCCTGGGGTTGTGCGCGTTTTGCATTGGGTAAGCGCCGCTGCATCGACGGGGTGGCCTGCAGACCACCCGCTTTGTTATGTGGCCATTCTGACACGAAACGGCCGCGAAACTCGAAAATCGGGCTTATGTCGCCAAAATTCACGATTTACGATCTGCTGTCGCGGGCGTTTGGCAGGCCTGCCGATGACCCAGGGCGGCCGCAAGCGGTTGATTGCGCGGTCGGGGTTCGCTAGCTTTGCGCGATGACGCAAATCCGGCTGCAACAGACGTTGACCGCGAAAGGCAGTGCCGCCTGGTCCGTTGTGCGCGATTTTTCGCGCCTGGCGGATTTTGATCCTGAGCTCAGCGAGGCCGTCGTCACGCGTGGCGCGGGCGCGGACGCAGTTGTGCGATTGGTGAATCACGCGGGGCAGGCGTGGGAAGAGCGCTGCGTGGAGTATCGATCCGGCTGTTCCTGGACGCTGGCGTGTCAGGACGACTCCCTGCCGTTTCCTTTCAGGCGTCGCGCACGCAAAGTCACGGTCACCGACACGGACGACGGCCAGTGTGAACTGGCCTACGAACTGAACTACACCACGCGCTGGGGCCCGCTCGGCGCACTGAAAGTATCGGCCGCCCGGCAGCGCTCGCTGGCGCAACAAACCCTTGAGGCGATGGTGCACGGCGTTCGCGATGACCAGTGGCGGCATACCGTCTCGGTACAGTCGATTCTCAATCGCAAGGGGGAAAATGTCGTATCGGTCGCGCCGGACGACACCGTGCGTTCGGTTGCGGCGCTGCTGCAGGCCAACGGCATCGGCGCCGTTCTGGTGCTCGATGCGGACGATCAGCTGGTGGGTCTGGTGTCGGAGCGCGACATCACCTACGGCATCGCGCGCGACGGCGCGGGCATTCTGGATCAGCCGGTGGCGAGCATCATGTCAAGCAACCTCGTGGTGTGTTCGCCGGAGCACGACATGGAATACGTCATGTTATGCATGACCGATAAGCGCATACGCCACCTGCCGGTGCTGGCCGACGGACAGCTAAAGGGCATCGTGAGTATCGGCGATGTCGTATTGCAGCGAATCGCGGCGCTCGAATCCCAGTCGCAGACGATGCGCGAGTACATCGAATCTCGCGAGTGGCGCTATCTGCAGCCCGGTGCGAATGAGTCGGATCCACTCGCCCAACCCTAGCGGGAGACGGCGACAACAATGTTTGCACCGCAGCGCTGGAGACTCAGAGGTTTGCGGTGTACCTTTCGTTTGGTTTTTTTGGAGAGTAATCATGACGAAACTGACTGAAGTTGAGGGCATCGGCCCAACCTATGCTGAAAAACTCACCGCCGCTGGCTGCATTACGCAGGAGCAGCTCCTGAACGACTGCGGACAGCCGGCCGGGCGCAAGGCGCTGGCGGAGAAATCCGGCATCAGCGACAAGCTGATCCTCAAGTGGGCAAACCGCGCTGATCTTGCGCGCGTCAAGGGTGTCGGCAGTGAATATGCCGATTTGCTGGAATGCGCCGGCGTGGACACGGTGCCGGAACTGGCACAGCGCAACGCCGCCAACCTGCACGCCAAGATGGCGGAAGTGAACGAAGAGAAAAAACTCGTTCGCGCCATGCCAAGTGAGTCGCAGGTGGAAGGCTGGGTCGCACAGGCCAAAGAGCTGCCGCGCGCCCTGCACTACTAGGCGTGGATACGACGGCGGCGATCCATCGGCGCATCGCCAGGCTCGCCGCCGACTTTGTTGAGGATTCGCGCCAACACACCGGCGCGCTTCCCTCACTCGAATTTGACCCGGACTGGCCCTCGCCCTGCGTGGTCGGCGAGCCGGCTCACGGCCGTTGCCACTGGCAGCCCGCGCCGATGACAACCGTTCCCGACTTCAGGCGACTTGAGACGGCGCTCGAGGTTGCTGTACATCCTGACCTGCAGGCGGCTTACACCGCTCACTGGTCGGCCGGGCTGCCGCTCGTTTTCAATGACAACGCGTTCGAACTGCTTCAGCTGTGGAACGAACAGGACTTTGAAAATCTGCTGGGCAATTTCATCGGCCACGCCCTCGAGAAAAAGCGCGTACGCCAGGGATTGACGCTGTTTTTCGCCCTGGTGGACGACAATCAGCTATTGAGTATTGATAACGAGACCGGGGGTGTGGTGCTGGAAACCCTCGGCCGCCCCGGTCCTGATGAGGTCAGTCCGTCACTGCTCGAATTCCTTGAGCAATGCGAAGCGGGTCGCGGTGTGGAGACCGATAACGCCTAGTGCACCGCCGCAGGCGCGCAGTGCGCCGCGCTGCCGCGCATGGCCTCCAGAGCCTGGAATTGCCCGGCCACGTCCGCCAGCCGACGACCCACGACCACATCGCCGCCCTCGACGAGCTTGGGTCCAAGCGCGCTAGCCCGGCACCGGCCGTCGCTATGGCCAAACAAATCCTGCAGCAACAGCGTCTCGTCGGGCATGACCTGCGCGCCACAGGGCACGTTGACCGTGAAGCTCTCGCGCGCCGTGGCCGAGACTGTTCGAAGCAGCGCGGTAATCAGACCGATCATGCGCGGGAGCCCGGCGTCAGCATAAAACTGCTCGACGAGCGGACACAGCTGGCGGCGGTCCTCGGCGGCACAGATGACGTGGCGCACGGACCACAGGAAAAGCTGCTGGGTGATGGGAAGTTCGCGCAGTGGCATGGCATATCCTGTTGCGGTCTCTAAAGATGCAAATAATAATCATTCGCATTTAAGAACGCAACAGGTTTGGCGAGGTCAGGTCACACGTTCGCCAAATGACCCGTTTTCATCCACAGCAGGCAGCCAACACTACTTGCCCACGGCGTTGCCTGACTATCGGGATTGCGGATCCAGGTGCCCGCCTTGTAGCGGCCCTGCGCGTCGCTGAACGCGCCGCTTAGCACGAGGATTTCCTGACCGCCGACGCGCGCCATTTTCTCGATTTGCGTGCCTGGTTCGAGCTTGTGCAGGGCGCAGGTTTCGCCTTGATATTGGTGCAGCGGCAGCACGCTGTGGCCGTCAACGGCACCGGGTATGAAGGTGGCCTCGGTCGTCGCTACCGCAAACTGCCGCGTGTCGCCCGCGTCAAACTGCTGCAACTTCACAAAGATGATGCAGCCTTCATCGCTGTGCGGGGAGTGCGCCGTACCGATGGGGTTGCGTACGTAGGTGCCGGCCGGGTAATCCGCATGCTCGTCCGAGAACACGCCCTCAAGCACGAAAAACTCTTCGCCGCCGCTGTGGACGTGCTCGCTGAAGCGTGAGCCTGCGTCGTAGCGTACCAACGACGTCGCACGCGCCACCTCACCGCCGATGCGATCGAGCTTGCGCCGTGCAACCCCTGCCATGGGAGAGGGCTCCCATGGCAGGGACTCGGTGTCGATGACCATGCGGCGCGTGAAATCCGCATTGATGTGCATCGCGCTTGCGTCGCGACCTAGTTGTATTTGACGGAGCAGCCGTAGGGACGCGACGTCGCCACGCTGACCGACTTGTCGGCCAGCATTTCATCCATGGCCTGACGCACGTAATTGGTCGCGCCGTCGATGTCGTCCGGGTTGGCCGTGGGTTTATCGTCGATCCCACCGGCGTACACCAGCGTGCCTTTTTCATCCACGATGTACATGTGGGGCGTGGTCCGTGCGCCGTAGAGTTTGCCGACCTTGCCGCTTGCGTCCAGCAGCACCGTGGCCGGCGTTGCTTCGCGCGATTCGCTCAGGGCATTGGCGTCGTCAGCACTCACGTGACCCTGCTTGCCAGGCGCGGACGAAATCACTGACAGCCACAGGAAGTCGTTGTCAGCGGCGTCTTTTTGCAGCGCCTGCATGTTGCCGGCGCCGTAGTGTTTGCGCACGTAAGGGCAATCGGCGTTGGTCCACTCAAGAATAACGCGCTGGCCGCGAAGCTCCGACAGCGTGTAGGACTTGCCATCACTGCCCACCGCAGTGAAATCCGGTGCCATTTTGCCGACTTCGACGCCCGCACTGGCCTGAACGGAAAGAAACAGCATCAGGCCGGACGCGGCGATGCGTTTGATCGATGACATATTCATTGACAGCTCCTTGATTAATTGACGCCCAATGCGTCCAGAACAATAGATTCGGTGAGCACAGCCGGCAACACCTGCCCGGGCGACTCACCACGATACACCACGTACAGCGGCACGCCACTGCGGCCGTGCTCGGTCAAAAACTCGGTAATGGCCGCATCGCGTCGGGTCCAGTCGCCGCTCATGTAGGTGACGTTGGGTGCGGCCAGCGCGCGCTCGACGCGCTCGGTCGACAGCACGTTTTTTTCATTCACCAGGCAGGTTAGACACCATGCGGCCGTCTGGTTCACAAAAACTGTTTTGCCCGCGGCGCGGGCGGCCGCCAGTCGCTCAGCGGAAAACACCTGTTCGTCGGCGACGGCCAGCGGGCTTGACGCCGTGCGCAGCGTCGAGACCAGTACGACACACGCCAGCCCGGCGACAACGGCGGTGGCCATTCGAAGTGTTTTGCCAGATCGAAGACGCAGCAACCAGACGACAAAACCGGCGAGTACCAAAGCGGCCAGCCAACGCAGAACACCGTCCGCGCCGGCCTGCAGCGCCAGCACCCAGGCAAGCCACACGGCCGCAGCAAACATCGGGAAGGCCAGAAACTGCCGCAGCGTTTCCATCCATGCACCGGGACGCGGCAGCGCGCGTCCGAGCGCCGGGACCAGTGCGATGAGCAGGAACGGCGCGGCCAGCCCAAGCCCGAGCGTGAGCAGCACGCCGAGCGCGACCGGTGCACTCTGCGTTAACGCGAAGCCAAGCGCGGCCCCCATAAACGGAGCGGTGCAGGGCGTAGCGACGACAGCTGCCAGTGCACCGGTAAAAAACGCACCGGCCGTACCGTCACGTGCTGCCAGACTTTGCCCGGTGCCCATGAGTCTTGTGCCGATCTCAAAAAGACCCAGCAGATTGAAACCGATCAGCACCATGATCAGAGCGAGGGCGCCGACGATCGGCGGCGACTGCAGTTGAAAGCCCCAGCCGATGGCCGCGCCGCTTTGGCGCAGCGCCAGAAGCGCGCCGCCGAGCAGCGCAAAGAACACCAGCACGCCGATTGTGTAGGCGACTCCCTCTCGGCGTCGCGTCCCTGCATCGCCATCGGCGTGTATCAAGTGCAAGGCTTTCATCGACAGCACGGGAAACACGCAGGGCATCAAATTGAGAATCAGGCCGCCGAGCAGGGCAAAGACAAACGCTGTGGCGAGGCCAATAGGGTCGGCGTCGCCTTGCGCAGCCAACGTGCTCGATGTGCCGACCGCGGCGCTAAGATTGGCGGTGACCGTCCATGCCTGTCGCGAGCCGTCGGCGCGTTGGTCGACCAGCACGCCGCCAAAATCCGACGATGGCGTGACACCACCGCTTTTCATCACGAGCGTGTCGCCCGCCAGAGTTTGTTCACCGGCCGGTTCGACCATGCCCCAGTCGTGAGCGAAAAATCGTGGCGTGCCGGCAAGCGTCAGTGTGCTGGCATCAAGTTTGACCTGTCCGTCGCTGATCGACGCGCTGAGCGACAACGTGTTGTCTGGTATCAGCGAACGGGCGCGTTTGAAATCAGCGCGGTGTTGATCGCTTGGCGATCGCTCCGACGCGTTTACGACGGGCACCTCGATTTTGAACTCGCCCGTTTCGGGGATGCAGATCTCCTCGCACACCAGCCACGTGGCTTTGGCGTCGAGCACCACTGTGTCGCCGGCGCGAACGTCCTCGGAGATCTCGATGGGAATCAGGTGATCGGCGATACCCTCGTAGCCGTAATTGACGAAGCCACCGAACGGGATCGCGTACGGGGCGGGCCACTGGATATCACCCGGGGTGGCCAGCTCGGTTTCATTCCACTCTATACGTGTTGCTTCGCCGGAGTCGCCGGGGTTGCGCCAGTAGGTGTGCCAGCCGTCACGGATATCAATTTTCAGCAGTGCGTGGGTGGTGCTGCCGGGCGCCACGTTGTCGTGTTCGAGCAGCAGATGTGCTGTCACGTTCTCGGTGGTGACCGATGAGGCGGAGGCGATTGCGCTGAGGAGCGTGGTGCACAGGATTGCGGAGATTTGGCGAGAAGAAAGTGAGGCGATCATGTAACGAGTGTAACGGACGCATCGGCGCTTTTGTTTCAATTTGTTGTCGCGTCTGGCGTTAGGCAAGGAGTTTTTTCCATGCGTTCGTCAGCGTCGTTCAATCTCTGGAGGAGGTCGTCCATCGCAGCCAGATGACCGTCGCTCTGGTAGACGGCGATGAAACGGCGCAAGTAGTCGTCGCGCTCAAGCGATATGTCGTTCTCCAGTCGGCTCGCATACTGAAGAAAGGTATCTTCTGCGGCCTTACTGCGCCGCTTTATCTGGTCTGCGAGCGTGGTGTTGCCGTCCAGTTGATGCATGGAAATCTGTATGGAGCGGCCTAGCTGAACGTTGAGCAGGCTGGTCGCGTCCTGCTCGAGCCGTCGTCCTGCCTGCATGCAGGCGGTTCGCCAGCGTAGATCTTCTTGTGCCTGTTTCAGGCAGTGAAAAAGGATGTTTACGGTTGAATAAGTCGGGTTGACGGCCAGCTGCATGCTGGCCAGATAGCGCGATGTGTTCGTCAGTTCGCCGATACTGCGCAGGCCGCGCTCAGCCGTGTCCATCCATGGTCCAATCGGCTCGCGCAATTGCGGCGCAATGTTCGCGGACTCAAGGGCGTCCAGAGCCTCGTCCAGGTTGCCGTTGCTGCTTTTCAGCGTTGCAACCGATAGCCAGGCCCAGCTGTTGTCGTTGTCCAGCGCCAGCAGCGCTGCGGCGCTATCGGTTCGCGCGCACTGCGGGGCCGGATTTGGTCGACCACATAGTCGAATCATTTCGTAGGCCGCCAACATGCTGGTCGGGTAGAGCGCTTGGGTATGCGCAAGGTGTTCAAATTTCTCCGCTGCTGACCACTCGTCGCGTCTGAGTCGATACGCCGTCAGTCTCGCTTCAAGCGAATCATCTGACGACAAGGCATGGGAAGATTCGATTGCCTGTTGTAAAGAGCTCTCCGCGGCTGCGGTCAATCCATCAGCGTTATCGACTGACGAATGCGAAGGAGCGCACTCCTGAGCACCAAAGTCTGGTACGCCAGCATCGAAGTTGCTCCCACGTTCAACGTTTTTGGTTTCATATGCGACGATTACGGGCGCACTTCTGTCGGCGGCAGAGATGTTCTCCTTTTGCCCTGACCCAGGCAGGCGTGTCGTGCTTATCGCGGCAATGGCGATCATGCACACCATAAGAGCAATTACTCGACGCATTTGGCTTACCCCTGGCGTATCCCTTTATCTATGCGCTGCTTCGTACTCATCAAAATTCACACATGCGCCGTGACAAACGGCCGCGCCTTCCGATATGTTAAGTCCACGCCAGACGTTTGGCTACGCGACCGCGGTCCGGACCGGAGTGTCCCTTGAGACCAAAACCGGATCGCGCGATGGATCGCGCCGTTATCTTTGCGACAGGTTGGCAAATAATG
>CAZXCL010000110.1:9336-10137 GCA_964639265.1 uncultured Gammaproteobacteria bacterium | reverse complement strand
AGCAGCAGGCGTTGTGCGGTTTGTTCGTCAAGCCCGCGGCTGCGCAGGTAGAACAGCGCCTGATCGTCAAGCCGGCCCACCGTAGCACCGTGCGAGCAGCGTACGTCGTCAGCGTAGATCTGCAGCTCAGGCTTGGTGTCAATCTGCGCGCTGTCATCGAGCAGCAGGTTGTCGTTGCTCTGTGCCGAGGTGATTTTCTGCGCATTCTCGCGCACGATCACCTTGCCGTTAAAGACGCCGTGCCCGGCGCGGCCGATGATGCCGCGATAGTTCTCAATGCTGTGCGTCAGCTCGCTGATGTGATCCACGCAGGTGTGATTATCGATGTGCTGACCAGCACCTGAAACAAACGTGCCGCACAGCGACACCCGGGCGCCGGGTTCGCGCAGCGCCACGTTGACATCGTTGCGGGTGATCTTGCCGCCCAGCGACAAGTTGAATGCGTCGAGCGACGCGTCGCGCGCCAGCGCCGCGTGCACATGAGACAAGCTGTGGCTGGATGCCTCATCTCGTACCACGGCGATGTACTGCATGTTGGCGCCCGCACTCAGCTGAAGTTCGCTGACGCTGTTGCAAAAGCCGCCGCGCCCGACGCGGCGCTCAACGAGCGTCGCCTTGCTGTTCACACCCAGATGGATCAGTAACCGCGGACTGCTGAGCTCGCTCGCGTCGTCGCTAAGCTGCCAGTCAATGATCAAGGGCTCGTCGACGACGGCGTTGTCGTCGATTGCCAGCAAAATGGCGTCGGCCGCAAACGCGTCATTCAAATCGATGAGCGCGCCGGTCTCTGCGTTCGCACCG
>CAZXCL010000110.1:0-9326 GCA_964639265.1 uncultured Gammaproteobacteria bacterium | reverse complement strand
TTGGGGGGGGGCCTAACCCGGTAAAATAAATTCTTGCCGGGGGCGGGGCTGTGGGTTCCCCCCGGGCCGGCGCGCCAACGGATGATTGCTCGCCAGTGCATCGCGCAGTCGTAGCGCGGTAACCCCATCGGGCGTTGCCAGCGGGCTGGACAGCGCGGCCGGATCGGCATGCCAGACCCAGCCTTCAATCGGCAGCGGTTCGGCGCCAAGCTGCGTCGCATTGGCCGCTACCAGCGGTGCGTCGCGAAACGGACGCAGATTGGTGTAGCGCCAGTCTTCCTCACTCGGGCTCGGAAAGCCCTGAGTTGCAAAGCGCTCCATCGCCTGGCTCTGACGCTCAGCCAGCGCCAAGGGTGCGTCGGCATCGGCGGCGCGCATTTTGGCATGCGCCTCCACCAGCGGTTGTGTTTCAGACAACGCTGCGCTCATCAGGCAATATCCCGTCGCAGCCAGTCGTAGCCGCGCTCTTCGAGTTCCAGTGCCAGAGACTTGTCACCCGACTTGACGATTTCACCGCCGGACAGCACGTGCACAAAATCGGGCTGGATGTAGTCCAGCAAACGCTGGTAGTGCGTCACCATAACGATCACGCGATCTTCGCTGCGCAGACGGTTGACGCCCTTTGCCACAACTTTGAGCGCATCGATATCCAGACCTGAATCGGTCTCATCGAGTACGGCAAGTTTTGGCTCAAGCATCAGCATCTGCAAAATCTCGTTGCGTTTTTTCTCTCCGCCCGAGAAGCCTTCGTTTACGCCGCGCGACAGAAACGCTTCATCCATCTCCATGAAGGCCATGTTTTCCTTGACGGTTTTCAGAAATTCAAACGCGTCGAGTTCGTTCTTGCCTTCAAACGTGCGTTTCGCGTTGACTGCGGCTTTCAGAAGGTAGGCATTGTTAACGCCCGGGATTTCGACCGGATACTGAAACGCCAGAAACACCCCGGCGCGCGCGCGTTCTTCCGGCTCAAGTTCAAGCAGGTCTTCGCCGCCATAGGTCACGCTGCCGGCAGTTACTTCATAGCCGTCACGTCCGGCGAGAATCGCCGCGAGCGTGCTCTTGCCCGAGCCGTTGGGACCCATGATCGCGTGCACCTCTCCGGCGCTGGCCGAAAAATCCAGGCCTTTCAAAATGGGTTTGTCGCCCACGCGTACGTGCAGGTCTTTTACATTCAGAAGAGGGGATGACATCAGCCGACGGCTCCTTCGAGACTCACATTCAGAAGTGCCTGGGCCTCAACAGCAAACTCCATGGGCAGTTCCTTGAAAACATCTTTGCAAAAGCCGTTGACAATCAGGTTGACCGAGTCTTCCTCGGACAAACCGCGCTGACGGCAGTAAAAAAGCTGGTCTTCGCCGATCTTCGACGTGGTCGCTTCGTGCTCAACCTTGGCGCTTTTGTTCTTGACCTCGATATACGGGTAGGTGTGCGCCCCACAGGTCGAGCCCATGAGCAATGAATCGCACTGTGCGTAGTTGCGCGCACCGTCGGCGGTGGGTAGCACCTTGACCAGCCCGCGGTAGGACTGCTGGGCGTGACCCGCCGAAATGCCCTTCGAGACAATCGTGCTCTTGGTATCGCGACCAATGTGAATCATTTTGGTGCCGGTGTCGGCCTGCTGATGATTGTTGGTGACTGCAACCGAATAGAATTCGCCCACCGATTCGTCGCCACGCAGCACGCAGCTCGGGTACTTCCAGGTAATGGCCGAGCCGGTTTCGACCTGGGTCCACGAAATCTTGCTGCGATCGCCGCGGCATTCACCGCGCTTGGTCACAAAGTTGTAGATGCCACCGACGCCGTTTTCGTCGCCGGGATACCAGTTTTGTACCGTGGAATACTTGATCTGGGCGTCATCGAGCGCTACGAGTTCGACCACTGCCGCGTGCAGCTGGTTTTCATCGCGCATGGGCGCTGTGCAGCCTTCGAGGTAGCTCACGTGACTGGCTTCATCGGCAATGATCAGCGTGCGCTCAAACTGTCCTGTGTTGGCCGCGTTGATGCGAAAATACGTGGACAGTTCCATGGGGCAGCGAACGCCTTTGGGGATGTATACGAACGAGCCGTCCGTAAACACCGCCGAATTGAGCGCCGCAAAATAGTTGTCGTAGTGGGGCACCACGCTGCCAAGGTATTTTTTGATCAGCTCCGGGTGTGAGTGCACAGCCTCGGAAAACGAGCAGAACACCACACCTGCCTCAGCCAGCTTGGACTTAAACGTTGTGGCCACCGAAACGCTGTCGAACACAGCGTCCACGGCCACACCGGCCAAACGGGCACGTTCGTGCAGCGGAATGCCGAGCTTGTCGTACGTCTCGAGCAGCTTTGGATCCACTTCGTCGAGGCTCTGCGGCTTGTCCTTTTCGGATTTGGGCGCCGAGAAATACGAGATGGCCTGATAGTCGATCGGGTCAATCCCAAGATGGGCCCACTCAGGCGGGCTCATCTTAAGCCAGCGCCGATACGCCTTGAGACGCCACTCGAGCAAAAACTCCGGCTCATTTTTTTTGGCCGAAATCACGCGAATAACATCTTCATTGAGCCCCGGCGGCAGCGTGTCCGATTCGATATCGGTGACGAAACCGTGTTCGTAGCTGCGCTCTAGATGCTTTTCAACGTCTTCGTTGGCACTGGCCATAGGAGTTCCTTACAAGATTACGAGGAGGCGGTGCGCACGGCCAGGCCGTCGCCGAGAGAAAACTGCACGGTTAGCGTGTGCTCATTGCACAGCTGGGTCAGCGATACGTCGTCCAGAGAACGACGAATCAGACTGTTAATGCGCTGCCAGCTCTGTCCCACGCCGCAGGAGTGCTCCAGCCGGCACTGGCTGTCCGTGGCGCTGCATTCGGTCAGAGTGACCGGGCCTTCGAGGGCATCGAGAATTTGGGCCGCTGTGATGTCCGCTGGTGGGCGGGCCAGGGCGTAGCCGCCGCTGGCTCCGCGATAGGACGCCACAAGATTGGCTTTTGCGAGCATTTTCAGAAGTTTGCGCACCGTAGGCAGCGCAAGCTGAGTATCAAGTGCGATGTCACTGGCGCTGAAAATACGCCCGGGTTCGGCCGCGATATGGGCCAGCACCATCGTGCCGTAGTCGGTCATTTTGCTCATGCGCAACATGGCTTTTGTCCTCGCGCTCAGGCGCAGGTCCGCGAAAGGTGACTATTTTAGTCCTATTTGCGCCCAAACGAAAGCGCGGTGACCCGCACTGCCTGGTATCTAGCGAGTGCGACCCTGTCGTTGCTGGGTCTGTCGAGGTTGCGGGCGGCGCCGCTTCGGCAGGTATTTCTTGATCTGATCGAGACGCGCCTCGGCGCGGGCAATCTGATAGTCGTGAATGCGCGGTGAGGCCAGCGCGAGTCGCAGCTGGTCCACGGCCATGAACAGCTCGCCACGCAGCACGTGGAACTCCGACATGTAGTAGTGCGCGTTGGCGTCGTCGCCTTCGGCGCTGGCCGCCAGTGCCAACAGCCGGATCTGGTCTTCGTTGTAGGTCACGTTGTTGACCAGATCGAGCGTGACTTCATGCGCGAGCTCCGGGTTGTTCACCGCCATGAGCGCATCGGCATAGGCCATGGTCAGCGGCACGTTGCGAGGGAACAGCTGATAGCCTTTTTCAAACACCTCCATACCGCGTTCCCGATTGCCGGCGGCCATGTTGACCTCGGCCGTTTGCGTGTAGAAAGCGACGTGCTCTTCGTCGTTGCGCAACAGACGTTCCATGATGGGCACGGCACGTTCGGCCTCACCGGCGCGCATCAGGGCCAGAGCATAGCCGTACTGCGTTGCCGCTGGTGCTTCCGACGGTGCGCCGTCAATACGCGTTTCGAAGCGCTTAACCGCATTGAGCGCTGAGTCCTGTGCCAGCACTTCGGCGCGCGCTTTGACGAGTGAGTAGTTGAGTGAACTTGGCACTGAGCGTGGGCCTATCGCGAGCGCGCGCTCGCGCGACTCGGCGATACGATTGCTGTTGACCGGGTGGGTGCGAAAAAACTCAGGGATGTGCGAACCGCGAATTCCGGTCTCGCGCGACATGGTTTCGAAAAACGACGGCATGCCCATGGGGTCGAACCCGGCTTCAGCAAGAAAGCGAATGCCCACGCGATCGGCTTCGTACTCGTTGGCGCGCGTAAAGTTGATGCGACTCTGCGCAGCGCTGCCCTGGGCGACCGCGACGGCTGCCTGGAGCGCATCGCCGCTGGCACCAGCCGCCGAGCCTACAAGGATTGCCGCGACCATGGCGGCGGTCGACAAAAGGCCGTTCTGACTTGCCGCCTGGGCTGAACGTGCAAGATGGCGTTGACTCACGTGGGCCACTTCGTGTCCCAACACCGCAGCGAGTTCGCTTTCGGTTTGCGTGGCGAGCAAAAGCCCCGTGTGAACACCGATGAATCCGCCGGGCAGTGCAAACGCGTTCAGGTCGGGCGCATCAATCGCAAAAAACGTGAATTCGAGGTTGCCTTCGTGGGAGTGCTGCGAGAGACGCAGTCCCAGCGACTGGATGTATTCGGTGATCTGCGGGTCAGTGACCAGATCGCCCGAGGCGCGCAGCTGACGCATGATCATGCGTCCGATTTTCTGTTCGTCGGACTGCGAGAGCACCGAACCGGCCGCGTAGCCGATGTCCGGGAGTGCATCCTGGGCGACGGCCGGACGCAGCACCAGCATGCAGCACAGCAGGCCAATAAGTCGCAGTGGGCGTGTCGAGAACATATTCATCACCGTTGAGACCCGTATGACTGGCGTAGGTTCCCCGATCTCAGGCGGGTCCTAGAGGATATCAGACGCGTAATCGGCCAGGCGCGAGCGCTCCCCACGTAGCAATGTGATGTGGCCAGAATGGGGCCAGGACTTGAATCGGTTGACCACATAGGTGAGGCCCGACGTGGTTTCAGTCAGATAGGGTGTATCGATCTGCGCGACGTTGCCGATACACACGAGCTTGGTGCCGGGTCCTGCACGCGTGATCAGTGCCTTCATTTGCTTGGCGGTGAGGTTTTGCGCCTCATCAAGAATCAAGAAACGGTCGACAAATGTCCGGCCACGCATGAAATTCATCGAGCGAATCTTGATGCGGCTGCGCAGCAGGTCGTTGGTGGCCGCGCGGCCCCAGGCGCCGCCGTTGTTGTTTTGCGTGAGCACTTCGAGGTTGTCCATGAGCGCGCCCATCCACGGCTCCATTTTTTCCTCTTCAGTGCCCGGCAAAAAGCCGATGTCTTCGCCCAGCGGTACGGTCACGCGGGTCATGATGATTTCCTTATAGAAATTATCGTCCAGCGTTTGCACCAGTGCGCCGGCCAGCGTCAGCAGGGTTTTGCCCGTGCCGGCCGCGCCAAGAATGGTGACGAAATCAATGTCGGGGTCCATGATTAGATTGAGCGCGTAGTTCTGCTCACGATTGCGGGCGCTGATGCCCCAGACGGCGTGCTTTTCGTTAATAAAATCGGCGCTCAGTTCGATGACGGCACCGTCATCGTCGATGCGCCGTACGACCGCATCGAAGCCTTCGCCCTGCGGATCGCAGATAAACTCGTTGGGTGTCCAGTTGGCAACTTCGGGCCCGTTTACCCGATAAAAGGTGCGACCGTCCTCCTGCCACGAGTCCATCTGTTTGCCGTGTGTTTCCCAGAAATCTGGCGGCAGCTCCGTGGCTCCGGTGTAGAGCAGATCGACATCGTTGAGTGTTTTGTCGTTGAAATAGTCTTCGGCATGCAGCCCAAGAACGGCCGCCTTGATGCGCAGATTGACGTCTTTGGAAACAAGCGTCACCCGTTCACCGGGACGCATCGCCTGCAACGCCAGCGTGCAGGCCAAAATACGATTGTCGGCCGACTGCCCGGGCAGCGACTCGGGCAGCGAACCGGAGGAGGGCGTGGTTTCAAAAAACAGCCGCCCGGCGGCCAGCGTCTGACCACCGCCGCGATCAAACGGCGCGGCCAGCGGGATGCCCTCGTCGATGGCGGCCTTGTCGAGATTGTTGATCAGATCATCGATGAAGCGCGAAAACTGACGCGCATTGCGCGCCGCCTCGGACATGCCTTTTTTGCCCGCGTCGATTTCCTCGAGCACCATCATCGGCAGATACACGTCGTGCTCGTCAAAACGAAACAGTGCTGTGGGATCGTGCATCAATACGTTGGTATCCAGCACGAAGACCCGTTTGTCCGAGCGATCTGTCATCTACAATTCCTTGAGCGCTTCGAGCACCTCATCAACATGACCTTTCACTTTGACCTTGCGCCATTCGCGTGCAAGCTTGCCGTTCTCGTCGATCAAAAACGTGCTGCGCTCAATGCCCATGACCTTGCGCCCGTACATGTTCTTTTCCTTGATCACGTCAAACAGTTTGCAGACTTTCTCATCTGCATCGCTGATCAGTTCAAACTGGAAACCCTGTTTCGCGCGAAAGTTCTCATGGCTTTTGAGACTGTCTCGCGAGATGCCAAAAATGCGGGTCTTGCGTGCGCGAAAGCGACGGAAGTTGTCGCGAAAATCCTGGCCCTCGGTCGTACAGCCCGGCGTGCTGTCCTTGGGATAGAAATACAGCACGACGCGCTCGCCCTTGTAGTCGGACAGCTTGAACGTCAGGTCGCTGGTGGCCGGCGCGCTGAACGACGGTACTTTTTTGCCCACAGCAATCTTGCTCATCGGTGGAATCTCCTCAACTGATTTTCGGTGGACGGAGTCTACTGACCGCGCCGACGTGCTGGTGTATCAGTTTTTAACCGGTTCGAGAATGGCGTCAAAATTGAAATGATCGCACAGCTCCATGAACGCCTCGCGCAGTGACGCGATGTGCGTGTTGTCGGGCAGGCTGATGATCATTTGCAGGTTAAACATCTGCGCGCCCGTGTGCGCCGCGGCGTAACGCTTGCTCGTCATTTCAGTGATGGCGATGTTGTGCGTCGACAGGAACGAGGCGAGCGTGTTGACGATCCCGGCCTGATCGAGGCACACCAGATCAATGGCGTAGGGAATCTGGTTGGCGCGCGCCGGTGCGGGGTCCGTGTCCAGCAGTTGAATCTGCAAATCCTGCGCCTTGGCGACCACATCCAGCGCGTTGTCGAGCTTGCTGTGCGAATGCCAGTTACCGCTAACCATAATCAGCATTACAAACTGCGAGCCCATCGTGGCCAGTCGCGATTCGACGATGTTGCAGCCGCATTCCAGGAGGGTGTTGGTGACGTGACGGACGAGGCCGGCCCGGTCGCTGCCGATGGCCGTAACCAATATGTGTTGGGTCATAAACGAAGTGTACCGCGTCGCTAGTCCGGCGCAAGGGCCACTTTATTAATGGGAGGTCGACCGCTACCATGCGCCAAGCTCGATACCTTCGCCGCATCGGTGCGGTTAAAGCAAGGCCTGAGCAGGGGGTTTTGGCACACATGTTTCACGGCAGTCTTGTAGCGCTGGCCACTCCGTTCGATCGCCACGGCGAGCTGGATATGGCGGCTTTTGATCGTCTGATCGCGATGCAGGTGGCCGCGGGCACCGACGGCGTAGTGGTAGCCGGCACCACCGGTGAGTCGCCAACGCTCACGCTCGTGGAGATCGTGCGTCTGGCGGAGCGAGCGGTCGAGCAGGCCGCCGGCAAGGTCGCGGTCATCGCCGGCTGCGGTACCAACTCAACCGCCTCGTCTATGAGCGCCGCCAAGGCCGTGGCCGCGGCAGGCGTTGACGGTTGCCTGGTCGTTACGCCGTATTACAACCGGCCCAGCCAGCGCGGATTGATCGAACACTACCTGCGCGTGGCCGAAGCCGGTGGCAAGCCCGTGATCCTATACAATGTGCCCGGTCGCACCGGATGCGACCTGTTACCCGAGTCGGTGGCCGTGCTGGCAGAACATACCCTGATGGTCGCGATCAAGGACGCGACGGGGTCATTAGAGCGCGGTGAGCAGATTGTCGCCCAATGCGCTGATCGCATTGATCTTCTGAGTGGCGACGATGGCTCATTCGTTGATTTGATGGCGCTTGGGGCCAAGGGCGTGATCTCAGTCACCGCGAACGTGGTGCCTGAAGCGATGGCGCAAATCTGCGCGGCGGCCAGACAGAACAATTTTTCACAGGCGTTGTCGTTAAATTCACGGCTCGCTGACTTGCATCATGCGCTGCTGTTGGAGTCCAATCCGATGGCGGTGAAGTGGGTCATGGCCCGGTTGGGCTGGCTTGATGAGACTCTGCGTCTGCCGCTGGTGCCGCTCGATGCAATGTATTATGACCAGTTGACCGTCGCCTGCGAGCGCGCCGGACTGATTTTTGACAAGGGCTGAAACGCTTCATGAGAATTTTGCTACTCGCGCTTGCTGCGCTGATCCTGACTGCCTGCGGCGGTGAAGCAGCCACCTGCGACAAGTCCGAGCCGTTTCAAGCCTCGCGTCAGGGCGAACCACTTGCCGTCCCGGAGGATCTGTCCAGACCCAGCCCCACCGGCAAGTTCGAGATTCCAGAGGCGGGCAGTGATCGACCCGTGCGCGGTCCGTGCGGCGATTTTCCGCCGCTGCGCGTGGCAGAGGTGGCGCCGCCCGCGAAAAAACCGTCAGCGCCCGTTAACGATGCTGATCTGCCCGCACCACCGACCAACGCGGTACCGGGCGCCGATGGCGACACGCCAACGGCAGTGGCGGGTGCGGCCGACGGCTCGCCGCCGGTCACCGGCAGCCTACAGCAGGATATCCGAGCCACGTTGTTGGCCTGGCTCAATGCTCAGCGCAAGGCGGACGGCGCTCTGGTGGTCTCGTTCTATTCGAATGACTTTGAACTCCCGGTCGAAGGCCAAACCCGCGAGGTATGGGCGACACAGCGCATGGCTGCGGTGCAGGAGGGCGGTGCGATTGACATACGTGCGGACCGTCTGGCGATTGCCGAGTCCTTCGCGGGGGCGTCGGCGCGCTTTATCCAGGAAATCTATAACGGCGGTCAGATTGATGCGGTCATCAAGCGTCTTGATTTCGTTGTGGAGGATGGCCGCTGGCTGATCGTCCGCGAGACGGTTCTCGAGGTTCTTTAAATTGAATCCCGCCAGCCGGTAGGGTAGGCTTCGCAGCCCGTGCGGAGAGGTGGCCGAGTGGTCGAAGGCGCTTGATTGGAATTCAAGTATGCGGTAACCCCGTATCGCGGGTTCGAATCCCGCCCTCTCCGCCAGATTTTCTTCCCTTAGTCTGATTGATTCGGCCGATGGTCATGGCTCTGCGTGGCGCGCTGTGGGGTGCTTCGAGGGTTCCCGAGATCAGCCGGAGGGGGAGTTGGGAATTCATTTTGACAATGGCTCCCTGCGAGGCCGTGTAAAAACTTCGCTTCACACCACTGTCGAGAGTTTGAGGCCGGGT
>CAZXCL010000109.1:0-10749 GCA_964639265.1 uncultured Gammaproteobacteria bacterium | reverse complement strand
CGGCGACGATGCCCATCACGGTATCGTTCGGCGCGCGCCAGGTACCGCCGTAGCCGACGCACTCACCTTTTGACACGGGCTTGATCGCAATGACCTTCGACCATAGAGTCATAACCGGCGTCAGCCCCAGATCGTGTGCACTGCGATGCGCGACCGGTGAGGCGCCGTAGAGCATCAGACCCGGCCGCACCCAGTCGGCGTGACTGCTTGCGACCGACAGAATGCCGGCCGAATTGGCGATGCTGCGCTCACCCGGCCAGTCCGCTGTCACGTCGTTGAACAGCCTGATCTGGTTTTGCGACACCGCGTTATCCTGATCATCCGCACACGCCAGGTGGGTCATCAGCGTGACCGGGTGGTCGACGCACCGCAATGCCTTGAGTCGTGCCCGAGCCACCTCGGTTTCGTCGTCCTTGAAACCCAGCCGATTCATGCCCGAGTCGATTTTCAGCCAAACCCGAAACACACCGGCGCCGCGATAGGCCTCCAGCATGTCGATCTGATCAGGACGATGCACGACCAGATCAAACGCATAGCGCGCCGCGAGATCAAGCTCGTTGGGCGTCATGATGCCCTCGAGCAGCAGCACGCGAGAGGTACAGCCGGCGTCACGCACAGCCACCGCTTCGCTCATGCGCGCGACGGCGAGCGCATCGGCATCATCCAGCGCGCGCGCGACGTGGGTAATGCCGTGACCGTAGGCGTTGGCCTTGACGACGGCCATGACGCGCGAGTTAGGCGCCAGCGCGCGCACCCGCGCAAGGTTGTCGCGCAGCGCCCGTCCGTCGACCCGCACCTGCGCCTGGGCGGTCAAAACTCGTCGTCCACCCGTTCTGGCGTGTAGCTCTGGAAGCGAGTGTATTGCCCCTGGAAAGTGAGCGTGACATCACCGGTGGGCCCGTTACGTTGCTTGGCGATGATGACATCCGCAATGCCCTTGCGCGGCGTCTCCTGGTTGTAGACCTCATCGCGATAGATGAATGCGATCACGTCGGCGTCCTGCTCGATGGCGCCCGACTCGCGCAGATCGGACATGACCGGGCGTTTGTCCTGGCGCTGCTCAACGCTGCGGTTGAGCTGTGATAGCGCGATAACGGGCACGCTGAGCTCTTTCGCCAGCGCCTTGAGTCCGCGCGAGATTTCAGAAATTTCGGTCGCGCGGTTTTCGCTCATGCCCGAGACCTGCATCAGCTGCAGATAGTCGATCACAATCAGGCCGAGACCATGTTCGCGCTTAACGCGCCGTGCACGCGCTCGCACCTCGGTCGGCGACAGCGCCGGCGTGTCGTCAATAAAGATCGGCGCCGAGGACATCCATTTGACCGCGTTGTTAATGCGCGGCCAGTCTTCCTCGCCGAAATTACCCGTGCGCAGCTTGCCCTGATTGACCTGCCCCAGCGACGAAATCAACCGAAAGCTCAGCTGCTCGGCGGACATTTCCATACTAAACACCGCCACCGGCGCCGCGTCGTCGGGCCGATTGGCGATGATCGGGCCGACCGCCGCGTTCTCGGCGATGTTGATGGCCAATGAGGTTTTGCCCATCGACGGACGGCCAGCGATGATGATCAGATCGCCGGGCTGCAGGCCAGCGGTCATCTTGTCGAAGTCCGGGAAGCCGGTGGACACACCGGTGATGTCGCCGGTGGAGTTGTAGAGCACGTCGAGCCGGTCGATCGTATCGGGCAGGATCGCGCGCAGGCTCACAAAGCCGCGGCCGCGACGCTGACCGCTCTCGGCAATTTCAAACACCTTGCGCTCGGCCTCGTCGACCAGTTCGGTGGCACTGCGACCATCGGTGGTGGTGGCCAGCGCGGCGATTTCTCCGCCCACGTTGAGCAGCGAGCGCAGCTGCGAACGTTCGCGCACGATCTCGGCATAGGCGCGGATATTGGCCGAGCTGGGCGTGTCGTTCGCCAACGTGCCTACATAGGCCAGTCCGCCCACGTCCTTGAGCTGGTCGCTCTTCTCAAGATGCTCGGAGATGGTAATGGCATCGACGGTGCGACCGGCGTCGGCAAGTACCGCGATGGCCTCAAAAATCAGCTGGTGATCCTGACGATAAAAGTCGTCGCGCGTAAGCACGTCAGCGACCTGCTCCCAGCCGCGAGAATCGAGCATGAGTCCGCCCAGGACCGCCATTTCGGCGTCGGTGGAGTGCGGCGGGCGACGGATGGATGAGGTGCCCTCATCATAGTCGTAGGACGGTGGTGGAAAATCGTTCAATGGCGGCGGCAGCACGGTGAGTGGATGGTCGATTAGCGTCGCAGGTAACGCTTGTGCTCGCAACTGGAAATAACGGCCCCGCCGGGGAGGCGGGGCCGCAGGTCTTATTCTATGCCGACCACGGTGACCGTGAGTGACACGTCGACGTCGCTGTGCAGATGCACATCGACCTGATGCTCGCCCGTCGTGCGCAGCGGGCCGTCCGGAAGACGGATTTCACTGCGCTCGATTTCAGCACCGGCGGCCGTAATCGCTTCGACCAGGTCAAAGGTGCCGATCGAACCGAACAGCTTGCCTTCGGTACCGGCTTTGGCCGACACGGTGATGTCGAGGCCTTCGATCTGCTCGGCGCGCGCCTTGGCACGGATGAGCTCGTCGGCAGACTTTTTCTCAAGCTCCGCACGAATGCTCTCGAAATGGGCGATGTTTTCCTTCGTCGCCAGCGTGGCTTTGCCCTGGGGCAGAAGGAAATTGCGACCGTAGCCGGGCTTGACCTTGACGACGTCGCCAATGGTGCCCAGGTTGTCGATCTTTTCTTTCAGGATGATTTTCACAACGACCCCCTAGTGCTGATCGGTGTAAGGCAGCAGTGCCAGGTAGCGCGCGCGCTTGACCGCGGCCGACAGCTGACGCTGATAGTGGGCTTTGGTACCGGTGATGCGGCTGGGCACAATCTTGCCGGTTTCGGTGATGTACTGCTTGAGCATGGCCAGATCTTTGTAGTCGATCTCGGTCACACCGTCGGCCGTGAAACGGCAGAACTTACGGCGGCGGAAAAAACGTGACATGGCAGATCTCCTTACGCGTCAGCCGATGCAGCAGGGGCATCGTCGCTGGTGGATTCTTCAGCAGGCGCAGCAGCCTCAGCTTCCGCTTCGGGCTCGCTCTTCCTTTCGCTGGACTCTTCCGTGCGCGGACGCGACGGACGGTCGTCATCACGAGAGGCGCGTTCGCGCTTCTCTTCTTCTTTGGACTTGGCCATCGGCGAAGGCTCAGTGATAGCACTGTCCACGCGCATGACCATATTGCGCAGCACCGCGTCATTGAAACGGAACGCCGAGACCAGCTCGTCGATGGTTTCCTGCGTGGCTTCCACGTTCAAAAGGACGTAGTGCGCTTTGTGTACCTTGTTGATGGCGTGCGCCAGCTGACGACGGCCCCAGTCCTCATAGCGGTGGACCTGACCTTCGCCTTTTTCGATCATGCCGCGATAGCGTTCGACCATCGCAGGCACCTGCTCGCTCTGATCCGGGTGGACCAGAAACACGATTTCATAGTGTCTCATTGTGACTCCTTATGGATGATTGCCACCCAAAACCCGCGTTGCGCTGAGCTCGGTGCAGCAAGGAGACCGGAAAAACCTGTATGACCCCTCCGGTGGACCGCGAAGTCTACTGATTTGTGGCCGATGGTGCAATGCGCTGGCGCATGGCCTCATACAGCACAATGCCCGTCGCCACTGAAACATTCAGGCTGGAGACGGCCCCGTGCATAGGCAGCGAGACCAGCGCGTCGCATTTTTCGGTCGTGAGCCGCCGCATCCCCTTGGCCTCCCCGCCCATGACCAGCGCCAGCGGCCCGCTCAGGCGGGCCTGCCACAGCGGCTCGGTTGCTCGATCACTGGTGCCCACGCGCCATACACCGGCCTCCCCCAGTGTGGTCAGGGTGCGCGAAAGGTTGGTCACGCGGAAAAACGGCACGGTCTCGGCCGCACCGCTTGCCACCTTGCGCACCGTATCCGTCAGGCCCACCGCACGGCGTTTGGGCGCCACGACTCCGTCCACGCCCGCACCGTCGGCACTGCGCAGACAGGCCCCCAGGTTGTGCGGGTCCTGCACGCTGTCGAGTATCAGCAGCAGCAGATCGGCGCCGCGCTTCTCAACCAGATCGAACAACTCGCCCTCCCCGCGCTCCTGACTCGCGCGAATGGTCGCCACTACCCCCTGATGAGAAGCCTCGCCGGCCAGTCGATCGAGCTGCTCGCGCGGCACACGCTCCACGTGCGTACCGGTGACCTCAATCAGCTCGAGCACCTCACGTGCGCGCGCATCGTCGCGATCGCTCTGGATGCGAATCGACAGGACACGACGCGGCGAGTGTTTCAACAGATGGCCGACGGCGTGCCAGCCGAAAACGGATTGATTGGCCACAACTCAGCCCTTGTTGCGGCCGCCGCGTTTGTTGTTACGCGGTTTGGTGCGAGTCTTTGGCCGACCTTTGGTTTTCGGCTTGCGTTTCTTGCTGCCGCCGCGCGCCTTCTTGCGCGAGTTTGACTGATCAAGCTCAAAATCGATTTTACGATCCTCAACGCTGACCCCCGCCACGCGCACGCGCAGCTCCTGTGCCAGTTCGAAACTCTGGCCGGTCTGACGACCGGTGAGTTTTGAACGTGTCGGGTCAAGCTTGAAGTAATCGTGGCCAAGCGAGGTCACGTGGACCAACCCTTCGATGTTCATGCTCGTGATCTCAACAAACAGTCCGAACTCGGCCACGCCTACAACCGTGCCGTCGAACGAGTCGCCCACGTGGTCGAGCATGACTTCGCACTTGAGCCAGCTTTCCACATCGCGCACGGCCTCTTCGGCGCGCCGCTCACTGATCGAGCACTCGCGGCCCAGGCGCTCCATGTCGGCCTGTTTGTAGACGTAGCGTTTCGGGCTTTTGCGACTGAGCAAATGATTGATCGCCCGGTGCACCAGCAGATCGGGGTAACGCCGGATCGGCGAGGTGAAGTGCGCGTATTCCTTCAGCGCCAGACCAAAGTGACCGTCGCAGTCGGGGGTATATTCGGCCTGGCTCATAGAGCGCAGAAGCTGGAAATAAAGCACCGACGCATCGGGACGCTCGGCCAGCGCGTTACCCACTTTTTGATAGTGCGACGGGCGAATGGTCGCTGCACGCGGCAAATTGATGCCCACGGTCTGCAGAAACTGACGCAGCGTTTCCACCTTTTCCTCGTCGGGGCCGGCGTGATTGCGATACAGCGCCGGCATTTTTTTGGCCTTGAGGAAACGCGCGGCCGAAACGTTGGCCGCGATCATGCATTCCTCGATAAGTCGATGCGCATCGTTGCGTGTGTAGCGCACGACGCCTTCGGGATGACCATCGGGCGAAAACTCGAAACGCGATGAAGGGATATCCAGATCCACCGCGCCGCGCTTGACCCGCGCTCTTGCCAGCGACTCGTACACACCGCGCAGGTTTTCAAGGTGCTCAACGACGTGTTTGTAGCGTCGGCGCAGCACCTTGTCGCGCTCCCAGATGATGCCGTAGGCCTGCGCGTAGGTAAGCCGTGCGGCCGAACGCATGACGCCGCGGTGAAACTTCTCGTCCTTCACGTTGCCCGCCGGCGTCACCGTCATCTCGCAGACCATACACAGACGATCCACGTCCGGGTTGAGCGAACACAGTCCGTTGGACAACGCCTCGGGCAGCATTGGGATCACGCGATTGGGAAAATACACGGACGTGCCACGTTCCTGGGCTTCATCGTCGAGCGGGTGGCCCGGTTTGACGTAGTGCGAGACGTCCGCGATGGCGACCAGCAATCGATAGTTGCGACCCGCTTTTTCGCAGTAGACCGCATCGTCGAAATCCCGGGCGTCTGCACCGTCGATCGTCACCAGAGGTGTCGAGCGCAAATCGAGTCTGCCGCGCAACGCGCTTTTGGGAATCTCATCGCCGTAGGCGTCGGCCTCGGCGATCACGTCCTTGCCAAAACGATGGCGCAAACCGTGGGAACGAATCGCGACCTCGGTTTCCATTCCCGGCTTGGTGATGTCACCAAGCACATCAATAACGCGCCCGATGGGCGGGCTGGACTTGGTCGGCGGCTCGACAATCTCGACACTGACAACGCGACCGGGCTTGGCGCCCTTGTGCTTGCCCGGCGGAATCACAATCTGATGCGTGATACGCGGGTTTTCGGGAATCACAAAGCCCACACCGGCTTCGGTTACGTAGCGCCCGGCAAGCTCTGTTGTCGCACGCCCGAGCACATCTACGATGCGCCCTTCGGGTCGACCACGCCGATCGTGACCGGTGATGCGCACGGCGACACGATCGCCGTGAAACGCCTGGCGCATTTCGCGCGGGCTCAGGAACACGTCGTCACCGCCGCGATCCAGCGCGACGAAACCAAAGCCATCGCGATGCGCGATCACCTGACCGGCGAGCACGGGAATTTCCTCGATCAGACAGTACTCGCGCTGGCGATTGCGAATGATCTGACCGTCACGCACCATCGCGCGCAGACGAAACGCCAGCGCCTTGGTCTCGCGCTCGTCGCGCAAGCCAAAATCGTCGGCCAGACGCTCAAGCGTGAGCGGCACGCCGTGACGCTTGAGGTCTTTGAGAATCAGGGTCCGACTTGGAATCGGATGCTCATATCTGGCCGCCTCCTGCGACGATTCGGGATCGCGCTGGCGCCAGTTTTTTTTCTTTGTCATAAGTCCATAGATTTGCGGCGCCGGGACCGGCGCGGTGCATTGACAATAGCAAGAAGGCTGGCTAAAGTCCGCTCCTCGCCGTGCCCAGGTGGCGGAATTGGTAGACGCGCTGGCTTCAGGTGCCAGTGGGGGCAACCCCGTGGAGGTTCAAGTCCTCTCCTGGGCACCATCGGCGAGCCGAGTCCTTCGGCCCGCCGCATCAAACAATCAGTGACGCCCTGCCGTCACACCACCATCGACTGACAACACACTGCCTGTAATCCAGTCGGCCTTATCCGAGGCGAGGAACAAGATCGCTTCGGCCACGTCGCGCGGCTGACCGTTGCGACCCAGCGGATGAAACGCATTGAAGCTCGGCAGTGTTTCCCTGACCTGCTCTTCGCTCATGAACGTGCCGTAGACGGGTGTCTCGACCACGGCCGGTGCGACCGCGTTGATTCGAATCTTGTCGCCGGCCAGTTCGATGGCCAGATTTTTGACCAATTGATGCACGCCGGCGTTGGCCGCGGAGTAGGCCGCCGACGGTGTCGCCCCGACAGCCTGGATCGCCCACATGGAACCGGTGTGCACGATAGCCCCGCCGCCGCGCTTTTGCATGGCCTTCGCCGCCGCCTGCGCCATGAAAAACTTGCCCTTCAGGATAATGTCCAGGAAGCGATCGTAGTCTTCCTCGGTGGCCTCGAGAAACGGCTTGGGCGCAAACACGCCGGCGTTGTTGATCAGAATGTCGACGCCGCCAAAGCGCCGCTCGGCCAGCTCGACCAGAGCTGCCGCTGTGCTCGGACGCGCGATGTCTGCTGCGTGGATCGCCACGTGCTCACCGCTTGCGTCGATGGCGTTGGCCGCCTGCTGCAGCTTCTCCTCGTCGCGGCCGTTGATCACGACATTGGCACCCTCGGCGACAAACCGCCGGGCAACTTCAAGACCAATGCCCGAACCGCCGCCGGTGACGATGACTGACTTGTTTGTAAAACTCATGATAATCTCCCTACTAGTTGGTAGATGGTTTGGATAAATAAAAAGGCACGCCTTAGCGGGCGCGCGCCTCAAGACCCGCCACCGCTGCATCAAACAGCGCTGTGTTTTTCGCCGCACGCGCCATGAGCTGCGCACCTTCGACCAGCGCAAGCGTTGCCGCCGCTTCGGTCGCAGGCTCCCCGACGGCGGCAATGGACCCGTCGCGATCGCCCAGCTCATACACCGCCTGCAACCACTGCACGCTTTTTTCATGAAAGCCGTTGAGCCTCACGAGCACCTCCGACGACAGGCTTTCACGTCCCGCGCTGTAGGCAACACACAGGCAAACCGTATCGCCCTTGCCCAACGCGTCGCGGTAGGTGGCGACATAGCCCAGCAACTGCGCGGCGGCGTTGCCCTGGGCGGTCTGAATCGCCTCAAGCCGCTGCATGAAGCGCGCGTCGTAGCGCTCGATTAACGCCAGCGCGAGCGTGGCCTTGCTGGCAAAGTGATGATGGATACTGGCTTTGCGAATCCCCACATCACGCTCGATGTCGGCGTAGCTGAAGCCATCGACACCCCGCTGCCGGACCAGCGCTTCGGCGCTGTCGAGAATGTGCTCTTTTCGGTCCATGGTGGCGCGGCTCGCGTTTGGTTGAACTGCGTGCGACAATACCTACTAGTTGGTAGGCCGTCAAGGACCGGGTGTGCAGACAGACGTTTTGATCATTGGCGCAGGCTTCAGCGGTCTGGCGGCGGCCCGAGCGGTCGCGCAAACCGGGGCATCGGTGCGCGTACTGGAGGCTCGCGACCGTATTGGGGGTCGTGCCCTGTCTGTGACCATTGGCAACAGCGCCGTGGATCTTGGACCGGCGTGGATCTGGCCGCAGTACCAGCCACTGGTAGCCCAATTGGCTCGTGACCTTGGTATCGCTTTGCTTGAGCAGTTTGAAACCGGCGACTTTGTGTTTGAGACACACAGCGGTCTGCGACGCGGAATCTATCCCAGGCGATACAGCGATGCGCGCCGCGTGCGTGGCGGGCTTCAGGGTCTGACCCGTGTCATGGCAGACACCCTGCCGACGGGAAGCGTCGAGTTCGCGACCACGGTGCTCGGCATCGATGCGAGCTCCCCGGCCGTGACGGTGCACACCGACCGCGGTGACTATCGCAGCCAGTGCGTCATTTGCGCCGCGCCGGGTCAGCTTGCCCGTCACTGGTCCTACTCTCCGACACTGCCCCGCGAACTGCACAACGCCCTGCGACGCTGGCCAACCTGGATGGCGGCGCAGGCCAAGATCATGGCCCTCTACGACAAGCCTTTTTGGCGCGAGCTCGGACTGTCTGGTTCATCCGGAAGTCAGATCGGTCCATTGATTGAAACCGCGGATCAAAGTGACCCGGACAACGGGCTCTACGCACTGTTTGGTTTTGTTGGCTGGCCGGCGCAGGAGCGCGAGCGCCAATGCGATGCGCTCGAGGCGGCAATCATCGATCAGCTGGTGCGTTTGTTTGGCCAACGCGCTGCGCAGCCGCAGGCGTTCTATTTTCAGGACTGGGCACGAGAACCCCTGACAGCGTCCCCGTTTGATCTGAATGCGGGCGGTGGCCACCCGCCCTATGGTGAGCCTGCCTGGTCAAAAGACTGGTTCGATGGGCGCGTTTTTTTTGCAGGTGCCGAAGGCGCTTCCATGCATGGCGGACTGATAGAAGGTGCACTGGCCGCGGGCGAACACGCCGCAGATCAGGCGCTCGGCGCCCTGGCAATCTGATCGTGTAAAGCGACGTTACTCGTCGCCAAAAATATCCGCGCAGCAAATCGTGTGCGCACGATCCGGGCCTGTCGAGACCAGCGCGATCGGTACACCAGTGACCTCGGCCATACGCTGAAGGTAGAGCTTGGCATTCTCCGGCAGTGCGTCGTAGTCGGTGATGCCGACCGTTGAAGATTTCCAGCCCGGCAGATCCTCGTACACCGCTTCACACTGCTCGTACTGATAGCTCGCCAGCGGTGGCGCGTCGATCAGACGGCCGTCGATGCGATAGCCCGTGCAAATGCGCAACGTGTCCAAACCATCGAGCACGTCGAGTTTGGTCACGGCCAATCCGCTGATCGAGTTATTCAGCACTGAGCGTTTCAGCGCCACAGCATCAAACCAGCCGCAGCGACGCGGACGCCCGGTTGTGGCACCGACCTCGGCGCCGACGCGCGCCAGATGCTCACCCATCTCATCAAACAACTCTGTCGGGAACGGCCCGGCGCCTACACGTGTGGTGTAAGCCTTCACGATACCCAGCACATAGTCCAGCTGGCGCGGTCCGAGACCGGTGCCCGTCGCGGCGCCACCGGCGGTGGTGTTCGACGAGGTCACGTAGGGATAGGTACCGTGATCGATATCCAGCAATGCGCCCTGCGCCCCTTCAAACAAAAGACGCTTGCCCTGCTCACCCAGACGACCGAGGTGACCGGTCACGTCCACGACCATGGGCGCGATGCGCTCACCGTAGGTCATCCACTGATCGAGCATCTGCTGAAAATCCAGCGGCTCAGCGCGGAAGTAATTCTTGAGCACGAAGTTGTGATAATCGAGCACCTCCCCAAGCCGTGACGCGAACCGCTCGCGATGGAACAGGTCGATGACCCGCACGGCGCGACGCGCCACCTTGTCTTCATACGCCGGGCCGATGCCGCGACCGGTGGTGCCAATGGCGTTGGATCCGCGGGCTTTTTCGCGTGCCTGATCCAGTGCCACGTGCGAGGGCAGAATCAGCGGGCAGTTGGCGCTGACGTAGAGATTATCTTCGGCGTTGACGCCCTGCGCTTTGAGGCCGTCAATCTCCTTGAACAGATCGGGCAGCGACAGCACCACGCCGTTGGCAATGTAGCAACGCACGTTGCCGTGCATGATGCCCGAGGGGATCAGATGCAAAACCGTTTTCTTGCCTTCGATAACCAGCGTGTGGCCGGCGTTGTGGCCGCCCTGGAAACGCACCACGGCGCCCACGCGTTCGGTTAGCAAATCGACGATCTTGCCCTTGCCCTCGTCACCCCACTGGGTGCCGATGACGATTACGTTCTTACCCATGTCCTACCACGTTCAGGAGAATCAGACCGGCG
>CAZXCL010000108.1:0-10749 GCA_964639265.1 uncultured Gammaproteobacteria bacterium | reverse complement strand
TACTGCCGCACCAACAACCCCAACCGACGGTTGCTTGAACAACGCCTGGCCAGTCTCGAAGACGCCCAAGATGCCGTAGCGTTTGCGACCGGCGCCGCCGCCTCGCTCGCGCTGTTTCAAGCGCTGCCCGAAAACAGCCACATCATCGCCACGGGCGATGCCTACTTCGGCACGATTGTTCAGCTCAACGAACTGGTGCGCGGCATGGGACACGAAGTCAGCGCCGTGGACACCACCTCGCAGCGGGCTATCGCTGATCACTGGCAATCCAATACGCGACTCGTGTGGCTGGAAACGCCCAGCAATCCGCAGATGAACATCTCCGACATCGCGGCAACCGCGACGCTTGCCCACGAACGCGGCGCGAAGCTGTGTTGCGACAACACGCTTGCGACCAGCGTGCTGCAGCAGCCACTCGCGCTGGGCGCAGATTTCAGCATGCACAGCAGCACCAAGTTTTTCGGCGGCCACAGCGACGTGATGGGTGGTGTGATCATGGCACGCGAGGCCGGTCCGATGCTCGACCGTCTGCGCCAGATTCAGAACATCGGTGGCGCGACGCCCGCGCCGTTTGACTGCTGGTTACTGCTGCGCTCGCTGGCGACGCTGGGCTTACGTGTACGCCATCAGTCAGCAAGCGCCTCCAGACTTGCCGCTGCACTTGCCGAACACCCGAATGTGGAGCGCGTGCTCTACGCCGGTGACCCCGCGCACGCCGATCGCGCCCTGATCAATTCACAAATGCAGGCGGGCGGCGCGCTCCTGTCCATCCTTGTCAAAGGCGCAGCGCAAGAGGCCATTGCGGTGGCAAGCGGCACGCGCATTTTCAAACAGGCCACGAGCCTTGGCGGCGTCGAGTCGCTCGTCGAGCATCGCTTTTCCGTTGAAGGCGAGCATTCGGTTAGCCCGCAAAACCTCCTGCGACTGTCGGTAGGCGTCGAGGATGTTGAAGATCTTCTCCAGGATATCGAGCAGGCGCTTGAGGCCGTCTCCTGAGCTGCTCCCGCGCGTCGGCTAGCGACACGCGGGAGCGCGGTGGCTTACGGCGCGATGCCGCTGGGTCCTGGCGGCTGGAAGAACAGCGCCCTCATGATGCCCAGATCTCCGAAGTTAACGGCGCCATCTCCGTTCAGATCCGCGTCAAGATCTCCAGACTGGAAAAACACCAGTCGCATCTGCCCGAGATCCTGCGAATTGACGTTGTTGTCATTGTTTAGGTCCGCATCGCATCGGTTGCCGTAGCCGTCGCCGTTGGTATCGCGCTGATCGGCATTGGCGAGCAAGGTGCAGTTGTCGGCGCTGTCGAGTACGCCGTCACCGTCCGTGTCCACGCCGTCAATCAGTTCGATGGTGTCGGAGTAGACCAGCGAATCACGACCCACGGCATCGATAAACTGCACGAACACTTTCTTGGTGCCGAGGTTCGCATTCCCGCCCAACGAGGTCAGATCATAATCGTCGATCACCTCAGCATAGGGCTGCTGGCTCGACCAGGTGACATTGTCGTTACTCAAGCGCACGTTTGCCACGCCTGAGCCGGCATCCATGGCACTTAGGTTTAACGTCACGATCGTACTGGCGGTGGTTGCCGCATCGTCGTTGATGCGCACCTCGCCGGTGGGCGGCAACGTGTCATACACCGTCGTGGTGTCGCCGACGCTATCGAACGGCGGAATGGATTCGATGTTCTGCGCGTTGTCCTTGGCGCGACTGAAAAAGTGATAGGTTCCATCGGCAGGGGGCGTAAAGTTCACGACACCATTGAGTGATTCGGAAAACTGCCCGGTGTAGGTCCAGCCACTGGTGCCCGCCTCGCGATACCAGAAGTCAACGAATGACAGACCGCTTGAGGGCGCCGGATCGGTGACCGAAAACGTAAGCGGAATGCCGCCGTTGGTATCCTGCGCCGGACTTGTCACCGTCGAGGTCGGCGTTTTGGTATCGACAAACGTCGCGCACTCGGCACTGGTGGGAATGGCTTCGGCCGTACCGCCGTTGTCCTGGGCGCGAACGGCAAACTCATACAGGCCATCGCCGGACGCAGGTGTGTAGTTGAAGGTGCCGCCCGCGCCAGGGGCCGACAAACCTGTGTAGCTAAAGCCACTCGAGCCAGGCCTGCGCACGTAGAGCAAATTCTGTTTCACACCCGTTTGAGTGTCAGAGGAGCCAAAAGTCACCGGAATCAGTCCATCCGACACATACTCCGGCGCGCTGCCGCAGGCACCCACCGGCGGCGTTGTCTCCACGTTCAACGACACACCAAAGGCAGTACCAAAGGTATACGACTCGGCATAGCTGTTGCTGATGAACTGCAGCGGAATCCAGTGCGTGCCCGCCGTCAGGCCGTTGGTCGTGAGCGAATAGCTGGTGCTTTGACGATCGTCGGCCTCGATGCTTGGCACGGATTGGTTCAGGCCGCCGTTGATCACAAGGCCAGCGATATCGCCGAGGCCCACCGTGTTGTCATGAGCCGCAGCACCGCCAACGTTATCGATATGTACGGTGATATCAAACGTCTGATTGGGCCCCACCCAGCTGGGTCGTGAGTAGGCGCGGCTGAAACTCGGCGGGTCGACCTCAACAAAGTTTTCTTCTGTTGCCAGCGCGTAGCGCTCCTCCGCTGTGCCGCTGAAGTCGGTGCTCCATGAATACACTTTGATGATGGTGTTCGCCGTGGTATCAACCGCCACCTGATGCACGTTGTCGTTGCCATCCAGATCCGAATCAAGTGCCGCGCCATCCGCCTCGTCGTACAGTCGCAGGTTCAGATCGCTCAGACCGTAGCGATTTTGCGAAGGCTGGCCGGCCACATAGGTGCCGGCGCGTTTTTCCCACACGAGCGTGGCCTTTTCGCCCGCAAACATCAGGCCGCGGTAGAGCTTGTAATCGTTGGGCACGCTGTTGTCATTGCGCGGCACGATCGTGTCGACGAAAAAGTCCAGTCGATTGAAGTGGCTCTCGGCCATATCGAGATAGCCCCAGCCGTAGCTCTTGTCCCAGCGTGAGCCGGTTACCGGGCCGTCGTCGGTCGTGGTGGAAGTATTGTTGCTGGTCCAGGCATCGGCCGTGTTGATCAGAATGGCTTTTTGCACCATCGGATCAAACACACCGCCATCATTGAGCAGCACGCCGGCCGCGGCCACGTGCGGCGCGGCCATGCTCGTACCGCTGCAGCGCATGAAATTGTCGCCCTCACGACCCGCATCATCCCAACAGTTGGGATCGCTGTTGCCGCTGGCGCCGCCGGCCCAGCTGTTGTTGGTGGACAGAATATTGGTGCCGGGCGCAGCAATGTCCGGCTTGCGACGGCCGTTTACCGTCGGACCGACGCTCGACCCTCCGGAACGCACATCATCCGCGCGACTTGCCGTGTTGCGGTCGTTCATGTTGGCCACTGTCAGCAGGTTGTAGGCGGTAGCCGGATGAGTAATCGTGGGTGACGAATCACTCCAGCCGTTGTTGCCGGCGGACTTGGCCACCGAAATATCATAGGTCTCGATGTAGGCGTCATAGAACGAGTCGTTCGCTGTGTAATCAGACACATTGGCCGTGCCATAGCCCAGCGAATGGTTGACCGCTTCGGCACTTTGAAGGGCGCCGGCCGCGGCCCAGTGCATGTTGTTCATGGTCGCCGACTGGTTGCTGGTGCTCGACCACAACAGCGCATCCAGTCCATAGGCCCCACCTCGATGCGTCGCATGGGTACTGGCGATGATGCCGGCCACGTGGGTGCCGTGGCCGTCGCTGTCAGTGGTGCTGCCGGAATTGGTGTAAAATGCTGCAGGCGCGAGATTCGGGTGATTTTGCTGCACGCCGGTATCGACCACCGCCACATCGTAGGCCCCACCGTCAAACGACGATGCCGCGTTCCACCAGGTTGGGAAACCCACCGTTGGTACACTCACGTTGAGCTCAAAATCCGGTTCCGGATCGAGCATCACCGTTGCCACCGAATCCAGCTTGGCCAGCTGATCGAGAAGTGGCCCGGACACGGTCGCCGACACGGCGTTCATAAGCGCCACCTTGTCGTGAATCGTGCCGCCGCCGCTTTGGATCATGGTCAGCACGTCGCGTCCGGTTTCATCCACACGCGAGGGCAGCTGCGCGTCCACCGCGCGTCGCATCTCATCGAGCAGGGCGTCGGCGTCCAGACGAAGCTGCGCCAGACGATCCTTGTCGGCCGGACTCGGCGCCGCCATCATGCCGCGCACGATCTGCGCTTCTTCCTCAGGCGGCAGCGAGTGCTGGGGTCGGTATTTGAGCTCGATGCTGCGAATGCCCTGTGCAATCTCATCAAGCTGGGTTTGGAATTGTGCTTTGGTACGGCTCGCGCGCGACTGGCGCGTGGTTTCGTTGTCGTAGAGGTAAATGAGCACCCGAATCTCGTCGTGCGTGAACGCTTTTTGCGACACGTCGGGATGCACTTTTCGCTCTTGCCACGCATCGCGTAGAGCGGATGTCTCATCGACGGCATTGTCGACGGCATATTGCGCACCATCTTCCCCGCGCTGCACGTCGGCTTGCTCCAGCGCCACAGCGCCGGCGCTGCCGCTGATGAGCGCGGCAAGTACGAAACTGAAAAAACGCTGTCCGCGAGCGCCTGCTTTGCCTGTTTTCATGATGCTCTCCCCATCGGCCTGGCGCGCTGAACGCCAGCGCACTGTCTAAATAGCGACATGCCGCAGGCCATTCCCTCATTTCGACTGGACGCGACTTCGCGTCCGTGAGACAACCACCTGGAACAAGGCCAGATTGGAACAAGACCACCGTGGACCAGGACCAACTCGTCACCTGGCGCGCCCAGGCCTGGGAGCTGGTAGAACGCAATCGTGTTCGACCCGCCCGCGACCTGCTTGGCCGGGCGATGGCCCAGTTTCCCGACGACGAGGAGCTGCTTCTGGCGGCCGCCTGGGTGGCCTGGCTGGACGACGAGAACGAAGAGGCCGAGCAACTGTGCGAGCGGATCCTGGCCCAGGACCCCGGTTCACCGGGCGCACGCTCGCTGCTGGCCAAAGTGTTCAAGGCGCGCGGCGCGATGATCGAGGCCGAGACGATTTATCGCAGCCTCATTCGCGATTTCCCGGACAACGTGCATCACACCGCCGACTTCGCGCTGATGCTGGCGCAGACGGTACATCTGGACAATGCCCACGAGCTAGCTCGCAAGGCGATCGAAATGGCACCCGATGACAGCGGCGCCCGCCGAGCCATCGTCACGACCTCACTGATGCGTGGTGAATATCAGAATGTGGAAAGCACACTCAAGGACATGATGGAATCGGACCCTGAGTCCGAGGAGACGCTGCACAGCCTGATCATGGTGCTCGATGATCGCGGTGACAAACAAGGCGCACTGCGCCTGGCACAGGAAATGCTGCGCGCCAACCCCGACAATCACGGTCTCGTGGAGTGGATCGTGCAGCTACAGCACGACGCTCACTGGTCCATGAGTCCGCTGCGCTGGATGGACGGCGACTATATGGCGCTCGGTGGTGTGGCGATGCTTGGCATCGGGTTACTGGCGTTTACCGCTCACCCGGGTAGCCGGGCGGCAGGCGCCCTGGCATGTCTTTACGCGCTGTACGGCGCGCTGTGGCCGCCGCTGCTCAAACGGCTGCAGCGTTGATTTATTGGTGCAACGTGATCTCGTCCAGATGCAGGGTAAATGTCGAGTCGGTGTCGTCACCGTCCGATGATATCCATAGCGCCAGCACCTCCACAGGCTCTGGCAGGGTCACATCCATCTCGAAAGCACCGGGTGCATCGAGCAGCGTGACGCGCGTCTCGTACAACAGATCGCTCAGCGGATGCACGCGCGACTGGCCGCGCTGAGCATCTTGCATGGTCGTGGAGAGGAAATGGATGCGCCGCACGCCGCTGCCTTTGGGTGCCAGCTCAAACAATGAGCGAATCCACGGCGCGGCCACTTTGCGCTGAAACCAGTTCAGCGTCTGATCGCCGGATTCCACTAAACCCAGCTTGAGCACAAAGTCATCGAAGCCCTTGTCGCCCTGCACCGCATCCTCAGGCAGCGCAAGCGCGCCATTCCAGCTTCCGCGCACGCGCACCCGAGACACCGTGGTAGGCGCCGCCAGCGCATGAACGAGCGGGCTGGCCGATCCGTTGATTTCAAGCGTCATACCCTTGGCATCGAACGTCACCTCATTGGCCGGTATCTTGCGAAAGGCCAGCGCTTCCCAGCGCGGCGCATCGTTAAGCGGTACGGACAGAGGCTCGGCCTGAACGGGTGTGGCGGCGGCGATCGAAACCAGAAGGACAGCCACCGCGATGAATTGATGTGTTCTCATATGCTAAGTGTACGCAGGTGAAGCTGAACACAGCCTCACTGAAAGATCACAAAATGTGACCAAATTTGTCCGCGGCGCGTGCACACTACGCTGGCCGCACGAACGCGGCACACTAGCTAAACGACCTCAGGATTTTTGACCATGCCATCAGTTTTTTTCGGCTACAGACCGCTCGTTCGAAGCACACTGGGTATTTTTCTGGCATTACTTGCTAACGTTGCCGTTGCCGCCAGCATCGACGTCGCCGTCAGTGCCACCGACGGTACCGATGTCGCTCAAATAGAAGTTCTGCTGCAAAACCCTGACACCGGTTTCGAAGCCCGCAGCGTCAGCAACTCGTCCGGACGCGCGCGCTTTGTTGGCGTGCCGGCCGGCAGTGGCTACACCATTCGCATCGACGATGCCGAACTTGCCAGCGGCATACGCCTGCGCAGTAACGAGCGTCGTTCGGTACGGCTGACGCTGGTCGAAACGGTCGTGGTCAGCGGCCGCCGCGAATCGCTCGGCGTGAACGCCCTCGACGCCGAGGTCAGCGCCGGACTCAACAGCGTTGAATTACGCACCCTGCCCATCGAAGCGCGCGACCTGACCCGCGCGCTGATCCGACTGCCCAACGTCGTGCCCTCGACCGGTTTTTTTCCCGAAGCGCCACCGGTGTCGATCAACGGTGCCAACGGACTGTTTGCCCAGTATCTGATCGACGGCCTCGACAACAACGAGAATTTTCTGGGCGGCCCCAAGTTTCCGATCTCAACCGGCTTTGTATCGGACGTGACCGTGCTCGCCTCGTCCTACTCGGCTCAGTACGGACGGACCGGAAACGGCGTGATTAACGTCACCACACCCTCTGGCACCAACGAATGGATCGGCGAAGCGTTTTATCTGAGCCGCCCCGGTGCCAGCGTCGATGCGTCGTCACCGTTTGCGCAGCGCGATCTGGCCGGCAACCCGGTGCGCGACGGTTTTCGTCGCGACCAGCTCGGCTTTTCACTCGGCGGGCCGATTCGCGAAGACCAGACCTTCTTCTACGCCAACGTCGAAATCACCGACGATCAGAAAGACAACCTGTTGAGCGCGCCCGAGCTTGGGGTGAACGACACCGTTCGCGGCGAGAACAATTCGCTTCTGGCCTCGCTGAAAATCGATCACCGAATTAGCGACAGCTGGCAGCTTGCTGCGCGTATCAATCGCGGTGATGTGGAGATCGAGCGGCAGGGCGGCGGCCTTGATGGCGGCGTCACGTTCCCCTCGGCAGGTTCAGTGCAAAAACGCGAGTCGACGCTCGCGGCCGTGTCGGCCACCTATGATCGCGACGCGTTTACCTCCGAGACCAGCGTGTCGTTCAGCCGTTTCGACTGGGACTATGCCGAGGCACGCGATCAACGCTCGCCCCAGGTGGCCGTGGAACTGCCCAGCGGACTGACCGGCGCCGTCCTCGGGCACCCGGGCTTTTCGTTTTTCGATCGCGAACGTTCGGTTCAGCTGCAGCAGCGCTTCACCTGGCTGACCGATCGACACGCCTTCAAGTTTGGCATCGATGCGATTCGGTCGGACTTTTCTCTGGAGGGCGGCGGCAACCCGGACGGCAACTATCGCGTGCGTCTAACCGACGCCCAGCTTGCCGCGCTGCGCGCCCAGAACCTCGGTGCGGCGCTGGATGTGAACGACCTGCCGACCGACGTCGAGATTCTGAACTACGCCGTGGAATTGCGCCCGGCGCGCTTTGGCGAAGAACAGGATCAGCTCGCGCTGTATGTCGAAGATCAGATCAGCCTGTCGCAGGACCTGACGCTCACGGCGGGCCTGCGCTGGGACTACGACAGCCTGACCGAAGCCGGGTCCGGCAGCGCGGACGGCAACAACATCGCACCACGTCTTGCCATTAACTATCAGGCGCGCGACAACCTGGCCCTGCGTGCAGGCGCCGGCGTCTATTTCGAGCGCCTGCCCTACACCGTGCTGTCCGATGCGCTTCAGCAGAACACCACATCCGCCGCGTTTATCGGGCAGCTCGAAGCGCTGGCCGCGACCGGCGCGCTGCCCGCCGGCCTCAATCCGCAGGACGTCACGTTCGACGGCAACCTGACGGTCAGCCCCGACTGCCCCGGTGGTTTCCTGCAGTGCCCGACACCGGCCGATGTCGCCAACCTGCGCGACACAGCCGTGTCCAACGAACGACGCATTCTCAATCCTGAAGGCCTCGACAGCCCCTACACCATTCAGCTATCGACCGGCGTGCAGTGGCAGTTTGCCGATCGCTGGCTCGCTTCGGCCGATCTGCTCTACTATCGAGGCCGCAATCAGCTGCGGCTGCGCGACCTCAACGCCGCCGCGCCGTTCACGCCCAATCTCGCCAACCTCACGGAGGCCAACATCGCCACACTGCGCGCCCTTCCCGACGACGCCGCACGACGCGATCTGGCCGCATCGCTCGGCCTGATTCGTTCGCAGGCCGATGCCGACGCTACGCGCCCGGTTGCGGCCGTGGCCGGCGGCGCACGACAGATCGTGGTGTCCGAAACCGCGGGCGAGTCGCGCTATCGCGCCCTGAACCTCATTCTTGAACGTGACCCGACCGGCAGCCCCTGGGGACTGCGGGTGGCCTACACGCTGTCGAAGCTGACCAACAACACCGACGACATAAATTTCCGCTCGGCCAACTCCAATCAGTTCAATGAAGAATGGGGCCCGTCGATCAACGATCGACGCCACGTGATCTCAAGCGTGCTGAGCTACTTCCCGCGCGAGACGATTAGCGTCGCGCTGGCCGCACAAATTGAATCGGGTCAGCCCATCAATCTGATCCCGGACGCCACGATTTTTGGCACCACCGATTTGAACGGCGACGGCGCCTCGTTTACCGATGCGTATCTTGGCAACTCGGATCGCGCGCCCGGCGTGAGTCGCAATTCCGATCGCCTGCCGTGGTCCATTACCTTTGATTTGGGTCTGCGGTATCAGCCGCGCGTTGGCAGCGGCCGGCTTGAACTGTCGGCAGACGTGTTCAACATTCTGAATCGCAATAACCTGTCGGGCTTCGCCAACTCGGCCACGCAGTCGAATCAGATTCAGGTATTCGGACAACCGTTTGCCCAGCGCAATGCCGGTGCGCCGCGCCAGTTCCAGTTCGGGATGCGCTATCTGTTCTGATGGCCGGCCTACCTTGAAATTGCGCCTGATCTGCCTGCTGCTGCTTGGCTGCGCGTGTGCTCAGGCGCAGACCGATGACCACGCAGCGCTGTACGAGGCGGCACGCGGACAGACGGTGTACTTCAATGCCTGGGGCGGCGATCCAGCGATCAACGACTACATCCAATGGGTCGCCGCACAGGTCGAGCGCGACTACGACATCGAATTGCGTCACGTGAAGGTCGGCGACATAGCCGAAACCGTGGTTCGTATTCGTGCCGAAAAAGCGGCCGGGCGCGAGACCGACGGCTCGGTGGACTTGCTGTGGATCAACGGCGAGAACTTTGCAGCGCTCAAACGCGCCAATCTTTTACATGGTCCGTGGGCTCTGACGGCCCCGGGTGCCGAGCGCGTGCACTGGCAAAGCGAGACCGTGCAGCGTGACGGCAACCTGGCAACCGAGGGATTCGAGATGCCGTGGGGCTCCTCGGCGCTGACGCTGTTCTACGACAGCGCACGGGTTTCCACGCCGCCGCGCTCGCCGCAGGCGCTGCTCGACGTGATCGAAAACCATCGCGGCCGCTTTACCTACCCGCAGCCGCCCGCCTTTGTCGGCAGCGCCTTTTTGAAACAGCTGTTGGTGCTATTGGCGGCCGAGCCCGAGCGATTGCAGCGAGCGGTCGAGGATGATTTCGACGTGGTCACCGCGCCGCTGTGGCGCTGGCTGGATCAAGCGCATCGCTCCATGTGGCGTGGCGGCCGGCTGTTTCCACGCAGCGGCCCGGCGCAGCGCGAGCTGGTTGCGCTCGGTGAGCTCGACTGGATGATGGCCTACAACCCGTCGGAAGCCAGCCGCGCTATGCGCCGTGGTGAATTGCCGTCCAGCATGCGTGGTCTGCAGTTTGAAAGCGGCGCTTTGGCCAACAGCCACTTCGTGGCCATCCCGTTCAACAGCGGCGCGAAGCAAGCCGCGACCGTCGTGGCATCGTTTCTCATCAGTCCCACGGCACAGGCGCGCAAGGCCGACGAACGCGTGTGGGGCGACACAACGGTTCTTGATGTCGCACGCCTGACACCGCAAGAGCGCGCACCCTTCGATGCGGCCACCCGAGGTCCTGCTACGCCGCCACCAACAACACCGCAGGTCAGCGAACCGCATCCGAGCTGGAACGATGCGCTCGAGCGCGCCTGGCTGGAGCGCTACACGCGATGACCCGTATCGCCGTCTGGGTTTTGATGCTGGTCGCGCTGATTCCCACCGGCGCGGGTTTGCTGGCAGCGCTGATCGTCGGTCTCGATATCGACGCGTTCG
>CAZXCL010000107.1:0-11061 GCA_964639265.1 uncultured Gammaproteobacteria bacterium | reverse complement strand
GTCACAACACCGCGCACCCCGCCCGTGGTTTCCTGGGCGTAGACCGGAGCACTGACCAGTGCCGCTGCGGCAATCGACGAGGTGACGATTACGCTGCGGAGAAATTTCCACACATATAAAAGAGAAAGTGAGTTCTTCACGGAACCCTCCTTGAAGGGGTGTATCAAAGATGCCGCAAGGCTAGAGTCGATATATTACGGAAGTATTACAACCCTGCAAGTAAACTGCGGCAGCGCAATAAGCACAGACAACTAGCTGATTAAAAGAGATATACGAAGATTTTCGCAACGACGCGGCCCGCATTTCTGGGCAGCGTCTAAAACAAGTGGCGCCATTCGTGACACGGATGCGCAAGATTCCGTTGTTCTGGTGCAACACATGCCCTGAGACGTTTCTGCCTTTCCATACACTAGACTTAAGCGACAAGCCAATCTCCAACGCCAAATCACTGCGTTGAGACCGGCCAGGCGCAATGTCGCCGCATCGCGCAGCAAACACAAACGTAGAAAGAGTGGGGGAAACAGACATGGACATACTGTTAAGCAACGGCGGCAAGCTACGCGTTGGACCAGACGCCGGCGAAGCGTTCTGGCAGGTGATGCTCGAGCTCGCAAAACAAGTAGGCGAGTCCGATAGCTCGCCCGAGCAGGGGCTTGATGATCTGATCAAGACGGCGCTTGATAAATTTTCCGACGTGGAAAAACAGCTTTTGAAGGAACTCAAAGCCTGGGTTGCGGACAACGGGTCGCAGGATCTGGCCGATATGCTCGAACCCTTGAGCACGCTCGAGCGCAGTTCAGATCTGACCCGGCGTCAGATTGGCTGGCCGGCGAAAACCTGGACCGGACCGACCGGCACTGTGCCACGGCTCAGCGAGCTCGAATTCAATATTGATGTGGGTGGCGGCGCCTATTTCGAAATTCTTGAGGAAGGAAGCGATCCAGACCCCGAGCTGCCGGATTTCGGTCCCTACGAGGTAGCAGGACTGATCAATCTCGATGGCGAAGTCAGCGCCGCGCTGGGTGGCAAGGTGCAGATTCCCTACGGCGGTGTTTCCGCGAAGGGCAGCGCCCATTTGTCGCGCAGCCTGTCATATTGCTACGGCTATCAAAACCCGTCACTCCTGACCGGCAAAGCGCTGGCCAGCAGCCTGGCGCATATCGTGGATCCCTCGTCGGCCAAATCCGTGATTCGTGCATTTTCCGAAAAGAAGGCTGCGCGGCTGGTTGGCATCAAGGTCGACGGCAAGGGGGATATTGGTGGCGAGCTTGGCATCGAGGCTCGTTTTCCTACCGTGTACGGCACGCCAGGTGTTTCGCTCGGCGGGCGCGCACGCTTTGCACGGGCCTTCACTTATCTGATTACGCCGTACGGAGATTCGCAACTGCAGATGCAGGCCGCAACGGAAAAGACGCGGTCGAGAGGCATCGACATCGGCGTCTCCTATGTCGTGGGCCTGAGCACGATCGCGCCTGACGCAGCGGTGAAGCTGCTCGAACACGCGACCAAACTACACACCGCGATCGTCAATGTGGACAAGAAGGCCACCGCCATCATCGGTACGGCCAAGTCCTGGCTCAAGCCGGGCGATCTGATCAAGCCCAAACTCAAAAAGCATGTGGCCGAATTTCTGTCGTCCAAAGCAAAGATTACGGGGCGCACGCCACTTCAGGGCGTAAGCCGGCTCTTTGGCATCTCCACCGAAGACGGTCTCAACACCAAGGATCTAACCGAGGCCGCCGTTGCGCAGGCCACCACGCTCATTGCCGAGATCCTCGACGAACTGCCGGACGTGCTGCAGATGCCTGATGCCACCATCCGCGAGTATTTGAAGCAGGCGTTTGGTACGGCTCTCGACGGCGACCTTCTTAAGGCGCTGGACACGGACGTGTTCTCAAAAATCGAGTCCGAGATCAATGAGACGCTGGACGCGACACTCAAAAAACTCGACAAGAAAACCAAAACCCACATACAGGAATTTCTGGGATTTGATGTGGCGACGAAGCTCGACGAGCTCAAGAGCTTCATCGACAAAGCACGCGATATTAGCCAGAAGATTCTCGACGGCATCTCGAAAGCGCAAACGGACCTGCTGGCAGCCGAGATTGGCTGGCAGCGAGCCGCGGATGACACCGATGCGTTTAACTATGTAGTGCGCTTCGATACTGATGACAGCGCATCACGACTGAGCTACCGCAAGGCCGTATTCAAACCCGGCTACTTTGGTGAGCTGTTGCTGGAGCGCGAAGCGCACAGTGAGGTCAGTGTGGACCGGATGGAGCGCCTGACGCGATTAAAAGTGACCAAGGGTCATCGCTGGAGTCTGGCATTGATTGGCCTGGCCATTGAGGGCAGCGCTACGAACAAGGCGTCGGTGCAGGTGCATGAGTCTTTGGACGGTGTGGTGATTCAGACTGGCGGCGAGCTGACGAAAACCAAGAAGCTGTTCAATGAGACTCGCCGGGTGAGCTTCCTGACCGCCATGAACATGTACGAATCGGGTGTTACACATGGCGCTGACCCGAACGCACCGGCAGCCATCAAGATTGTCTTTGAGGAAGAAGATGGCGCCATGCACACCGATGAGGCGCGCCATCTGTTATCGCGATTTCGCAAGCAGGACAACATGCTGTCTACCGAAGTCTGGTCACAGCTCGAAAGTGATATCAATACTGCGCGCGCGGCGCAGGGCAAGAAGCGCATCGCCGCCAGTCTGGCAGTGAGCCTCGCCATCCCGCCCAGCCAGATCGTGAAGATGCTTGAGTATGTGCGCGAGCAAAACGCGATGTCCAAGGGACTTGTTGAGACCGAAAACCCCATCATGCGTGCCATTGTCACGTCGGTCGCGGAGGTGGATGCGGAGGGCATTGAGGACTTGTTCAGTGACGGCGACCAAGGCGTGCTGGGCCTGACCGACGAAGAAACCGACGCCGGCGATGCTACGCCGCGGCTGGCAACCGCCGAGGATCGTAAGCAGTTTTTGCTGGATCTGATCGAGTCCCGAAGTGGTGGGCAAAGCGGAGAGCTTGGGTTGTTTGGCCGCAAAAAAAAGGTCAGCGACTATATCCGGGCGCTCGAGGCGCTCAACAAGGTCTTGTTGATGGCAGCAAATATTCACTTCAACGAGCTGGAGTTCTCGCCAACGAATATCACCGAGGTGACGAAAAAAGTTCGCCGTTGGCAAGAGGTTATGAACGCGTTGGCGGGCAACTTTCTGCAAACAGGGCACGCACCCTCGGGATTGCTCAACCTCTTTTGGAAAGGTCGCATTCCCTCCAAGACCGTGAGTCTGTTTCGAGCCCTGCAGGTGATTGCGCGTGATGCCACGGGCGTGGAACCGCCGTTGCTGGTGTCCTTCCGTCCTCGCAACGGCGAGCCTAAAAGCTACATCAGTATAAAAAAAAGCAGTTAGCTGCAGCGATGCCCAAGTATCGGCTAAGAATGATCACGCTGGACGACTACGTCGCCAGAGAATTGGGCATTGAAAGGGCGGAGCAGGCCTGGTGGTGGCGGCCCGCGGATGTCGATCTGCCACTGGGGGACGGACCGAGCAGCCCTCGTGTTGTGGTGATTGATTACGACCCCATCACGGGAGTCGTGCCCGAGGGCGCGCGACTGTTGACGGCCAATCGTAACGGAATCGTGGAATTTGATCTGCGCAAGAATGGCGCTTCGGACGCCAGAGAAACCGCCTTGCGCCAGGTGAGTTTGTTTTCAACCGTTATGCGAACGCTCGAATTGTTTGAGACGCCACGCGCACTGGGTCGCCGTCTTGCCTGGACATTTGGCGACGAACCGTTGGCGCTACACGCCAGATGTGACCGTGGCGGCAGCCCGTTTTACAGCCGTACTGAAAAGGCGCTTCGATTTCCCTATTACGCCGCGAAGGCAGACCCCGGGAAGCTGATCTACACCAGCGGTTCTCCGGATATTGTTGCGCATGAAACGGCGCACGCCATCGTGGATTCCATTCTGCCCGAACTATACGGCTCCATCGATCCACAAGGGTTGGCACTGCACGAAGCTCTGGCCGATCTGACCGCGGTGTTCATGTCATTCAAGATGAACAAGCCTCGTGTGCACATCCTGGAGAGCAACGATGGCAATTTGCACGAGACCAATGCCTTCGGACAAATTGCCGAACGCTTCGGCAGAGAGTATTTCAAAGACCGTTCTCAAAACCACTTGCGCAGTCTGTTCAGCGACGTGTCGCTGAGCGACGATTGGGGAGACAGGTTGCCGGAAGACACCGGTCCGCATGAGCTCAGCGTAGTCATGTCCGCGGCGGTGTTCGAGGCGCTGCTTGAACAGTTTGAGCGCGAGAAAACCCTTGAGGATCGCCACACTGGGGAGCTCGTGTCATCGGGCAAAGCGCTTGCCATCGCATCTGACAAAGTGCGTCGCATCGCTTTTCGGGCGCTCGACGTGCTTCCCGCGTCCAATGCACTGACGTTTCGCGATTTGGCCATCGCCATGGTCAAGGTGGATGCCTATGCATTCCCGCAAAGCGACGATGCTGATATTCGCAATGCGTTACAGACGGCCTTTGAGCGCCGTGGTATCTGGGCGGAGCAGGCATCCGAGCTTGAGGATTTTGTCGATCCGGAGCTGTTTGTAAACGAGAATGTCGAGGCGATGTCGCGCAGTGATGCCAGAACGCAGGCGTTTGTTGAAGCCCATCGAGCCGCGCTGCGGGTGCCCGAGAGCTCGGCAGTCTCGACCCGTTGGCTTGTTCAGGAGCAGCGCATCACGACCGAGAGTCGGCTGAAAGATGTGCTCCACTACACGCTCAAAATCAACTGGATCGACCACGAGCCATTCCAGACCAGCGATGGCATGTACGAGTTGGCGTCAAAGCGTGGAACCACGGTGGTCATTAATGGCGCAACTCGGAAGATCGTCATTCAGTCCTCAAACAGCCTGTCGGAGGTGCCGTCAGATTCTGACTTCCTGCAGCGCCGGCGTGAGGCCAGTCACCATTTCGTTCGAGGCCTGATTTCACAGCGGCAAGCCGATGGCGGCCTGCCGCTAGCAGATTTGGCAACGGGGCCCAAAGGTCGGGTTATCAGCGTCGAAGCAATTGAAAAACTACTGGTCTCGTCAAAAACACTGCACGGTGGGGACTAGCTGAGAGGCGTTGCACCAGGCCAAGGAAGAGGGCCGCAATCGGGTGGTCAGGAGCCTTTCTGAGGATGAGGCGGCGCCCCAGTCTTTGGCGGGCGCTTCCAGCGGATTCTGCCGGCCGTAAATCTCGGCCATTTCCCAAGTTTTGTTCATGTCTATGCCGGCGCCCGCTGGCTAAGCTGCGTGTCCGGGTTATCGATAAAAGGTTGACCCGAAGCACTTCGGGAGAACGCTCTGATGCGACTGGCAACCGTGCGTACGCGCAGCTCGATGGAGCTGAGTGCCCCCGAGGTCGGCGTGGAGGTCCACATCAGTGAGGGCCTGCCCAAGATCACCATCGTCGGTCTGGCCGAGACCACCGTAAAAGAAAGCAAGGAGCGGGTGCGTGCAGCGATTCAGAACAGCGGTTTTCAGTTTCCAACGGACAAGCGCATCACGATTTCGCTCGCGCCGGCGGCGCTGCGCAAGGAGGGCGGTGGTTTCGATCTGGCCATTGCGCTCGGGGTGCTGGCGGCCAATAGCCAGCGGGACATCATTGTGCCGCCAGATATGGAGTTCGGTGGCGAGCTGGCGCTCGACGGTGCACTTCGCCCGGTGCGAGGTGCGTTGCCCATGACGCTGGCGGCGGCACATGTCGGTCATGAGGTGGTGCTGCCTGTTGCATCAGCACCTGAGGGTGCACTGGTCGACGACGCCCGCGTGCTGGCGGCGCGCTCGTTGGGTGATGTCGTTGCACACCTCAGGGGCGAGCGCGTGCTTACACGTGCCACACCGCCAAAGCCTGAGTCGTCCGGGTGCGCGCCGGATCTGGCCGATGTGCTGGGTCAGGATGCGGCGCGTCGCGCTCTGGAGATTGCCGCCGCGGGCGGGCACAGCCTGCTTATGATCGGGCCGCCGGGCACCGGCAAAACCATGCTGGCGGATCGCCTGCCGGGCATCCTGCCGCGGTTGAGCCAGACGCAGGCGCTGGAAAATGCCGCCCTGTTCTCTCTGCGCGGCCAGCCGCCGCCGCTGTCGCAATGGCGGCAGCCGCCGTTTCGCTCGCCGCATCATACGGCCAGCAGCGTGGCGCTGGTTGGAGGGGGGCGGGTGGCGCTGCCAGGTGAGATTTCCCTGGCTCATCACGGGGTTTTGTTTCTGGACGAACTGCCAGAGTTTAATCGCAGCGCACTTGAGGTGCTGCGGCAGCCGCTGCAGTCGGGCACCGTGTCGGTGTCGCGTGCCTCAGGGCAGGTTGAGTTTCCTGCGCGATTTCAGCTTGTGTGTGCAATGAACCCGTGTCCCTGCGGCTACCACGGCGATCCGTCGCGAGACTGCTACTGCACACCAACGCAGATTGCCGCCTATCGGCGCAAGATTTCTGGTCCCTTGCTTGATCGAATCGATCTGCATGTCGATGTGCCCCGGGTCGCAATCAACGTACTCAATCCGCCGAAGGGTGAGCGCGGAGGTCGCGGCGAGTCGTCGGCCGCAGTGCGCAAGCGCGTGCTGGCCGCACGCGCGTTTCAGGCCGAGCGCGGGCATCTGAATGCTGAAGTTCCAGCGACGGAGTTGATCACTGAATTGTGGTGCGACTCCGCGGCCGCTGCGTTGCTCAAGCAGGCCAGCGACCGATTCGCGTTCTCAGCGCGTGTCCAGCACAAGGTGCTGCGAGTCGGTCGAACAATTGCCGATCTGGCCGCTTCGCACGGCGTAGATCGCGTTCACATGGCGGAGGCTATTTCACTTACCGGTGTGGCGGCGACCGCATCCAGCTATCAAGGAGTCCGATGATGATTCGACGAGGTTGTTTCCGACATGCGCCGCGGGCGGCGGTGGCGTTGTCCCTCGCTTTGTTCTCGCATGCCGCTGTGGCATCCACCATGGACAGGTTGCTTGAGGGGCATGACCTGCGTCTCGACTATCGCGACGGCTCGACCGTGACGGTGAGCTTCGACGCTGACGGCAACTACCGCAGCAGTACCGGCTCAAGCGGCACGTGGACGCTGGCTGGCGATCAGCTGTGCACGGTTCGCAGCAGCGATGACTATGCATCGTGCGGAGTTCTGGACAGCGACAAGGTGCCTGGCCAGCCGTGGCCATCGTTTGACGGCGAGGGCCGGCCGGTCACGGCGATTGTCACGCCGGCGGAGTAATGCACACCAAACCAGCTACAGATTTTTTTCCAATCAGTGAGGGTACGACAAATGCAAGGACGCATGCCGAACCTCCCACCGTCTTCGACCGACACCGTGACGCTGCCGTGGCAGCCCACTGTGGTCAAGTGGGGAGCAAATGAAAGAACGCCTGGCGGCACAACACTTCTGGCTTGCCTTGTGCTGGGGTGTCTCTGGGGCTTTGCGGTGATTCCCGCGACTGCAGAGCAGTATCGTTACGACGATCTGGGCCGCCTGATATCCACTACGCTGGACGATGGCGCAACGATCACGTATCGCTATGACGCGGCCGGCAATCGAAGTTCCGTTACGCAGGTGGCCGGCGATCCGGCCAACGATCCGCCGCTGGCGGTCAACGACATGGGATCGACAAATGAGGACCAGAGCGTCGTGATCAGTCCGCTGGCAAACGACAGTGACCCGCAGGGGGACTCGCTGACGCTTGCTGGCATCGACGCGCCGTTTAACGGCAGTGCAGTGATCAGTGGCAACACCGTGATCTACACACCAGACCTGAACTACTTTGGCTCGGACAGCTTTGACTATGAGGTCAGCGACGGCAGCCTGTTGTCCGCCGCGACGATCAGCGTCAACGTGACGGCCGTCAACGATCCGCCGACGGCGTCGCCCGACTCGATTTCGATCACCGAAGATGTCAGCCACGTGTTCGATCCGCGCTCAAACGACGTTGATGTGGAGTCCGATTGGCCGGCGCTTCGAATCGCCAGCGCGACCGATGGCGCCAAAGGCTCTGTCTCGATTCTGAGCAACGATACGCGATTGCGCTACACACCCGATCTCGATGCCAGCGGCGCGGACAGTTTCACCTACACGATTCGTGATCAGGAAGATGCGGTGGCAACAGGAACGGTGAGTGTGAGTATTGCGGCGGTCAACGATCCGGTCAGCGCGATGAACGACGAGTTTTCGACTCAGGAAGACACCCTCATCACGTTCGATCCACGAAGCAATGACATCGATCCCGACGGGCCGCAGATGACGATCTCCGACAGCACGCAGGGCGCGAGGGGTACGGTCACGATCCTTCAAAATGGCACGCGACTGGGATACCGACCCTATGCCAACGCCTTCGGCGCAGACAGCTTCGTCTACACGGTGACGGACGGACTTAGCAGTGATACGGCCACCGTTTCGATGACGATTGTGCCGGTCAACGATCCGCCGATCGCCGTCAACGATCTGTATGACGAGGTAACCAGAGAAGAGTGGGTCAGCCTCAACGTGCTTGCGAACGACTACGATCCGGACGGTGACGCGCTGACCATTGCGTCCGTGAGTCAGCCGCTTGCCGGTCAGGCGCGAGTGGCAGATGGGGGCACCCGAGTGGAGTACATCTACGATGCGCCGTTCCTGCTGGATGAGGATGGCTTCAGCTACACGATTTCGGATTCTGGCGGTTTGCTCGCATCGGCCAGCGTCAGCGTGGCATTCGAGAGCGGCATCGGATTTCCGGTGTTCTAGGCATGGCGCATAACGCACCGAAAAACCATCTCATCTCATTTACGACCAGGAGGGTTCAACGCATGGATGCATTGAAGAACCAGTCGCAGACATTTTCGTGCCATTCAGACCGGGTTTTGTTCTGGCTGCGCGCGCTGACTGCAACGCTGACCATTGGCATTGGAGCAGTGCCGAGCGTTTCGGCGGCCAGCCCGCCGGAGGAGCCGGTCGTGGAGTGGGAGAAGCGCCTGAACGCACAGGAGCGACTGCGCGCGTATGGCACCGATCTTCTGGGCGATGGTATCGATCCGCACACGGGGTCTATCAGCTTCAGTCACACCGACGTGTCGTTGCCCGGAAACAGTCACCTTGAAGTTGCCGTGCGGCGCAAGATTTCTCAGGGAGGCTTTTACCATCACTCAGAACTTGTCGAGTTCGGCGATTGGCAGCTGGATGTGCCGCGCATCCATGCGTTGCATCTGCCCGGTAAATTCAAGGGGCCCCGCTGCTCTTCGGACTACGACGATTCCGCGCTTTTCCCGGACTACAACACTTGGTCCGGGCGAACCACCACGAGGCACGAGTACTCCGAAGGCGTGCTGATGGAAATCCCGGGTGCGGGAAGCACGCAGATACTCCAGCGCAACAGTCAGCCGGACCCACGCTGGCCTGACGAGGCGACGCACGTGACAACGGACGGCTGGTGGTTCAAGTGTATTCCTGCCGTCGACAGCAACAATGCACCGGCCGGCGAAGGGTTTGAAGCCCACGCGCCCAATGGCGATGTGTACATCTTCGACCGGGTAATCGTGCGGGCCGCGCCACGTCTCGGGGGAACGGAGGGCAGTTCATTCAGCCGCACACGGACCATTCTCGCGGCACGCGTTGTGCGCGACGCGGTCGGCAATCAGGTGCTGTATTTCTATGATCGTCTGGATCGCCTGCGGCGCATTCAGTCCAGCGATCAGCGCGTCATTACGCTGAACTATGTGGCGGTCAGTCGATTTGTTCAGTGGGTCAGCGCCAATGGCCGCAACTGGGTCTATCTGTATTCGCCGACCACGTATTCTGGCCAAAACTGGATTGCGAACGACAGCGGTGCGCGACGCACGCTGGATCGTGTTATCCGGCCAGACGGTCGCTACTGGCAGTATGAACTTGACGCGCTTCAGGCGAGGCCGGGCCCAGGCCGTCATTGCCTGCAAACCGACGAGATCCTCTCCGTAACGCATCCCACAGGTGTGCGCGGCGACTTTGAACTTGCCGAAAAGGTGCATCGCCAGACGTACAGCACCCTGACTCAGGAGGCATCCCATTGCCCGACTGAGCCTTCCGGCGGTGGTGATCCTTCCTCCAATCCGTGGGTTGTGGCCACCGTGGAGACGATGGCGGTTCGACGCAAGACGCTCACGGGGCCGGGTATCCCGACCTACGACTGGTCGTTCTCTTACGAGAGCGAACTCAACGGCACGCCCGGCAATCCGAACACCTTGTGTGCCAATGGCGCGACGGACGTGGCCACCGAGTGCACCAACTGGACGCGCGTCACCGAGCCAGACGGGCGGCACATCACCTACTACCATCTGTGGAACGGCGAAGCGCTCGGCGGCAAGCTGGTGCGCAAGGAGATTCGTCAGGACGACATGGCGGGCGAGTTGCTGGAGGTCACCGACTACGACTATGTCGTGGAGGGTGGAATGGGCGATACCTTCGCCCGGTTTGGCCCATCGCCACTGACGATTCTCGCGCCGGCGCACACGCGGTCGGTAACGATTGATCGCGCCGGTGACACCTTTACCACGACCAACACTTATGTCATCGCTCCTGATGCGGCCGATTACAGCTGGGGGAACCCGACGAAGGTGGTTCGCTCAACCTCCCTGACGTCTGCACGCAGAGTTGTGGATACCACGTATGAGCACAACAAGCCCGCGTGGGTGCTCGGGCTTACCGACACTGTTACTCGCAACGGGAAGCTGTTCGACGATTTCGACTACGACGCCTTTGGTCGCGTCACCGAGCACAAGCGCTTTGGCAGCACTGCCAGCGACACATGGCGAACGTACGAGTATCACGCGGCCGGACCACAGCGAGGGCAAGTGTGGAAAGTCACCGACGCGCTGGGCAATGAAACGCAGCTCAACAGCTATAAGCGAGGCCTGCCGCAGGAGCTTGTTCGCTCTGACGCACAGACGCTGTCGCGGGTCGTAGACAACAATGGCTGGGTGGTCAGTAGCACCAATGCTGACAACCACACCACCCACTTTGAATACAACGCCATAGGATGGCTTCAGCGGTTGGTGCCACCTTCCGGACCGGC
>CAZXCL010000106.1:0-11439 GCA_964639265.1 uncultured Gammaproteobacteria bacterium | reverse complement strand
GTCGCGGCATGGATATGGGCGGCTAAACGAGCGATCTCGTGGCCCAGATTTACGGAGTGGGTATAGGTCGGATGTGGGGTGGGCTGGCGGACAGACATGGCTCTTCCTTGAGCTGATTATTTAGCCAGTATTATGCGCTATCTTGCCATATTTTTCAATGGATTATGATCTGGATGTTTGACATACAAGGGCGCTGAAGACGAGCGATCTGCCGAGCCACCTCTACGCGTTAACCGGTCGTTAACCGGTCTGTGAATACGGTGAACGTCCATTCACTCACATACAGACGAATACCATGAAATCTCATCTCAAACTTGCACGTCTACTTGCCTTCTATTTTTCGTTCATGACGCTGGGCGCCTGCTCCTCGTCCTCCACGCCCACCATCACGCCCCCCGACGAAACCGGGGAGTCTCTGCAAACCAGGCTCCAGAAAATCGTTGACGATGCCGTGGTGAGCGGATTGCCCGGCGTATCGCTGCACATGCAGACCGGCGACGAGAGCATCAGCGTCGTAGCGGGTGTCGCGAACAAAGAGACCGCCGAGCCGGTCACGCCATCGACGCTGTTTCACGCCGCAAGCGCCGGCAAGACGTTCGTCGCTGGATTGATCCTGCGTCTGGTCGACCTCGGAGACCTGCGGCTCGACGACCCGATCGATCTGTGGCTGGAACCGGAGATGAGCGCGCTGATTGCCAACTCGGACGTTATTACGGTGGAAATGCTCCTGGCGCATACCAGCGGCATTGACGACTACTTTAATAATGAGGCGTACTTTGAAGATTTCGTCGAGTCGCCCGGACGCATCTGGACGCCGCTCGAAGATCTTGCCTACATCAACAGTTCCCAGAATCAGTTCGCGCCCGGTGCGCAGTTTCAGTATTCGAATACGAACTTCCTGCTTCTCGGTGTGATTGCCGAGCGGGTCACTGGCGTGTCGCTGGGCATGGCGTTGCGTCAATGGGTGTTCGAGCCGGCGGGTCTCGAAAATACTTACGGTGCCTACGAAATGCTGGGGCAGCCCGAGATCGCCCGAACCTACGTCCGGTCGGTTTTTCTGGCCCAAAGCGATCTGGATGTCGACGTTCCGGCGGACGGGTCGGACCTCGATACGTTTACCTGGGTCAACTCTGAAGGGCTGGGGGATGCGCCGGTCCATTCAACGCCTGCAGACATGAACGCTTTCATACGGACGTTGCTCGGCACCGACACGTTGCTCTCCGAGGAACTGCGAACCCGAATGATGACCGAGTCGTTTCCGGGTCAGTCAGCCCATGGATTGGGGTTGTTCATTCTGGACGGCGGTCCGGAGTTTCAGCACGGTGGCAGAGCCTTCGGCATGCACACAGTGATGGCCTACGTGCCGTCGGCAGATATGAGTTTTGCCACGATGGTGAACGCGTCGTTCGACGACTACGATGATCTGTACAATCAGTTTCTGGAGGCCGTTTACCGAGTGTTTCAGGGGAATGAATGACATCAAACCATGAACGAAGGATGCCAATGACCACGCCGCCCGAGCGCACAAGCGCAAATCCACTGCGACTATTGATCGTGGAAGACGATCGCGCTCTGGCGGCGTCCATCGGCGACTGGTTTGAGCTGGACGGCCATACGTGCGACTACGCGGTGGATGGCCGCGCCGCGCTGGCCATTGTGTCGGACAACGTCTTCGACGTGATCATCCTTGATGTGGGCTTGCCGCGCATCGACGGACTGGATGTCGCTCGCCACCTGCGCAAATTGGGCGACACCACGCCGATCCTAATGTTGACCGCGCGCGATGCGATCGATGACCGGGTCACCGGGTTGGACGCGGGAGCCGACGACTACGTGGTCAAGCCCTTTGCGTTGGTGGAAGTCGCCGCCCGGGTTCGGGTGCTGTCCAGGCGACGCACCGGCACAGTACAGCGATTGACGGTCGGTTCGCTGGAACTGCTGATCGATGAACGCCGCGCCCGTCGAGAGGATCGCGAACTGGACCTGTCGCCGATTGGCTGGCGGCTACTGGAGACGCTGGCGCGCGCCAGCCCGTCCCCGGTGGATCGGGCCTCGCTGAGTTTCGCTGCGTGGGGTGACGAGCCGCCGCAGACCAACAACCTGAAAGTGCAGATGTTCAAGCTGCGAAAGGTCGTGGATCATCCGTTTGCCACCTCCATGATCGAGACCGTCAAGGGCCGTGGGTATCGGCTTCGGTAGCGCAATGTCGATAAGAAAATCACTCACCCTGACACTGCTTGGCATCACGCTGACGATGGTCTTTGGCTATACCTGGCTGATGGAAGGCAACCTGGCGTCGGGGGTGCTCTTCGGCGCCGAGATTCGGTTGCATCGCGCCGCCGATGCCTGGATCGAATCGCAGGAATCCGCGTCGCAGACCACGGACCGCGCGGCGAACGCGGGCGATAGCGTAGAGATGTTGCCTGCAGACGGATCGCCTGTGATCTACACGGATCGTAGTGCGTTGCCTGTAGCGGTTCTCAAACACCTGCCCCAGACACTTGCCGACGGTCAGCTCACAAGGATAAAGACCGACGAGATTGGATTGCTGAACGTGGGCTATGTGCTTCATCTGTTTCGCGCTCTGCCGAACGGGGAGGGGGTGCACGTGGTCCAGCGACTCATGCTCGCCGACAACGAAGCGGCGCGGGTGCAGGTTCTCGATAAAACCATGTACTGGCGAGCGCTGCTGCCGGCCGCCGTGTTTCTGATCACTACTATCCTGTTCGTATGGCTGTTTGGTCGCCGCGTGGCGCAAGCGACGACGCGGCTTCTGAGCTGGTATGAGAGCTTGTCTATGGAAGCGCTACCCGAGAAGCCGCCGGAGTTGCCCTTTGAGGAGATGCGTCGGATTGCCGCCGGTACGCTCGCCACGGTTGAGCGTGAACGCGATGCCATCGAACATCGTCATCGCTTCCTTCGATTTGCGAGCCACGAGTTGCGGACACCACTGGCCATCGCCACGGCGAACACTGAGCTTCTGGCGAGATACGGCGTGGATGACAATGCCGCGGCGGCGCTTGCGCGGCTGGAGGAGTCGATACAGAACATGAATCAACTCACCGATGCTTTGCTTTGGCTCGGTCGCGGTGAAGTGCCGTTGCCCGATCCCGAGCCGGTTGATTTGCAGGACCTGATCACGAGCATCATCGACGACAATCGCGCGGTTGCCGCCGCCAACAGTACTACCGTTGAGGTTTTGATAGCGCCCGACAAATCCGTTGTGCAGCCCAGGGTGTTGCTCAGCATTTTGTGTTCCAACCTCATTGGAAATGCGATTCGCTACACCCGGGATGGACGCGTAGCGATTCGCCTGGGCGAGGCGAGCATCGAGATCGAGAATCGCGGCACTCTGTGCGGGGGTGAGGCGGGCGTTGGTGGACATGGGCTTGGTTTGCAGCTGGTGGCCTGGGTTGTCGAGCGCGCCGGCTGGCGTTGGGATGAAGATGGGGATGAGACTTGTCGCCGTCACACGGTGCACTTGACCAAGGGTTCGATCGAATCTGCCAAGAGCGAGCTGCGTTTCGGCGACGATCACCGCTAGCTTCTAGAACGCCCGCGGACTCCTCAACCCCGAAGCCTGACGCGCCGCGAGTTGCTCTTTTCGATCCTCCGCCGAAAAGTCCGGCTCGTCATCGGGCAGGTGCTCGCGGATCCTGTTGAACGGTACAACGCGCGCCTCTGGGTACTCGGACTGAGTGAGTCCGCGTCGCCTTTCGAGTCCTTGCCACCGCACATACACGAATGCCGTGGACGCGCCGGCCGGGTCCAGCCAGTTGGCGACGCCCGGGTCCTCCGGGCACAGCACCATCCGATAAAGATCGTCACTGCTCTGTCGCGCTTGTGACAGCGTGAGGCTCGTTTGGCGATGGCAGAAGTCCATGCCGTTGAACCACAGGTCGCCGACCTGTACCGACTGATAGCGTGCAGCCGCCTTGGGCATCGTGATAATGACGGCGCGATCCGGTCGCATGCGGAACGTGCCGGCGGAAGTGTACTGACCTGGGAGCCTGGTGCTGATCGGCGCACGCAAAATGCCTGGCGGATTTTTGATACGCAGGAACGAGACCAGCTTGACCCAGGCGGCGGCCGACGCCACGAGGTACTGCGCGGCGCGCTCGTACTGGTAGGTCAGTAGCTCGCGATCGGGGATCGGGCTGGGCATGCCGCGCGTGTCCGTGCGCTCCAGATACCACGAGGTGCCAACCTCCGTGTTCCAGTCCATGAAGCTCTCACGAATCAAAATGTTCTTCGCCGTGAGGTCGCCACTGGTGTTGTTCATCCAGTTTCCACCGGGGTCCGTGTCGCTGATGGTGATCTCAAAGCTGCCGTCGTCCTCAACTTCGAAATCGTCGAGCTCAAGCAGGCTCACTGGCTCGAGATTGGTTTCGTCCGAGAAACCCGGATCACCGGCGCCTACCTGAATCTGCAAATCGGCACTGGTTCCCCGTTTGCCGCGAAGCGTGTAGGTGCCGGGCGTTGTGATATTGGCGATGTGATAGCGGTTGTCCGGATTCACCAGACCAAACTGATTGTATTGGTTCAGCAAGCGAAGCTGCGGTTGGCACACGTCATGGAGGATGAACCCCTGGTCCAGCGCGGCGGAGATGTAGTGCTTGAGTTGTCGCTCGGCGGCTGCGCGTTCCTGTTCCGGGTCCGGACTTCTTCGAATCCAGGGTGCGTCGAACATGATCTTGCGCGCCTCTTCGATGGCACTGGCTAGTTGGCTTGAACCGTAAGAGAAGTCTTCATTGCATGGTGAGAGTTTCATTTGGTCGCCTTCCTTGAGACTTTGCTGATCGTGGAGGACTCCCTTTTTAGTGGTCGGTCGTTGTATTTATCGTGGTAGTGGTCGTGGAAATGATCTTGGCGAGCTGATTATGACAAGGGCGTCGATGGAACGCTTAGATGGCTTCGCGTAGTCTCTACCGCATAAACATATGAATATCGAGAGGAGCGTGATGAACGCAATGGTTCGAATCCTGGCCGCGATGACCTTATGGGTGTTGTCACAATGCGCGCTGGCGCAGACGGTGGAGGCGCCCGATACAGACGGCGACGGCGTCAACGATGCCCGCGACAACTGCCTGCTGGTCGAAAACAGCGATCAGCGCGACACAAATAACGACGGCTATGGCAACGCCTGCGACATGGACCTCAATGACGATCAAATCGTCAACTTTGTCGATCTTGGTTTGCTGCGTAAGGTGTTTTTCACCGCGGACCCGGATGCGGACGCCAATGGTGATGGCGTCGTCAACTTTGTAGATCTGGGTGTAATGCGCTCGCAGTTTTTCAGCCCGCCGGGGCCAACTCGGTTCTTGCGCTTCATAGCGCCCGATGGCCCGTGGGAAAACCCGAACAACTGGCGGCCCGCGCGTCTGCCGGGGCCCGACGATCATTTGCTGCTCTCGTCGGTGCCATTCTCGACTATCGACAGCCCCGTGGTCGTGCGTAGTCTTGAGATGCGCGATGCCTCCGTCGAGGGATTCGACGGTTCGCTTGAGGTGGCGTCGCAGCTTCTGATAAGTGATGGTTTAGCGGGTCTGGACCGTTTGCCTGTCACGATTGGCGAGCACATAGACGTGTTGGGCACTTTGTTTATGATCGATGCGGACCTTGCGCTGATTGACCCGAGTGCGGCCTTGTTCGTCGGCGTTGACGGCCAGCTGACGATAGACAGGGGTGAGGTGAATCTTCCTGGCGGCGTCAACACGATGGGGTCGCTGCGTCTCAGTTTCTGCGACGGCACGCTGGGGCCTCTTGGCGGCAGCGGCAGCGGTTCTATTGACAATTCGGCGCTGCGTCTGGTCGGTGTGCACGGCGGGCGTTTTCTCGATACCAACGACCGCGGCAATTTTTTTACCCTTGCTGGCGACATCATCGCACCAGCCAACGCCTTTCGAGAGCTGTTCTTGAACGACGACTCCTGGCTGATTGAGGGAGAGTCCACCATTGCCGGTGTCAGCGTCTTTTTCAATCTGACGCTGGCGGCGCCGGCGACCCTGAATCTTGAGTCGACGGTTCTGCAAGGTGCATTAAGCGTGGCAGCGAATGCGGCTGTGGAGCTGCGAGGTACCAACGAGTTGGTCGGCTTCGATCTAACGTTGGAGTCTGCGGTGAACACCTCGCAGGCACCGCCCGAGGTGCGGTTAACCGATCAGCCGCTTCTTTTCGGTTTTGGCACGATCGAAGTGGCGCCAGCGCTGTTGCCCGGACTGATGCCCGCTCGTATCAGCATGGATAGCGCATCCGCGGATACGTTCGTGGACAGCGGGATTGATCTGGTCGCGCGCCATAGCGTGGACATAGAGCTTTTGGGCGGCACGGAACTGGATTGGCGCGGCAGCATGCACATAGACGGTGGTTTGTCACCGACGGGTGATACGCCGGAACTGCACCTTGCCGGGCAATGGGAAGTTGGTGATGGTTTGTCGGCGACGGACGCGAACCTGCTGCTGGATGGTACGTGGCTCGTGATCGGAGGCGTCAGCGCAACCAGCGCAGACGTTGTTTTCGACGGTCAATGGGGCGTCATCGGCAGCACCGTGTTGAATGACAGCACAATCTCGCTGCAGATTCAGGATGGCGGCTCGGTTGGCAGTCTCGCCCTGACCAATTCTGTGGCGCGGATCGGTGGCACGCTACAGAGCAACTCACTTGGCAACGTGACCAGCGATCCGCTGAGTCGGGTAGAATTTTCTGGCAACTACGGATTGTCATCTGGCGGCACGCTGAACCTGGATACCCTGCCTACGTTTGTGATCGATACGGGGGCAGTCATGCGTAATGTCATCGTTACGGGCAGCGTGCCGCTGCGCGTGCGCGGCGGCGTGTTGGATATCATGATACTGGAGGCGGACACGATCGTGGAGAACGGCGCCGACGTGACTTTCGGTTCGGTGTTTCTCGATGGCAGTAATATTCTTCTGCAGGCCGAAGACTTGCCGACGACGCTGAATCTCGTGCGCTTTCAGGGGCAGTCAAGCCTGCGCGGCTATGGCGAAATCCAGTTTGCGGGTGCGCCGGGCAACAACGACCTCAATGTTTTGAAACTTGAATCATTTAACAGTGCACCTAATCAGGCGCTGATCCTGCGAACGGTCTCGTCTGGCGGTCAGATTCAGATTGTCGACAATTCGAACAGTTCGTTCGAGTTGTCTGCCGAGGTCGTGCTCGATGCGCCCTTCCACGATGTGACCATCGATGCGGATGGCAGTAACTTTGAATTTGGGGAAAGGGTCTGGCTAGGTCCCGACACCAGCCTGGGTGTGGACAACGTGTCAAATGTGCAGTTTGAGGCGGACGTGCATCTTGGCGCCGGCTCGACATTCGAATACGACGCGGGCGGGCTCATCTCGTTCGCGTGGGACGGTGTCACGCCCCGGGTTCTGTCTGTGGATGTGGCGGGGCCTGCAAGTTTTGGTCGCTTTGCGACAGACAACTTTCCTCAAGTATCGGCGGATGGTCTGCAGATCGCGCCCGCGATTATTGACGATTACATGCCTGCTGATTGCACGGACTTTGCGGTCTTCGACAATGCATTTATCAACGGAGAACTGTTTGGCTTGGACACCAGTGGTCTGCAGGGTTACGACGCGGTTGTTTACGATCTTGCGCCGTCAGTGTTTGGATTTACCGTTTTTCAGTCGCCGGGTTGTTTGCCGTAAAGGTTGCCCGCCGGGTTTGATAGAGCTCGTGGTAATGATTCCAGTTGGGAATTGGTGGTCAAATATCCGTTTCAACCACCGCTCCGTAGGCTATTCGCCCGTCTACGCGTCCATTATGGTGTTACCGCACCCGGGCCCGGTGGTCCAAAGAACAGACTGCGCATAATGCCAAGGTCGGTAAAATTGACCACGCCATCGCCGTTAAAGTCGGCGTTCTCATCCGATGTGAAAAAGACGTTGCGCAACACTCCGAGGTCAACAAAGTTTACCTGCAGGTCGTTGTTCAGATCCGGATCGCATTGGTTGCCAAACCCGTCGAGGTCGGTGTCGCGCTGATCCGGATTGGACGCCGCCGAGCAGTTGTCGATGGCGTCAGCAACACCGTCGCCATCGGTGTCTGCAAATGTGGCGCCAAGTATCGAGGTGGTTTTTTCTGTCAGAACGAATTCGCCACTGCTGTCAGTCACGCCTACGCGCAATAGGTAGTTGGTGTTTTCGGCCAGCGAAACCGGAATACTTATGCCGTCGTACATTAGACCGACAAAGCTGTGCAAAATGCGGTTGGTTTGTGTGGCGATGACTTGTTCGTCCGAAGCCCTCAGTACTTCGTAAGTGACATCGATGGCGGGCGCCAGCATCGCCTGCTGCATTTGTATACTGGCGCTCACATTAACCTCAGAGTCAGAATAGACCGCCTCGACGTTCTCGATGAAACCGCCGAAGAACGCCGTTGTATCCGGTATGGCGGTATCAACATACTGCACAAACCGATGACCAGAATAGCTGCGCTTGTTGTTCGTTGTGGTGTCTCTGATCACGATATCCACGGTATAAGCGCCCGGAGCGTCAATCAGTGGATCGAACGTGTAATCCAGTATCTGACTGTCACCTTGTTGTGCCAGATTGACCGTAATGTTGCGTGTCGCGAGCGATGGTCCCTTCACAAAGTTGCCGTTGGAATTGTCGAATTCCACAATGGGGACCAAGATAAGGGAGACAAGGCCCGAATAGTTGTCGCGATGCGAGGTCACTTCAATTTGGCCGCTGATTTGTGTGGGTGACCGCAGGATGTCGGACTCCCCAGGAGTCAGGACTCGATCCACTTGCAAGGCCGTATTGTCGTAGCCGGGCGCTGCAATGTCTTCCACGATGGCGTCAGGCGCCGGAATGCCGGTGAATACGCCATTTTCGTCGGGCGTATAAACACGCACGTAGTCGACAGAAAATGCCTGATCCAGATTGGTGGTTTCATCCACCACCGGGATCCAGCCGGAGGCATGCTGTGACGCCAGCGCCAGATTGATAATCATGTACATATTTGAATCGGCGTTCGCCAGAGCCTCGGCGTCGGTCAGCGTGTGCACAATGATGCCGTTGAACAGGAATTCGATTCTCTCCGGCGTCCAGTGCACGGCAAAGTTGTTGTAAGACGTGGAGAGATCGCCGACCAGCTGTACGGTCTTGCCGTTTTCATTGCGCAACCGGAATCCGTAGTGATACGCGTGGTGTACCGTTGCGGGCAATTGCCCACGGAACTCGGCAATGTCGATTTCACTGGTCCACTGCCCGGACTCGGGCATCAGCCAAAACGCTGGCCAAAAGCCGTTGCCACTTGGGATACGGGCACGAATTTCAAAATACCCGTACTGCTGTCGAAACAAACCCTGAGTGGAGATGGTGCCGCTGGTATACGGGCGGTCAGATTCCGGCCGGTTCAACACCTGCACGTTCAGAAAACCATCGCTGACCTCCAGTGCGTCGGCATCATAGTATTGCAGGCGGCGCAATACGTGATCGCGACCGGAGATCCATGAATCTGCGTTGAGCTCTGTACCGTCAAAATTGTCGACAAACGTCGGCGTCCAGTTCTGGATAGGAATGGTGCCACCAGGGGGCGGGGGAACCGGGCCACCAGATGGGTTCCAGGTGCTCGGCGGCGGCGCGGTGCCCGCGACATGCACGCCGTAGCGCGCAATCGCAAACGCGCCGCTCGCATCGGTGATCTCGACGATCAGACCCACTGAGCGTTCAGTGTCAACCGTAAACGGAATCGAAACCGGCACACCCACCAGACCAACAAACTCGTGTTCGAAGGTCTCGCTGGTCATGTACAACGACTCTTCGGTATTGGTGTCGATCAAGTCGTAGTTGATAATGACATGTGGCGTCAGCATGGCCTGTTGCAGTTGCAGCTGCAAAGTGCCCGTGACCTCATCATTCGCGTAGCTCGCCGCGCCTGTACGCACGAAACCGTCGAAAAACGCTGTGGTATCTGGTTGGCTGGCATCAACGTACTGGACAACACGATGTCCGGCCAGGCTCTTTTTGTTGTTGTTTGACGTGTCCTTGACCAGGATATCGACGCTGTAGGCGGATGGCGTCGAGAGCACGGTGTCGAACGCGTAATCGATCACCTGGGTATCGCCCAATTCGCTGAGATTCACATTGAAAGTGCGCGTCTCCAATGCCGGGCTTTTGTCGTAGCGTCCATCGTCGTTGTTGAAGTTGGACAGCAGTGCCAGCACCAGACTTACCTGGCCTGAATAATTTGGCTTGTGTGCCGTGACTTCGATGGAGCCGGTAATCTGCCCCGGGGTGCGCATGATGTTTGATCCCACACTGCCACCGACGCGTTTTACATCAAGCGCGGTATTGTCGTAAGCCGTGAGCGGTTTCACGTCGTCAACCGAGGCATCTGAAGCGGGAATGGTGCTGTACGGACCTGAGGGCACTTCCTGGTAAACGCGAACGTAATCAACTTCGAAAGCGTCGTTGAAGTCGGTCTGTGCATCGACGTTGGGAACCCAGTTGGAATGTTGCGAGGACAGCGCCGTGTTCAGAATCAAAAACATCTCGTCGTCGGCGTTGTCGACCGTCTCTGAGCCCACGATCGAATGCATCACTTCCCCGTTATACAGATAATCGATCTGGGTCGGAGTCCAATGCACTGCGTAGTTGTTGAACGTCTCAGAAGCGTCCACCGGCAACTGCGGCGTGGCGCCGTTTTCGTTTTGCAAACGGAAGTCGTAATGAAATCCGTAGTGGACGGTATCGGTCAGATGGCCCCGGAACTCACTGATGTCAATTTCGCTGGTCCAGCGACCGGTTTCAGGCATCAGCCAGAATGCTGGCCAGTAACCGTTGCCGCGTGGCACCTTGGCGCGCATTTCAAAGTAACCGTACTTTTGCTTAAACAGTCCCTGTGTCGTTATTGCCGCCGCGGTATAGGGTCGGTCCGACTCCGGGCGATTGAGCACCGTCAAATTTAGATGACCGTCGCCAACCGAGGCGGCATCACGATCATAGAACTGAATCCGTCGCGTCAAAATTTCGCGGCCCGGTACCCACGCGGAGCGATCCAGTTGCGTCCCGTCAAAATTGTCCACAAACGTGGGTTGCCAATCTGCCCGGCCTTCCTGGGCGATGCTCGCCATGACGATGATCAGAGCGATGATGCGCAGTTGCATGATAGTGATTCCTGTGAAGAAGATTGTCGCGCTGCATAGCGTTTCAAACGCTGGTGCATCAAGATTGTGTATGCACCGGTTTGACACTGCAGTTTTTTTCTAGCCGATGTATTTTATTGGAAATCAGACGGTTATTGAGCCAGATTTCGTGGAGTTTGCAAGTGTATACAAATATGCGCCAGTTGGCGGGGTAGTGTGGCATTGACCAAGCCTGCACTTGGCGCTTTTTTCCCAGGTTTCCGCAAAATGCGGAGCTACGGGCTTCGATAGGGGTTGATTGTCATCAAAGCCATGCTCGGCGT
>CAZXCL010000105.1:0-11487 GCA_964639265.1 uncultured Gammaproteobacteria bacterium | reverse complement strand
CTTCGAGCAGCGCAGCAACCACTTGGAGAACAAATACAATGACGGACTTATCAACTCTACTGCGCACCGGCACCGCCGCACTCGTGCTCGGTGTCAGTGCACAGGCGAACGCGGCCCTGGTCACGGCGACCTGGACCGGCGTCACCGATTTCGCCGAAGCCGGCAACGCGTACGGCTTGCAAGCAGGGGACCTTGTGTCGGGTTTTGCACAGTTTGATACCGACTGGCTCGTTCAGCCGTTTCTGCCGGACGCCGAGATTTGGGTTGTTCAACACAACCTGGACCCATCGTTTGAGATCAACGTGACCATGGGATCCCGCACGTTCGATATCTCTGATCAGGCGCCCGACGCTCTGAACCCGATTACACCGTCCTTGGGATGGGCGGATCCGGACGACCTCAACGGGTCCTTTGTGGGCGTGTCCATGGACACCTGCCAATCCGTCTTCTTCGACTGTGTGTCGAGCGACGGGCTGGGTTTCGGCACATTTTTTGCGGACTGGGAGTTGCTCGACGACGGCGTGATTGTGGCAACGGGCACATGGACGCTGGACTCCATACAGATACAGCCTGTACCGGTACCGGCAGCGTTTCCTCTGATGCTCACTGCGTTGGGGGGATTGTTCGGGCTCCGGCGACGTTCGCGCTGATGCCCCAGGGCTGAGCGCTGCTGCTGGCCAGAAACGAGGTTTGCAGTAGCGCTCGCGCTCTATTCGGATTCCCATGAGAGCGCAGGATAGTGGGGAAACACGAGTTGAATATCCTGCTCGCCTTCAGCCTCCTGCCGTATCGCTTCATCGCGTAGTTTCCGGATGTCTTGCACAATGGCGGTCCTGAAATCGCGTAGTTCATCCCATCTCGCGTTGAATTGTTCGGGCGCATCGCCTTCCTTGTAGGCCTTGAGCAAAGGGCCTACGACGGCGTAACCGGCGGCTACGCGCTTGGCCTGCTGCCGCTCAAACCGGTCAATCTGCGCGTAGAGCCTGTGCAGTGTGGCCGATTTCGTCGCGGCATCGGCAGGCCCTTCGCGAGTCGCCCATTGTTCGAAGTAGCCAACTGAGGTCGCCATGTCGATGTTGTAGGCGTTGCCCCAAATGTGGCGGTCGGCATCATTCACGACCGCTCCGTTCGACGGATCGACAATCAGCACCGTCGGCGTCGCATAAAACTGGGCGACATCCAGCTCATCGAGCACCGCACGGCCTTTGTCGAGATAGCCCACGTCAACAAACTCCAATTCGTAGTGCTGTTGAATGACTTCTTTGAGCGGCGATTTGTGCAGGCGCGCTGCCAGGGCACGCGAATCGTGGCACCAGTTGGCACCCAGAATCACAAGTGCTTGCCGGTCAGCCTCGGCGGCACGTCCAAGCGCCTGCCGCAAGTCTGCGACCGGATCAGGCGATGCCTCGTAGCGGCGACCGTCCGGGTCGGTCTCCGCCGCGCTGGCAAGGTGTGCGACCAGGCAAAAACAAACTTGCAGGCACAGGCCGTGAAAAAAACGAGAAGAAGATTTTGGCTTTGATCTCACGCGCTTTCTACTCCCAATCCGGCACGGCAACGGCCGGCCCCGCAATACGATTGAAAGTCGGCAATTCCTCACTCATTAGCTTCTCCCATTCGTTCAACGCCTGCCGCCACTGGGGCCGCAGGTCATCGAGACGATCACGTTGACCCCGCGTGAGACCCAGCACCGCCAAATCGGCCTGCTGGTAGACGTTCACCAGGAACCCGTCGATCTTCGGCGCAAAATTAATCACGTCCTGAAACGTCTCGCGTTCGGGTGTCGTGACCGACTTTTGCCAGTCACCCAAGGACTCGAGGAGCTCAGCCGCGGCCTCGGACACTGCCTTATCGTCCGCCTCTTCTGCAATCGACTTGCGAAGCTCAATCTGCTTTTGAACGCTCTGGAGGCTTGCGATGCGCCGATAAAGGGCATCGATCATGTCGAAGGTTTCGGTGAGGAAGGTCTGCTGCTCGTTGATTTTTGCGGCGTCGTAGGTGTTGATCGGATCCCAGATGACCCGAACGGTGTGCTCCTGGGTCACATCCGCATAGCGCAATCGAACAGTGTAGTCACCGGGCGCAACGTGATAGCCCGCGATCGCCTTTTCTTCACCGGCGCCGAACACCACGTCGTAGTCAAGCTTTGTGACTGGGTCGGTGCGCAAATCCCAGACCGCGCGATTGATCCCTTTCTGCGCTGGGATCGCATAGCTCGCCGGGCCGCCACCACCCTCGATGCCTTTGTCAGCGTCGGTCGTGAGAGTACGGATGATACTACCGTTGGCTGCGAGTATCTCGATGGTCAGCGTATCAGCCTCATCGCCATCGAGCTTGGCCTCGTCTGCCAGACTGTAATAGATCACGGCGCCGGCAGGTGCGCTCGGCGCCGAGCTTGCGCCGCCGCCGTTGCTGCCGTTGGTGGGCGTCATGCGATAGGCGAGAGACGGTTCGTAAAGATGGACCGGTGCATTTTTTTGCTTGGCATCAAACTGGCGCAGCGGCGCAATGTCATCCATGACCCAAAAGGCGCGACCCTGCGTGGCAATCACCAGATCATTGCGGCGAACCATAAGGTCGGTGATCGGCACGACGGGCAGGTTGGTCTGCAGTGACTCCCAGTTGTCCCCACCGTTAAACGACACAAACAGTCCTCGTTCCATGCCAGCAAACAACAGCCCCGCACGTTTGGGGTCCTCGCGCACGACGCGCACAAAGTGATCGTCGGGCAGGCCGTCGGTCAGCGACGACCAGCTGCGCCCGAAGTTGGTTGAGCGCCAGACATAGGGCCGGTTGTCGCCGCTTTTGTATTTCATGGCAACGAGGTAGGCGGTGCCAGGTGTATGCGGCGATATCGCGATGCTGTTGATCAGTCCGCGTCCTACCCCGCGCGGCGTCACGTCCTTCCAGGTCTTGCCACCGTCTCGCGTGATGTGCACGAGGCCGTCGTCGGTGCCCACCCAGAGCGTGTCGGCATCGTGCGGGCTCTCGGCGAAGGCAAAGATGGTGTTGTATTGCTCGATATTCTCGTTGGTGTAGGGGCCAGCGCCTTTGCCTTGCTTGTCTTTCTCATCCCGCGTCAAGTCGGGGCTTGCCTCGACCCAGTTAAAGCCACGGTCTTCGGATTTGAGCAGCACATTGGCGCCGTGATAGATCACATTGGGATCGTGCATCGACACATGGGTCGGCGCGTTCCAGTTGAACCGGTACTTGGAGTCTTTGGCCTCGACGCCAAGGCCTGCTTCTTCGTACGCCTTCACCGAGCGGGTAGTGCGTGTTTGCGTGTCGAACTCATCGATGATGCCGAGATAGCACCCGGCATAGGTATATCGAGGGTTGTCCGGATCCACAGCGACATAGGCGCTCTCACAGCCGCCGTGCACTTCCCAGTCGTCACGGCCAATGCGGCCATCGCGCGAGCGGCTTTTGATCGCGACGGTGGAGTTGTCTTGCTGACCGCCGTAGATACGGTATTCAAACTCACTGTCCGTGTTGACGCGATAGAACTGCGCCGTGGGCTGGTTATCCTGTCGTGACCAGCTGCGGCCTCCGTCGAACGAGACGTTAGCGCCGCCGTCATTGGCGTTGATCATCCAGTTGGAATTGTCGGGGTTGATCCAGAGGTAATGGTTGTCGCCGTGGGGCGTCTCGACCCGGGCGAACGTCTTGCCACCGTCGATGGATTTCATGAACGGGGCGTTCAAGACGTACACGGTGTTTTCGTCGTTAGGATCGGCGAAGATATGCATGTAGTACCAGGAGCGCGCAATCAGCACGCGCTGTGAATTGACCTGGGTCCAGCTATCGCCGCCATCATCGGTGCGATACAACCCACCTTCGTCGCCTTCTGCTTCCACAATCGCCCAAGCGCGTCCCGCTTTTGCCGGAGATACGGCCACACCAATTTTGCCCATGCCTTCGGGCAGACCCTCAGTCATTCGTTCCCAGCTTTCACCGCCATCGGTCGAGCGCCAGATGCCGCTACCCGGACCACCAGAGCGCAGCGCCCATGGTTCGCGCAGATTGTCCCAGAGGGCAGCGTAGAGGGTGCGCGGATTGCTTGGATCGACTGCCAGATCCACCGCGCCGGTGGTTTTATTCTCAGGCACAAGCACGCGCCGCCAAGTCGTGCCGCCGTCGGTGGTTTTGTACACGCCGCCCGTGTCCGTCTCCGCGTACGCATTGCCTTGCGCCGCCACCCAAATCGTATCCGGGTCGGTGGGGTGGATACGGATTTCACCTGTCTGGCGCAGGTCTTCAAAACCGATGCGCGTCCAGTTCTTGCCGGCATCGGTCGATTTGTAGACGCCGTCGCCCTGCGATGACGCGATATTGCGAAACGGCGATTCGCCCATGCCAACCACAATCACATTCGGGTCGGACGGCGCCACGGCGATCGCCCCGACAGCGGCGGTGCCAAAATCCTCATCGGAGATCGGGTGCCAGCTGGCACCCGCATTCTCGGTCTTCCAGACCCCGCCCGTTGTGCCCATGTAGTAAACATGCGGGTCCTGTCGAACACCGACGGACACGGTGGCGCGCCCGCCACGGAAGGGTCCGACGTTGCGCGCCTCAACACCGTCGAAGAAGTTGCGCTCGTCGCTGGCCTCGGCACTTGGCATCGAACTGGCGAGCGCAAGGCCAAGGCAGGCCAGGATCATTGCTGGTTTCATGGTGATCGACCGTACCTCTGTCAGTAAGACACGTGGGTTGATTCATCATATCAGGCAGCTTTCATTCTTACAGGGGTACGGTCAGTGCAATTGCACACGGACCGCCGGGCAAGATACGCTCGCCAAAGACTTACTGGACCCTTATTGGGAGTATTCAATGAAGTATCGTGTCAGTGTGCCGAGTTGGGTGTTGTGCTTGTCGCTCTTGATTTCATCGGCCGCGTTAGCCGAAAAGCGTGTTGCGTTGACCTACGACGATGCGCCGCGGTCGGATGGACTGGTTTTCGCGGGCGCTGAGCGTGCGGCAGAGTTGATCAGTGCATTGGAGTCGGTCGATGCGGGTCCGGTTGCGTTCTTTGTCACGACGCGCGGTTTCGCACAGAACGAGGATGGTCGTGAGCGTATCGCGCGTTACGCCGCTGCAGGACACTTGATTGCCAATCACACGCACACTCACCGGTGGGCGCACAAGACAGACGTGGCCGAGTATCTTGCCGATGTTGATCAGGCGATCGTTGAGCTCGAGGGTTTCGACAACTTCCGTCCCTGGTTTCGATTCCCGTATCTCGATGAAGGTCGTTCGCCGGAAAAGGTCAAAGCGATCGCTGAAGCTTTGACCGAACGCGGGCTGACAAATGGGTATGTGACCATCGACAACTACGATTGGTACCTCGATGGCAAACTGCAGGAAGCAGTTAAAGCGGGTCGAGACGTTGACTACGATGCGCTCGGCAAGCTGTATGTGAATATGCTGCTGTACTCGGCCGAGTACTACGACAGCGTTGCGGTGCAGACCATCGGCAAGTCGCCGGCGCATGTCTTGTTACTGCACGAAAATGATCTTGCGGCGATGTTTGCCGACGAACTGGTATCGGCGTTTCGAAAGAACGGCTGGGAGATCGTGAGTCCGGATATCGTTTATGCAGATCCACTGCCAATCCCGAGCTCGTTGCGCACAGGGCAGGGCCGCGTGGTCGCGTTGGCTGATGATGCCGGACGGTCACCGAGGACCATGTGGACCTGGGCGATCGACGAGCAAATGATCGATGTCCAGATCGAACGCAGCGGGGCGTTTAGTTCTGAGGATTAGAGCGGGTAATCCCTTTTCCACTGCCTTGTCTCTCGTGCCGCGCTGGCAACGACAAGCACCCCGCCGAGTGGACCGACGGCATGCGACGCACCGATCGAGTCGCCAGGTCTGTAGGTGACGCTGGCACAAAAAAGGGCGACCCCTTTCGAGGCCGCCCCTTTTTTTCTTGATTGCGGCTAGCTGTTGCGCAGCGCGTCGCGAATCTCGGTCAGAAGTACTTCTTCTTTGCTCGGCTCCGGAGGTGCTGCCGGGGCTTCCTCTTCTTTTTTCTTCATCGAGTTCATCGCCTTGACTACCATAAATATCGCAAATGCGATGATCAGGAAGTCGATCACGGTCTGGATGAACGTGCCGTAATTGACCGTTACAGCCGCTGTTTCGCCAACCGCCTCCTTGAGCGTCACCGCCAGGTCTTTGAAGTCGACGCCGCCCATCGCCAGGCCAATCGGCGGCATCAATACGTCGGCGACAAATGACGAGACGATTTTCCCGAAGGCGCCGCCAATGACGATACCTACCGCCATGTCGACCACATTGCCGCGCATTGCGAAATCTTTGAATTCTGAAACCATGGACATAAGAGATCCCCAAACTAATCTTTATAAATCTTGAGCGGCGACTCGTTCCCGAGAGTACGCAGATCCATTGCGACCGACACTCACCCCACGTGGATGTTCAGGTAGCGCCGGACAAAATGCAAATCAAACTCATGCGCAAAAGTAAACGTTGATGACCTATGGTCGTGGCGCTCGCCAGTTCCTGAACAAAACAATGGCAACCGTTACCAGCGTCACCACGTGTACAACGGGCCAGGCCTGCTCCCAGGCAAGCGCCGTACCCGGTCCACATATGTTCTGTTTTGCGAGCCACACAGTACGAAAGACACTCCACACGGCAAGCGACGCTCCGGGCAACATGAGCGCCAGAGGGACAATGCCCCAACGAAGAATGCCGTGGATTTCGTCGAGCGGACGAGTAGCGCGCAGCGCAAACGCGCTGGCGAATGCGACCGGCGCCAGGCCGAGCACGAGACGGTGGAGTTCGTCCCCGTCGGGTCCGCAGCCAACGCTGCGTACAACACCCAGCAAGATGAAATAGGTCAGTAACAAAAGCCACGCAACGAGCGCGCAACCAAGTCGCAGGAACACTTCAGAAAAACGCATAGGCACACTTGAATGAATCGGAGGCCCAAGTATCGCAACATTGCGCTACAGGCGTCGAGTGTCTATTTGGTCACCGCCGTGCAAACGTAAGATCAGAAGTCCTGGTGTTCACGTACCTGCGTCCAGCTAGCGCCGTCATCGGTCGACTCAAAGAAATCGCCGTTGGCACCGCGACAAGACAGCAGCAGCCTGTCATCGACTTGGGGAATCAAACTGCCGCAAAAGCGCGAAGGGACTTCACGATCAGTCAGCGTCCAGTTGGCACCGCCGTCCTCGGTGATCAGGATGCGTGGCATTGAGGACGCGTCTTCTTCGCCTGCAAGCGGCACATCGACGCGCGCCAGCGCGACGCCGTTGTTCTCATCGCGAAACCAGGGTGCAGACGTAAAACGTAGCGCCTTACGCTTGGGCTTGGTGGCATCTGAGCATGGTTTGCTCGTCCACTGCACACCGTAACAGGTGCGGATCTGAGTATTGAGTTCAACCCAACCCGCCTGTGCATCGCTGCGCAGATAGGTGGGCTGGCCACGCCAGCTAAAAATGCCGGCCTCTTTCACAGCGAGTTTCAGTGCGCCCGCATCGGTCTCAAAGAGCACTTTTTTAGGCTTATCCACTCCTTTCATAAGGTAGGTCTGCGGGTCGTACTCGAACAATCTCGTTTTCATCGATGCCAGTCGATTGTACGCGGTCGGACGCATGCCGATCTCAACGTAGCGGCGCCCCTCAAATTCGCTGAACGTGGCAGCGTCGAGGCGCCTGGGTTCGGTGGCTCGCCGCCTCACGAACAATTTCGACGACTCCTCTTGTTCCCAACCACGATTTGGCTTGTAGCGATTGATATCGGTCCAGGCACCGGCGGTGGAGCGTTTCTTGACAGACAGTGTATTGTAGGTGCGCACCAATGCGATGAGTTGGCCGTCCGACGCAAACTCGAGCGAATCAATGCGCTTATCCTTGCCCAGCGATATGTCCTGCCACTTACTACCACCAGCCGGACGGAAAAAAATCTGGCCTTCGCTCCCCGCAACGGCTCTGTCACCTGTCTCGCTCTGGGCGACCGCAAACATCTGCAGGTTGGTATCCACCGCGTCGGTGCTCCAGTTGCCGCTCGGATCGCGCTCGAGAATCACGCCCAGCGGGGCCAGAAAAAGAATCGTGCCATCGGGCGCCTCGTACACCGTCTCGATCTCGGTCGGACTTTGCACCACAGACACGTAGAGACTTTGACGGTCGGACTCAAGTCCGTCGTCATCCCATGTCAGCAATCTATTTGGCTGGTATGACTGGAAAGGAAGATAGGCATCCAGTACCTCACCGTTCGACGTGCCCGGCACGCGCACCAGCACTTCCTCGTACTTATCGCCCACGGGCTTGAGGTAAAAAACAATCGTGCCCAGATCTGTCACCTCACCCGGTCGGATCTGAAACGTACCAAACGTTGCGTCCACGGCCACAAAGCGGTCGTAGATGTATTCTCCGATTACGTGAAAGGCTCTAAAGCTGCTCAGCGCGTAGCTGCCCGCATCAACCGGGGCTGCGAACACCGAGTTGCCGTCCGAGTCCTTGTCGATCGCTATTAAACGATCGGGCTTGACCGAGCTGGATTCGTTAACGTTTTTTGGCGCAATCGTAAGTTGATTAAACGGCAGCAGCGTGCCGCCAGCGTCCACAAAGCGAGCGACCACAATGCCCTGTTCGGCTGCGACGACCGTCTCGGCTGTTAAGGTCGGCCGCACATTTACCTCACCACAACCAACAATTGTGCTGCTTATGAGGGCAACCAAAACGATCTGTTTTGCGACCTGAACATGGTGGTACATCGTCTGCATTTTTTTTCCTGTTGTATGTGGTTTGCTGTATCGACGGCGACGTCGGTGATCGCGAGGCAATCCATGCCCGCACCGCCTCACGGATCTGATCGATGGGGTTTATAAACTAGAGTTTGTTTCAGCGGCGACGAGCCGCTACCATCTCACGCATTTGCAAGATTTATTGAATATATGCTCATAAGAACAACAACAAAAGTCAACCGCGCCGTCCTGAGTTCCTTCGCGATGATAGTGCTCGCGTTTCTCTGTGCGCCCAGCACGCACGCCCAGCGCTCGGCCGCACTGGTGCTTATGTCAAGCCAGGACGTTGTTTCGCCGCTTGAGGGCGTACAAGGTTATGCGCTTATTCAACTGGATGTTGGCGGCGTCGCCCCGTCACTTGAGCTGCGGAGAATGGGTGGAAAGTCGGGTAGAAGGTATGCCAGCAAGAAGTATACGGTCGATTTGAGCGAACGTGAAAAAGGACTCTACCTGGCTCAACTGCCGCCGGGCACCTATCAGATCACCCGCGTGAGTGCGCCCTACTATGATCTGCCTTTTCGGTTGAATACTGCTAGCGACGCACGCTGGCGATTCAAAGTGCATAGCGGCAAAACAAGCTATATCGGTATGCTGCAAATCCCCGAGGAACGCAGCCGGACTGATGTGGATATTGTGTTCCGCAATCGCATCGCCGCGACGCTTGACCAAATCGAAGATCAATTCGGCGCAGTCATCGCTACCGCGCCCCTGGTCACAGGACGTGCCGAGCGCGACGATTTCCTGCTCGACCTGCGCCGGTCCGGAGACGCGCCGTGAAGCGCCTCGCGCTGATCGTCGTCTTCTGGTGCTGGGCGACCTTGGTCTGGTCACTGCCGGCCTCAGAGTTTTTCGCCGAGCCGGACATGCTGACGGCGCGCCTGAGCCCGGACGGCAAGTTGGTCGCCGCCATTACGGGAGTCGAGGAAAATCAGTCACTGGTGGTCATTGACACAGACACCGGGCAGCGAACGTCGCTACTGAAAGTTACTGAGTTCAGTGAAAACGAAGCCTCGCTGTTGACCGCCATCTGGCTGGACGATGTCACGATCGCGGCGACGTTTACAGAAGTTCGTGCCGGTGTCGAAGATCTGCTGGATACCCGAGGCAGCCGCTACCTGTTGATCATCCGTGTGCCGCAGATTGCGGGTGCCGAGCCCGAGATCCTGAGCGTCCGAACGAGCGGCGTACTGGTCAATCCGTTGCCCGACGCGCCGGGAGATTTTCTGTACGCAAAAAGCAGTGCTTTGTCGCGCGTCTATCGCATCAACGTGGATTCGCTGGCCGCCCACAATGCCACGCTGTCGCGTTTGGACAAGATCGACGGCGGTCAGTTTGTGCGCTCGAACCAAGTGGCCGAGATCGAAGGTTATGCATTGCGCTGGTTTATGAACACGGACACCACGCCTCGCGCTGTTCTCAACCTGGATGACGGCGACCTGGTCATGACCGCGTTTGACAGCCCCGACAAAACGCGTGAGCTTGCGCGCTGGGGCGCGCTATCCGAAGAGGAAGATGAGAACACGCTGCGCCTGATTCCCGTCGCAGTGGCGGACGGCGTCGATCGCTACTATTGCCTGGACATCAATGCGCGAAGCACGACGTCGGTCTATCTCATGGACTACGCCGCCGATGAACACGAGGTCATATTCACCTCGAGTGACGGTGAGATTGCCGACTTCATTACGACGGAAGGCGAGGGCGAATTGGTCGGCGTAAGCGTCGTACAAAGCGGTCGATTGCGTCACATCTATTTTGAGGCTGACCGTACGGCCGGCAAGTCAGCCGACAATTCGTCCACGCTGGAACTGACGATCGGCTACTCACGCGACGGCCAGAAAAGGCTCCAATACATCGAAAGCCATGATCAGCCCGGACGGTTCTTATTGGCGACAAGTGCCGGCGCGAATCGCTCGCTTGGGGGGCACATGACGCACCTCGTGGGCCGCCTCAACAGCGAACTTGTCACGGGGAACGTGAAGGTAGAGGGCCTGGATATCGAGTATTTGCTCTCGCTACCGCGTGCGGGCAGTCCGTCTCCCCTGGTTGTGATGCCGCATGGTGGCCCGGCGGAAGTGTATGACACGCCCTACTTTGACCCAACAACGCAATATCTTACAGCCAACGGCTACGCCGTCTTGCGCGTGAGTTTTCGTGGCTCTGGAGGACACTCCGGTGCGCTCGTTGAAGCTGGAAAACGTGAGTATGGCGCGCTAATGCTGACGGATATTCACGCGGCCACGCGCGAGGTCATGGCAAGACCCGATATTGATGCCACGCGCGTGGCCGTGTTCGGGGCCAGCTACGGCGGCTACGCGGCGACCATGCTGGCAATCCAGCATCCGGACACCTACCGCTGCGCGGTCACGCTGGCTGGTGTCATGGACATCAACTTGTGGTTGAATCGCGCCGACTTTACCGAGCCACAGCGTCGCTGGGCGCGCGAGTACATCGGCGATCCTGCCGTCGAATACGACAAGTTAAAAGCGATCTCACCGATCTCTCTGGTCCACGGTTTGACCGTACCAATTCTGGTTATGCACGGCGACATGGATGAGGTCGTGGATATTGAGCACGCTTATCGGCTTCGACATCTGCTGACAAAATTTGAAAAAGATCATCAGTGGCATGTCTTCGAGGACGGGCAGCACAGTTTTACGTCGGTGCAGGACGCCATCGAACTGCATGACAGGGTACTGGAATTCTTGTCAGCG
>CAZXCL010000104.1:0-11533 GCA_964639265.1 uncultured Gammaproteobacteria bacterium | reverse complement strand
TCGCACATGGCCGGCACGTAGGCGCCACCGGCCGTGCAAGAGCCCATCACCACGGCGATCTGCGCAATGCCGGCCGCCGACAGGCGCGCCTGATTGTAGAAGATGCGACCGAAGTGATCGCGATCGGGAAACACCTCGTCCTGCAGCGGCAGAAAAGCGCCGCCTGAATCCACCAGATAGACACACGGCAGATGATTCTCCAGCGCGATGTCCTGCGCGCGCAGATGCTTTTTAACCGTCAGCGGAAAGTAGGTGCCGCCTTTCACGGTGGCGTCGTTGGCCACCACCATGACCTCAATGCCGTGCACGCGTCCGATGCCTGCGACCACACCGGCGCCGGGCGCCTGATCGTCGTACAAGCCGTCGGCGGCGAGCGGCGAGATCTCCAGAAACGGACTGCCCGGATCAAGCAGCGCTTCGATACGATCGCGTGGCAGCAGCTTGCCGCGATCCACGTGTTTCTTGCGCGCACGTTCGCTGCCACCCAGACGGGCTTTTTCGAGTCGCGCGTTCAGCTCGTCGACACACGCACGCATGTGCGCTTGGTTGTCGGCAAACGCCTCGGAGTGCGGATCGATCGCCGTGCCAAGAACCGGCATCGCGTCAGAGGACCTCGAGGCCGATGGCGGTTGCTTCGCCACCACCGATACACAGCGACGCCATGCCGCGCTTGAGACCACGCGCGCGCAGCGCGTGAATCAGCGTGACCATGATGCGTGCGCCGGTCGCGCCGACCGGATGACCCAGTGCGCAGGCGCCGCCGTTGACGTTGATTTTCTCGTGGTCAATCTTCAGGTCGTGCATCGCGGCCATGGAGACCACAGCAAATGCTTCGTTGACCTCATACAGGTCAACGCTGTCGACGCTCCAGTCGAGCTTGCTGAGCAGATTTTGCATCGCAGACACTGGGGCCGTGGTAAACCATTCGGGCTCCTGGGCATGACTGGCATGGCCGCAGATGCGCGCCAGTGGCTCCAGCTTGTGTTCGTTGGCGACGCTTTCGCGCATCATCAGGAGTGACGCGGCGCCGTCGGAGATCGACGACGAGCTGGCGGCGGTGACGGTGCCGCCGTCACGACGAAACGCCGGACGCATGGTCGGAATCTTGCTGATGTCGCAGTTGTAGGGATCTTCATCCTTGCTCACGGTGTTGGTCTTGCGCCGAACGGTCACCTCCACGGGCACAACCTCGGCGTCGAACGCGCCGCTTTCAATGGCGTGCACCGCGCGTTCAACGGACGCTGTAGAAAACGCATCCTGCGCTTCGCGCGTAAATTTGTACTTGTCGGCGGTCTGCTCCGCGAAGTGGCCCATGAGGTTGCCATCAAACGGGCTTTGCAGGCCGTCGTAAAACATGTGGTCCTGCACTTCCTGATGACCCATGCGATAGCCGGCGCGCGCTTTGGGCAAAAGATAGGGCGCATTGGTCATCGACTCGAGGCCACCGGCCAGTGAAATTCTTGATGAACCGGCCATCAGCGCATCGTGCGCCATCATCGCGGCCTTCATGCCCGAGCCACACATCTTGTTAATAGTGGTGGCTCCCACGCCCTTGGGTACGCCGGCGGCGATGGCGGCCTGACGTGCCGGCGCCTGACCCAGGCCCGCCGGCAGCACGCAGCCCATGATGGTCTCGTCGATCAGCGCCGGATCAATGCCCGCGTCGCTGACCACCGCCTTGTTTGAGGCGGCGCCAAGATCAATGGCCGTAGCGCCGGCAAAGGCCCCCTGAAATGCGCCAATGGGTGTGCGTCGCGCGGCGACGATGACGACCGGATCATTGCTCATGGTGATGTCCTCGGATAAGTGCGTGTTGGTTGTTGTTAGGTTTGACTCTGACGGAACAGTTCACGTCCGATCAGCATGCGCCTGATTTCGTTGGTACCGGCGCCGATGTCGTAGAGCTTGGCGTCGCGCAGCAGGCGACCCACCGGGTACTCATTAATATAACCGTTGCCGCCCAGGCACTGAATGGCCTCCAGCGCGACCTTGACCGCTGATTCGGAGGCGAGCAACAGCGAGGCCGCCGCGTCCTGGCGCGTGGCGGCGCCTCGATCGAACTGCTCGGCCACCCGATAACTCAGCGCGCGCGATGCCTGTACGGCGGTAAACATGTCGGCCAGCTTGCCCTGCATCAGGCCAAATGTGCCGATGGCCTGGCCGAACTGATGTCGCTCGTGCACGTAAGGCAGCACGTTGTCCATGGCCGCCTGCATAATGCCAATCGGCCCGCCGCTTAAGACCAGACGTTCAGAGTCCAGGCCCTTCATAAGAATGTAGACACCCAGGTTTTCTTCGCCGAGCACGTTGGCGGCCGGTATACGGCAGTTGTCAAACACCAGTTCGCAGGTGTTGGAGCCGCGCATACCCAGTTTGTCGAGTTTTTGCGCCGTGGAGAAACCCGGCATGCCTTTTTCCACGATAAACGCCGTCATACATTTGCTGCCGGCGCTTTGATCGGCCGTGCGCATGTACACGAGCAGCACATCGGCGTCGGGCCCGTTGGTGATCCACATCTTCGAGCCGTTGGCCACGTAGTGGTCGCCGTCGCGTACGGCGCGACAGCTCATCGAACCCACGACGTCGGAACCGGCACCGGGTTCTGACATCGCCAGAGCACCGACCCATTCACCGCTGCACAGTTTTGGCAGGTACTTTTGGCGCTGCGCGTCGGTGGCGTTGAGCGCGAGGTTGTTCAGGCACAGATTTGAGTGCGCGCCGTAAGATAAGCCTACGCTTGCCGACGCACGCGAGATTTCCTCCATGGCCACCAGATGGGCCAGATAGCCAAGTCCCGTGCCCCCGTCGTCGGGGTCCACGGTCATCCCGAGCAATCCCAGATCGCCAAACTTGGCCCAAAGATCGGCAGGAAATTCGTTGGCCTCGTCGATCTTAGCCGCGCGCGGCGCAATTTCATCCTGCGCGAAACGGCGAACCGTCTCGCGCAGCATGTCGATGTCTTCATTAATATGCGTATTCAGTGCATCCATATTCCTGAACCTATACCGAATACTTCGGTGTGCGGTTGGACAGACGATCCTTGAACTGCTTGGAGTAGGGCGCCTTGACCTTACCGATGGCCGCGATGCGCTCTTCCGCCAATCGATCGGCTGCCTCAAACGAGGCAATTCCATCGCGTTCGGCGATGTGAAAAATGTTGGTGATGTTGTCGTAAATCTTGCCGACGTGGGCGTAGGCACGATCCGCGTTGTAGCCCTGCAGTTCGATGGCCACGTTGATCAGGCCGCCGGCGTTGATCGCGTAGTCGGGCGCGTACACGATGCCGCGCTTTTCAAGCTCGGTGCCCCAGCGATCGGACTCGAGCTGATTGTTGGCGCTGCCGGCCACCACGTCGCACTTGAGGCGCTCTACCGTTTCGGCATTAATCACGCCGCCGAGCGCACAGGGCACAAACACGTTCGCATCCACATCGTAAATATCGTTGAGGCCAACTGCTTCGGCGCCGTGGGTATCGACCACGTGCTTGACGCGATTGTCGTTGATGTCGCTGACAAACACTTTGGCACCTTCCTCGCGCAGCATGCGAATCAGGTGTTCACCCACGTGACCGGTGCCCTGCACCGCGTAAGAAAGCTTGCCGACGTCCGTGTGGCCGTATTTGCGATTAAGGCTGGCGCGGATGCCCTGCATGGTGCCGTAGGCGGTGAATGGCGAGGGATCGCCACTGCCGCCGTGAACCGGATGCACGCCGACGACGCGGTCGGTTTCCTGGAACACGTATTCCATGTCGTCGACATTGGTGCCCACGTCCTCGGCCGTAATGTAGCGTCCGCCAAGCGAGCCGATGAAGCGTCCCAGCGCCCGAAACAACGCCTCGGATTTGTCTCGCTCCGGATCACCGATCACCACCGCCTTGCCGCCCCCGAGATTGAGTCCCGACACCGCGGCCTTGTAGGTCATGCCGCGCGACAGGCGCAAAACGTCGCGCAACGCGTCGTCGTCATTCGCGTACGGCCACATGCGCAAACCGCCGAGAGCCGGCCCCATGACCGTGCTGTGGATGGCGACGATGGCGCGCAGGTCTTCATATTGGAAAAAGACGACCTGTTCGTGTCCGTAGTCGGCGAGGGTGTCGAAAATCTGCATACTTTCTCCGCGCTGACGGCCGCCGCACCGCATTCTTATGGTCGGGCTGCGCGCTCGCGTTGACTGTGGCGATAGTGCTTCGTTCGAAACCGCCGGCGGCGCGAGCAAAGCGATCACGCTGCGCCCGGCGGGCACGGGATTATAGAGGTTTTCGGCCGTGGAAACTTGCTTGCAATTGCTGCAGCGCAGCAAGTCATTGTGACTGGAGGAATTTCCAATTGCGATGTACCTTCGTAGAAAAGATCCAGCTGACCAGGGTACCTACATGCATTTGAGACTTCGTTCCGGCGGGGGTCGCGCGCTATTGTCCGCGGCCGCTATCACGCTCGCCCTGACGGCAGGCGCCGTCACGGTTCACGCTCAGGAGAGCACGTTGCGCGAGGCGCTGGGCGTCTCGGCAGAGGGCGCCAGGGACGGAGCGCAGGTTCAGGCCCAGATCGACACCATGTCCGATGAGACCACGACGCTGCTCGGCGAGTATCGCGTCAAGGCGCAGGAACTGGATCGGCTGGAAGCCTACAACCGGCATCTGCAAAACCTCGTCAATCACCAGTCGCAACGGCTTGAGTCGATGGACAGCGAGCTTGCTGCCGCGCAAGTGGTGCAGCAGGAGATCATTCCGCTGATGAACAGCATGATCGACAACCTCGATGCGTTTGTGAAAGCCGACATGCCCATCCGCATTGAAGATCGCAAAGCGACGGTCGCGAGGCTGCGCAACATCATGCCCAACGCGGACGTGACCACGGCCGAGAAATACCGCCAGATCGTCGAGGCGTACAAGACCGAGATGGACATCGGCCGCAAGATTGAATCCTATTCCGGTGAGGTCAACATTGACGGCCAGCCGCAGGCCGTCAACTTCCTCGTGGTCGGGCGCATCGTGCTGGCCTATCAGTCGGAAGATCGCTCGGTGACGGCGTACTGGGATAAATCCGCGAGCCCGCCGGGATGGGCACCGCTGCCATCGGAGTATCGCGGCACGATTGACACGGCCATGCGCATCGCCAACAAGCAGGCCGCGCCCAATCTGATGCTGCTGCCCGTGGCCGCGCCGGAGCGCGCACGATGAGCAGTGTTCGAAACGCATTTGTTTTTGTCGTGCTGGGGATCATGACCGCGGTTGTTGGCATTCCTGCCCAGGCCCAATCGCTGAACGATCTGCTTGAGCAGGCCAAATCCGAACGCCAGCGCGCCGCGGCGCGGGACCGCGAGCGACTCAACGCCATGCGCGGTGACCTGGATCAGCAGCGCGCGCTGGTCGATGACATGACGACCAAAGTCGAGGCGGCCAGGGCGCGCAGTGCCGCGCTCAATGCCCGGTTTGAAGAAAATGAAAAGGCGCTTACGGCCGCGCAGGAAAGTCTGGATATCCAGCTTGGCGACCTTAAAGAGCTTTTTGGCGTCGTGCGCCAGGAGGCCAGCGAAGTGCGCAGCGTGGTGTCTGGCTCGGTCATCACCGCCCAGCTTGGTGATCGCACGGAGCTTCTGACGCGTCTGCAACAGGCGAAAAAACTCCCCTCCATTGGCGATCTGGACGATTTGCGACTGCTGATCCAGGAAGAGATGACCGAGCAGGCAAACGTCGTACGATTCGATGCACGTGTGTTCGACGCGGCGGGCGTGCCTTACGATGGCGAGGTCGTGCGCGTCGGGGCGTTCAATCTGATCAGCGGCGACAGGTTTCTGACCTACGACCAGGGCAGCCAAAGCATCAAGGAGCTGGGGCGCCAGCCCAAAGCGCGTTTTCGTGCCAACGCCGCAACGTTGTTCAACGCCGCACCGGGCAGCGGCGCCGTGAGAATGACGATCGACCCGTCGCAGGGCCAGCTGCTGCAGGCGCTGGTGCGTTCGCCCAATCTGTTTGAGCGCGTGCTGCAGGGCGGACCGGTGGGCGTCGTGATTCTGGCGCTCGGTGCCGCCGGTTTGCTGCTTGCGCTGTGGCGCGGGCTCGCGTTGTCGGGTTCCGGTGCGAAGATTTCGCGTCAGCTGCGTGACAATGGCGCGCCAAAAACCAACAACGCGCTCGGTCGTATTCTGCAGACCTACCACGAGAATCGCGACGCCGACACCGAGACGCTGGAGCTGAAAATGGACGAGGCGATTCTCAAGGAAACGCCGCGTCTCGAACAATGGCAGGGCGCGATCAAAATCATTGCCGCCGTCGCGCCGCTGCTTGGGCTGCTCGGCACCGTCATCGGCATGATCGACACGTTTCAGGCCATCACGTTGTACGGCACCGGCGATCCGCGGTTGATGGCCGACGGCATCTCCAAGGCGCTGGTGACCACGATGCTCGGTTTGATTGTGGCGATCCCGATGGTGCTTCTGCATTCGATGATTGCCTCGATGAGCAAGGCACAGATCGAGGTGCTCGAAGAGCAAAGCGCGGGCATTGTGGCACGCCAGTCCGAGGCTACTTAGATGCAGGCACTGCTCGACACCTTCACATCCGTGCGCGAGTTTTTCGAGACCGGTGGCTGGGTGCTGTGGGTGATTTTTTTCACCACGGTGTTCATGTGGACGTTGATCATCGAACGCATCTGGTTTTTCCGCGCGGAATTGCCGGCGACCGTGCGCGACGTGTTTCGCGAGTGGGACGGACGCGACGATCACTCCTCGTGGCATGCCCGTCGCATTCGCGAGCAGCTGGTCTCCCAAGTGTCGCTCGATTCGAATCGCGGACTCATGATCATCAAAGCGTTTATGGCCATGCTGCCGCTGATGGGTTTGATGGGCACGGTGTGGGGCATGATCACCGTGTTTGAAGTGATGTCTTACACCGGAACCGGCAACGCACGCGCCATGGCCGGTGGCGTATACAAGGCCACGTTGCCCACCATGGCCGGTCTGGTCGCGGCGCTGTCCGGGCTCTATCCGAGCAATTTTCTTGAGCGCAAGGCGGCCACGGTTGTGGGTCGCGTTGAAGGCCATTTGCACCAGTACTAGAGATTTTCAGGGGATTGCGCCGTGCGCAGATCACGCAAGAAGAGCGACGAGGAAGCACAGATCAACATCACACCGATGCTCGACATCGTGTTTATTCTGCTGATCTTCTTTATCGTCACAACCTCGTTCGTGCGAGAGTTTGGCATTGACGCGAGTCGGCCCAGCAACGTGCCACCCGATGACAAAAAAGTGGCAGAGGTCATCGCGGTGAGAATCAATGAAGCCGGTGATGTCACCGTGGACGATCGCAGCACTGACCTGAGTCGCGTGCGGGCGCTCATCGAGTCGGGGCTCGCGGCCAAGCCCAAGGCGTCGGTCGTGGTTGTGGTCAACCGAGCCGTGGAGGCCGGGGTTACGGTCACGGTGATCGACAGCGCACGCGCCGCGGGCGCACGCCGAGTGTCGCTGGCAGAGCAGGGCGGATAGAAGATGGCCAGAAAGCGCGAACGCCAGGTCGAAGACAACGAAATCAATATCACACCGATGCTCGACATCGTGTTCATCATGCTGATCTTCTTTATCGTGACAACGTCGTTTGTGCAGGAGACCGGACTGGAGCCGCAGCGCCCCAGCGCCGAGACGGCAGAGCATCAGGCGCGCGGCAACATTCTGGTCGCGGTCTCGGACACCGGGCGCATCTGGATGCAGAAAAAACGCGTTGAGCTTGATCAGGTTCGGGCGTTGGCCGAAGCCATCGTTGCGGAGGCCCCGGAGAGTTCGGCCGTGGTCATCGCCGACCGTGGTGCGCCGACCGGCGTGGTCATTGACGTTATGGATCAGATACGTCTGGCGAAAGTGACCAAGGTCTCGATTGGCGCCGAGAAGCGGGACTAGGGATGTTGACGCTGCGTTCGCTTATGTCACTGGTTGCAGGCGTCGCCGCCGCGCTGGCGCTGTTTTTGCTCATGAACAGTCTGATCGGGACCAGGCAAACCAAGCTGATCGATCTGGAAGACACCACGCTGGTCGAATTCGTGCGCGTGGACAGGACCACGCAGGTGCAGACCAAGGATCGCCAGCGACCGAAAAAACCGGAGCCAGCCAAGCCACGGCCGCCTTCGCCCAAAGTCACGACGTCACAAACCAGCAAGCCCGAGTCGCGCTCGGTGAGCATCGTCAAGCCTGTGATCACGGTGCCGGTGACGACCGGCAGCGGGCCGTATCTTGGCGGCTTTCGTTCCAATCAGCTCATGACCGAAGGCGACGTGGTGCCGATCTTGCGTATTGCGCCCGAGTACCCGCGGGCCGCGCGCATCCGAGGCACGGAAGGGTGGGTCACCATACGCTTTACGATCAATGAAGACGGAACGGTGTCGGATCCGACCGTGATCGAGGCGCATCCCAAGCGGGTGTTTGAGCGCGAAGCGCTGCGCGCCATCAAACGCTGGCAGTTCAAACCGCGCATTGTCGACGGCGTTGCGATCAAACGCAGCGCGACGCAGACGATCGAATTCGAGATGGCCGACTGATGCGCAGACTGCCTGCAAAATTCGTTATAGCGCTGTTGGTACTGGCCATGGCCGGCATGAGTATGTCGTCGCTGGCTCAGTCGCGGACGATTGAAAGAAAGAAAGAGCCCGAACCGCTGATGTCGCAGCAGGTCTACGCCATGTTGGCCGTCATCCACGAGGAAATTGACAATGGCCAGTTCCAGGATGCGTTGCGCGGACTTCAGGCACTTGAGCAGAGCGAACTGACGGGCTACGAGCGCGCCATCGTACTGCAAACCTACGGTTTTCTTTACGCAGAGCACGACTATCTGGATCAGGCGCTTTTGTATTTCGAAGCGTGTCTGGCGCTCAACGCGCTGCCGCCTGTCGCGCAGCAGGCCATGCTGTATTCACTGGCGAGTTTGTACGCGCAGCGCGAGGAATGGGACAAGGCGCTGCAGACCATCGAGTATTGGTTGTTGTCGACACCCGAGCCGCCGCGCGATTCCTACATTTTAATCGGTTCGATCTACGCGCGGGTCGAGCGCTATGCTGAGGCGCTGAAGTGGGCCGAACGCGCCATTGCGACGTCGGAAACGCCGGAAGAGAGCTGGTATCAACTGGTCGTGGTCTGCTATTTCGAGCTCAAGCAGCCGGCAGAAGCCGCTGCCGCGGGGCGTATCCTGGTGTCGCGATGGCCAACGAACAAGAACAACTGGCGCATGCTGCAGGGGGCCTATCAGGAACTGGGCGACGAGCTTGGCCTGCTGTCGGCCATGCAGCTTGCCTATACGCACGGCCAAATTGTTGATCAAGGCGAAATCATCGATTTGGTGCGCACGATGCTGTACATGAACGTGCCGTTTGATGCGGCCGAACTGCTCACCCGAGAGATCGAAGCCGGACGCGTGGAGCGCACGACGGAAAACCTCGAGCTGCTACTGTCATGCTGGGAGGCCGCGCGCGAGTTTGACCGCGCGATGGGCGTGATCGACGAGCTTGCCTCCAGCGCATCCACCGGCATGCTTTACGCGCGCAAGGCGCAGCTTTTCTCCGAGCGATTTGAATGGGAAGCGGTGATTACCGCGGCGGAGCAGGCGCTCGGGCGCGGGGGTCTGACCAACAAGGATCAGGGCACCGTGCTCTTGCTCAAAGGCGTTGCGCTGCTTGAGCTTGAGCGCCTCAAAGACGCCCGGAGTATTTTTGTTGAGGCCTCATCGCTTGGCGGTGCCACGCAAGAACAGGCCCAGTCGTGGTTGCAGTTTATTGACGACCAGGGCCGGGTTTTGAGCGAAAGCTGATCGCGGCCGACGCGGGTCAGGACGCGCGGCGCGTCTGCGGCAGTTCGGGCGCGGGATGCAGGTCCGGCTCATCCAATGCCTCTAGAATGACCTCACGTGATCGGTCGGCGAGTCGGCGCATCTCGGAACGACCCGCGCCTGTGCAGGCGATCGGTTTGAAGTAGGACACGTGCAACGCCCCGCGACGCGGGAGCCATCGTCCTGCCGGCAAAATCGCGCGGGCACCGTCGATCGCTACCGGGACCACAGGGTGGCCCCCATTGACCGCCGCCGCGAATGCCCCGGCCTTGAACGGTCGAATGCCTGGCTCGGCCCGAAACGTGCCCTCCGGAAACACCGCCAGAGAGCGCCCGCTGGCCGCGGCCCGGACCAGTGCCCGCGCGTCGCGTGCGCTGCCGCCGCGATCGTGACGTTCTACAAAATAGGCGCCGATGCGGCGCAGCAGAAAATGCACGAACGGTGCCTGGGTCACTTCGCGCTTGATCACAAACCCGAATCGGGCCGGAAGCAGCGCGCACATCAACACGCCGTCGAGGTAGCTGGCGTGGTTGGCCACCACGACACACGGTTCGTTCGGCAGATTTTCACGCTGATGCTCCGTGATTGGAATGCCGCACAGCGCGAATATGCAGCGGGCGCCCATGCTCGCCACACGTCGGCGACGCTCAAGACCGGGCGTTGGAATTAACATAATTAAAACCAGAGATGCCACAACCGCGAACACCATCACGGCATACAAACCATAAGTAGTTAAAACTAGCTTTCGTAGGAGTTGAGCCAAGCTAAGTCGCTCCTCGGCAGTCCATTCGGCGGGCGGGAGGCCCTCCGGCAACACATTGTCGTGACCTGCGTCACGATTATGTCAGAAAGGTTTTCGCTTCTGTGACTAAGCTCACGGCGCCCACGGGGGCATGCGTGCATAGTGATGGGGCAATATACGTTAAAAGTTGAACCTGATCAGCCGCTTGTAACTTTTGATGCGGCTTCGCAACGGATCGCAACACGCAGCGTTATTCGCGGTTTAAGAGGTAAAGTATTTGTGAGTGCTGTAATGTCAGAAGGGCCAATCGGTAATATGCCATCCAGCGGAACGCCATTTCCGGCGCCCAAAGAGATGATTGACCTGTTCCTCGATACGATCTGGATGGAGCGGGGCCTGTCAAAGAACACGCTGGCCGCTTATCGGGCTGATCTCACGGCGCTCGCGCGCTGGTTGAAGAGTCGCGATGAGACGCATCTGGCCGAGGCCGAACGCGCGGACATCCTCGCGTTTATCGCTGAGCGAGCCGAGAAGGGTGCACGTCCGCGCTCGACGGCACGTCAGCTTTCCAGTTTCCGCCGTTTCTTCCGCTATCTGGTGCGTGAGGGCAACCTCACCGACGATCCCACGTCGAACATCCAGATGCCGAAGATCGGCCGCACGTTGCCCAAGACGCTGACCGAATCCCAGGTCGAAGATCTGCTCAAGGCACCGAACACTGATGAGCCGCTGGGCTTTCGTGATCGCACGATGCTCGAGGTGCTCTACGCGACCGGCCTGCGCGTCTCGGAGCTGATCAACCTCAAGCTCAGCCAGATCAATCTGGAGCAGGGCGTGGTGCGCATCATGGGCAAGGGTGACCGTGAGCGACTGATTCCTCTGTATGAGGATTCCACCGACTGGATCAACCGCTTTGTGGCCGGTGCTCGCCTTGAGATTTTGCTCGAGCGCCAGACCGACTATCTGTTCCCGACCCGTCGCGGCGA
>CAZXCL010000103.1:0-11647 GCA_964639265.1 uncultured Gammaproteobacteria bacterium | reverse complement strand
AAGATGTCAGACAGCGCGGAAACCAAGAGCTGGGGCGCGATCGGCGTGTTCATGATCGCGTTGGTCATATTGATCGGCCTTATGATCAGCGGCACCGTTGCCATCGACCCGGTAGAGACGGCCGAAGATGTGGCTTGGGCATTCGTGATCTGTTTCGTGTTGTACTTCGGCGGCCTTTACTTTTTCGGCAAACTGTCGAATGTGGAAAAGAAAGGGATGTGGGCGCTGCTACTGGTGTGTATCGCCTCGGCGTGCTTTTGGTCTGGATTCGAGCAAGCTGGTTCTTCGCTGAATCTGTTCGCACGCGACTACACCAATCGAATGATTGGCAGCTTCGAGATCCCGACCACCTGGTTCCAGTCGGCCAACTCGTTTTTCATCATTGTGCTCTCACCGTTTTTCGCCGCCTTCTGGATCTGGCTGGGCAAGCGCATGATCTCACCGGCGTACGGCATCAAGTGTGCGATCGGCCTGATCATCATGGCCAGCGGCTTTATCATCATGTTTTTTGCTGCTCAGATTGCCGCATCGGGCCTCAAAGCAGCGCCTTACTGGCTCATCATGACCTACTTTGTGCATACGGTGGGTGAGCTGGTCTTGAGCCCCATCGCACTCAGCGCGGTCAGCAAGCTCTCGCCCAAGCGTTACCTCGGTCAGATGATGGGCGTGTTTGTGCTCACTTACTCAATCGGCAACATCATCGCCGGTATTTTTGCGGGCAACTTTGATCCTGGGAATGTCGCCGAGATGCCGAATCTCTATCTGCAGATCGTGAAGTTCAGCGTCGCGATTGGGGCCGTGATTCTGGCAATCGGACTGGTCTCCAAGAACTGGGAGACCGAAGTGCAGGCGTCAAAAACCGAGGCCGCCCAAGCCTAAAGGCTAGTGCAGGCCCGCACTGGGCGTACGCGGACCCGCTGCGCCCAGCCCGATACTGCTCTGGCGTTTGGCGATGGCAAGACTGGCCCGCTTGCTCGGTGCGGGTCTGCGGCGTAGCAGCGGGCGTCGCGACAGTTTGCGGCCGTAGGTTCGCCCATGGACCGGAAGCGCAATCGTGATCGCCTCAAACTGCTCGCCATCTTCGGCCATGCACGCCTCTGCCAGCGGCTCGGGTTCCGCAGCCTGGGCCTCATCCGCCGCATCGTCGCGAGTACCATGGCAAGGCTCATGGCACAGAGGGCACACGTCTGCGTATGGCGTTTTGACCGCTTTCCATGAAGCCAGCAGGCTCTGTACATCGCTGACGGTCGTATCCGCGCGTTCGGTGGCCGCCTCATCAACCAGCTTGAGTCGATAACGACCGATCGCGATGACGTCACCAAACTTCAGCGTCGTCTGGCGACTACCGCGAATAAGCTTGCGATTGACGTAGGTGCCGTTACGACTGCCCAGATCCTCGATCACGACTTCCCCGTCGAGCACCAGCACACTGGCATGATTGCGACTGACACCGCTGCCCTCGGAAAGACAGATGTCGTCCTCCGGTGAGCGGCCAATCGATAAACGGAATTTCTCCAACGGAAAGCGTCTGGCCCTACCGTCGCCGTTCTTGATATTGCGCAGCAGCAAAACCGGCTGCGAGCTGCCGACCCTGGGGCCAGACTTTAAAACTGGAAGTGTTTCGGTCACCAACCTGTCTCGTCGGTTTGGGAAGTCGCGTAAAATATAGTGGCTTTACCAACGTGATTCCGTTAACTCATTCACGCTGAGCCATCGAAGTCGCCCGCACTGGATACGTTATGTCCAGTGCGCACCCTTGCAGGCAACAGGAACATGACACGCGAACTCTGGATCTATCTGTACACCGTCGGCGCCGCACAAGGCGTGCTGCTGACGCTGGCGCTGTGGCGTCAGACCAGCCGTGGTCACTCCTATCGCATTCTCGCCACCTGGATTGGCGTGCTCAGTGTCCATCTCGTTGTTCTGATCGCGCATTTGCGCACGCCGATGGACGGCCCGTGGCTGCTGCGCCTGTACGGACTCAGCCAGTTCCTGCCATTTGTTTACGCAGCATTTTTCTACGTGTATGTGCGCGCGCTGATTCAGCATCGGCGGCTGCGCATGACCGATTGGCTTCATGCGGCACCCATGGTGTTGATCATGATCATCAACGCCGAATTGCTGCTGCTGCCGACCGACGGTCTGCGCGCCGTTTTCACCAGCGGCACATTGCCCGAGGGTATGGCGCCCTGGCGTTTCACAATGATTGGCCCGGCCCTGTTTGCTTGCAGTACCGCCTATCTTGCCGCGGCCATCTACCTGATCGTGCAGTACCGAGAGCGACTCAAGCAGCAACGTGCGGATGCCGATCGTCAAGGATTGCGCTGGCTTTTGATCATGGCGGCCTGGCAGCTGGCCATCTGGGCGGTCGCGTTGATTCAGGCGACAACGTCGGTGGCAGGCATCAGCCACTGGACCATTTACGGCACGGTATCGCTGTGGGTTTTCGCGCTTGGCTACATGAGTCTGCGACGCCCGGAACCTATCCAACTGGCGCCCGACCCACCGCCCGAGAACAGCGCGCCCGACAAATACGGCGATGTCCTGGCGCGACTTGACGAGCTCATGCAACAAGACCAGCTCTTTCGCCAACCGGCGCTGACCATTGCCACATTGGCCAAGCGCAGCGGCTATCCGCAGTACCTGGTGTCCGAGGGCATCAATCGCGAGCGAGGCGGCAACTTTTACGAATACGTAAATCGCTGGCGCATCGACGCCGCCAAGACCGCTATCGATCAGGCCGACGCCACTCAAACGCTGATCGATATCGCCTACGACGTGGGGTTCACCGCAAAGTCCACCTTCAATCAGGCGTTCAAGCGCTACGCGGGAATGACACCGAGCGCTTACCGGAAGGCCGCCGCAGCCACCACTCGCACAGCGCAAGATTGATCAGCCAGCAGGCCCACGCGGCAAACGGATAGACCAGCGACATCGGCTGTCCCGCCCATGCGGCGCCCAGCCCGAGAATCAGCCGCAGCGTAACCGCCGATGCCGTTAGCGCGATACTGCGCATCATCCAACGAGCGTGACCCGAATAATCGCGCACCAGCACGCGCTGCCAGGCATAGGCGGTGAAGGTGAGCCACAAACTCCCCAGGATCAGAAATCCAAGTTTAGGCAGCACGCCAAACTGGGCCGAAGGGGCCAGGCGCAGCGCACATATTCCGGCAATGAACACCGCTATCAAGTAGATCAGGCCACTGAGTCGATGCGCCCTGGGCCAGCGGCGGCGTACACGCTCACTCAACTGCACAGGCGTTAACGCAAGCGCCAGCGCACCAAAGAAGAAATGGCCGGGTACCGACAGATGCTGCACGACCGCGAAACTGACATCAAAGGCATTGAAGGGATTGGGCCAGCGAAAAAGGTAGCGCACTGCGTAGGCCGCCACGCCCAGCGCGAGGACCAAATACACTAATCGAACGGCAAACCGACCAATAGTTGGCAAGGCAGACATGGAGAACTCCCGCAGTAAACGTGAGCCTCACCATGTGGCCTGGAGGCCGAATGTGGCGACCGGATCGGCCGATTCGTACGGTTTTGGGCGTATCCGGACGTTGGTCAGGCGAAATAGACCAACACGTAGGCGGCAAGCAGGGCTGCGATCCACAGGGCCGTTGAGCTGATTGGCCATGAGCGCGCAAACAGCCCATCCCGACCCCAGTGGCTGGCCAGCCACTCGCCAGCGCGTTGTCTGGCCGCCAGCAAATCGACTGAAGCACGGTCGCGCACGGCCACAAGACCGGCCACACACCAGCCCCACAACAGCGGAATCAGCTTGCGATACACCCAATCAAGATCCAGCGACAGCGTGAGGGTACGTTTCATCAGAGGCAGCGTCAGGAAAAATGCCAGACCACTGAAGCCCAGAAGCTGCAGATAGAACAACACCTTGCCGGGCGTGTACACGTTGGTTTCCTGAGCGTAGGGCAGCCATTGATAGAGCGGCTCGGGGTAGATACCAATAAGCAGACAAGCCCCGGCACACAGCATCATGGCCAGCGCCATATTCCACGGCGCATCCTTGGGACGCAGGCCAGCGTCCTTGTTAAAGAACACGAACCACGGAAACTTGATGCCCGCATGAAGAAACACGCCAGCCGAAGCAGCGGCCAGAAGATAATAGACCAGCACCAATCCTTGCCCGGCCGCGGCTTCCGAGATCAGCGTCTTGGTCGTATAGCCCGAGGTAAACGGAAAACTCGAAATGGCCAGCGCGCCGATGATCGCGCAAACACAGGTCACGGGCATGCTGCGAAACAAACCGCCCAGATCACTGCAGCGATTCAGACCCGTGCGATACACCACGACACCGGCACTCATAAACAACAACGCTTTGTAGATGATGTGCGCAAACGCGTGAGCCGCGGCACCGTTGAGCGCGGTTTCGGTTCCGATCCCGACCGCGGTGACCATGAACCCCACCTGATTCACTATTGAATAGGCCAGGATGCGTCGGGCGTCGTTTTCAAGTAGTGCGTAGACAATGCCGTAAAAGACCATGAACAGGCCGACAGGAATCAACACGGTCTCGCCCGGAAACAGCAGGATCAAAGCCAGCACCGCCGTCTTGGTCGTGTATGCCGACAGAAACACCGAGCCGGTAGGACTGGACTCCGGATAGGCATCGGCCAGCCAGGCCGATAGCGGCGGTGCCGCGGCATTGACCAGAATCCCAAGCAGCACCATCCAGGTACCGAAGTCGTGGGCACTAAGCGCCCGGATCTCAACGGAGCCCGTCGCCACCATGACCCCTTCGATACCCACCTTCAAAATGACGCCGCCGAGCAGGTGGATCACCGCGTAACGAATACCGGCGGCGCGCGAGCGCTCCGTACCACCGCAGAACACGATCACGGTAGAAAAGATGGCCATCATTTCCCAAAACAGGAACAACGTGAGCAGATCGCCGGCAAAACACACGCCAACGGCACCCGCGGCGTACGCAAATGCCGCCGCCAATTCGTAGCCGCGCGCAACGCGACAGGCATACAAGCCACCCACAAATGCCATCAGGCAGAAAATCGTTGCGAACAGACGTCGCACCGGACTGCCTTCGACGATCTGGATGGTGTAGTCGAGATACTTGACCGTGGCCACCACGCCATCGGGCACGCCCCACGTCAGCCACAGTGCGCAAAGCGGCGCCACCAGCACAACGATCGTACGCACGATGCCGCGACTGATGGCAATCAGAAGCGCCGCGAAGAGAAGCAACAGACCGGGCGAGAGAGACTCAACCATCGATCCGATCCTCATTGCGCGCGCTCGGGTCCGCCCGGTCTTTGATCTGCGGCGCGGGCTCGATGCCCGCATCCGCATAGTAGTTTTCGGATCGCTTGAGCCACCATCCGAGGATGCGGGCGAAAAACACAATGGCCACGCAGCACACAAACCCGAACCAGGCACCGAATCCAAAGCTGCCCTCGAGCGGCACCTTGGCCTTCACCGGTATGAAAAACTGCGCCAACAAAAACAGCCCCAACAGCCCCGCAGCGGCAATGCGCAAGACGCGCACCGTACCTGGCCGCACAAGCCAGTGATCGTTGGTCTGGTGTTTATTCACATCAGGGCTCATTTCACCCGCCCCACCAGTTGCGATTCAAGATCGAGCACCGGCTGGTTGTAGATGAAAAAAATCAGCGTGAGTGCTGCAGTGATTGTCAGTGCCAGCACCATCGGCCACGGCGCTTCACCGTGATTCTTGTACGGTGTCGCGGATTCAACGCCCCACCAGCCACGATAGATGATCGGCAGAAAGTACGCCGCGTTCAGTACCGTGCTGGCAATCAGGGTGAAGATCGCCAGCAGATTTTGTGCCTCAAGCGAACCTCCGAGGATGTACCACTTGCTGACAAATCCGGCCGTTGGCGGCACCCCGATCATCGACAGCGCGCCGATCGTAAAGGCGGTCATGGTCCAGGGCATACGCCGGCCAATCCCGTGCAGTTGATGCAGTTCCGTTTTCTTCGACGCCACGTAAATGGCACCGGCAGCGAAAAACAGTGTGATCTTGCCAAACGCGTGGGCCACCATATGCACGGCCGCGCCAATTTCCGACAGCGGCTTGAGCACCGCCGCCGCCATCACAATGTACGACAACTGACTGATCGTGGAATACGCCAGCATCCGCTTGAGATTGGTTTGCGCCAGCGCAATCGCACTCCCCGCAAGAATCGTGAACGCGGCCAGCGGCATCAGCCAGTCGGCGCTGGGCTGACCATCGAGAAACTCGATGCCAAATGTGTAGGTGATAAGTTTGGTGATGGTGAACACCCCGGCCTTGACCACGGCCACGGCATGCAAAAGCGCACTGACCGGCGTTGGCGCGACCATCGCCGCGGGTAGCCAGCGATGCACGGGCATCACGGCCGCTTTGCCTACGCCCAGTACAAACAACGCCAGCAAAAAGCCCACGGCCGGGCCGGACAAGTGGCCCTCAAGAATGCCGCCGGGCTGAAAATCCAGCGTACCGGCGACCGATTGCGTCCACACAATCGCCGGCAGAAACAGCCCGATGGACGTGCCAAGCAGCACTCCCATGTAGATGCGCGCCGAGCGCACGGTCGCCTTGTCACCTTTGTGGGAGACAAGCGGGTAGGTGGAGACGGTCAGAATTTCGTAGCACAGGAACAGTGTCAGCAGGTTACCGGCGAACGCCATACCCATGACCGCCGCCAGCGCGATGGCAAAACACACATAGAAACGCGTCTGGTTTTTCTCGCCCAGGCCGCGCATATAGCCTATGGAGTACACGGAGTTGACGATCCACAGCATGGACGCGAGCGCCGCAAACAGCATCCCCAGGGGTTCCACCTCAAACGCGATGCGCACGCCCGGCATCATCTGCCACAGATCGATTGCCGGTCGCCCGCCTTCGGCGACAAACGGCAGCAAGGACCATACGGTCAGCATCAGCCCGACAGCGGTCGCAAGCGTGATGCCCTCACGCACGTTGGGCCAGCGACCGCACAGTGCAATCAATACTGCGCCGACCAGCGGCAGCAGCAGACTCACGATGATGAGCATCTCCACCCTCATGGTGTGCGACTCACAATGCTCGAGGCCGCGCGTCCTGCCAACTCGCCACTGAGCGATGCATCAAGACCAAACCAGATATTCAAGGCAACAGCCAACCAGGTCACCAGCAGCATCCACAACGGTGCCTCTTTGACGGCAATCGCATCAGCCGGAGGCTCGCCAAACCACAAATGCTCAAGAATGCGGCCGACATAGACCACGGCGAGCAGCGAGCTGATCAGAATCAGCACCACTAGCGCCACCCCCAACGCGCCCTGCTCCATGACCGCAAGTACCAGCGCCCATTTGCTCACGAAGCCCGCGGTACCGGGCACACCGATGAGGCTCAAGCCCGCAAGCGCTAATGCCGCCATGGTCCAGGGCATTTGCCGCCCCGCCCCGCCCAGCGACTCGAGCCGCAGAGACAGAAATCGAAAACCCAGACACGCCACAGCCAGAAACAGCGCAGCTTTGGCCAGGGCGTGATTGAAAAAATGCAGCAGCGCTGCGTTGAAGCCAGCAACTGAAATCAACGAGGCACCGAGCAGGATGTACCCGAGCTGTGCGACCGATGAGAAGGCCAGCACGCGCTTGATGTTTTTTGCAAACACCGCGGCAAAGGAACCAAACAAGATGCCCGTGGCGGCCAGCGGCATCAGCGCCAACGTGAATTGATTTTCGTGGCCAACGAAGTTCTGCTGAAAGATGAAAAAATCCATCCGCAGCAGCACGTACAGCGCCACTTTGGTCGAGCAGGCGGCGATAAATGCCGTAACCATATGCGGCGCATAGGTGTAGGCGTTTGGCATCCAGGCGTGCAACGGAAAAACAGCCGCTTTCAACGCCAGTCCAATCGTAATAAAGCCGCCTGCCACGTATACCAACGGCGAACCGGCCACGGTCGCCAGGCGCATCTCGATATCGGAAATATTCAGCGTGCCGGTCATCATGTAGAGCATGCCGACACCGATCAAATAAAACGTCGCCCCCACCGTGCCGGTCACCAGATACTTGAACACCGCGGGCAACGCACGCCGATCGGGACCACCGGATACAAGTATGTACGTGGCCAGCGACGAGATTTCCATAAAGACAAAGATGTTGAAGGCATCGCCACTGATGACGATGCCCACAAGCCCGGTCAACGCCAGAATCCAGGCCGCCATAAACAAGCTCATCCGCTCGGCGCCGATCTGCGCAAGCAGGCTTGCCCGCCCCGCCAGCAGCGCCAGCGTTGAGGCGCCGGTGATAATCAACAGCAAAAGCGCACTTAACTCGTCGACAACAAGCTCGATGCCATAGGGTGCTGCCCAGCCTCCCATGGCATAACGCACCTCCACACCGTCGAGCACACTGCCGGTCAGCGACACTGCCATCGCAAAAGTGATGGCGCTGGTCAGCAATGCGGTCAGCCAGCACAAACGTGCATCGCGCAGCAACACCAGCACGGGTGCGGTGAGCATCGGCACCACAATCTGCAGTGCCGGAAGTTGAGCGGTGATACTCACAGGCGCTTGCCGGGTTGCTCGCGCTGCGGCGCGTCGATATCAGAAATCGTGCCGAACGCCTCTTTGATGCGCACGACAATGGCAAGACCGAGGGCGAGCGTTGAGATACCCACCACAATGGCGGTCAGAATCAGGACCTGGGGCAGCGGACTGGAAAAGACGGCATCCCAGTTGTCGTTGACAATGATCGGTGCCGTGCCGCCGTTAACCTTGCCCATGGAGATAAACAGGAGAAACACGCCGGCCTGAAAGATCGACAGGCCCAGCAGCTTTTTGACCAGATTGTCCCTGGCGATCACCGCATAAAAGCCGATCATCAGCAGCAGGACAAACACCCAGTAGTTAAACAGATCAAGCGCCGCGCTCATGAACGACCTCGCGCCGCGAAAGCGTGATAGATGACCATCAGCACGCCGGCCACGGCAATGCCCACGCCCGCTTCAATCACAATGATGCCCGTCTGTTGGGCCTTCACTGTGTTGTCGAGCAACACGTCATAGTCGAGGAAGTTGCCACCCAGCAGCATCGTCACCACGCCCACGCCGCCGAACAGTAAACCACCGAGCGCCGCCATCATGCGCAGCACCGAAGGCGGGAGCACCATGTTTGCGGCATCGCGGCCTTCGAGCAGGCCATACAGGATGATAGCGGCAGCGAGCAGCGCGCCAGCCTGAAAGCCACCGCCGGGCGAATACTCACCGTGAAACTGCACATAAAGTGCGAACAGCACAATAAACGGAATCGCGATCTTGCCGACGATGCGCAGCGGTTGATGATGCTTCAGACCCGGCTGAACCGGGCGCGAAGGTGACGCCGGCGCGGGCGAACCCGGCCCAAGGAGAAACAGCACACCGATGGCTGCCGTTAGCACCACAATCACTTCGCCAAGCGTATCGTATCCGCGAAACGTTGAGAGCACGGCCGTGACGACGTTGGGAATCTCAACGTGCTCGCGCGTCATGGAGAAATACTCCGCGGCAACATGCGTGTTCACCGGCGAAGTCGGATCGCCAAGCGGCGGCTTGTCAAAGGTTGCGTAAAAAATGACGGCCGCCGTCACAGACACCACGATGAGCGCCAGGCCGGGGCGCATGCCAGACGATTGTTCTTCGTAACTGGTCAGAGACAGCGCCGCCAGCAGCAACACCGTCGATATGCCAGCGCCAACGGCGGCTTCGGTGAGTGCCACATCAGCGGCATCCATCAAGAGAAACGACACCGCCATGAGCAAACTGAAAATACCCATCAGCATGGTGGCGGCAAAAAGATTGCGCGTCGTGACCGCCCCGATCGCCGTAATCACCGTCAGGCACAGTAGAAAGATGGCGAGCAGCTCAATCACGCATCGCTCTCCGTCGACGCCTTCGCATCGTCACCCAGCCATGGCTTGTGGCCAGACAACAACGCGGCGTTGCCAAGCGCGTAGGACGCAACCGGGCTGGTCAGCAAAAGGAACGCGGCCACGGCAATGAGTTTGAACGTCGGCAGCGTAAAGCCGCTCTGGATCATCAGCGGCAGCAAAATCAGCAGGCTGCCCAGTGTGTCGGTCAGGCTCGAGGCATGCATGCGCGTGTAGAGATCAGGCATGCGCAGCGCGCCGATACCGCCCATCAGGATAAAGCAACCGCCGGCCGTCGCGAGGGCCCCGCAAATCCAGTCGAGCAGCGTCATGAATCCGGCTCTTTGTTTTGTTCGGCCTGGCGGAAAAATTCGAGAACTGCCAGTACGCCGATAAAGTTGATCAGCGCATAGGCCAGTGCCAGATCGAGATAGTCCGGGCGTCCCGCTACGTAGGCGATGATCGCCAGGAGCAAAACCGTCTTGGTACCAAACATGTTTACCGCCAGCACGCGGTCGTAAACGCTTGGCCCGAGCAGCGCCCTGATCAACGCCAACCCCATTGTGACCGCAATAGCGATCAATGCGATATGAAAGATCACTATCGATCTCCCAGCAGTCGAGCGAGCCGCGTCGCATACGAATTGTTGCGTGTGTCCTCAGCGCTTTGTTGAGTCAGACAGTGCACGAGCACGGTACCGCGATAGGAGTCGAGCGTTACGGTTGAGGGCGTCAGCGTAATGCTGTTGGCGTGCGTCGCGCGGGCGACCTGGCCTTCAAGATCGGGCTTGAGCTCGACCAACTGTGGCGAGATGGGCAAACCTGGCGACAGAATAATGCGCGCGACAACAAAATTTGATTTGACGATGTCGACCAGAAGTGAGGCCCAGTACGCCACGAGCTTCGGCACCAGATCCAGAGCAAACACTTCGCGGCGCGCCAGACCCATTCGCAGCGACAGCCACAGCGTTATCGCCAGCGAGAGCAGGCCCAGTCCGAGCAACAGAGGTTTGTACAGGCCTGACCACAACAGCCAGGTAGCGGCCAGGGCCAGCAGCAGAATTGTCGCGCGCAACATCGGAGTCGAGTCTCTGTGTAGCCATCCCAGCGGGGCGCCAAGGATAAGAGACCTCGCCGCCGGACGCAAAATGCTGACGTTTCACGTGCGCGACACCTGCACACTCATATAGACATCCGTGTATGCAGGTATTGCGGTGTCTTGGTTTGGGCGCTGAAAACTTCGAAAAGACCGCGGCGAGAACTACCCGCCGCGGTCCGTCGCAACGATGCTACCGGATAGCAATGTTGGTAGTGTCCGACACGTTGACATCGATGATGCCAGCGGGCTGCGCACCAAACACAGAGGTGGCCAGACCGCCGCCCAAAGCACCGGAGCCATCGATGATGGCCATCGCGTCTGAGCTTCCCGCAGCCCGCTTCGATGCATCTTCGCCGTCACGGGTCCGGATGTCAGAAGGCCGATTAACTGCGGTCGCAATCGCGGTGCTGCCGCTGAGCACACGAATACCGTTGAACACGGCATTGCCCGGCTCACCCGTTCCGCTGATCGAACGGATGGTGTGCGAGCTCACGCTGCTCTGTGGCAGACCGGTCCCGCCGAGGGTCAGCACACTCGAAGGGCGGCCACCCGTAGACGGGGCGCCGCTACCACCGCTCAGAGCGGTTGTGATGAAAACACCACCATTGCCGTCGACGGCGGTCGTGGGTTCGCCCGTTCCGCTGATCGAGGTGGTTGGTTCACCGGTACCGCTGATCGA
>CAZXCL010000102.1:6647-12080 GCA_964639265.1 uncultured Gammaproteobacteria bacterium | reverse complement strand
GTGCAATTTTCTACCTAGTGATGGACATCATCATTCATTGGGGTGTGCTGCGGTATCTGCGCGACGACGTCGGCGCGAACCCCGCGATCCTGATCAGTGCTATCGCACTGGATCTTGCTGCACTGGGTGCCTTTCTCTGGATCAAAGGCAGCGCCGATCCGACGATCGTGGTGATCGCCATCGTCGGCATTGCGATCGTCTTTGCCTTCGCGCGGTTCTTCTTGCAACGTCAGCGAGCCGCGTCATGACGGCTGCGGGACTGATGGGCCTGGTCTTGGTGCTGGTGTGCGGCGGCGTGCACTACGTTGCCATGACCACGCTGCATGAGCGCATCACACGATTGCGGTTGAATCGTGCGGCTAAAGCACAGCTCGCCCTGGTTGGGTTGTCTATCGCGCATTTGATCGAGGCGGCGGTCTATGCCGCAGGTTTTTGTCTTGGTGAGCAGTGGCGGCTGGGTGGCTTTTCCGGTGGCGACACGAGCGATGCCATGAGCGTGTTTTATTTCTCACTGGTGAACTACACCTCACTCGGTCTCGGGGATATCTACCCGACGGGCCATCTTCGTTTTCTTGCCGGCCTTGAGTCGCTCAACGGCTTTCTACTCATTTCATGTTCCGCTGCGATGCTCTACCTGATTGCAACGGAGCGCGCAAAATCGGAGGTGCGTAATGCGTCCTAGTGTGATCCTAAGTGGCGTGCGGTCTTGCGTCTCGACCTATCGGTGGCCAACGCCGTTGGCGACAAGCGGCATCCTGATGTTTGCCGCGTCCGTGTTTCTAACGTCTGCAGTCTACGCCCAGAGCGCTCTGCCGCTTCGCATTGAAGAAGCCGTACAAATTGCCGTCGACAACGAGCCCGGCACCGAGGCGATTCGTGCACGCGCGGAAGCCCTTCGAGAAGAGTCGGTTGCAGCGGGTCAGCTGCCGGACCCGCAACTGCGATGCGGTGTTGGTAATTTCCCGATCGAATCCGGCGGTTTTACGACCGAGGGCATGACCCAAGCCCAGCTCGGTATCCGCCAGGCCTTTCCCGCCGGTAAGTCACGCGATCTCAGTACGCGCCGACTGGAAGTGCTGGCCGGCAAGATGGACGACTCGGCCGAGGCCCGACATCGCGATGTGGTGACGGCAGTTCGGCAAAGCTGGCTGGAGACGTTTTATTGGGATCGAGCACAGGCGATCGTCACCGAGACTCGCGAGTACTTCGATGACCTAGTGACCGTGACGCAATCACTATACGCAGTCGGCAAAAAGGACCAGCAAGACGTCCTGCAGGCCGAGTTGGCGTTGAGCCGGCTCGATGATCGGATCATCAGCATCAATCGGCAGCGTGCGCGTGGGCGCGCGGCGTTGGGTGAGTGGATTGGCGGTTCCGCCAGTCGACCGCTCGATAGCACGCTGCCGTCGTGGTCTGCCGTACCGCCTTACGAGACATTGCAAGACGCGCTGGCAACGCACCCAGCGCTTCAAGCGGCCGCCGCCGAGGTCAGCGCTCGCAAAGCCGGCATTGATCTGGCTAAAGAGCAGTACAAGCCGGGTTGGGCCATCGATCTAGGCTACGGCTATCGCGATGGGTCCTTGGTGCCCGGTGAGCCGAGATCCGATTTTGTCAGCCTGTCATTTGTCGTTGACTTGCCGCTGTTTCGAGGTAACCGACAGGACCGCAAGCTATCCGCCGCATTGAGTGAACGGCGTGCCGCTGAACAGGACCGTGAGCAACTCATGCGACGCCTGCAAAGCCAGCTCGAAGCCGAATACGCCCGTTGGCAGGACCTCACACGCCGCATCGATTTGTACCAGCGCTCAATCTTGCCGCAGGCCGAAGATCGCGCCAATGCGGCGTTGCTCGCTTACCAAAGCCAAAGCGGTGACTTTACCGACGTCATGCGCGGCTACATCGATGAATTGGAAACACGCCTGGCGTTCGAGCAGCTGCGGGTTGAACGCGCTCAAAGCCATGCCGTTATCGCAAACCTTGGAGGGTTAAACCCATGAACCGGTGGATTCAAAGTCTCATTCTTGTTGGCGCAGCACTCGCTATTGGTTTCCTGATCGGCCAGCGCTGGATGCCGGCATCGTCGGGCGGCGCGCCATCTTCGTCCAACGAACGCGAAGTGCTGTACTACAAAGCGCCGATGGACCCGAACTTTCGATCGGACCAACCGGGCAAGTCGCCGATGGGCATGGACTTAGTGCCAGTGTACGCCGACGAGATGGACGACGCGGACAGTGGTGCCGTCAATATCTCACCGACCGTCGTTAACAATCTGGGGATTCGCACCGCCGACGTCCAGCAAGGCGCGTTGGACAGACCCATCTCGACCGTGGGTTACATAGGCTACAACGAAGACACGCTGCACACGATCAGCCCCCGAGTGGACGGATGGATCGAAAAGCTTGCTATCAAGGCGACCGGTGACCCGGTTTCGAAGGGCCAGGTGTTGTTCGAGTTGTACTCGCCAACGTTGGTCAATGCGCAAGAAGAGTTTCTGGCCGCCTTGCAAAGTCGCAACACGGCGCTGCATGCCGCGTCGCGCGAGCGCTTAGCCGCACTGGGTTTTACCGTGTCGCAAATCACTCGGCTTGAGCGCGATCGTCGAGTAAAGCAAAGGATCGACGTGATCGCACCGAGCGACGGGGTCATTGCGCACTTGGGTGTCCGTGAAGGCCAATACATCACTGCGGCCAGCAACATTATGGCGATCGGGGCACTCGACGAGGTCTGGGTCAATGCCGAGGTCTTCGAGCGTCAGGCCGCGTGGGTAGCCGAGGGACAAGAAGCCGTTGTGACCAGCGATGCGCACCCGGGCCGCCAGTGGTCAGGTACAGTGGATTACGTCTACCCCGAACTAGATTCGAGAACGCGCACCCTCAACGTGCGAATTCGACTGTCCAATCCCGAGCAGCAATTGCTACCCAACATGTTTGCTCGAGCGCGCATCCTCGTACCGCCGAGCGGTGAGACGCTCTATATACCCCGACAGGCACTCATCCCGAACAGTGAGGTGAATCGCGTCGTGGTTGTCCTGGGCGACGGTCGATATCGATCCCAAGCAGTTGAGGTGGGCATTGAGTCGGGAGAGTTCATCGAGATTCGCCAGGGCCTGGCGCCGGGCGATCGCGTCGTGACCTCGGGGCAGTTCCTGATCGATTCAGAATCCAATATCGATTCCGCGTTGGCGCGAATGGAATCAAGCGATGAGGCCAGCATGACGACGGGCGCTGATGGCCAGACCGAGGATTACGATATGCCGGAGGGCGATACGAACGACGGTGCACATGCCGGCCATGATATGGGCGCCGATGAAGAGGTTCAAAAGGACAGTGACGAAGATCCCCACGCCGGCCATGACATGGAGAACATGCCATGATCGCAAGGCTCATTCGATGGTCGATCGAGAATCGTTTTTTAGTTGTGCTGGCAACCGTGTTCCTAGTCGCCTGGGGGATCTACAGCGCTCGTAACACGCCGATCGATGCTCTACCGGATCTCTCAGACGTTCAGGTCATCGTCAAAACCTCGTTTCCGGGTCAAGCGCCGCAGGTGGTCGAAGATCAGGTCACCTATCCGTTGACGACGGCCATGTTGTCGGTCCCCAAAGCGCTTACCGTTCGTGGTTATTCGTTCTTTGGCGACTCCTACGTCTACATCATCTTTGAGGACGGCACCGACCTCTACTGGGCACGCTCGCGCGTACTGGAGTACTTGAGCCAGGTCGCGGCACAACTGCCCGACACGGCCAAGCCGGCACTTGGTCCCGACGCGACGGGCGTCGGCTGGATCTACGAGTACGCGCTTGTCGATCGTACTGGCCAGCACGATCTGGCCGAGCTTCGCAGCTTGCAAGACTGGTTCTTGAAATTCGAGCTCCAGACGGTGCCCGGCGTTGCCGAAGTGGCGACGATTGGTGGCATGGTGCGCCAGTACCAAGTGGTCGTCGATCCAGACAAACTGCGCGCGTTCGATTTGCCGCTGTCGGCGGTGAAACAGGCCATCGTCAAGGGCAACCAGGAGTCCGGCGGCTCCGTGGTGGAGATGGGCGAAGCCGAGTACATGGTGCGTGCCAGCGGCTATGTTCAGGGACTTGAGGATCTATCGGTAATTCCGCTAAAGGTGAATGCCGATGGCACACCCGTGCTTATTCGAGACGTCGCGACCTTACGAGTCGGACCGCAAATGCGGCGCGGCGTGGCCGAGCTCAATGGCGAGGGTGAAGTCGTCGGCGGTGTGGTGGTCATGCGCTGGGGTGAAAACGCCTCGAAAACAATCGATGCCATCAAGGCCAAGCTCGAGCGACTGAAGGCGAGCCTTCCCGAGGGCGTAGAGATTGTTGAGACCTACGACCGCTCAACACTGATCAATCGGGCAGTGGATAACTTGCAGGGCAAGCTGTTTGAAGAATTCCTGGTTGTCGGCCTGATTTGTGCTGTTTTTCTGTTTCACTTGCGCTCATCACTGGTGATTCTGATCAGTCTGCCGATTGGTATTCTGACCGCGTTCATCGTGATGCGCATGCAGGGCATCAACGCTAATATCATGTCGCTCGGTGGCATCGCCATCGCGATCGGTGCCATGGTCGATGCCGCCATTGTGATGATCGAGAACGTGCACAAGCACATCGAGAAAGAGCCACTCACCGATGAGAATCGATGGCGCATCGTTGGTGATGCGGCAACCGAAGTCGGTCCTGCGCTGTTCTTTTCGCTGCTGATCATTACGCTGAGCTTTCTGCCTGTGTTTACATTAGAAGCACAGGAGGGGAGGTTGTTCGCGCCGCTGGCCTATACGAAAACTTATGCGATGGCCGCGGCGGCCGGGCTGTCGATTACGTTGGTGCCCGTGCTGATGGGGTACTTCATTCGCGGCAAGATCCTCCCCGAGCAGAAGAATCCACTCAACCGCCTGTTGGTTGCCAGCTATCGACCGATCATCGAAAAGGTCATGCAGTACCCGCGGGCGACACTTGCCGGCGCGTTTGTGATCTTGATCGTCGGGCTTTGGCCCGCCACGCAGTTGGGCTCCGAGTTCATGCCGCCACTGGATGAGGGCGATCTGATGTACATGCCAACGACGTATCCCGGCATTTCGATCGACAAGGCCAGAGAGGTCCTTCAGCAGACCGATCGCATGATCAAGACGCTGCCGGAAGTAAAGAGTGTCTTTGGAAAGATTGGGCGAGCCGAAACAGCGACCGACCCGGCGCCTTTAACCATGATCGAAACACTGATCCAACTCAAGCCGCCCGACCAATGGCGCCCGGGCATGACAACGGACAAGATCCGCGAAGAGCTGGATCGCATGGTGAAGGTTCCGGGGTTGACCAATGCCTGGGTGATGCCGATCAAGACCCGTATCGATATGTTGGCTACCGGGATCAAAACGCCCGTCGGGATCAAGGTCGCCGGTCCGGATCTACAGGTAATCCAGGAC
>CAZXCL010000102.1:4679-6637 GCA_964639265.1 uncultured Gammaproteobacteria bacterium | reverse complement strand
TCGGTAAAGACCTTGAGCGTGGCCTCGCCGATGTTCCCGGCACAGCGTCAGTTTACTCCGAGCGAGTCGCCGGCGGCCGCTATGTCGAAGTGAATATCGATCGCGAGCGAGCCGCTCGATACGGTCTCAACATTTCTGATGTGCAAGATATCGTGCGTACTGCTATTGGTGGTATGAACGTTGCTCAGACCGTCGAAGGCCTTGAGCGCTATCCCATCAACGTTCGCTATCCTCAAGGCGATCGTGATTCGGTTGAGACGTTGCGGATTCTGCCAATCGTGACGCCAAGCGGTGCGCGTGTGGCGCTCGCCGATGTTGCGGAGGTTGTCGTTGGAGAAGGTCCACCGGTTATCAAGAGCGAGAACGCACGACTGAATGGCTGGACGTATGTGGATATTGCCGGGCGCGATCTGGGCTCGTACGTAGCGGAGGCGCAACAGACGGTTCTCGATCAGGTCGATCTGCCAGCAGGTTACTCGCTGGCCTGGTCGGGCCAGTACGAATACATGGTGCGTGCCAAAGAACGCTTGAGTGTCGTCGGCCCGGTGACACTTGCCATTATTGTCTTACTGCTGTTTCTGAACTTCCGGCGCTTCACCGAGGTCGCCATCATCATGGGCACGCTGCCCATGGCATTGATTGGTGGGTTCTGGCTGATGTATCTGCTCGACTATGACTTGTCGGTGGCCGTAGGCGTTGGTTTCGTCGCATTGGCCGGTGTGGCCGTAGAGATTGGCGTCGTAATGCTGGTGTACCTTAATCAGGCTATTGAGCGACGTCAGCATGCCGCGGAAAGGGACCATCGAGCAATGAGCATTGAAGATGTGCGCCACGCAGTGATCGATGGGGCAGTGCTTCGTGTGCGCCCCATTATGATGACGGTCTGTGCCACGATCGCCGGTCTTTTGCCGATCATGTTTGGTGCAGGGACGGGTTCTGAAGTGATGCGGCGAATTGCGGCACCGATGGTGGGCGGTATGGTTAGCGCCACGCTGTTGACGCTCATCGTGATCCCCGCTTTGTTCGTTATTTGGCGGGGACGCGCAGTGCGGGCGGTATCGTGAACAAACCGCTATGGCTTGGATCGGCACTCATTGACGTAATGCGGCCTATTTATTTTATGGTCCCGTTGACACTGTCCGTACAAATCTCGACCGTCGATCGCCGTCTTTCTTCATAGCAATGTTCCCGTGATGGTCTCGAGTATTTGTCCTTATTCACTCAACATCACCCAGCGCAGCAGTTCTCGCCCTGTTGTATCGGCGGACACTTCACGTCACCGAACGAGCAGTACACACAACAGTCACCAGGAGTGGGTTTTAAGAGTGCACCGCAGCCATTGCAGTCGTAGTAGTACTGGCAAGCGTTGGTGGGCATCAAATCCTTCGACTGATGCCCGCACTCCGGGCAGGTCAACGTCGAATAGTCTTCGACTTTTGGCAAAGCAGCGCTCATGCGCCACCCTCATCAATTGCTGTTGCTGGAAATCCGACGTTGGTGGACGCGCTGGCGATCTCGCTAGGCGTCGTCACGCCGGCATCGTAAGTAACCGTCGCAGTCTTGCTATCAAGATCAACGTTGACTGTTTTCACGCCGTCGACGCGCCGCATTGCTGTGCGAACGGTGATCGGGCATGTCGCGCATGTCATCTTATCAATTTCGAACGCCACGGTGCGTTCGTCGTCCGCTGCAACGGCATTCGACCCAATAAATAAGATCACAAGCGTCAGCATCGTCCATAGGTGTTTCATCGTTCGCTCCTAGTAAAAGAGTGGCGCCCAGACATTGACGGTCATCGCCAGTGTCACGAGCACCGTCGCGACCCAAAGTGCGGTTTTAACCAGCGTCGAGGACAGAGAGGTTTCACACGTTCCGTCATCGCAGGTCGGTTTGCGTTTTCCGTAGACTTGCCAGAACCCCAAGCCGAGAAACGCGAGCGTGACCGTGACGAATAGTGG
>CAZXCL010000102.1:1765-4669 GCA_964639265.1 uncultured Gammaproteobacteria bacterium | reverse complement strand
TTTTAGTGCTGTCAGGTTACCTAGCCAAGCACCGCCGGCCCCGAGCGTCACCAACAACAGCGGAGCAATGCAGCAGGACGATGCGAGCACCGCGCCCACAACGCCACCGATGGCGGCAAACGCGCTTTTCCGTTCGCTTGCTTGGGCAACGTTTTCAATCACGGTACTTGAGATCCTAATTGACATAGTGGTTCAATTTCGTACCCTACAGCCTGTAGTAACTACAGGTTCAAGGATAACAATTGTGGCCAGTCACAAAAATGAGTTTTCACGGGGCGCACTGGCAAAGCAGACCGGCGTGAATATCGAAACGGTTCGGTACTACGAAAAGATTGGTTTGATGCCCGAACCGTTGCGCTCGGCCGGTGGGCACCGTGTCTACGACCTGTCACATCTGCGGCGCTTGTCGTTCATCAAGCGCTGCCGCGCCTTGGGTTTTACACTGCAAGAGACGCGCGAATTGCTGGAACTCGTCGACGGCGGCGATTACACCTGTGCCGAGGTTCGTAATCGAACCGCCCGACACCTCGAAGACGTCACTACCAAAATTCGTGATCTCTCCAAGATCCAAGCGACTCTGCAAAAAATGGTTGCCAAGTGTGATGGTGGACTCGTCCCGGAATGTCCCATCGTGGACGACCTATGGGAATTATGCTGCATGCCATCTGGGATTTAGCGCATCATCAAAGCGATTTCGGTGCTCGGGTACCGCCACGGTATCTCCCATTCTGCGTCATGATCGATCTCGTTGTCGGGGCGGCCTTGTTCCAGTTCGATTGGAATTACTAGAGAACCGAACTCTAGAGTAGATTGACGAACAAGCTTATTCATGTCAACATTTCAACATCTATTCATATGTTGTTGTTATGAGCCAACCCAAAGAAAACGTGATCCCGCTGCATGCGGACGACACCATCGGTCATCTGGCCGATATGTTTCGGCTGATGGGTGACCCGACCCGCTTACGCATCATTCTCTCTTGCTTGGATGAACCGATTAGCGTCGGAGACATCGCCGCTCAGCTCGATTCCTCACCTTCGCTTGTGAGCCATCACCTGCGTCTTCTAAAAGCAGCGCGTGTGCTCCGTTCGGAACGTCGTGGCAAGCAAATCTTCTACTCGGCATTGGACCAGCACATTCGCTGCGTCATTGATGACATGGTGGCGCATATCGGCGAGCCGACGGATATCGAGGAGGCCGACTGATGCCTGGCTGCACCGACTGCGTCTCGGATTCGATGAGCGGCACAGACAGCGTCTTCCGGCGCGTGCTTTGGATCGCGCTCATCGCTAACTTTGCCATGTTCGTCGTCGAGATCATCGCTAGCCGGATTGGCGATTCGATGTCGTTGCAGGCGGACGCGCTCGATTTCTTTGGCGACTCGGCGAATTACGCCATCAGCTTGTTTGTAGTGGGCATGGCGCTGACGGCGCGCGCCAAAGCCTCGCTCTTTAAGGGTGCCACCATGGCGCTGTTTGGAACGTGGATCATTGGCAGCGCCGTATATCGAGCGTTCGCCGGTAGCGCGCCCGAGCCAATGACGATGAGTACGATTGCCTTGCTCGCGCTTGTCGTGAACGTCGCAGTCGCGGTCCTATTGTTTCGATTCCGCGATGGCGACAGCAATCGTCAGTCGATCTGGCTGTGCAGCCGAAATGACGCGATCGGCAATATGGCGGTTATCGTTGCGGCCGCCGGTGTCTTCGTCTCAGGCTCGCGCTGGCCTGACCTGATAGTGGCGGCGATTATCGCAACGCTTAACATCAGCGCGGCACTGAAGGTCGTGGGCCTTGCGAGGAATGAATTGCGCTCTGTTCACGGTGACTGTGAACTGGATTCCCCCGCGCATGTCGATTTTGAGGTACGCTGACTTCACCATGCGAACCGTATTCCTCCACGTGCTGATGTTTTCTCTGCTCCTGACCGGCGTCGAGGGCGCGACCGATATTGCAATGGACGGCGCCCCCCACGGGACCGAGTTATCCCACGAGGACGATTTCGGTCATTCGCTGGAAGCACATAAAGACGCAACCACAGACGGCGAACTCAATGACGACCATTGCCAGCATTGTTGTCATGGCCATTCCGCTGGCATCACCGGGCAATTTGCGACAACGCCATCGCCGCTGATCACCGCCGGCAGGCACACCATTAGCTCAGCGCATGTGCGCAGTCTCGGCCAAGCACCGCCCACACCCCCACCTAACGCGTAAATCATTTTCCCCTTAAGTCCGTGCGTACCGGAGCACTTTCGGTGCGCGCGCCGATGATGTGTATTCGGAAGATGATCTATGAAAAAGTCATTCTGTTGGCTGCCTGTAGTGCTGGGCGGCCTGTTATTCAATCCTTGTGCGGTATTCGCAGAGGCCACTGGCGCGGAGGTCACACGCGCAGATCCCGCATTGATTCAATTCGTGCAGACGGTCGTCGAGACCAATCCGCGGGTGCAGGCAGCGCGCGCCGCGCTTGATGCAAGCGGCTCACTTCGAGACGCCGCGTCACGGCCGCTGTACAACCCACAGCTCAGCCTGGATGCTGAGAACGGAGACCTCAAAACCCGCTCGGTTGGCATCAGCCAGACGCTTGACTGGGCGGGTAAGCGCAGCGCGCGGACTGCCGTTGCAGAATCCGATCGCCTGGTCGTCGAGGCCGAGTACCGAGCCGCGCGATGGGCGGTCACGGCCGACCTGCTCGACGGTCTTGCGCAGCATCAGACCGGTGCTGAACGTGAGCGATTAGCTGAATCGCGTCGAGTGTTGATGGACGAATTCGCGACGCTCGCCAAACGGCGCTTCGAAGCCGGCGACTTGAACCAGGTTGAATTCTCATTGGCGAATCTGGCGGCAACGGACGCGCGTATCCAGAAGGCCACCGCCGGGGCCGCGCTCGCCGAAGCTCGCCAAG
>CAZXCL010000102.1:0-1755 GCA_964639265.1 uncultured Gammaproteobacteria bacterium | reverse complement strand
CCCGCCAAGCGGTACGCAACCCCACACCGCGCTCGGCGCCCGAGCGGTGGCCGAGGCTTCCCCTGCAGATGCCAGCATTGCCGCCAAGTGCAGAAGACCCGCAGTCATTGGTGCTGGAACTGCCAGAGGTTATGGCTGTACGCCGAGAGGTCGATGCGGCCAACGCGACGGTGACGCTGCGAGAGCGCGAACGACGACCCGATCCGACAGTCAGTCTCGCTGGCGGTCGCGAAGGCAGCGATGACCTCATTGGTATCAATGTGTCGATTCCGCTCTTTGTTCGGAATCGATTCAGCAACGAAGTTGCCGCGGCGCTCGCCGAGCGCCGACAGGCACAGCAAATAGCCAATGACGTCATGCAACGTGCCTACGCGCGGATTATCGGCGCCGCCGAGCGCTATGAACTGTCTCGCGACGCCTGGACGGATTGGCAGCAAACGGGGCAGACGAGCCTCGAGAACCAGACCGAACAACTCCGAATACTGCGGCAGGCCGGCGAGCTCAGCACGGCTGATTATCTCGTCCAGTTGCGCCAAACCCTCGACGTTCAGGAAAGCGCACTGGATCTGCGCCACGCGCTGTGGCGCGCCTGGTTCGAATGGCTTGCGGCATCCGGTCAGGTGGATGCCTGGCTCGGCCTCGGAGACCTCCAATGAATAACAATGTCCGTACCACTTATGTGGAGAAGCGCATGAAACAAACACTGACGACTCTGGCCGCCTGCGCGTGCCTGGCGGGGATCACCCCTGCATTCGCCCAGGAAGAGAGCCACGATGATCACGAAGGCGACGCCGATAGCGCCATTGAACTGACCGTGGAGGAACAACGTACCGCTGGCGTAGTGGTCGAATCCATCGCTCCCCACGCATTGAACGAGACCTTTCGGGTACCCGGTGAGGTCGTTGTCAACGCCTATCGATCTTCGCGGGTGACGCCACGGATCACCGCACAAGTTGCCTCGCGGCATGTGCGTCTGGGTGACAAGGTCGAAGAAGGTCAGACACTTGTGACGCTCTCCAGTGTGACGATGGCAGAAGCGCAAGGTGCACTGATCATTGCGGATCGGGAGTGGCAGCGGGTGAAAACGCTCGGCCGGCAAACCGTCTCGGAGCGCCGCTACACCGAGGCACAAGTGGCCCAGCAACAGGCCCTCGCGGCAGTGATCGCGTATGGCATGACCGACGCACAAGCGGCAGCACTGATCAGGTCCGGTGATGCCAGTAAGGCGACCGGCGCTTTTGACTTACTCGCGCCCCAGGCCGGCATTGTTCTACAGGATGATTTCATCGTAGGCGAACTGATCGAGCCGGGCCGTGTGTTGATTGACATCACCGATGAGTCGGTGATCTGGGTGGAGGCTCAGGCAGTGGCCAATCGACTGGCCGATGTTCAGCCCGGCAGTGCCGCCCGCGTCAGCCTGGACGGTGTCGTCTGGCACAAAGGCACCGTTATCCAGCGCCACCACCGTCTGGATGAGACCACGCGAACACAAGGTTTGCGTATCGAAGTCGACAACAACGAAGATCGACTGCACCCAGGGCAATTCGTCGAAGCGGAGATCATCACAGGCTCTCGCGCACCCATGCTCGCGGTCCCCAATCAGGCCATCACCCTCATAGACGGCACGCCGAGCGTCTTCAAACGTGAAGAGGGCCATGAATTTCATGCCGAGGCGATTGACGTCGGTCCGACCGTTGGCGATCGGACGGTGGTGCGCGCTGGATTGATCGAAGGCGATGAGATTGCCGTCGACGG
>CAZXCL010000101.1:0-12523 GCA_964639265.1 uncultured Gammaproteobacteria bacterium | reverse complement strand
TCGCAGCTGAACTTTGTAGTTAGGCCGACTGATGAGTGCTCCGATTACACTCCAGATTGAAGAATCAGAAGCTCTCGTGCTCTTTGAGCTTCTGAGTCGCTTTGATAATTCTGGTGTGGTCTCTATCCTCGATTCGTCGGAATCCGTCGCGCTGACTAACCTCCTTTGTTGCTTCGAGAAATTGCTGTCGGCGCCGTTTGATTCTGCGTATGCGGAGCTGCTTTCCGCGGCACGTGCAGAGTTGCGACCCGAAGCAGGAACTAACTCTGATGCTGAATTGGCGGAGGGCCGTCTTGCGCTTTGGTTAGATCCTGAGCACATTGAACTGCTGGGAAACGAGTGGAGAGGACTGGCGGGTTCGGCGCCCGACGAGACTCGCAAGAAGTGGGCGGAAGTTGGGTTTCGCGCAGTGTCAGCGCTACACAAGGCAGGAATCGAGTTTCGGCCTTCTTTTCCAGAGGAGCACGACCAATGATCTGCGCCCGGCCTAACTACACGCTGCAGCCGACGTTTGGAGCTGCCGCAGCTGCGACTGCCGCCTCCGCCGCGTCATCTCCAAACGCACCTGAGGGTGGATTCAAGCCCTGAGCGCAACACCAGATCGTTTACTCTCCCCATGGCGATGGAGGAACGAGATGGGCAACAAGAACACGCACCGCATGAGCGAGCAGGATAAAACGCTGCTTTGGGAGTGTTGGCACAGCGGGATGTCGCTGCAGAAGATCGGCACGGCGGTTGGCATTTCCAAGCCATCGGTGTTTCTGCACTTACAGAAGTACGGCGGTTACACGCAACGGCCCAGGCATCGACGACCGGACAGCTTGGGCATGCTGGAGCGCGAAGAGATTTCTCGCGGCCTGGCCAGCGATGACAGTCTTCGAACGATCGCAGCACAGCTTGACCGAAGCCCATCAACGATCAGTCGCGAGGTCAACTGTAACGGCGGACGCGAGGCCTATCGCGCAGCTCAGGCGGAGTCGCGGGCGCTGGACCAAGCGAGGCGCCCAAAGGCATGTGCCTTGCTCAAGAACAAGCGTCTGAGGCGTGTAGTCATACGCCTTCTGAAGAAGGATTGGTCGCCGAAGCAGATCGCGGGTTGGCTGAAGAAGCGATATCCGGACAATGCAGGCATGCAGATATCTCACGAGACCATCTACAAGACGCTGTTCATACAGTCCCGCGGGGCTTTGAATAAGCAGCTGAAAGATCACCTTAGAACCGGGCGACGCTTCCGTCAGGCGCGAACCAAGACACTGAAAGGCCAACACAACACGATTGTGGACGGCGTATCGATCCGAGAACGGCCCGCGCAAGTCGAGGACCGAGCGCTTCCGGGGCACTGGGAAGGGGATCTGATCGCAGGCGATCAGACCTCGTTCATTGCCACGGTGGTGGAGCGCAAGACGCGCTGCGTGGTGCTGGTGAAGGTCAAGGATCGCAAGACCAAAACGGTTGTCCCGGCATTGATCAAACAAATGAGAAAGCTTCCGCTGGAACTGAAAAAGACGCTCACTTGGAATCGGGGTTCAGAGCTGGCGGCACACAGGGACTTCAGCCTGGCGACGGACATGGCCGTGTACTTCTGCGATCCGTACAGCCCGTGGCAACGTGGGAGCAACGAGAACACAAATGGTCTGCTGCGCCAGTACTTCCCAAAAGGCAAAGATGTCTCGAGCAATACTCAGGCACAGCTCAATGCGGTGGCGCGGAAACTGAACACGCGGCCGAGAGAGACATTGGGCTTCAATACACCGGCAGAGGAACTAGAGAAGGTGTTGCAGTGACCGGTTTACCCCAAGAGCACTGGCGTTAGGCCGACATGCGAGTTCGATACGCGGTTTTCTCTCTGGGGGTTACTGTATTTTTGTCGTGCAGCCCCGGCATCTCCGAGCCAGCTGATTGGGCTGATCCCATACGGGTCTCATTTGATCTCATTGGTACCGACAGGAACGAACTGACAATTGAGCGCACTGATAGTCCGTACGTTGACGTAACGTTTACCAACGTGTCGGCATCTATGGTCACACTACGGTTACTGGATGGTCACCATCCGGACAGTCGGAGGAAGTTGCCTTATCCTATGGGAATCTCAATACGGTACGAGCATGCCGACGGAACCTTGCACAGTGCTGCGCAGATTAACGGAGAGTGGATGACTCAGTACTTGGCGTGGTCAGAACTGTTCCATGATTGGCCCTTATCAGAGTACAGGCTTGGATCGAAGGACTCTCACACCGTTCGTGTCGCGCTAAGAGATGTGTTTTGGACTGCCCCGTTGCCGGAAGGCTGGATCACGAGCGCGGATGGGCGCTTTCGGCCGGGAAGCTACACGTTTCGCGTTCGTTATCTGGGCCCTGGTCTAGATGGAGGACAGGGCGCTTGGTTTGACGGGGAGCCTCACGAATCCGCTGTGTACCGGCTAAATGTCCGGCCTTCTGTTCGCGACGTTGAGCAAGGACGTTCTACAGCTGAATCCCTGGCCGAAACATCGCGCTAACCTGGATGCTCAGCCGGCTGATAAAGTATCGGCGTCCGGACTCTATTGCGGAGCAACGCGTGGCCACAGATGTTAAACAAATAGAACGAGAGCTCGCGTCGTTTGAACGACGGTGCAAGGTCGCATGACGCGCTATCGTCCAAATTGGAACCGCGCTGTGGGCATGACGATCGTCGCAAGCCTTGCATTTGCAGCTGGGGTTGTCGCGTTATCGCGAGTTGGGTTGGGCAATGCTGGCCCAATGCTGTTTTTTGGTGTGCTGCTCGTATTCATTTTATGGGTTACTGTTTTGGCGATTTTTCTTTCGCATGGATGCAGGTCACTACGGGTTGAAAATGGCAACATCCTCTTCACCACTTTTGGAGTTGTGCTCTACTCGAGAGCTGTTTCAGACTTGATGCGCGTAAGTGTTGAGCGGCATTTTTTTCCAGGGGTTTTCGTTTTTCATGACGGGGTTACTCGCCGCGTGTCAGGTATTGCGCTCGGATCGTCACCTGATTTGAAAGAAGCGCTGCTCGCACAGAACTCTAGTTTGGAATGGCGGGACCTTGAAAATGCACGTTAGCTACGCCTTGCGGCCAAAGTTTAGAGCCGCCGCAACTGAGCTCGGACGTTAGGCGGCCCGGGTCACGCAATTGACGGCTTTCACTACAGTACACGGCGATTTATTGGCGCAGAATGTCGACGTGATTGTGAACGCCTGGAATCGGAACATCATCCCCTGGTGGCTCTTGCTGCCTCAGGGGGTTTCGGGCGCGATAAAGAAGCAAGCTGGATACGCGCCATTCAAAGAGCTCGGCAAGCTCGGCCCAATTCCGCTTGGCGGGGCGGTCCAGACGAGTGCCGGGCGTCTACCTTTCAAGGCGATCATTCACGTCGCCGGTATCAGCATGCTCTGGGTTTCTTCGGAGCGCTCCGTTCGTGGATCCGTCCGAAGTGCTTTGTCCCTTGCACAAGCCTCGGGGTTCAAATCTATCGCCTTTCCGCTGATTGGCGCTGGCACGGGTGGGGCAAAAGAAAGCAAAGTTGAGTCCTTTATGGCCGAGGAATTCGAGAATGCGATATTCGAAGGCGAAATCACCTTGGTCAGATACCGTGTTGTCGGCTAGCGCTGAAGCAACGCCACGCTGCGCGTGTTCTACTACTGCCGTGAGCCTTTGTCGTCGTTTTTTCGGGTGTCATGCCGATTGAGATTTTAGTGACAATGGCGATTGCCCTCACAGTGGTCTTTCTGGCGCTGATTGGTGGCGACCGGTGGAAGAGGGCTAAGCCGGCTCAGGGGCGCGCTTTTTTCCCTCCAGCAGTGCATGCGCTGGCATTCGTTGTGGCGATGGCTGCAGCAATCATCGCAATCCTGCGATTTGGTCGAAAGGCCCGGTGAAGGCGTAGAGCTTGCAGGTTATCACCAGCCAGAGGTGTCGACGCCACGAAGGCAGCGTGCTCGTGATCATTCAAATTTATCGCATCGTGATGGGCGCGCGCAGTGTTGGTACATCAGAAGATGAAACAAGAACACCGTGACGCGAAGAGAACGTTGGGCATATTGATTTTTTTCGCTGTATTCCACTTCGTTGCAATCGCAGTCGTTCATGGCTTGTTCGGCCTCAACGAGTTTGCGTACGCACTACTGTTTTGGGGGAACTTTTACGTTAATGTGACTTGGCAACTGGCCATGGTGATTCTCGCGATGTACTCGGTGTACAAGTGCGTCAAAGCCACTGAGATTGGTGTCAACATGCTCGTTGCGATCGTGGCCAATGCAGCAGTCTATGTCGTTGCGCCGCTTGCGGCCATTGTCTTTGGCTTTAATGGGCCGACGTCATGAGACCAGTGACAATTCGCCGCTCGCATCATTTGAGTTCCATAATCAGTAGCAGGTGCGTTATCCCAACAAAATCGATGGTTGAAGGCTGAGAAATATGAAGATTTCAACGCATGAAGAATGAAGCCTACGAGCCGCCCGAGTCGAAACTGGAGACGGCGGATACCGATCCGGTTGCAAACACACCCGTGGGCAGAGCACTGGCCATTGTCGGGACGCTGGTGGCATCCACAATCATGGTAGGTTTCGGCATGCTGTTTATAGAGCTCACAGAGCTGTTCAACGAAATCGTGGTCGACGGGCAGGGCGATCCGCGTGCTGTGTCCGGCGAGATCGCGTCAGCATCCGTCAGCTTTTTGATGCTCGCTGCTTTTTCGCTGCTCGGCTTTCTCCTTAGCTTCTTGACGGCGATCTTTGGTCGCTATCGATCGTCGTGGTTTTTCAAATGCTCCGTTGCTCTTTGTATTGTGTATCTTCTTTTGTTTCCCGTCGGCACCATCATCGCGATTTGTTTCCTTGTTTTCCTCGTGCGACGGCGTGAGGAATTTTTTCCTCGGCCTGAAACCGCCGACACGGCGAGTAACTCAGCTTGATCAGAAGAGTGATTGAGAATGCGCTGGTGGTTGGCTCGCAGAAGTAGTGCGAACTGGTCAGCTCTTTCTGTCAGACGTCGAGAAAGCCGTGTATGAGTCGCAGGCGTAGAAGCCAATACGAATCCAACGCTGGCCGCGGATTGGAGATAGTGGTCGGCGTGATCTTGCTGAGTCCTGCTTTCGTGCTCCTCTATGGCGGCGTTATGTTGGCTTGAGAGATGCCCGCGGATGCCGCCGTTGTACTGATTGATTTTGCGCTGCTTGGCCTCGGCTGGTCGCTGTTGGTTATCAGCTATCGTCTGATCAGCGGGCGTGGCCGAACCGATGGCGGCCTTTTGCCGCCGTCCGCAATCATGTTTGGGGCGCTCGCGATGTTAGTCGGCGTGGTGATCGCGATTATTCTTGGCATTGTGCAGCGAGACGTCATCATGATTGCCGCGGCCCTGATGGGGGCGTCAGCACCGTACTACGCCTGGAGACTGGCGAAGCGCAGGAGAAAGGCAGACTAGCCGGCGGTGGCACGCGGCGACCGGTGCCATGCCGGGTCAGAACGAACTCCGGTCGAAGCGCCGACTGAGAATCTCAGGCCTTTGAGCTAACATGTTGGTTATCAGAACTCGAAGCGGAGAAACCGACGTGCATATTATTCTTGGTGCTCTTGGATCGATCGTCACGATTTTGTGGCTATTGCATCGGCTTGCCGAAATGGGCATCGATCTGGGTGGTCTGAATCCGTGGCTATGGCAGCGACGCCGAAATTGGCGCAAGAAGTATGAGGGTAATCCGATCTTTTCGGTCGATAGCCCAATGGAGGTAACGGGTCTGCTGCTCGTCGCGACGGCGAAGATTGATGGCGAAATGAGCGTAGAAGAGAAGAAGGAAATCTTGGAGATTTTTGAACAGGAGTTTGAGCTTTCCAAGCGTGATGCGGCTGGGCTGCTCATCTCCACGACGCATTTGCTCGGTCAGGGAGACGAGATGCGTGACCAGTTGGAGGCCGTCCTGACTCCCAGCCTCGAAAAGTTTACGCATGAACAGGCAGATTCGGCCGTTTCACTGATGGAGCGTGTGGCGGCAATCAGCGATCTCTCGCAAGAATTGAAAGTCAGCTTTATCGCCGAAGCATCGAGGGTGTTGAAAAAAGACCAGCAGCCTGCAGGACGATGGCAGTAGTGCTTTTAGTCGTAAGCACCCGACAACCGACCTAGGCCCTGACGACATTTCTCATGAGTGCATCCAATTTCGGAAACCTCGTCCTGAAACGAATCTACCGCGGCTTGGTCGTGTCATTGTTTCTTCTCTTGGGCGTATTCATTTTGTTCGCCGTACTCATGCCAAAATGCGGCTCAAATTCAGATGCGGTCGAGCTGGCACGATCTCTTACGCAGACCCGATTGAGCTCTCTGTATGCGGACTTTGATCGCCTGTATTCTTCTCCATCGCCCGGTATCGGGGAAATTTATGGCGACAGGATTCCCGACGTGTTCAGCGATCTGAAGGCGAGAAAAGTCAACCCCGCAGGCGCGAACATCATGCTGGAAGGTTGCTTTGACCACTACGTGTATCTTTCGTTTTGCGGCCTTGAGCAGTCGTTCTGCAATGAACACAAGATCATACTGCGCTATGGAGACATGCCGCAGGTAAGCGAGGTGTTGTGGCAAAACTAGGCAATGGTCAGCACGCGATCGTGCGAGGTTTGGCATGGTTGCTTCATGGCGCAGTGGCGCTTGCGTTTCTCACTCCGAGTGTGGCGGCGGACGAGGCGACCGGCTACGTCTGCCTCGGTAAAAACCACGCCAAAACCGGCCGCGAACGTACGCGGCGCCTGTACCTCACCATTGATGATTCCGAGCGCTTGTTTTTTGACCCGCCGGGCTCAAAGGCCCGCATCGTCGTGGACAATCTGGCGCTGGATGCAAATCACTGGGTGCGGGTTTACTTTGATGGCGAAGTCGTTCGGTCGTGGCGTCTGAACTTCAGTGCTCTTGGCGCAAGGGGTGCGCTGATATGGAGAAGCTCAGGGGCGTGGCGTATGGAGCCAACCTCGGCCGGTACGTGCGACGCCGGAGCAGGGACCTGAATTGAGCAACAGCTTTGCCAGCAAGTTTCTGCGTTGGCGTGGCGGCCGGCAACGCTCGGGCTACGAGAAGATGCTACTGGCTATCAACCCATTCATCGTTCCCTGGGATGTATATCTGCTGCGGTTTCGAGAGGGTGCCGAGATTGGCTCGCATACCGATCCGGTGACCGATCGCAGGCACTACCGCATAAATATCGTTCTGTCAGAGGCCCGCCAAGGCGGTGAGTTTGTCTGTGAGAACCCAATTTTTGAAACTCGCCGGATCAAGTTTTTTCGGCCCGATCGAGACGCACATAGTGTCACCCGCGTAGAGTCTGGAACCCGTTATGTTCTGAGTGTGGGTTGGGTGCTATCGGTATGAGCCATACCCATACCATGAAAACGCTGTTTGGCTTCGCGAAGGCCGTTTTCAAACGTCGGTTTTGGTGGGGTCGTGGCGGCCTGGCCGTTGAAGACGTCTACAATTACTTGCCGCTTGAGGGTCTCTTTGCTACCTCCGGCCAGCCCAGCGAGCCGGAGTTCGAACTTATCAAGAATGCTGGCTATGAGCACGTGATTAACCTTGCACCTGCCAGTGTTCTGGAGAACGCTGTGGTCGACGAATCGAGTATCCTTCGGGGCCTGGGTATCGAGTACACCCACATACCAGTTGATTTCAAAGCACCGTCCGAGAGGGACTTCTCGCGATTTGTCGAGGCGGTCGAAAAAACGGCAGTTGAAAAGCTATGGGTGCACTGCGCGGCGAACATGCGCGTGTCGGCGTTCGCCTATCGCTATCGTTGTGAGTGTCTTGACCAGGACGAGCAGAGGGCGCGAGCGGACCTGAACAAGATCTGGGAACCTGTAGGCGTGTGGCGCTCATTTGCGAATCTGCAAGCGGGCAGCTGAGGAGAAGACATTGGACCGGCTTTTTGTCTATGGCTCGCTGCAGCCGGGCGGTGCCAATGAACACGTGCTTAAGCCCCTTGCCGGGCAATGGCATCCGGCGACCATTCAAGGGTATCTGCGCGAACAAGGGTGGGGTGCGGATCTCTGGTATCCCGGTATCGTGCTGACGTCGGCCTGGCGCGAGCTCGATGCGTTTGAGGGCCACGAGTATGAGCGCGTACTGGCCACGGTCGAGCTGATCGACGGCAACCGGGTTGCCGCATATGTATACGTGCTTCGAGAGCCAGTATCCGAGTGACCGATAGCCTCGGTCGCGGACCGCGAGCGCTAGATCCTGGTCATGACGTAGGCTTTGGCAGCGTGGTCCATGTCGGCCTTTTCCCACTGATCCAAAAGCCGCTGATAGAGCTGTCTGGCCTGAACCGTTTGCCCGGTTGCATCCAACAGATCAGCGTGGTCAATGAGCGCCCTGGCCCACGTCGAAACATTGAAGCTTTTGCCATAGAAGAACAACGCTTCGGAAAACGCTCGCGGGCGGTGGTTGGCTAGCCAGTCGTAATGAATGAGCGCCTCGTCGGTGCGACCCATGGTGCGATACAAATAGGCGAGGCTCTCGCGTGCCTGCAGGTAGTCGTAGCGCTGTACCATATCTTCGAGAATCTCCATCGCGTCGACGGTGTTGCCGTTGGCTCGGTGTTGTTCGGCCTCTGCAATGGCGACGTAGGCGCTGACCCCAAGACCCTTGCGGTACTCCGGCAGCTCCTTTATCAAGCTCAAAAGTTGCTGTGCCTGAGCCGTGTGACCGGCTCGAAAGCCCTGCTTGACGAGTATGGTCAGCTGCCCAAATGGCGGCAGATCGCCGCTTGGCGTGGTGGCGTTCATGATCGCAATGAACTTCGCAAGCTCGAGCTGGACAGCCTCTTTCCATTGCGGCTGCGAAGCATGCAGCTGAACGATCGCAAGGCGTGCGACGGGAAGCGTCATTTCTCGCCAACTGATATCCGGCACCGCCGTTTGATCTGCGCTGGCAATTGCGACGGAGACCGGCGCATTGCGCAATACGGTGTCGCAGGCGTCGGCCTCCTGCCCGCTAATGCGTTGCGCAGACCGAGCGGAGGATGAATACAATTCAAGACAGGCTTTGGCCGACATGCCGCGATCCACAAAATGGACGATCACTTTTGTGTTTGGCTTTCGAATGGATTTTCGCCGGCTGCCGTCCGGGAACAACAATTCATGCGCATCGTCGTACCGGCCAATGGCGGTCAGTGCATCGACCATGCCGAAGTTGTAGTAGCCGCCCAAGCGCGCGTAAGAGCGCTCAAAACCCGCAAGTGCGGTGCCGACGTTGCCCCGTCCCAGATGCGTATACGCCTCATGATAGGGATTGGCCCACTCATTGGTCAGGGTCTTCTCTCCGGCCGCGTAACTCGCACCGGCGCTCTCGAGATCGTTAAAAAAATACCAATGGACGTTTCCAAGCTCGTAGTGAGCGCGCATCATTCTGGGGTAGCGATTGCGCAGTTTTCGCCATGCGCGACGCATTTGTTCGGGCGCTTCGAAATAGGACAGCTGCGCTTCGACATGCTGAGCGTCCATGGCCGTGAGACGCTCGCGGTGTTCCAGCGCCAGCCGCCAGTGATTTTGTGCCAGTTCGCGGGAATCGTGTCTGCCATAGTAGAGGCGGCCGATCAGCGCGTGGGCCGCAGCGTACTCCGGATCTTTCTTGATGGCGTCAAGTGCCAGCTCAAGCGCTTCATCAAGCTTGTCGTTGAGTCTGGCGCGTCGCGCTGCAGCCATATCGGCGAGCGCGTTGGGGTCAGAGGTGGTTAAGTCGGCAACGCCCATGCTGTTGCTCTGTACTTGCTGTACCGACTCGCCCATTACCAGGCGAATTTCATTGCTGAACGAGGAGAGCTGTTCAAACAGATCGGGAAGCGATGCCCCCTTCAGAGATTGACGCAATACGACCGCTTTTCGTAGTGGGTCGATGACCTCGATATCAACCACAAAGTTACCGCCTGGGTCCTGCGAGACGCTGGCGTGCACGAGTCGGCCGACGTTTTCATAGAGCGCAAGCTCGATGCCACGTTCACGATCAAGGTCAGTTGTGGTGTCGCCGAACAGTCGCTCCGATCTTGCCCGAACGTGCCATTCGGGTAGCAAAGTAACGGCGGAGGACTGACGCAGCAGTTGCCGCAGCACTTCAATGATCGACAGCGACGCCGTGACCGTGTCGCTCGTATTCTCCACGCTCAGAATCAGAAACTCATTTGCCGGTACTGGCGGCGGAGGCTTCAGCAATTGCCGAGCGCCAAGCCCCAGCAATGCCGCGGCGATCAGAAGTACAAGGGCAGCACGCCATGGCGTTCGCTGCGGTTTGCGCAGATCACCATCCTCTACGCTGGCAATGAGCTTGTATCCGCGACCGTGGACCGTCTGGAAGTACTTTGGTGAGGTGGCCTTGTCGCCAAAAGCACGCCGCAGCTCACTGAGGCGCTGATTCAGAATGTCCTCATTGACGACTCGGTCTGGCCATACCTTGGCGAGAAGCTCATCGCGGGTAACCACCGTGCCGGCGTGCTGTGCGAGATACACCAGCACCTCCATCGATTTGCCTTGGACAGTGCACGGCCTGCCGTCCGGCGCCGTGATCAGGTTTTCCGGAGCGGTGACTGAAAATTCGCCGACTTTGAACTGGCTGAGACTGGCGAGCGGAGCGTCTTTGTTCTTGTGCATGGGTCGTTGGGAATTATGTCCATTCGCATTCGATGGCGCAAAGGGTGGCGAGTGGAACGGCACCGGCCCAGACGGAAGATTGCCTGAATGCCAACTTTTGGTGCAGTGACGGCAAAAACACATTCGTTGTGCAGCAAGAAAGGAAAAACAAACATTTAAATCACATGCAAATCAGGACTTTGTGACTGCCGAGTGTGAGTTTGATGGTCACGGCCGAGGACGTGCCAGGCCGCACTGGACAACAAGGCACGTCGTTAATTTTCCAAAAGGGCACTCACATGACCACGCAAAACGTTGCACATTCACCATCCACCATCCCCAACTTAGACAAAGTACAACAACCGAATACCGACGCGCGCGCCGGGACAGACCCGCAATCTCTCAGTGACCGCGCGCTGGTCCGCGGCATCGAGCAGGGCAAGATTGAGTTTGAGGCCGCGTTCGTCAAGCGATTCGATGCGGTCGTAACACCCTCGTTGCGCAAGCTGACGCGCAATCCTGAGGAACAACGCGACCTGTATCAGGATACGTTTATCGCCGTGTTGACCAAGCTGCGCCGAGGGGCGCTGAACAACCATGACAGGTTGGCCAGCTACATATGCCGCACCGCGCAGTTCATTTTTTTTGAGCATCTGCGCTCGGCGCGCAAAAGCCCGCTGTATTTCGAAGACCTGACCGACCTTGCGCAGAGCGCGGAGCCCTCGGCAAGCCGTCAAATGGATACCGACTCGCTGGTGTGCGCTGTGCGACGAACCATTGGCCAGCTTCCCGCGGCGCGTGACCGACAGTTGCTGTGGTGCCATTACGTCCATGATCAGGACAAGGCGCCGGTGGCCAGCAGGCTCGGTCTGTCTCTGCGACATTTTGATCGCGTGAGTTTTCGTGCAAGGGCGCGTCTGCGCAAGGCCTTCGTCGGGGAGTTTCCTGAGTTTGTTGGCTAGGCGATAGTGACGGCGAGTTTGACAGGACATCAACGAGGCCATCGTTTTGATTCATGTCAAACTCGTCATTGCATTGCTTGCGTTGGGGCTCATTGCCCTCGACAGACATTTTCCTCCCGCGCCACGGCTGCGCGGTTCGATTTCCTATACGCTCGGGACGAGTAGTGTTGAACTGGAGATCGGAAAGATCCTGAATCTGTCCAGCACCGACGAGGTGTCCACACTTCAGGTAGCGCTGGTGGCGACCAGCTTTCCGCATGAAGAAAACTGTTACGTGCTGGCGACGGCCTCACTCGCGCTGCTGGACGAGTCTGCGCTTTCCGGGGCAGCGTCTGTGCGGTTAAGTGGCGCACTTAGCCAACCGCCGCCGGGCGTCTACTACATGCACATGAAGCTGGAGGATCGTCGATTATCCGAGCGTGAGGTGGATTCAGTAACGTTTGGCTCGCTGCGTCGATTCGGTCAACCCCAGACCTGATTCTCGCGCGGTCCCTAGATTTTTCGAGGCTCGTACTCCAGCGAAAACGCATCACCGTCTCGTTTGGGCACGCCGATCCCGCAAGCCGCCACCAGGCCTTCTTCAAGAAAATCGAGGTTGAGCGCTTCTTCAACCATCGTGTCGTTCATGGCCATTGTCACAAAAGCCCCCAGTGTCAATTGGGTGGCCATCAGATAGATGGTCTGACTGACGTGACCTGAGTCCATGACAATGCTCTTGTACGCTTTAGTGTGATTGCGGTATTTCCAGAACGAGCGCTCGAATCGCGACGTCATGAAGATAATGGCGTGCGCAGACTGATACCAGTGCTGGCCGGCGAGGGCGTCGAGAACAAAATCGACGGCATCACTGCGTTTCATAGGCTTTATCAGTCCGAGATCGCCATGGGCGCTGCGATAGTGATAGAGCCCAGGATCAACGCCTTCCACGTTGAGAACAAGCGGATAGGCTTCAAGTGAATGCAG
>CAZXCL010000100.1:0-13667 GCA_964639265.1 uncultured Gammaproteobacteria bacterium | reverse complement strand
AGTTCGCCAGCCGGGTTCTCCGCAGTGTGCAAGTTGATGTAAATGTTGCCGGCTGCCACTTCGTTCAGCAGTGCGAGCGCCGGATCTTCGGTCGCCGCCAGATCCCCCAGCACGTCCTGAGCTCGCACGCGCATGAAGACGTTGTTGCCGCGAATGCCGCTTGCGAGATTCACAACGACCGGGCCGTTGACGCCTTTTGCGCCATTGTGCAGATGCGCCATCTGGATGGGGCCGCTGAGATTGCGTGCAAAGACGCGTACGAAGAGCGTGTCACCGCGTACAGCAATCGCAAACGCGCGACCCGAAGCATCGCTCTGCACGATGTCAGCGCCGACTTCATTTTCGGGGCTCAGATCCGAGTTGAACACGACCGTGCGTCCGAGGTCGATGTAGCGAAAGCTGAAGGTGGCTGCGCGGTAAGCCGGCGAGCGAAAGTCCGCAAGACCAAACACCGGGTGATTCAAGACGCCATCAGGGAAACTCAGATCTGAACGGAAGCCCTCATGCAGTGTCACCACGCCGTTTTCGGTTTCGCCGATGTCCGGTCCGCCCTGGTTCAGGAATGCCGTGTTTGCGGCAATCTCGTCATTGACTTCCGTTCCGGCGTCGAGCACCTCGGCGCCAGTGACGGCGAAGGTCGTACCGGTGAAGCGGCCATAGTTGTCGAACAGCTGATGCGCCAGAGGATTGCCGTTGGCGATGAACGCGTCGTTGCTTGGGATCACCATGGAGGCATAGCTGAAGTAGCGATCGGTGGACGGATCAACGTTCAGCGTCACCGACGAGGTATCGCCAGGCGCCAGGGGGCCGCTTGGGCCAAACAGAGTCGTCTGTGGTGAGTACGGCAGCGCGGCGGCAAAAGCTTCGTTCAGCGGGCCGACGGCACCATCTTCAGCCAGCCGCTCGACGGCGGGTGCGGGCACAGTGGCGCCAGCGCCAAGCGCGACGCCGCGGTCATACAGATCGAATGAACCGTCGTGGATGCCGGCCCACACGGGCGTTTGCAGCGCGCCGCGCGACGGCGCACTGTTTTCCACGGTTACCACGACCGATGGAATTGAGCGCGAATTGTTGGCGTTTGCCGCCATTGGTGCGATGAGAGTGACCGCCAGCGCGGCGGCAAGTTTGGTTGTCTGATGCATTGTTAGCTCCTGAAATCGGGTTGTCGCGAGGGTTTCGCGTGTTTGTCGTCCGTAGGAGCGCGTGCCGGGCACAGGGGTTCAAAGGCAACATAAATTTTTGTTGGGCACAGCAGGTTTTTACGCCACCTTTTTATCAGACGCATTGAGAATCGCAGCCGCTCGCGGCGATAATTGGCGTGATGCTTATCGATCTCGAAAATTGCGACCAGGGTAACGCGGCGATGGCGTGTACAGGCGGCACTGGCACTACGAAAACGGCGGGCGAGACTAGGATAAGGGCACCGCAAGGTCGGTTGGAGTAGCAGGTCATGGGTTTCAAGACGTCACTGGACTTTCCGGCTATCCGGAACTCATTTTCTGGAGTTGATGCGCAAGCGCCCATCCGTTTCAATCGTGTGCGTCCACACAATGGGGGCGAGATTCGTCGTCCGTGCGTTCTGCCCCTGAAGGCATTGCTCCGTGAGATCGAAACGTCGATAGTAGAACAACGGATTGCCGGTGGAGATCTTGAGATACCTTTGCCGCGCGGACGCGGGCTGCTTGTTGGTCATCACGACGGCATTTACTGGATTGAGCGTCCTGGCGAAACGCCTCGGGGCTCGTCATAAGGAGAGCAAAAAATGAAAGTTCATTATCTTGAAGTAGTGACCCCCGACGTTGATGCCTTGTGTGCTCAGCATTCGAAAACCCAAGGCGTCGAGTTTGGTGATCCGGTCGCAGGTCTTGGTAACGCCCGCACGGCAGAGTTGGCCGGTGGCGGGAAGATTGGTATACGTGCGCCAATGCACGATGCCGAGGAGCCAATCTCGCGCGCCTACGTTCTGGTTGATGACATTCAGTTGGCGGTCGACGCCGCTGCGCAGGCCGGCGCAGAAGTCGCGCTGCCACCGATGGATCTCGGTGAACACGGCCATTGCGCCATCGTTATTCAAGGCGGTATTCACTGCGGATTCTGGCAGCTCTGAATTTGTCGGCGGCGCACCCGGTGCAGGGAATAAGAGACTCCTATCCGCCGCTTAGCGCGCTTGGGAATGACAAGACCCAGGCGTATCTGCGCGATCTTCCCGATGACTATGTGGCATTTTTGCGCCACAACAACGGCGGCTTTGCTGACGCTTTTCGCTATACGTTTTTGACCGGCGTGCCGTTCAAGACTGAGACCGTCGACAATTTGTCACGCGATGATTGTCCCGTGGAATTTTTTGGTCTGTCGGGCGGGGATGCGTCCGAGGGGTTTCCGGACGATCTCATGCAGGTGGCTCGTGAGCATGCGGACGAGGGTTTTTTGCCGCGCAATGTCATCGCAATTGCTCGCTGCGTGCAAAACTCGCTGGTGTGTTTGTCGCGTCGCAAAGAAGACTTCGGTTCGATCTACTATTGGGACTGGTACTGGCAATATCCGTGGTGCGAGGCGTTTTTTCGCGCGCGTCTTGATGAGGTCAGGCGACAGTTCGAGCCGGCCGATGACATTCTCGAAGACAACACGCATCCACGACACGCAGAGCTGCGTGATGCTCTGAACTTTGCGACGCTTACGAAGCTGGCTCCGGATTTTTCATCCTGGCTTGGTGGCTGCGAGGACCGGCGGCAGGATGACTAGCGGGTTCACCAGGCTTGCAGGTACCGCCGACGCTCAGCCGTTGGCGGTGCTTGCGCGAGAGACATTCGTTGATGCGTTTGGCGCGTTCAACACGCCGGAACATCTTCGGGCCTACTGTGAGGCATCTTTCTCCGCAGACAAACAAGCAGAAGAACTTGCCGATAAGGGCTTGACGACGCTCGTCTCGGAATTCGACGATTCGCTAACAGGCTATGCTCAGGTACGGCTCGACTCCCCCAACGACAATGTGCAAGCCCGTCATCCAGCCCAGCTGTGCCGTTTGTACGTGCGTTCTGCATGGCACGGTCGTGGCGTGGCACAGCAACTCATGCGCGCGGTTTGTGCTGTGGCGACAGGGGCGGGCATGGATGTGATGTGGCTGGGCGTGTGGCAGGAAAACCCGCGCGGCATTGCGTTCTACAAGAAGCTCGGCTTTGAGATCGTGGGAGGGATGATCTTCTACGTCGGCGGCGATCCGCAGAGCGACCACGTGATGGCTATTGAAATCCCGACACTCATGCAGTCACTGCAATCGAGCTGATTATTCTTCAGCGATGCGAGATTCGAGTCGCGTGATCTGCTTTGTTACCCACAGCACGCGACGTTCAAGACGCTCTTTTTCGCGACCAAGCGTTGCGCGCTTGTCGTCCTCCATCTCGCCCTTGAGCGCGTTGTCAAGCTCCGCGATCTCGGTGCCCAGCTGTTCGCGGGCATCGCGTAGTGTTTCGAGGTTTTCAGCCTGATTGGCCTTATCGAAAACCAGGTCGTCCGGGCCGATGCTGGCATCGCCCTCGGGGTCCTCAGCGGAAGACCCGGGTTTCGGGATAAACGCGTGGCGCATGGGAAAGTCGCGCACACTGTGCAGACTTGGTGATGCGATTTCTATCCCGGCTTCGTGCAACAGATCCATGGTATGGGCGCGCAGTTGACGACGTTTCTTGATCAGGTTCGTCAGGTCGGTGAGCAAACCGGCGATGGCGTAGCTGACTGAGTAATCGCCAAGACCGCGGATTTGCACATAGGGACTTTCGAGCCCCGTGCGGGTCGCCGCTTCCTTGAGCACCACTTCAATCTCGTGGCGCGGTACGTCGTAGCCAAGCGACACTTCAACGACCAGGATGGTCCCTGACTTGCGCAGCGTGCGTATGGGATTGGTCACCATGTACATATTGGGCAGGGTGGTGAGGTCGCGTTCTTCAGTCTGGATTTCGGTGTGCAAGAGGTCCATTTCAGAAATGCGACCGAAGTGCTCGCCCACGTGTACGTAGTCCCCCGGTCGGCAGCTTTGCGTCGTGCGCAGCATGATGCCGGCCATGGCATTGCCGATAAGTGTCGTTGATGACAGCGCGATCGTGGCGGATAACACAATGCCGAACAGATTCAGAAGATTTTTCTGCAGTTCGTCTTCGGTAGGGACCAGAATGATCGCGATGAGTACCGCGGCTATCGTCAGGCCGAGCATGATGAGCTGGCGCCTGAACTGAAGATGCGGCTTGTTTTCGTAGTATTTGAGCGTTCTGGCGTTGGCAAAATACAGGCCAGCACCCAGAGCGCCAAGAATAGCGACGCCTTGCGCCACTTCGGCGATGGTGGGGACATTAGTCATCGGGCTGCTCCGTTCAAATCCAGCTCCATGCAGTAGTCGTCCATCACAAACCCACCGCCGATGTCCATGACAACATCGCGAGTGGTCTTGAATCCGCGCTTCTCGTAGAAGCGGATGGCGCGCGCGTTGTACTTGTTTACGGTGAGCGCGAGCGTGTTGCTGCCGCTGTTGCGCGACAGCGTATTGATCTGATCCAGTGCCGTCCCGGCAACGCGGCCGCCGCGTGCCGTCGACAACAAATAGAGTTTACTCAGGTGACTGGTGCGGGTGTTTTCATCGTGCTTGATCGCGGCATAACCTGCTCGCTCCCCGTCGCACTCGATAAACCAGTAGTTCATTCCGTCGTCCATCTGCTGCGCCATAGCCTCGGCGCTCTGTATGTGTTCGAGCATGTAGTCGATCTGCGCGCGGGTGATCATCTCGCCAAATGCTTCGGGCCAGATGATGGCAGCAAGACTTTCCAATGCGGGGGCGTCCGAGCGCGATGCTTCTTTGAGCGTCACCTCAATATCCGGGGTTTGTTCGTAAGCCATGGCGCATTATAGTAGCGCAATGAACAAACAAGCGATCTCAACCGACCAGGCGCCCGCGGCCATTGGCACCTACTCGCAGGCGATTCGCGACGGTCACACCGTCTATTTCTCTGGCCAGATTCCATTGGACCCTGCGACCGGCGAGATGGTGAGCGGCGACTTTGATGTCCACGTGCGGCGAGTTTTCGATAACCTCAAAGCGGTCGCCGAAGCGGCTGGTGGCACGCTGGACAACATGGTCAAACTCAACGTCTATTTGCTGGATCTGGCGCACTTCGCCGCGGTCAATGCCTGCATGTCCGACTATTTCAGCGAGCCGTATCCGGCGCGCGCCGCCGTCGCGGTATCGCAGTTGCCCAAGGGCGCGATTGTGGAAGTCGATGGCGTGATGTCACTGGCCTGATCCGTTTGGACTGATCGGCTGCTGATCGCGCTGATCCGCCGTATGACCTATCCAGACGCTGCGACGCCCGCTCACGGGCCTGCTGTCACAACGCTCAAAGGCGTCGGGCCTGCGCTTGCCGAAAAGCTGGCAAAGCTCGGCATCGAGACCGTCGTCGATGTGCTGTTTCATTTGCCGTTGCGCTATGAGGACCGTTCGCGTGTCGTGCCGATTGGCGCGCTGACGCCCGGGCAGCGCGTTGTGGTGGTCGCACACGTGGAGCTCACCGAGGTGGTGTTTCGGGGCCGACGCTCGATGCTGTGTCGAATCAGCGATGATACCGGTCAGCTTACGCTGCGTTTTTTCTATTTCTCCAGATCGCAACAGCAGCAACTCAAGCGTGGCAAGCGATTGCGCTGTTTCGGGGAAGTTCGCCGCGGACCGGGCGGTCTGGAAATGGTGCATCCGGAATATCGACTGCTGGCCGAAGATGCGCCGCTTGAACTGTCCGATTCCCTGACGCCGTCTTACCCGGTGACCGAAGGCGTCGCGCAGAATCGACTGCGCGCACTGACCGATTCGGCGCTGGCGTGGTTGTCGGACCATCCGATTCCAGAGCTCTTGCCGCCCGGCAGTTTTGACGCGGCGCCGGATTTGTCGCTGGAGGATGCGTTGCGCGAGGCGCATCGGCCGGATGCTGGTTCGGATGTGGGCCAGCTCAATGCCGGGACACCGATATTCTTGCGCAGACTTGCGTTTGAAGAACTCGTGGCGCAGCGCTTGTCGCTAAACTTTGTGCGCGAGACCTTGCGCAGTGAGCGCGCGCCTGCGCTTAAGCCACGAGGCGAGCTCGTCGAGCAGTTTGTGGTCTCGCTGCCGTTCACGCTGACCGCGGCGCAGCAGCGTGTGGTAAACGAGATCTCTTCTGACCTCGCGACAACGGCGCCCGCACTGCGCTTGCTGCAGGGCGATGTCGGTTCGGGCAAGACGGTGGTGGCGGCGATCGTCGCACTCATGGCTGTGCAGTCGGGCTATCAGGCTACGCTCATGGCGCCGACCGAGCTTCTGGCCGAGCAGCACCGTCGCAGCTTAACGGCGTGGTTTGAGCCACTCGGTGTGCGCGTGGGCTGGCTGACCGGACGCCTGAAGGCTAAAGCGCGGCGAGAGTCATTGGCGCAAATCGCAAGCGGTGAGGCACAGGTGGTGGTCGGGACCCACGCGCTTTTTCAGGATGAGGTGGCGTACAAGCATCTGGCGCTGGCAATTATTGATGAGCAGCATCGCTTTGGCGTGCATCAGCGTCTGGCGCTGCGCGACAAAGGGGGTGCCGGTGCGCTGTGTCCGCATCAACTGGTCATGACGGCGACGCCCATTCCGCGCACGCTGACCATGACGCAATACGCCGACCTGGACGTATCGGTGATCGACGAGCTGCCGCCGGGACGAACGCCCGTGACGACGGCGGTGGTCAACGATGCGCGTCGTGCAGATGTGATTGAGCGCGTCGCCAGCGCTTGCGCCGAAGGCCAGCAGGTCTACTGGGTGTGCCCGATTATCGAGGAGTCTGAAACACTCGAGGCGCAGGCGGCTGAAGACACGGCGGCGAAACTGGCCGAGGTGCTCAGCGGTGTGCGCGTCGCTCTGATTCACGGGCGCATGAAAAGCGCCGAGAAAGATGAGGTTATGGCGCGGTTCGCACGCGGCGAAATCCAGCTTCTGGTCGCGACCACCGTGATTGAAGTTGGCGTTGACGTGCCCAATGCGTCGCTGATGATCATTGAGAACGCCGAGCGTATGGGTTTGTCCCAGCTGCACCAGCTGCGCGGACGCGTGGGGCGCGGCGCCGCGCGCAGTCACTGCGTGTTGTTATACAAGGCGCCGTTATCGAGAAATGCCAAGGCACGTCTTGGGGCGATGCGCGAGAGTAACGACGGGTTTTACATCGCGCAAAAAGATCTGGAGCTGCGTGGCCCGGGCGAGGTGCTTGGCACACGTCAGGCCGGCATCGCACAGCTCAAGGTGGCCGACCTGGCCCGGGACGCGGACATGCTCGATGCGGTCGCGGCCGTTGCGGATCCGCTTCTGGTTGACGATCCGGAGCGTGCGCGTGCGCTGGTGCGGCGCTGGGTGGGCATTGCGGCGCGTTACGTGCAGGTGTAGCGGCCAACTCTGTGTACAATCGCGCCATGAATGATGCTACCCGCCAATCCGCAAGTGTACTGACGGGCGCCACCTGGGGCGCATGGCCGCCGGTTGCGCCGGCGCTGCCGGACCTGGACGTCACGCGACTTCTGCGCTGTGAGGGCTCGCTGACCGCGGCGTTGCGTGAACACAGCGAAGAGACGTTTGGACTGCGGGTGGTGCGTGAAAAGGTGCTGCCGCTGACCGACTTTCAAACCGGCCCGTTGTCGCCCACGCGAGGTGCCGTACGTGAGGTGGTTCTCAGTGGTCGCGATCAGCCATGGGTGTTTGCGCAAACCATTATTCCCGTGGCCACCATTACCGCACATCCATGGGTGTCGCGGATGGGCGGGCAGCCACTGGGGGATGCACTGTTTCACCGCGACGACGTCACGCGGTCGGCGCTGTCATTCGCGGTGCTCGATCCCGACATGGCGCTCTCGCAACGCGTCAGTGAGCTGGGTCTGAATCCGGAGCGCCAGTCGCTGTGGTCGCGACGCTCATGTTTTTTTCTTGGCAACGAACCGCTTCTGATCACCGAGGTGTTCCTGCCGGACTTGTGCCCCGATTCCTGATGGCGACGGCGCCTGCACGCACGCCGGGTGAGCGTTTTTCGGCCTACTTGCGCCTGATCCGATTTGACCGCCCTATCGGCACGCTGCTGTTGATGTGGCCGACGTTGTGGGCGCTGTGGGTCGCTGGAAATGGGCATCCCGATCCACATGTGTTTGTGGTGTTTGTTCTGGGCGTCGTGGTGATGCGTTCGGCGGGCTGCGCGATTAACGACTACGCCGATCGCGATTTCGATGCGCACGTTGAACGTACCCAGGCGCGGCCGCTGGCGACCGGCGAGATTGCGCCGCGTGAGGCGTTGATGGTGTTTGGCGTCTTGATGCTCCTGGCATTTGGTCTGGTGGTCACGCTCGGCTGGCCGATCATCAAGCTGGCGCTGGTGGGGGCCGTGCTGGCCTCAACGTATCCATTTTTCAAGCGCTTTACACACGTGCCGCAACTCTATCTTGGTGCGGCGTTTGGCTGGGGCATCCCCATGGCGTTCGCCGCGCAGACCGGAGAGATTCCAACCGTTGCGTGGGTGTTGTTTGCCGCGAACGTGCTGTGGGCCACGGCCTACGACACGATGTATGCGATGGCGGACCGCAAGGATGATTTGCGCATTGGCGTGAAATCAACGGCGGTGCTGCTGGGCAAGAATGACCGACTGGCGATAGGCGTGTTACAGATCGCCACACTGTTGCTTCTGGCGGCGGCAGGCGCCCTGGCCAATCTTGGAATCTGGTACGGCGCAGGGCTCGTGCTTGCCGCCACAACCTGCATCTACCAACAGTTTCTTATTCGCGATCGCGAAGAAAAAGCGTCGTTTGACGCGTTTATTAACAATTCGTGGTTTGGTGCAGCAGTGTATTGTGGCGTGCTGCTGCACTATACTTTCGCTTCCTGACGCACAGCGCTCACGTGGCCCTGGGGCCCGCGCGCGTCCGTCGACATTGTACTGGCTCCATGGGAGATACATCATGAGTTTATTCGGTTTTGCGCGCGATATCGGGCGTCGTCTTTTCAATCAGGATGAAGAGGCCGCTGAAAAAATCGAAAAAATGATCAACGACAACAATCCGGGCATCAAAGATCTGGAAGTTAAATTCGACGACGGAATCGTGACGCTGTGCGGTGACTGCGAGTCATCCGAGGCTATGCAAAAAGCTGTACTGATGGCGGGCAACGTGGCCGGCGTCAAAAGCGTTGACGGTTCGTCACTGCAGCTGCCACGCAAGACTGACGCGCCGGACGAGGCAGTCGACGTGGAAGCGGCGGCCAACGAGAACGTCGAATACTACGAAATCCAGAGCGGCGACACGCTGAGCAAGATTGCCAAGCGCGTCTATGGCGATGCCATGGCGTACAAGAAAATCTTCGAAGCCAACCGTGAAGTCATTGAAGATCCGGACCGCATTTTTGTCGGTCAGCGGATTCGTTTGCCGAAAGACTAAAAAACCTCAAACGCAAACAAACCGAAGCCGGGTGTGCGAACACCCGGCTTTTTTCTTTCTTCGTTTTCTTTTTTTTTGGGTGCGTTTAGCGCAGCACGGTGCGAGCGCAGGTCCAGACGCGAACGTGCGCCGCGCCCTGGTCGGTGAGGGCGCGCGCCGCGGCGCCGAGTGTGGCCCCGGTCGTCATCACATCGTCGAAAAGAATAATGCGGGCACCGTGCAGCGGGATGCGGCAATCAAATGCCGCGCGCAGATTGGCTGATCGCTCATCGGTATGCAGGTGGGACTGTTCGCGCGTAGCGCGCACTCTTTGCAGCGATCGGTTGTCCAGTGGCAGCCCAACGGCCTGAGCGACGGGCCGTGCGAGCTCTTCGGCCTGATTGAAGCCGCGTGTCCAGCGCCTGCGCCAATGCAGTGGAACGGGCATGATGACGTCGGCTTGCGAGTGGGCGCGGTTCGAAAAGAACCGGGCCGTGGTTGTCGCAAGGGCATCAAGCTCGGCCATGCGGCCGCGAAACTTGGCGCGTTTTAGCAGATAATCCACCGGAAAGCGGTAGGCAAAGGCGCACTGCGCATCGTCCCAGTCCGGGCTGTGGATCAGACAATGGCCGCACGGCGCGTTGGCTGCCCGGCGCGGCAGCGCACAGCGCGGACAGGGCCAGCGCAGTGATGGAAAGCTGTCGCGGCACAGTGCGCACAACGTGTGCCCCGGCGCCGGGTCGTCGCACACCACGCAGCGCGCCAGAGCATTGAGAAAGCGAAGCATGGGCAAACAGCCTGCGTCGTGTGGCTCGCGACAACCAGCGGCATTTTCCTGAAGATTGCGCAGAATGAACGACGAACTTATTGAAAATCCCTACTACCTGAAGCCGGCCGACGTCGCGGAGGCGTTCGACGCGGTCGTTGCCACGTATGACGAGGCCGCCGTCGTCGCCAGGCACACGGCCGACGAACTGCTCGCGCGGCTTGAAGTGCTGGCGCAAACGCCACACACCGTGCTGGATGCTGGCTGCGGCACGGGCTACGCGCTCGGCTCGCTGCGGGCGCTGTATCCGCAGGCTGAGCTCATCGGTGTTGACGTGTCCGCGAAGATGGTCGCGCATGCACGCAAGGCCCACCCACGCGAGCGGATTGAGCGCATGGACCTGCACGGTCTGGATTTGCCAACCGAGTCAGTCGATATGGTGTTTTGCAATCAGGTACTGCCATGGTGCTTCGACAGCGAGGCGGTTATGGCCGAGTTTCGGCGCATCTTGCGTCCGGGTGGGGTCGTGCATTTCGCGACACTTGGGCCTGACACATTAAAAGAGCTGCGTCGCGCACTGCCCGCATCCGAGGAGCGCGTCCATGTGCACTATTTTTTTGATATGCACGACGTGGGTGATGCGTTGGCCCGGGCCGGATTTGCCGAACCGGTCATGGATATGGAGCGACTGGCGCTGACCTACGGGGATCTGGCGGGGTTGCGACGAGACTTGCGTGGCTCGGGCTCGGTGAATCTGGCGCGTGGGCGCCCGCGGGGGTCAATGGGCAAGGCTCGTTTTCGGGCGTTCATGCGCGCGCTGGAGTCCGGTCGCGTGGACGGGCGACTGCCGCTTAGCTTTGAACTGGTCTACGGGCAGGCGTTTGCGACACAAATGCGCCCGCAAAAGATGCTCGCTGACGGCCAGATCGCTGTGCCATTTGAAAATCTGCGACGTCCGTCCAGCTAGCGGCTTGATCCGGGGGTAGATTTGCGTTGTTGGCAGCGGTGTTGCGTTGCTCTTGCGCGTCGCGTCAATTAGAATGAATCGGGTCAAACGGAGGCTGCGAACCATAGTGTGCAGGCGCTGAATTGGAACGCAACTCCGGGCAGAAAAATCATCAAAACTTGTTATTTATCAATGCTTATGGATCTCGAGGGACAGAGGTCGGCAGGGAGGCGGCTGTGAGCGCCGCACGCGAGCGGACATTCCACATAACGCCCAATTTGTCGATGACGCCGACGGGCGCCCTGTGGTTTTACGCCTCGGTTGTCGTTGGAACGTTGATCGTTTCTGGCGGTGTGGCGATGGCGGGCTTTTGGCCCGTATTGCCGTTTGCCGGGTTTGAGCTCGCGCTTCTTGGCGGCGTGCTCTATACAATCCAGCGCCGCGGTCGCTACAAGGAGGTGCTGCACGTCGACGATCAGCACATTGTGATCGAAAAAGGGGAAATTGACGTCGCGGAAAGGGTAGAATTCGCGCGCCATTGGGCAACCGTAGAGATGTCGGGCCCACGGCAGCCGCAGATGCCCAGCGTGCTGGCAATTACCGGGCACGGCAAACGTTGTGTGGTGGGGCAGTGCCTTACCGAAGATGAGCGTCAGGGTCTTGCAAAGCGCCTGACCCAGTGCATTGGACCTTTTGATTGCTCGCCAGAGCTGGTCAGCAGCGAGGGCGGGACGACCTGAGTCAGGTCGTACAGGATTTTGAGTAAGTGGCGGCGGCCAGTGTGGACGCCACGACTTGCGTATTTTTGGTAGTGAATAACTAAACGGTTCCGCGACACGGGCGCGGGGAGAAAGACACATGTTGAAGCATCGCTTTGGACGCCGTTTCGCAAGCATCGTCGCCAGTCTTCTGGCTGCGCCGGCGGCACTTGCGGATTGGGAACTCAATATGCCGCGGGGCGTCACCCAAATCACCAACGAGGTGTATGACCTGCACATGCTGATCTTCTGGATCTGCGTGGTCATCGGCATCGGCGTGTTCGGGGTGATGTTCTATTCGATCGTATTTCATACCAAGAAAAAGAACCCCAATCCGGCGAAGTTCTCGCACAGCACGGCGGCCGAGGTGATCTGGACGGCGATCCCGATTGTCATCCTCGTTGCCATGGCCTTCCCGGCGGCGAAAACGCTGGTGGCGATTGAAGACGCCGGCAACCCCGATATGACGGTCAAAGTCACTGGCTATCAGTGGAAGTGGCACTACGAATATCTGGAAGAAGACGTTGAGTTTTTCAGCTCGCTGGCCAGCGACAGCAACATGGCGCGCCAGCTGGGCTCCGCAGTTGATCCGGCGAGCGTCGACAACTACCTGCTCGACGTGGACAACCCGTTGGTGGTGCCTGTGAACACCAAGGTGCGCATCCTGCTGACGGCCAACGATGTGATCCACGCCTGGTGGGTGCCCGAGCTGTCTGGCAAGCGAGATGCTATTCCGGGCTTCGTGAATCAGCTGTGGTTCTCGGCCGACAAGACCGGCACCTACCGCGGCCAGTGCGCCGAGCTGTGCGGCTACGACCACGGCTTTATGCCAATCGTCGTAATCGTCAAGGAAGAAGCGGACTATCTGGCGTGGCTCGGTGAGCAGGGCGTGGAAGATCCGTCGCGTTTCGCGCGCAAGAATTTGAATCAAGACACCGAAGCGGTCGCTGTTGAAGCGGCTGCCCGCTAGGCCCAGGAGAGACGAAGATGACAACTGACGTCGCGCACGACCACGATCACCACGACGATCACGGGCCCGAAAAAGGCATCAAGCGGTGGATTTTCGCCACCAACCATAAGGACATCGGGACCATGTACCTGCTGTTCTCGCTGGCGATGTTCATGATCGGTGGCTTCATGGCCATGATCATTCGCCTCGAGCTGTTCCAGCCCGGTCTGCAGTTTATTGATCCGGGTTTCTACAACTCGATGGTCACGATGCACGCGCTGATTATGGTCTTTGGCGCCGTCATGCCGGCCACCGTGGGACTTGCCAACTGGATGGTGCCGTTGATGATCGGCGCACCGGACATGGCGCTGCCGCGCATGAACAACTGGAGCTTCTGGCTGCTGCCGGTGGCTTTCACGATTCTGATCTCCACCTTGTTTATGCCGGGCGGCGCGCCTGCCGCAGGCTGGACGATGTATCCACCGATTGTGCTGCAGACCGGACCGGCCTTCCCGTTCATGGTGCTGGCCGTGCACGTCATGGGTGTGTCGTCGATCATGGGCTCGATCAATATTATTGTGACTGTGCTGAACATGCGCACACCCGGCATGTCGATGCTCAAGATGCCGCTGTTTGTCTGGACCTGGCTGATTACGGCCTACCTGCTGATTCTGGCCATTCCGGTGCTGGCCGGCGCCGTGACCATGCTGCTGACGGACCACTACGCGGCTACGAGTTTCTTTAACGCCGCCGGTGGTGGCGATCCGGTCATGTTCCAGCACATCTTCTGGTTCTTCGGGCACCCCGAGGTCTACATCA
>CAZXCL010000099.1:0-13717 GCA_964639265.1 uncultured Gammaproteobacteria bacterium | reverse complement strand
GAAGCAGGAGCAGTCCGAAGCGGGTACCTAGGCTGCTACGCCGGGATCGCTGTCACGACGAACGCGATCCCGGTGATTCCTATTTGAGCACCACCACGCGCTCAACCGGTTCGCGAAAATGCGAGGCTTCAAGAATCAGGCCGCCGAAGCGACTGATATAGGTACTGACGGCAGCAACGACGCCGCTGCGGTCAGGGCAGTCGATGGTGAGCGTAAACGTTCGCGCTATTTGCATAGTGGCAGTGTCCGCCGGATCGCGTCGATGTTCTATTCTTTTGACGCCGACGAAAACCCTTCGGCATCCGCCCACTCATAAAAGCGTTCGATCCAACGGTCCGACGGCAAGCCGTTGACGCGCATGCCGAAGCCGTGATCGCCGCGTGCGTACATGTGCAAACCTGCCGACGCCCCGGCTTCGCGCCACACAGAAAAAAGCCCCACGCTGTCCGGGGCCAGGTCCAGGCCATCGTCGGCGGCGCAGACCACCAGCATAGGCGGCGCATTTTCCGGCGGCTGCACGGCGCCGAGTAGCCTCACGGCGGGATAGACCGGCACAACGAAATCCGGGCGCTCAAGCGCGGAGGCGTTCACCGTCGCGCCAACGGCTACCGTACCGCCGGCTGAAAAGCCCATCACGCCAATTCTTGCCGGATCAATGCGGTAGCGCTCGGCCTGCTCCCTGACATGCGAGAGTGCGGCCAGACCGTCGGCGATCGCCAGTGGCACAATGGGAGCGACCGCGCCGGCAAACTCATCGCCGTCTGCGGGAATCTCTTTTACGCCGTCTTCGCCACTTGGTACGAGGCGATACTTGAGTACATATGCTGTATAGCCGTGCTCAGTCAGCGACCGGGCAACTTTCTCGCCTTCGCTTTCAATGCTCAAGGCGTAAAAGCCACCGCCTGGTGCAACAATGACTGCGGCACCGTTGGATTCGTCCGGAGCAGGGCGATACATCTGCAGCGTAGGTCGCGACACATTAGTGATGACCGGCGTTTCCCAATCGCTGCTAAAATACGCACGCTCGCTGGGCTTCCAATCGATGCTCTGTGTTTGGGCGTAAGGCAGCTCTATCGTGATCTGCGCCTGCGCTGAGAAGGTAGCGATCATGGCAATTGCGATGGCGGTGCGTGTGACTATGTGCGCGCCGCGCTGGCCTCTTTTCACTCCCCCGTCACTTCGAGAAAGGAGACGGACGAAGCGTCACGGGCATTGAACAAGCCCGCTCGGCCCCGGCGACTCGAAAAACTGCGTGCGCAGGATGCCAAGGTCTGAGAAATTGACGACGCCGTCGCCGTTGAAATCCGCATCCTCGTCGCTGCTAAAGAAAGCGATCCGGAACAATCCAAGATCTTCGATCCTGACAATGCAGTCGTTGTTCAGATCGGCGTCGCACACATTGCCAAATCCATCGCCGTTGCTATCGCGCTGATCGCTGTTGGGCTGGTTGATGCAGTTGTCCTGCGCATCTGGAATGCTGTCGTAATCCGAGTCGGGCATGGTGCTCACAGGTAGCGTGTGGGGCTGCCAAACGTTGTTGGAGCCTGGGGATGTGACGCCAGCCATCAGAGGTATGAGGCTGCCGTCGGTTGCACCGGCCGTGACAACGGCGTCGAACACATAGTCGGCCGTCTCGCCGGGTGCCAGCGGCGCGAGGTCGAGTCGGATCAGTTCTCCCCACTCGCACAGCGCGGCGATTTCCAGGGCCTCACACGCCGTGGCCTGCAGCAGAGGACTTAGTTCGGCTGGGAGTTCAAAGTCGAAGCCCACGGGAAAGCGCCATGTGAGCTGCCCATCACTGATCTCGGACCCGGAGGCGTTTGACACGCTCATGGTCACGCTGACCGAGTCGCCTGGGCTAGCGACGGCCGGCTCGAATGTCACGTCCAGCGCAAGGGCCTCTGGCGTTCCAATACCAAGCGCCTGACTTGCTGCCATGGGACGCTGCGACGTTGTGAAAAAACCGGCGTTGTCGACAACAAGGTCCACCAGCTCGCCGGCCGGGGCATCCGTATTGGCCGTTAGCGTCAGTTCGCCGCGGATGACTTGGCCCGGCATCAGACTATCGAACCAGTCAACGGTCCGCGTAGTCGGTTCGTAAAACCCGTTCTCGGACGCCGACACAAACGAAACACTAGAGGGCAGCACGACGCGCACGAATTGGTCGGCGGGTTGTGAGCCGGCTTCGAGCGCGGCGTACCAAGTCAGGCGCGCTGTCTGTCCAGGCAAAATCGTATTTTTGTCAAGCTCAGCGCTAAGCGTGATGCCGCTGTTTTGAACTCGAACCACACGTTCTGCGAGTCGACCATTGTGGCCAAACTGCGTGGCACTGGCGGCCAGTGGGATCAGTGTTCCGGCCGGGGCCGTCGTGTCCTCAATGTTTGCTGGGAACGACACACTGGTACGCGCCCCGGGGCCCAGACTGCCGGGCGCCCAGTGCAATGTGTCGCCAGGCTCGCAGACGTCCGGTGTGGTCGGGCCGCATGATGCCGTGGCATCAAAGCTTGCCTCGCCAATCAATGTTTCTTCGATCGGCGCCAGCCCAATCGGGACACGTACGGCAAGCTGGCCCGCCGCGAGGCCGTTGTTCGAGGTATTTGCAAGATCGATGATTACCTCGAGCGCATCGTCGAATTCGGTTTTGTTTTCTACGATGTGCAGCGCCAGCGTCAAGGGCGAGTCCGCACCTATCGTTGCGCTGGTCTCTGCAGTCAGCTCGATATCGTTGAGAGGTCCGAACACGCCGAGTCGTGCTGAAATCGGCGCCACGCCGGAACTGTCTATGCTTTTGAGTCGCAACTGCTGGCGAGCGATCCCGCCCTCGTCGACGGACTGATCGGTCCAGCGAACGGTGCGGCTGGTGGGATCAAACTGACCGTTGCCGGTGGCACTCACGAACAACATCGTGCCCGGCAAGAATGCGACCAGGTCGTCGGCATCCGAGTTCAAACCCGGGCGCCCGTGGAGCAGGGTGTAGATGACATCGGTATCCGTGTCGACATTGTTTGTCGGCTGCTCAATCGCAAAGCTGATCTCGGGCTGGTCGTTGACCAGGAGAGAGCGGGTTGCGTGCTCCAGCGGCACCTGAAAGTTAGCGGTCTGCAGGAGTGCGCTCACGGTGATTATCTCACCTGCATCCACCGTCGGCTGGATGGGCATGGAAATCTGCGCGTCGAGGGCGTTGGGGCCAAAGGCAGGAAACAGAGATTCGCCGCCCTCGCAAATGTCCGGTGTGGTGATGGTGCCGCAGGATGCAGCAAAGTCGATTGGCCCAACGACCTGCGACAGCGGCACCGGTGCTATATCGTCCGGAAGCTGGATTTCCAGAGCCGCGTTGTCGCTCGCAAAACCAAACTCGAACGCGACATTAAGACGAGCACTTTGGTTGGGCGCGAGGGGTGTCGTGGATATCAGCAGTGTCGGCAAATCAGTCCCGGCTAGTGGTCCTAACGTCGAGGCATGTACGCGCCTGAATTCGCGTCGGTACGGGACGCCATTGAGTAGCCCTGTGAGCACAAAATTTGTGCGGATCAGAGGTGTCGATTCCAGGCTTATTGAGGGTTTGTTGAGCACCAGGCGTCGGGTCAACGTCTGGCCCGGTCCGAGAAAAAACGGCTCCCACACAACACGCGTATCGTCCTGGAGCGTGGCGTCGCGCGCGGAGATAACGTCATGGCCCGATTCGATGGTGGCTTCGATAACCACCTCGTCGAGCTGCGTGTCAAACGGATTGCCAATGTGCACGCTGTATTCCATCGGATCGCCGCCGAGGCCCGGCATGTCCTGCAGCCGACTCAAGTTGAAGCTGTCCACCGCCAAAGACAGCTGGGGACCGGCGACCACGGGGAGTGATCGCTCGATCCACACCATGCGATCCTGATTGTCGATCGTGCCGGCCAGCCAGTCGATCATCGTACCGGGCGCGGCGTTGGCATCGATGGTCGCGTTGAAGGCTACGACGCCAAAGCGCCGTTCGTTCATATCAAAGGGGTTGAAGAGCAGGATGTCGCCGGGATCGCAAAGATCGGTGGCTCCCGAAAATGCGCAAACATCGCCAGCGAGACCGGGTATGCGCGATGGATGGATAGGCGCAATGCCTTCGGGAAACACAATCCAGCTGAAAAACTGCGCCGGTGCCGGCGCCTCGAACGGCTGCCATAGATTAAGCGTCACCTCCACGGTGTCGCCGGGCGCGGCGGGCAGCGGCTGGACGTCAAGTTCGAGCCTGGCGATATCGCTGTCGATTTCGGCCACGGTCTCCTGGGTGCTCACCATGATCGGTTGATCGGCGATGCTGCCGGTCAGTTGCGCTTCGATGGTCGCCACGGGTGGCCCAAAGCCGTTGGCAAGGGGATACGCCTCAAAGCGCACAACACCGTTTGCGCCAGGGGCAAGTTCGCCGACTGTCCAGGTGATGTTCTCTGGCGTGCGGACGCCGCCGTCGAGTGGAATGATTTCGACATCGTCGGATAGCGGCACCGCGATCTGAACCGCGTCGATGGTCGCGGTGCCGGGATTGGCAAAGCGCAATTCGTACACGGGCGGCGTGCGGGACGCAACAGACTTCAACGACTCGCGCGGATCGAGTGACAAGGTCGCAACTGGTGCGCTAATCGCGGTCATGACCGCGTCGGACTGTACTTCGTCACCGCCCTGCGTTGCGTCGACTATCCACTGCGCGGTGGTACCGGGCGCTACCACTGGTTCAAACGTCACGGGGATATCGACTCGATACACCTGTGTTACGTCCGGGTCGGTCAAGGTCAACTGCAGCACATCGCCGGGCTCACAGACAAACGGCTCGCCCACCTCAATGCACACGGTGCTCACGAGATCATTGTTGGGCGCGTCTGTAAACTCCGAACCAAACGGTCGAATGTTTGCCGGAACTTCGAACGACACCTGAACATCGCTGGAGCTGTCTGTCGCAACGACGATCTCCAGGCGTGACGTTTCTCCGGGCACAATGGCTGGTGGATCCAGCGTGACCGCGACGTCAATCGCGTGGGACTGGGTGGCCAGCAGTGAGAACATGAGGCCGGAGGCTGCACAGACTAGTTGACGTTGAAGCATGCGATATTCCTTTTTTCGCAATTGTCCTTGGTTTGCGGGGCCAGGCGCAAGGCCGATCGCCGTGGCGCCACAGGCAGAGAAGAAAGTTTTCGACGGACGCTATGTTAAGTGGTCTGGTAGAAGAGTCCGAACGCGGCGAGCCTCTGGCCTGTTTTTCTGTGCCGATTTCACTTAATTCGCGATGGAAAAGGGTGTGCTTGACAGAGTTTGGGCCGCGCACGAATTGGAAGTCCGGATTTGTGATCTGACGCCCTCAAGATCGATCGGTTTTTGGCGATGATTGTGCATGATACACAGGACCATCGCTTTGCTGCACGCCCGCCATAAACTCTTCATCCTGATTTGTCCTGCCTGCCGTGGTCGACGGTTGGGGCGAGCGTCGGCATGAGCCACCGACTTTCTCGTTTGATCAGAGGGCTATTGCGACAGCGTGCCGATCGCGCCGCACGAGAGCGCGGCGTGCGCAGCGAGACGCTCGAAAAACGCATTCTGTTTTCGGCCGATGTGCCGTGGGCAACGCAGATGGTCACGGCGGTCGACGCTGAGACCTCGCGCGACGAGCAACCTCTGGTGCCCATCGATTTGGTGGAAGCCGAACAACGGCGATCTGTCGTTGCGGCCGATCGTCGTGCGCTCGAACACCATGACGACCCGCGTCAGCCGCTTATGGAACTGCTGAGCCGCGACGCCGACTTGACCATCGTTGAGCGCAACGGCGACGCGCTGGACCAACTGGCCAGCGTCATGCAGGGCGATCGCGATATCGCTGACGTGCACATGTTCCCGGTTATGGATCGTGGCGACGTCACACTCGGTGCCACCCGCATCGGTACCAACAACGTACTCAATGACGCTCAGCGCTATTCGAGCTGGCGTACCTCGCTGACCGCCGACGCGCAGATTGTGCTCTACGCCCCCGAGGGCATCGCCGAAGATCAATGGCACCACGCGCGTGACGCGCTGGCCGATTTGACCGGCGCCTCGGTTCGCTTTGCTGCAGCCGCGGAGGCGGCCGCAACGGTCGGCGAGCTGCGACGACTGGATGCGCAGGTGCTTACGGCGAACGGCGGCGATGGCGGCTACGTTTCCGATTCGCGTTCCGCAGACACGAACGATGACAAGGAGCGGGTCGACCCCCGCAGTGCCGGGAAGTCCAGTGTTTTTGGACAAACCGTTGTGGTGACCAATCTCTCGGACACCGTTAACGGCGATACCTCCTCCATGGCCAATTTGAACGCCAGCCAGGGCGGCGATGGCATCTCGCTGCGCGAGGCCATCCTGGCGCTCAACCAGGCCACCAACGGCACCGGTCCCCACGGTATTGAATTCAACATTTCGGGTGCAGGGCCGCACACGATAACGCTTGCCTCTGCACTGCCCGACATCGTGAATCCGGTAGTCATTGACGGTACGACCGAGCCGGACTTCGCAGGCACGCCGATGATTGTGCTCGACGGTTCGTCGATTGGCAGCATGCAGGACGGATTGCGCCTGGGCGCTGGTAGTGGCGGCAGCACGATCCGCGGGCTCGTTATCACTGGCTTTCAGGACAATCAGATTCACGTGCTGGCCGGGTCTGACGGCAACACGATCGCCGGCAACTATCTGGGCCTGAATTCGGCCGGTAGCGCAGCGACGTCGCACAGCGGTTCCACAATCTTTGTTGAGTCGGACAGTAATGTCATTGGTGGCAGCAACGCAGCCGATCGCAACGTGATGGCAGGCGGTGCGAACGGGGTGGTGGTCAATGGCGGGAGCCTGAATCAGATTTCGGGCAACTACATCGGTACGGACAGCACCGGGAACTCTGCGCTCGCGATCACTTTTGACGGCATTCGGCTGGAAAACGGCTCGAGCAATAACACGGTTGGTGGGGCGAGCGCAGCGCACGGCAACCTCATTGCTGGCACCTCTCAGGATGGCATTCAGATCGATGGTGCGGGCTCTGACAGCAACACAATCTCACACAATCTAATTGGTGTCTCGGCCAATGGCTTGTCGGCACTGGGTGTGAGTGGCGATGGAATTTTTCTGAGCGGCGCGCTCGACGGCACAAGCATTACCGACAACATGATTGCCTCACCGGGCTTCGCCGGCATCTATCTGGACAACGGCGTATCCAATACCGTGATTCAGGGCAATATCATTGGCACGGACGCGACACTGACGCGCAATTGGGGCTCGGACAGTAGCGGTATTGCGTTGATGACGGGCGTGTCAAACACAACCATCGGCGGCGTTGGTGCTGGCGAGGGTAACGTGATTGCCAACAGCGGCGTCGGGAGTCCAACGTCAGACGGCGTCAGATTGGATTCAACCGCCGCTACCGGCAACACCATTCGCGGCAACTCCATCTACAACAGTGCCGGTATCGGTATTGACCTGAACGGCGACGAGGCGACATCGAACGATGGCGGTGACGTCGACGGCGGCCCCAACAATACGCAGAACTACGCCGTCCTAAATTCTGCCGGCGTCAACGGCAGCGGTAACTTTGCGTTCCAGATTGACACCACGACACTGGCCTCGGGCGGCGGCACTTACACGGTCGACTTTTACGCCAGCTCGGATATTGAAAACGGGCACGTTGAGGGGCGGCGCTATCTTGGCAGCGTAGCCGGTATCGCCGACGGCAACGCAACGCTCAACGGCGCTATAGGCTCGGTGGATCTTGAGCCGGGTGAATTCATCACGCTTACCATCACTGATAGCAACGGCAACACGTCGGAATTTTCCAACCACGTGACCGCCTACTACGATCCGCCCTATGACCTTCGCGTGGTAGAGACCGAGCGTGGCGGGCTGCAGATCAATGCTGATGGTGGTAACGACCAGTATCTGATTGCTGATGACGGTGACGCGCTGCTCGGTGGCCTGACAGCGCTGAGTTTTGATATTCAGTTTCAAACTTCGAATGCGCTTTCGATGCCGTTGATGTCGTATGCGACCGGCGCCGTCGATAACGAAGCACTGCTCTTTATCAACAACAATACGACACTCACGTTCGCGGTTGCAGGCGCGCAGATCAGTTCTTCGGCTTTCGACTACAGCACGCTTGGCGACAACGAAGTTCATACGCTGACAGCGACCTGGGACAACACGACGGGCGCGTGGGCTATCTACGTAGATGGCGAGGTTGTGGACAGCGGCACCGGGCTTGCGACCGGATCGACGATTGACAGCGGCGGCACGCTTGTTTTGGGCCATGAGCAGGACGGTGTCGACAGTAACTATGATCCTGCACAGGGTTTCGAGGGTACGCTCTACACGGCGCGCTTGTTCTCCGAAGCGCGCACGCCAACGCAAGTGGCTGCATCGACAACATCAGAACTGCCGTACAACGAGCAGAACATGCTGGCGCAATGGCGCTTTGGCCAGCTCTCCTCCAACGGCGTGGTGATCGACGACGTCTCGGGCAATAACCTCACGCTCACTTCGGTCACCGAACCGGGCTTTACGCAAAGCAATCCGTCGTTGACGTTGAGTGTGAATGAGAACGCCGAGGTGGGTACGGTCGTTGGTGCGGTTCGCGCGTCGGATACTGACCGTCAGGACCAGATCAATGCGCTGTTGAGCGCCGATTCTTCGCTGGTCTACAACGCTGAGCTCGATACTTTTTATCGACGCAGCAACGGCGCAGCTGATTTTGCCACCTCCCAGGCCAACGCCGCTGCCTTCACACTCAATGGAGTGGGCGGTCAGCTGGCCACGATTCGCTCCGCACTTGAGCAACAGGTGGTCACCAGCGTTGCTGCAGGGCAGGTGTCCTACATCGGTGCTACCGACGCCACGACGGAGGGACGCTGGCGCTGGATCGAGAGCGGCTCAGAAACCGATACATTCTGGGTGGGAGACAACAACGGCTTTTCAGTGAATGATGCCTACACCAACTGGCTCAGCGGAAGGCCGGACGGCGGTTCGGCTCAGCCTGTCATTACACTGAACGGCAGCGGCTTCTGGGATGATCAAACCGGAACCACCTCGCACTTCAGCGTGATGGAGTGGGACGCCGATGCCGTACTTGATGCCACGGATGCCATCACCTACACCATCACCTCGCAGACGGTTGCCGGTGCGTTTGTCATCGATTCGAGCAGCGGTGAGATCACGGTCGCTGACAGCACTGTGTTTGATTTCGAAACACCGACGGTGTTCCAGATCACCGTTGAGGCCATGAATGGCGCTGGCGACACTATAGAGCAGATCTTTGATATCGCGGTCAACGATGTTGTTGAGAGTGACAACGCGCCCACCGGACTTGCGAGCGGCATCGAGCTCAATAGCGATGGTGCTGACACCGAGTACCTCGTCACAACAGAAGCCGGCGATATTCTTGGCGGCGTGACGGCGTTGACGTATGAGGCCACGGTTCTAATTCAGGGTGAGAATGACATCATCCTGGCAAGCTATGCGACGGGCACAGAGGCCAACTCTTTTGTCGTTGAAGTCAAGGCCAATGGAGATATGTTCGTCCGCGTAAACGGGATCAGTGGATCTTTTACGGAGTACAACTATTTCTCGTTACTAAGCGACGACCAGCCGCACACGGTTTCTGTCACCTGGGACAACACCAACGGTGACATTGCGGTGTACATCGACGGTCAGCTGATGGAGATAAAGACCGGGTTCTTCGCTGGCGAGATTATTGGTGGAGGCAGCGGCGACGGCACGTTCCTTATTGGTCTCGAGCAGGACTCGCTGGGCGGTGGCTTCGATCCGACCGAGGCGCTTCAAGCTACGGTCTATGACGTGCGCATCTGGAACGAAGCCCGCACGGCCGCGGAAATTGAGGCGAACCACTCAGCGCTGCTCGACGTATCGTCGGCTGAGGCCATCGCCGACGGCCTGATCGCCAACTGGCAGATGACCGGTTTCGACGGGATGGGCCATGTGGTGGACATCGTGGCCGGCCGCAATCTCACGCCTACCGGCTTTACCGATACGCCAGTCGCCAACCTGACGGTGAACGAAAACGCCGGGGACGGTGTCACCGTTGGCTTCGTCATTCCGGTCGATCCCGATCTGCGTAACGACGTGGTCGAAGACGGCCTGTTTACCTACGCCGGTGTGAGCGGCTATGTGAACTATCCGACAGGCTCAACCATCGGCGGCCCCGGCGGCAGCTGGACGGTCGATGGCGGCAATGTCGATCTGGAAGGCACATTTGAATACGCACCTCTGGGCGGCGTGCCGCTTGGATTGGACGGTACCGTACCCGGCACCATCAGCCAGACGCTGAACACCGAAGCCGGTCGACAATACCAGATCGTTTTCGCACTGGGCGGGAACTTCCAGCGCGCGCCACTTGACGAAACGGCCTCCTTGAACGTCAGCGCGGGCGATGCGTCGGAGGACTTTACTACTTACGAGCAAGCCGGCTGGTCGACGAGCAACGTGATGTGGGAGAACCGTTCGTTGACGTTTACGGCGGACTCTTCATTGACGGAACTGGTGTTCACATCGCTGAGCGGTTCGGACGGTGTCGGGCCGCTGATCAGTGACATCCAGGTTATCGAGATACCAGCGGCTGTTAGTGCCATATTGGACAACGACCCTACGCTGTCGTACGACGCGGGTACGGGCAGATTCTATCGCGTGGTCAATACGCTCAGTACTTGGTCATCTGCTCAGGCAAACGCTGTTGCGTCACAACTCAACGGCGTAAGCGGACAGCTCCTGACAATTCGCTCTGATTACGAAAACAGTGTTGCCACGGATCTGGTTCAGGCTGTGGGCAATGCATGGATAGGTGCTACCGACAGAACCAGCGAAGGCGATTGGCGCTGGCAAGATGGACTGAACGATGACGACGCCTTCTGGTTAGGTAGCGACACGGGAACGGCACAAAACGGGGCTTACACAAACTGGGCGGCGTCGGAGCCAAACAATCTCGGTGGCGTTGAAAATCATGCCATGCTCACGTCGGCGGGCATCTGGAACGATGCCGAGGACTCCACCGGGGTTGCCTACATCGTTGAGTGGGACGCTGGCGAGGTGCTTTCCAACTACACCTTCACCCTGACCGATGACGCAGACGGTCGATTTGCGATCGACAGCAGCACCGGAGCGGTGACTGTTACCGACGGGTCCTTGCTGGACTACGAGACCGCCACTTCGCACGACATTGACATTCAGGTGACCGACGCAGCGGGCAACAGCCTGGTGCAGACCATGACGGTACTGGTGGACAACGGCGTAGAGGAAGTCTCCTCCGTGCCGGTCTCCCAGTCCGTGGATGAAGGCAGTGACATCGTCTTCAGTGTCGCCAATGGCAACGCCGTAACCGTCTCCGATACGGTGGCCGGCCGCGACTCGCTGCTGCAACTCGAGCTGTCGATCAACGACGGCGTCCTGAACCTCGCCACACTATCCGGCATCACGTTTGTGGGCGGCGGCAACGGCACGTCCAGCATGACGATTGTGGGTACAGAGACTGATCTGAACGCGGCGCTCGATGGGCTCCGGTTCACGCCTAACGCTGACTACGTCGGTACGGCGACGCTCAGCGTCACGACGTCGATTGGGGCGGATCTGATCGCGCACTACACTTTTGAAGGTGGCAGTGTCGAAGATCAGAGTGCAGGCATTACGAGTGATGGCACCCTGATAGGCGATGCGTCCGTCGTCTCCGATCCAGAGCGCGGCGATGTGCTGTCGCTGGACGGCGATGGCGACTACGTGGTTATGGACGGGCTGCTTGAGGAGCCAGAGAACATCACTCTAGCCGGCTGGATCAATGCCACGAGTCTGGATACGTTTGGCGGCGTGCTTCTATCGCTGGGCAGTGCGCCTGCCTTGTACTTAAATCAGTTTGGGCAGTTGGAGGCCTACTACCAGTCGGGCGGCATGACTCACACTCTTATCAGTGACAATAGTCTGGTCGGTACCGGATGGCGTCATATTGCCATGACCATCGATACGTCGACTCAGACGATGACGGCGTATATAGACGGAGTGTCTATCGGGTCGGTCGCGGCTCCCGGCCCGATCGAGTACTTCGCCAATCGCGACACGTACATCGGTCGGGCCGGATACGGCGGCGGGGGCTTTGATTTTGTCGGGCAAATTGACGATGCCCGCGTCTACGATCGCGCGCTGAGCGCAGAAGAGATCGCGGCACTGGTGGCGATCGAGCCAAATCTGACCGTCGGTCCGGACTTGTCTCAAGCCTTTGCTGCCCACGGTGGCGACAATGCTGCTGATGACCTTTTGTTTATCCATGATGGCTTCAACGCCATTCCCGCGACGGGTATCATCTCGTCGCTCCAGATTGGCGCCGATTCAAACAGTACGCCGATCGACTTCGATTTTCTGGTGTTGCGTCCCACTGGCGGCGGCAATTTTGATGTGGTGCATCGTGTGTCACTGACCGACGCCAACATCATCGCAAACGAGGCTGGTGTTCGTACGCTGGACATCGGTGAGCTCGCGGTTCAGGCGGGCGATGTGATTGGTCATTGGTCTGCCACCGCGGCGGGTTCGATCCCGTATTCAGTGGTTGGCTCGGATGCCGGTTCCACAGGCTGGTCCACGTACAGCACATCCAGTGATCTTGATGTGGGCTCGTCGGTGCAGTCCAGTCAATCCAGCACCCAGGGCCGCGTCTACGGGTTGAATGTCGATTTCGAAGCACAGTCTTCTTCCACCGAGTTTGTCGACATCGCCGTCAATGCGGTCAACGACGCCCCGACCTTTGACGCGGGCACCGGCAGCAACACCCAGCAGCTCTCCACCGCTTCAGACGCTGCCGTGGACGTTGTGGCCTTAGCTGACGGTCGCTACCTCGTTCTTCACAGCGTCAACACCGACCCCGGAGGCCAGGATCTCGATTTTGCTCTGACGCGTTACAACGCCGACGGCACGCTCGACACAACTTTCGGCACGGACGGTACGGTGCTCACCGCCGTCAACGCCAACAACGAGTCGATTTCGCGCATGGCGGTGCAGGCCGATGGCCGGATCGTCGTGGTGGGTGGTTATGTGCCTTCAACGTCGCTGGATTCAATCGTCATGCGCTACAACGCAGACGGTACGCTCGACACCACGTTCGACGGCGACGGCATGCTCACGCTGACGTTCTCCGGCAGCTCCACGGATCTGTTCACCGACGTCGCGATCGATGCCGACGGCAACATCATCGCAGCCGGTTACGCCAGCAACGGTGGCGATGACCAGATGACCGTGGCGCGTATCCTGAGTGATGGCACGCTGGATACGGGCTTTGATGGCGACGGCATGCTGACCATCAGCGCCAACAACGTCGAGCGCGTTAATGCTCTGGCCGTACAAGATGACGGGCGCATCGTTCTGGTTGGAACCATGGAAGGTGCCAGCGACAATGACGTTGCCATCTTGCGTGTGACCACGGCCGGTGAGCTGGACACCAGTTTTGATGGCGATGGGTTTTACTCGCGCGATCTCGGCGGATTCGATTCTGCAACGGCGATTGGTCTGGACGCGGACGGGCGCATTGTTGTGGGTGGCTCGACAAATGCTGGGGGCTCATCGGATTCGTTTGTCATGCGCGTCAATGCGGACGGTTCGGACGACCTGACCTTTGGCACGAATGGCGTTACGGTCATCACGGCTGGTAACCCATTCGAATCCATTGCTGACCTTGCCATTCAGGAAGATGGACGCATCG
>CAZXCL010000098.1:0-13770 GCA_964639265.1 uncultured Gammaproteobacteria bacterium | reverse complement strand
TCGCAGTAGTCGACGAGCCGATGACGCCCATCGACACACACCTGTGCCTTGATCGAGCCCTCGGGGTAGTAGATTCCGGCATGCACCACCTCGGAGTTGCGCGAGCTGATGCCGGTGCCGATATCGGGCTCTGCCTCGAGCACCAGCACCTCATGCCCGCAAAGTGCGAGCTCACGTGCTGCGGCCAGGCCGACCACGCCGGCGCCTATAACAATGCTGTTGATATGTTCCATAAGCGCTGGAGTGTAATGCAAAGCGGATCGCTATTCCTTGACGCTTTGCGCATTTGGTTCGCCGTTCGAAACAGATACACTTCGTCCCATATTGATATTTTCGGGTCGGTGCATCATGACAATTCCAAGCCTTCAGTATCAGTCCGGTTTTGGCAATAAATTTGCGACTGAGGCGCTGCCGGGCGCGCTCCCGGAGGGGCAAAATTCGCCACAGAAGCCGCCCTACGGGCTCTACGCAGAGCTGATTAGCGGCAGTGCGTTCACCGCGCCGCGTGCGGTCAATCGGCGCACCTGGACCTATCGTATTCGACCTTCAGTGCGACACGGCCGCTTTGAGGCGTACGCGGTACCGGGCTGGGAGACGGCCCCGGCCGCGAGCGTTGTGGTGACCCCGGAGCAACTGCGCTGGGCCCCGTTGCCGCTGCCAGATACGGCCGTCGATTTTATCGACGGCATGGTCACCATGGCGAGCAACGGCGACGCCAATGCGCGCGCGGGTATCGGCGTGCTGATGTACGCGAGCACGCGTTCGGCACCGGATCGCTACCTGTGCAACAGTGACGGCGAGATGCTGATCGTGCCGCAGCAGGGCGGGCTGGTGCTGAACACCGAGATGGGTGTGCTCGAGGTGGCGCCGGGCGACATCGCCGTGATTCCGCGCGGCATCAAATTCAGCGTATCGCTGAGCGAGGCGACGGCTTCGGGCTATGTGTGCGAGAACTACGGCGCCATGTTTGATCTGCCCGAACTTGGTCCGATCGGTTCCAATGCGCTGGCAAACCCGCGAGATTTTCTCTATCCGGTGGCACAATTCACAAACGACGAACAGCGTTCGGAGCTGATCTTCAAAGCCGCCGGCCATTTTTTTCGCTGCGATCTGCCGGCCTCGCCGCTGGATGTTGTGGCCTGGCACGGCAACTACGCGCCCTACAAATACGATCTGCGCCGCTTTAACACGATCGGCTCGATCAGTTTCGACCATCCGGACCCTTCTATTTTTACCGTGCTGACCTCGCAGACCGATTCACCGGGCGTGGCCAATGCCGATTTCGTGGTCTTTCCTCCGCGCTGGCTGGTGGCCGAAAACACCTTCCGTCCACCGTGGTTTCATCGCAACGTGATGAGCGAGTTCATGGGGCTGATTTACGGCGAGTACGACGCCAAGCCCGACGGTTTCCTGCCCGGCGGCGCGAGCCTGCACAACTGCATGTCTCCTCATGGACCGAGCGCTGAAGCGTTTGAGAAAGCCAGCAGCGCTGATCTGCAACCGCAAAAGCTCGACGACACCATGGCGTTCATGTTCGAGTCCAACTTGCGGATCAATCCCACGAGTTTTGCGATGGAGTCGGCAGGCCTGCAGCTCGACTACCCGGAGTGCTGGAGCGATCTCGACGCGCACTTCACGGGAGCACCCAATGACTGACGCCAGCTCTTTTGACGTTACGAAGGAAAATCGCGTCCGTCAGATCAAGCGCAAGGCGGCCTATGACGAGGCGACCGTGCACAGCATTCTTGATGCCGGGCATGTCGCCCAGGTTGGGTTTGTGCAGGACGGCGCGCCGGTCGTGATACCGATGCTCTACGGCCGGCAGGGCAATCAGCTCTTTTTACATGGTGCACGCAAGGCGCGCATTATTCGGCTACTGGAACAATCACCGCGCGCGTGCGTGAGCGTCACGTTGCTGGATGGCGTCGTCATTGCCCGATCGATGTTCAACTGCTCCATGAACTACCGCTCGGTCAACGTGTTTGGCGAGCCTTATCTGGTCGACGATCACAACGAAAAACTCGCCGCCATGCGAGTCATCGCCGAGCATCTCCTGCCGGGACGCTGGGATGAGGCGCGCGACTCGCATGACCGCGAAGTGAAAATGACCGGCGTGCTCGCACTGCCCATCGACAGCGCGTCGGCCAAGGTCTCCGAAGGTGCACCAAACGATGAAGAAGACGACTACGCCCTGCCGATCTGGGCGGGCGTGCTGCCCTTGAGCCTGCGCACCGGCTCGTTGCGCACGGACGAGGCGGGCGTCCGCGGTCTGGAGCCCTCCGAGGCCATTAAATCCCTGCAAAACCGGGATTTGTGATCGCGTTTCGCACCACAAAGGGTCAGTTTTAGTACAATCCCGGGCTGATTTGGCCCAATTCGAACGAGGGAAGCCGTGAGTAATTTCGATCAGCAACTGCAGAAAATCAAAAGCGCCGACGGGTTTATCGCTGCTCTGGATCAGAGTGGCGGCAGCACGCCTAAAGCACTGCGTTTGTACGGAGTGGAAGAGAGCGCCTACAGCAACGATCACGAGATGTTTGATCTTGTGCACCAGATGCGCACGCGCATCATCACCAGCCCGTCGTTCGACGGCGGTCGAATCCTCGGAGCGATTTTGTTCGAGAACACGATGGACCGGCAGATTGAGGGTCACGATACGGCCGACTATCTGTGGAACGTGAAAAACGTGGTGCCTTTTTTGAAGGTTGACAAGGGTCTGGCCGACGAAGAAAACGGTGCTCAGGTTATGAAACCCATCGGCGGTCTGGACGAGTTGCTCGACAAGGCCAAAGCCAAAGGCATCTTCGGCACTAAAATGCGTTCGGTCATCAAGCAGGCTGATCCGGCCGGCATCAAGGCCGTGGTCGCGCAGCAGTTTGAGATCGGCCGTCAGATCATCGCTAAGGGTCTTGTGCCGATCATCGAGCCGGAAGTCGACATCCACTGCCCTGAGAAAGAGCAGGCAGAGGTGCTTTTGAACGCCGCGCTGCACGATGAGTTGAGCAAGCTCGGCGATGGCGAATACGTGATGCTCAAACTCACGCTGCCCGAAAAAGTGGATCTGTTCCGCGGCTGTATCGACCACGCCAACGTGTTGCGCGTCGTCGCGCTGTCGGGTGGTTATTCGCGCGCCGAGGCCAACGACCGTTTGGGCAAGAACCACGGCATGATCGCGAGCTTCTCGCGTGCGCTGTCTGAAGGGCTGTCTGCCCAGCAGGATGATGCGGCGTTCAACGACACGCTTAATGAATCGATTGCCAGTATCTTTGAAGCGTCAAAAACCTGATACAGATGGCATCTTGAAATGACAGCCGCCCCGGCAACGGAGCGGCTGTTTTTTTATGCACGCATCAGCGCGATGCTTATTGACCGATTGGCGAGCCGGGTGGCACGACGGGTTCGACAACGGGCATTTCAAGCCGGGTGTTTTCCAGCAGCGCGGCGATACGTCGCTTGAGGCTCGAATCGTGCGACAGCCAGTGCACGCTGCGAGCCTTGAGTCGGCGCGAGGAGAGTTGATCGTGAAGCTGCTCCAGCGCCAGCAGCGTGTGCCCGCGAACGGCCGGGTCTACGGACTCATGTTGCGCCAGTTCGATCAGGCGCTGGGCGACAGAGCGCGTCACCACGCGCTGATGCGCGGCCGTGTTGCCCGTGCGCCGCTGGGCGAACCACGTGGCCTCCAGAAGCTGCCCCAGTACATCGTCGAAGCCCAGCTGTTGCTCGTCGCGTTCCTTGGCCCGGTCAAGGCGCGCGGCGCGTACCGGATCGAGCACCACGTCGAGCAGAAGATCGGTGTAGGCGGCGGCCGGGGCCAGCGGATCGAAGCCGTCGCCGGTGGCGTGCGTAAACAGTTCGCGTGTTGGGCCAAACGAGGGCGGCCGCGGAGGTATGGCCTGGACCAGCGACGGCGGCAGTGCCAGAGCATCCGGTTGCAGCGTGCCGAGTAGGGCGTCCAGCGCCTGTTTCTGCCGCGCGGGCGACACGGCTATCACTTCGCCTGCCGCATCACCGCGCAGCGGATAGCCAAAGCGCGCACCACCGATCAGCTTGCCGACCGCCTGAATCTGGTAGCGATGCAGAAGGTAGATTGGTACGAGCACCTCTTCAATGGTCGCCAGCGGTCGACCCGGTGTCACCGATGCCTCGCCCATGTTGGACAATGCGACCGCCCGCACCTCAAGAAGATTTTCGAGCTCGGCGATCGAATCGGCGCCGTTGTCCCACAGATTTCCGTCGGGATGCATCGAGCCGACGCTGCGCGCGTGCCGGTTGGCCACGAAATGCAGGCCGCTTGCATAGGTCTCGCGAAGGTAGGCCTCGCGAGCGGCCGTCGGATCGTCGGCATCGGAAAAATCGCTGTACCCCCAGCCGATAGCGCGAACGTCCCAGCGGCCAACGCCAACGCCATAGGCATCCGACAGATCGACGCTGCCATCGGCGGCCAGACGCACGCGCGGAAACGGATAGTCCATGACCGAGGCGCGGTCATCCACGCTGCCCGCAAAGTTGTGTTCAAGGCCAAGGGTGTGGCCCACCTCATGCGCGCTGAGCTGTCGAATACGCGCCAATGCCATCTCGCGCATGGGCGTGGTGTCGTTGCTCTCTGCATACGGTGAGAGCAGCCCCTCGGCCAGCAGAAAATCCTGACGGACGCGCAAGGATCCGAGCGTGACGTGGCCTTTGATGATTTCGCGTGTGCGCGGATCGACCACGGATGCGCCATACGACCAGCCGCGCGTGGAGCGATGCACCCACTGGATGACGTTGTAGCGTACGTCCATAGGATCGGCGCCCTCAGGCATCAGGCGAACGTCGTAGGCGTTTTGAAAACCCGCGCGTTCGAACGCGTCGCGCCACCACATTGCCCCGTCGATCAGCGCCTGACGTATGGGCTCGGGTGCGCCGCGATCCACGTAGTAAACAATCGGCTCAACCACCGGCGAGGGGGCCGCGCCGGGCGTGGTCTTGATCAGGCGATGGCGCCGGGTCAGTGCTTGCGCCGTCGGTTGATCGATCGGCACGGCGTAATCCGAGAAGCTGCCGTAAAAATCGGCATCGATGTAGCCAGCCCTGGGATCATAGGGCAGCGGCTCGTAGTTCTCATCGGGCAGGCGCACAAACGAGTGATGCAAGTGTAGCGTCAACGCGGTCGGGTCGGGTGCCACCGTCGCGATGATCGGGTCGGTGGGCTCGCCCGTGAAGGTGACAATGGCTTCGATTTCGGTGTTGTCGGGAAACGCCTTGGTACGCGGTAGAAAAATCGCCGAACGCGAGGGGTCGGCTTTGTAGTTGCCACGATTTTGCTGCTTGAGTGTGGTGGCGATACCGTGCGAATCGCGTAGCGCGAACTGGGTGGCATCGATCCACAGGCGATCATCGTTGTTGTCTACCACATCGAAGCCCCACAGAACTGAGCGCGCGAACGATGCTTCGATCGCGCGTTGCTCAGCCGGGTTGTCCGACGGCGCGCGATAGCGCAAATTGTGCTCCATCAGCAGCACACGCGGACCAACGCGTATGAAACTCACCATGGCCGTGACGCCGAGCTGGCCGCGATCCAGGCCAATGTCATTGGAGCCCAGGCCTCGTGCCAGCGACGCCTGGTAAATCATGGGCGAATCGAGGTCATCGATGGCCAGCAGCAGCTTGCCATCGGATTCCTGCCACTGAAAATCGATCAGACCGTCGCCGCTGTGGTCAGCAGCGCGTGTGGGTGTGGGCGTGAAGATCAGCGACAGGGCCAACACAATAAACGTCAAAAGCGGTCGTGTGCGCCGAGCGGGCGGTGAGAGCGTCATGGTTCGGGTGTCTCCGCGACAAAACACCATAGTGCATGGCAGCCCGGCGGTTTGGCAATGCGAAATGCCATGATCCATACTCGCTGTGTGAAGTCACGAAACTACCTGATGCGTGGGCACCTTTTGTGGGTGCTGCTGTTTACGCTGGCCCTGCCGTGCGGGGCGCAGGAGCTCTATCTCCTCGATGATACGGGCACCACCATGGCGTTGGCATCGGCGCCCGCTGAACCGACCGCTGCACAACCGGTGCTGTTCGTACACGGACACAATGCGCAAAGTGACGATGACGCCGATTTCAACTATCAAAAAAACTGGATCGACGGGCTGAACGGTCTGCCATCATTTGCTCAGGCGTTGACGCTGCCGGCTAACGCCGGACTCGGCCTTGAGGCCTATTTTTTGCGTCTGATCGATCAGAATCGATCTATCGTTGCCGACGCCGCCGACATACGTGCAGCGCTGGATCAGATTCGTTCGCGCCACGGCGACAACGTCAGAGTGGTCATTATTGCCTACAGTAAAGGCACCTTGAGCAGTCGGCTGGCACTCAAGTCCCTGGCAGAGCAGGTGGCGTCGTTGCCGGCTCCGATGCCCGATGTCAGCCTGGTATCCGAGTTCATCGCTATTTCCCCACCCAATCACGGCGTGAGTACGGTGGCGGGGTTTTTCAGCGATTCGCTTGCCGGACAGCAGCTGCACAACGGCTACTCGCCCGCGGCGGGCAGCACGGGACTCTGCGTGCCGCTTGGCGGCTCGCAGGCACGGGATTTCATCGCCGATCTCAACGGTCATCCCATGGCCGATAGCCATGCCGATGCGGTACCGCTCGCAGGATATCCGGAAGAAGCGCCCGGTTCGCGCCAGCCCGGCACCGACCCGAACAGCGGCACGCTTTACGTCACGCTCTACGCCAGTGGGAACCGGGATTTCGTCGGCGGAGATCTGCCGCCCGGGGCGCCCGGCAATACGGTAGCGCAGAATCCGGACTGCAGTTCGCCGGTCAAACAGGGGCGCGTGCTGGCGCGAAATCTATCGCCCGATGCGATCAACCTGTCGCTGGCCGGCATTCCGGGCGATGATGCGATCACGGTTCACGCCAATACGGTGCACGCCGGCAATGTAATTTGCCGGGCGCTGCATACGGCCGTGCATCATGCGCCGCCAACGGCCGGTGAGTGCGCGTCGGCGCCGACGGTGATTCCGTTGATCGAGCCTGCTCAGCGCGTGGGCGTCGAGCTGGTGCTGGACTACTCGGGCAGCATGCAGCAGCCGGAGTGTCCTTCCTGCGCTGCAAAATCCGAGGTCATGGCCGAAGCGGCGAATCTGTTCATCGATTTGTGGCAGGTGGTGGCCGCGCCGGGCGATCGCATTGGTGTGACGATGTTCGGATCAAATGCTCAGCGCATGCGATGTGAAGCAAATCAGGCCTGCGAAGCCGTGGACCTCGACCAGAGTGTTGCGCAGAACGAAGTGCTGCTGCCGGTGCGCGATATGGTTGGGCCAATCCAGTCGTTTATTTCGGATCATCCGGCCACCGGCGCGACGGCGATGGGGTCGGGGCTGCGTGCCGCGATCGAGCAGCTCGAGTCGTTCGATGGTCAGCGCAAGCGCATCATCCTGCTGACCGACGGCATGCAGAACGTTGCACCCAACGTGAGCTATGAGCCGGCCGATTGTGAAGACGGCAACTGCCCGCTCGTGGTGGAGGGCGACGCACCGCTGGCGCTTGATCTGTCGCTCGGCATTCCTGTCGACACCATCGGCGTGGGGGTTGGCGATGCCTGGCTCAGTCTGCTTGGCGATATCTCGTTGGCGACCGGTGGCGTGTCACGCGCGACGATCAGTCCCGACGAGGATCTTGCCGCGTTTTTCACGGACAACATCGTTGACACGCTGCAGGGCTTCAGTCCGCAGCGTGTAGCACGTGCGCGCGGTGCGCTGGCCGAGACGCCGGCAAGCTATCGCTTTCCCGTCAACGCCAACGTGCGGCGCATTATGCTGACGCTGCGCGGCGATGTGAGCGCGAGTGTTGCGCGCGACGATCAGGATATGACCGCGCAGGGGCGTCTGATTGCGCGCACGGGCTACCAGCTGTGGACGATGGCGCTGCCGCCGGGGCCGGCCGCCGTATGGACGGTGACGCTGGCCGGGCAGCCAGCCGCGAAATACGACATCAGCCTCCTGGTGGATGAGCCTGAACTGGATTTTCGAGTCTCAGCCGGACGGCGCAATTATCTGGTGGGCGAGTCGTTGCAGATGGAGGCGACGGTCACGGTCGGCGGCTCGGCGATTCAGACACCGGTGGACGTCAACGTCACGCTGCATCGCGCCGCCGAGTCGGTGGCCAACGTGCTCGCCTCGCAAACACTGTTCACACCCCAGCAGACCACGGGGACGGAACCTGGCGACACACCTGCGCACAAAAGTTTCACGCGACTGATGCGCAGCGAAGAACTGCGCGCAAGGCTTGCGCCAACGTCACTGACCCAGCCGTTGACGCTCGATGGTCGCGGGCGCTACACGGGGCAGTCGGCTGCGTTGACCGTTCCCGGCAGCCGCTTGCTCGAGTTTGTTGTCAGCGGTGAGCATCCGCGCCTCGGTCGCTTTCAGCGCAGCCGCAGCGTCAGCGTTATGGTGGGCACGGGCAACGTCAGCGCCAAAGTCAGTTCGCTGCGAGCGCAGTCGGTGCAAATGCGTGACGGTTCAAAACAGTGGCAGGTCGTCGTGATGCCGCGAGATGCGGCCGGCAATCATCTCGGGCCGGGCTTTGGTTCGCGCATCCGGGTTGCGCTCGAAGGTCGTCGTCAGGCAGCGGTCGATGACCTCGGTGACGGTAGCTACCAGATTGCGCTGGACGAGCGCGCTACGCTTGCCACGCCACTGGCGGTTGCCGTGTCCGGAGTGGAGCTGTTCAGTGGCAGCGTGGGCGATATCGCCCCGCCGCCGACAGTCAGTGCGCGCCAGCCGTGGCAATATGCCATCGCGCTGGCGCTGGTCTTGCTCGTGATGTGGTGGTTCCGACGCGTGCTGCGTCCTAACGCATCTCGAAACGGACGCCGGCGGTAATCGTTCGATCGCGATAGGGGCGTGCGCCATAGGGCTGGCGCGCGACAATCGCCGACTCATCCGTCAAATTGTCGATGCGCGCGTAGACGTTCATTTGTTGCGTTGCCTGCCAGTGCGCCGCCAGATCAAACACCAGGAATGAATCAGTCTGTTCAAAGGTCTGGCACGAGGCACGCACACAGGTCTCGTCCACGTAGTTGGCATTGAGATAGGCGCCGCCGCGTCCGCGTTCGAAGCCGAACGTTGCGCGCAGCTGATGCTCCGGAATATAGGGCAGCGGATCACCAGCCGTCACGTCGCCAAAGAAGTCGGTGTCGGCAATGTCGCTGTCAAACTCACCGTCCAGATACGTGTAGTTGATCGACACCGGCAGAGCGTAGTCGGCACTGCGTGACAGGTTGTAGCTCGCTGCAAGTTCCAATCCGAGGATGCTCGCCGCGTCCCCGTTGAAGGCGTCGCCAGCTTCGCAGTCGCTGCCCGACGATGACGTGCATTCTCCGAGGATGTTGTCGTAGTCGGTCAGAAATGCCGCCGCATCAAGCGTGAATCGTGAGGCGAACCAGCGCAGACCCAGCTCGTAGTTGATGCTCTCTTCCTCGTTAACGCCAGGCGCATTCGACGGCGCCGTGAACCCTTTGTGTACACCACCATAGAGTGCGAAATCGGGCGTGAGCTGGCGCAAAACTCCGATCCCCGGAATCACCACACTGGTGTTGTTCTCGCGCTGATCGCGCAGATTGTCCGCGCTGCGCGATGCCGGATCGGTTGTACGATCGCTGCGCGTTTCGAAGCGAACTCGAGCCTGATCGATATCTTCATAGCGCACGCCGGGTGTGATCACCCAGTCGTTCCACTCGATCCGGTCGTAGATGTGCAACGAGAGGGCTTCGGCAGATTGAATCCGGTTGCCTGCGTTGCCCAGCGAGCCAAGATCGGCCAGCACAAGCGCGCCGTCGGTTTGTGTGTAACTGCTGTTGCGCTGCAGTCGATCCTCTTCGTCTTCGTGCAGACGTATGCCCAGTTCCAGCGCGTGACGGGCCTGACCCACGTCAAAATTCAGATCTATGCGAGACTGGATACCGCGCGAGTAGTACTCGCGTGCGTTGCTGCGTAGTTGAATGGCGCCTTCAAGGGTGTCGCCGCCGTTGAGGATGGCATTGAGCTGGTCCGCCGAGAATGCGCCAATGGCCTCATTGTTGTTCACCGCCTGTACAACGTTGAACCAGCTTGTGCGTTGAAACTCGTCAGCGCTTGCGCTGCCGTCGAGATCCAGCCCTTCGGTTTTGAACCAGTCGCGTTTGTGATTGTTCGAATAGGCGGTGGTCGTGACGCGCACGCCGTTTCTAAACTCGGCCAGGTGGCGCAGGATGATCTGGTCGTGCTCGGTTTCAATGTTGTCCAGTGCCGAGATGCCGTAGCGACGCACGGCGTTGGCGCCAAAGTCGGCATCGGTCAATCCCAGGTAGCTTTGGTCCGACTCTTCTTTGGCGTACTGCAATTTGAGATCCCACTGCTGATACACCGTTGCACCCGGGCCTGAGTGCCAGCGCAGCTTCGCCGTGATGTCGTCTTTGTCCAGGCCCGTGTCGCCGCCATTGTCGAGCTCCTGAAAACCCTCGCTGTTCCATAGATGGGTTTCGAGCATCCAGCCGAACTGGTCGCTGCTGTCGCTGTAAACGCCGTGGAGTCGTGTCGTGGAATCCTCGCCACCTTCCAGCGTGAGTCGGCCCGTTCGTTCCGAGGTGATCGGCGTTGAGACAAAGTTCATGGCGCCGCCGACCGTGTAGGGGCCCTGGCGCACGGCCGCCGAACCTTTGATGACCTCGACCTGGTGCATACGCCCGATGGTGGGGAAGTAGTAGGCCGACGGAGCAGAGTAGGGTGCCGGTGCAATCAGCACGTTGTCCTCGAGCAGCGTGATGCGGCCGCTGCGCTCAGTCGCCGTACCGCGAATGCTCAGGTTGGGGCGCAGCCCGTACCCGTCCTCGAGTTGCACCGACACGCCCGGGATGTCGCGCACGACGCTCTGGATGTCCGTGTAGGCAAACGTCTCAAGCTGTTCGGCGTCGATGATGGTGGCGGCGCCGGTTGTGCCGGCGATGGCATCGCGATCGCCGACAATCGTGATCTCTTCAAGATCGGTCGCGTTGGCGCGACTGGCGTCTGGACCATCCTGCGCGTGGGCGGTGGAAGCCGACAAACCTGCGAGAAACATCAGGGCCAATCGGCCACCAGAAATGTGCATGGGATAACGCTCATGTTTATGGAATTGCGAATAGTAATGATTCGCATTTGCGGGCGTCAAGCGTTATCAACGGGTGGAAATCACACTCTGGAGCAAAATGTCCGTTATGGTTAACTACAGCGAGTTCAAGAAGGCGAGGATGGCGCTGCGCTGGGCCGTCGTGAGGCTTTCATAGGCTTGCCGCGCTCCGCCGCCTTCCCCGCCGTGCCAGCGAATGGCTTCATCCAGTGTTCGCGCACGGCCGTCGTGCAAATACGCCGCACCCTCACTGACCCCCGCGCCAAGACCAATACCCCACAACGGTGGTGTCCGCCATTCTGCGCCGCTGGCCTCGCCTTCACCCAGGGAATCGGCCAGGCCGTCGCCCATATCGTGCAACAGCAAATCGGTGTACGGATGGATTGTCTGCGCCCGCAGCTCGGCATGCGGATGAAACGCGGACGTTTCATGGCTGGGCGTGTGGCAGGCCGCGCAGCCAATGCTCGCAAACAGCGTCTCGCCCTGGAGTGCGAGCGGGTCATCAAGGTCGCGGCGCGCGCGTACCCCGAGAAGTGAAATGTAGGCCGTCAGCTGCTCCAGCAACTCACTGTCCAGCTCAATGGCGGCTGCGCCGCAATTGGACTGCGAGCTGCCGCAATCCGGGGCCGGAAAAACACTGGTCATGACGCCGATGTCGGTGTTGAGCGCCGCTGCGACCTGGTCGCGCACGCTCGCTTGTCCGGCCTTCCAGCCGAAGCGCCCGACACGCATCTGGCTGCTCACCGGATCAACGACGCGCTGCAGGCGCCCCGAGACGCCGTCCGCATTCTGATCGTCTGGATCAGCCAGGGCTTCGATTGCGCTTTCGGGGATGGCCTCGAGCAGACCCATGCCGACGAGCTGAGGCGCCAGACGCACCGAGAAGCGCTGTGGTATCTGCGGCGTGAAGCTGTACACCGGTCGGCGGAGACCGTCGGATTCCAGCCACGTTTCGATCGCGACACTGCCCTCCGGGCTGCCGCTGGTCGACAGAGGTTGCAGCACCTGACCGAGCAGCGGATGCGGCGCACCGGTTTCATCGCCAACGCGCACGACGTGCTGCGTTAGCGGCGCACCGGCCGCAGGCGCCAGCGCGCGGCCGTTGCGCACGTGGCAGGCTACGCACGAGCGGTTACCGTACGCGGGACCGAGCAGCCCCGCGAGTTCACCGAACGCGGGATTGGCATTGGATTCGTTGTGCGAACCATCGCCGAAGTCGGTGTGGTGCACGCGCCGGCCGAGGACAAATTTCTGGCCATTTTGCGGCGCCAGATTCGTCGCCATCTGCAGGAAATGGTTGTCCGGTTCGTCCGAGTACTGGTACGACAGCGTCGTCCCGCCGCCAGAACGTCCGGCCGCCGCAATCGGGTAGGAGTCTTCACGTTCGGTGGAAGCGTCGCCAAACACACCGCGCGCCTCCCACGGCACGATGCCCTGACCTACGATGTAGAGCATGGCGGTGCCGTAGTAGTTGTTGCGACCGCGTGGCACGCCGGACAGAAACTGGCTGAGCTCAAATTCGAGTCGATCGCCAACCTGCAGAGCGTTGTTGGTTTTGGGGTTGAAGCTGACGCTGCGCGTGTAATTCAGGTCGCCGAGCGGCGTCATCACGCCGTTGTTGTAGTACTCGGCAACGGTGTTGATGCCGCGATAGAAAAAGCGCAGCTCGGCCTGGTTCGACGACAGTGGCCATTGCGTTGTTACGTTGAAGGTGATGGTGTCGCCGCCTTTGCCAATGGGGTCGATGATCTCGATCGTGGCGGTGCGGTGTTCCCAGTAGAACGCCAGATAGTGGTCGTAGGCCTGAAACTGGTCCTCGCGGGCGTGGCGGTCGCGCGCGCGATCGGCGAAGCGTGTGATCAAAGCCGTGGGGGTGTCTTCCTGCAGCGCCGGTTCCAGGGGCGTGCTGGCGTCAAACAGAGGTTCGTAGATGCGAGTGTAGGGCACCAGCCACCAGACGTTGCCAAGTCCCTGACCGTTGGTATCCGACACAATGTCGTCACCGGAATAGAAATACAGCGGTCGGCCCTGATAGGTCGCCTGCATCGTGCCGTCGTCGCGCTCGATTTGACCAAGCTCAGCAGCCCCCGAGGCCGTACCGTCGGTGACCAGAAGTGGCGGCCAGGTTTGCGCGCAGTCACCATTGCAGCTGCTGCCGCTGATGCCCAGATCGTTATCAAACACGTAGAGGGCAAATCCCGGGCGGCTTGAGCCGGGTCCGCCCACAAGGATGCCGTTGCCGGCAATCGCTTCGCTCACGCTGGGCACAATGATGCAGCCGTCCTGATCGACTGTGCTGCCCGGCGGCGTGTCCGGACACAGGTCCTCGGCATCGACAACCCCGTCGCCATCTTGATCGTCGATCGGGACGGCCGCGCCAGCGTCGCCAAATACGTCCATCTCCCAGATCGAGTAGCCGTAGATGCTGCTGCGCGCTTGCCCGTTCATGCGGACGTAGCGATACGAGCCCACTACATCGATCTGATCGGAGCGATCGCCAAAGGCGCCGTTGTTCACGCCGCCCAACGTGAGCCAGGTGGTACCGTCGCTCGAACCCTCAACGCTGTAGACGCGGGCATTGGCGGCCTCCCAGTGAATGTCCACACGCTGGAGCGGATAGACGGCGCCGAGGTCGAGCGTCAG
>CAZXCL010000097.1:0-14143 GCA_964639265.1 uncultured Gammaproteobacteria bacterium | reverse complement strand
CGCCCTTGGCACCGGTGGGCACGATGAGTGTGTTCTTGACCTTTTGCGCTTTCATCAGGCCGAGCACTTCTGTGCGAAAATCCTCGCGTCGATCTGACCAGCGCAAGCCTCCGCGGGCGACGGCGCCACCACGCAGATGGACGCCTTCCATGCGTGGCGAGTAAACAAACACCTCGTAGGCCGGCAGCGGTTTGGGCAGATCCAGAATGCGCTCCGGATTGAATTTGAACGACACGTAAGGTTTGTGCTGTTCGCTTTCGTCGAGCTGGTAGAAGTTGGTGCGCAGAGTTGCGCGCATGGCAGCGAAGAAGCCGCGCAGGATGCGGTCTTCGTCGGCACTGGCAACACGATCCAGAGCCAGATCACTGGCGTCGGCGATGTCGTTCTGACGTCGTTTGCGCCGGCGCGCCGAGACGCCAGGATCAAAACGCATCGAAAACTCGTCGATCAGTGCGCGCGCCACGTCGGGATTGCCGACCACGACTTCCTGCATGTAGGCCTGTGAATACGGCAGGCCGGTCTGCAGCAAATAGCGGCAGTAGGCGCGAATCAGCATCGTATGACGCCAGTCGAGTCGCGCAACCAGTGCCAGGCGATTGAATTCGTCGCTCTCGGTGTTGCCGCGCCAGGCATTGGCAAAGGTGTGCTGGAAAAGCTCGTTGACGGCGGCGGGATCGCGTTCGCCTTCGAGCGCGAAGGTCATTTCAAAATCCTGCACCCACACCGCTTCGTCGTCGCTGACGTGCACGCAGTAGGGCCTTTCGCTGATGACGGTCAGACCCAGATGCTCGAGCATGGGCAGCGCGTCAGACAACGGAATTGGCTCGTTGCGCCGGAAGACCTTGAACCGCACGCTATCGGTATCAAACGCCGGTGGCCGATAAAGACTCATCTTGAGGCTGTCAGCGTTGTACTCGAGCTGGTCGATGCGCTCCACATCAAAAGTGGCCTCGTAGGCACTCATGTCTTCTTCAAAGGCAGCCGGGAAGCAGTGGCCGTATTTGGCAAACAAGCGCAGGCCTTCCTCCTCGCCAAGACGACGCACCAGCGCGTCCTGCAGATCGTCCTGCCAGGTGCGGACGGCCTCGATGATGCGCTGCTCCACCTTTTTGACGTGCACACGCGAGGAGGCTTCGGGCGAGGTGCGCACAATCGAATGCAAACGCGCGAGCTTGGAGTCGGACAGCTTGACCTCGGACTCGACACTGGTGCCATCGAGCCCAACCAGCAAAATGCTTTCGATGCGCTGGCGCACCTGCGTGTTGTACTTTTCGCGCGGCGCAAACACCATGCACGAGAAGAAGCGCCGGAAGGCGTCCCGGCGCACGAACAGCTTGACCCGCTGGCGCTCCTGCAGACTCAAAATACCGTCGGAGATCCGGGACAAATCCGAAATGGTGCTCTGGAACAATTCGTCGCGCGGATAGTCCTCGAGAATGTGCATCAGCGCTTTGCCGCCGTGGCTCTTGTGCGACAGGCCTGAGGCCTCCATGACCTGCTGCACCTTGCGTCTCAAAATAGGGATCTCACGCGGGCTGCGGCTGTAGGCGATGGAGGTGAACAGGCCGAGGAAACGTTTCTCCCCCACGACCTTGCCGTTTTTGTCGAACACCTTGATGCCGATGTAATCCAGATGCGCGGGACGATGCACGGTGGAGCGGCTGTTGGCCTTGGTGATTACAAGAATGTCGCTGGTGCGCAGTTCGCGCCGGATGGCGCGCTCGAGGCCAGCGTGTTCCGATGGATGTACGGCCTGACCCGTGCCGCGAAGGATGCCGAGTCCGGAGTCCTTGACCGGTACCAGAACCGTTTTGTTTGCCTTGCGACGCAGCGCGTACTCGCGATAGCCCAGAAACGTGAAGTGCTCGTTGACCATCCAGTCGAGCATCGCGCAAGCCTCGTCAACATCGGCCTTGACCGTGCCTTTGGGCCGGCTTTTGGTCATGCCGTCCTTGATGGACACGGCCTTTTCAAGCATGTCCCGCCAATCGTCGGTGGCCTGGCACACATCCTGGAGTACGCGCTCGGCGTGCTCGCGCAGCGCGCGCAGGGCTTTGGCATCCGTAACCCGGTCAAACTCAATTTGCACGTGCGACTCGACCAGAAGACCGGCACCGGTTTCGTCGTCGGCCATCAGCCGCTGCAGGCTGCCACGTTTTTCACGCTGGACGCGCAGAATCGGATGCACGGTCAGATGCACGCTGTGGCCCATCGTGTTGATCGCCGCACCCAGAGAATCCACCAGAAATGGCCGATCGTCGGCGACGACCTGCAACACGCTGTGCGGACTCGTCCAGCCGTCTTTGGCTTCGGTGGGATTGAAGACCTTGATCTTGAACTGGCCCTTGCGACGCGATTTGGTCAACGCCAGATGGCTTAGTGCCGCACCGGCCAGGTCAGCGCTGCGACGCTGGCGCAGATCTTCGGCCGATATTCCGGCGTAGTACTGGCGAATGAACTCGGCCACCGACAGGCGCTCATCGGTGCCCTGCATGGATTTGGCCTCATTGATGATCTTCTGCAGCAGACGGGTGATTGCGTCGCTGCCACGGCGCTGCATGAGCTGAGTCTTCTTCGCGGGAGTTGCCATAGTCAATTCGCCTTTTGGGGCAGAAAAATTGGAATAAAATTGGGAGGAGTGCCGCCCGCGTGCGTGCAGGAGTTGCAAGAAATCCGGCGCCGGTTAGATATTATGTCGGCCAACGGGTCAGTCCCTTTAATGTGCTTGCCGTGCGGCGGGAGAAAGCGGGCCGGATTATACATCAGCGCACCATGTTGGGGCGTAATTCCGATGCGGTTGCCGCATTGCATCATAAAAAAATTGCGCTGACGTTTTTGTCAGAGAAACGACGCATCGGAGCCGTGGCCGAAAACCACAAGTCCAGAGGTTGGGGCGAGAGATTGGGGCTAGAGTTTTCGGGCGTGCTCGCGCAGGCGCTCGAGCAGATCGGCCAGTGTCTGGCGCTCACTGGGCCGCAGCACCTCCAGCAGCTGACGTTCATACTCCACCGCAATCGGCGCAATCTGATCGTAGACGGTGCGGCCTTCGCGTGTCAGACGCAGAACGCTACGGCGGCGATCCTCAGCGCTCATGCGGCGGTGCAGATAGCCGCGTGTCTCCAGGCGCTTCAAAGCACGACTGACAGCGACCTTGTCCATCGCGGTACGCTCGGCCACGTCGCGCGCGGAGAGTCCGTCGAAGCGACCGATAACGGCCATGGCGCGCCACAGCGGAATCGACAGCTTGAAGCGTTCGGCATACAGATCGGCGATGCCGCTTGAAATCGTGTTGGAGGCAAGCGAAAGCTGGTAGGGCAAAAACGACTCAAGCTTCAAAACCACATCGTCGTGTTCTGTCGTGTTGGGGGTGCTAGCATTGTCCGATGAGTTCATTGATCTTTATTCTTGGAGTGGGTGCCGACCACATTAACGGATTTTTACCGTGCTTCGCCAGAAGGCGGGTGCCGTCATGAGTTCTGATCGCACGAGTACACCGACCCTCTACACCTACTGGCGCAGCACCGCGGCCTATCGGGTGCGGATCGCGCTCAATCTGAAGGGTATCGACTACATCAGCGAGCCGGTCCATCTGGTGCGCGACGGCGGGGAGCAGCATCAGGCCGACTATCGCGCGATCAACCCGCAGGGACTCGTGCCCGCCTTGAGCATCGACGGGCAGGTGATCACGCAATCGACAGCGATCATCGAGTATCTCGAGGAGCGTCATCCGTGGCCGCCGCTGCTGCCGTCGCGTGCTGCGGATCGGGCGCGCGTGCGAGCGCTGGCCGCCACGATTGCGGCCGACATTCATCCGCTCAACAATCTGCGCGTTTTGAAATACCTCAAAGGCGAGTTGGGCGTTTCCGATCAGGCCAAAAGCCAGTGGTATGCACACTGGATTGCGCAAGGTTTTGGCGCGCTCGAGAGCATGCTGGCTGACCACGCCGACACCGGCAAATTTTGTCACGGCGACGATCCGGGTCTTGCCGACATCTTTGTCGTCGCACAGATGTACAACGCGCATCGGTTTGACTGCGATGTGTCGCCGTATCCTGTGCTCAATCGCATTAACGCGGCCTGTCTTGAGCTCGATGCGTTTGCGCGTGCCGCGCCGGAGGCGCAGCCGGACGCTGACTGATCGGCATCGCGCAATCAGGTACACTCTTTCTCATCATTTTCCGGAGACTTCGTCATGACACGTTCGCCACGCCCCGCACCCATCCTTGCCTCTTTTATTGTTGGCGCAGGGATGCTGAGTGCTGGCACGCTAACTGCCAGTGCGCATCAGCATGCCTCCCACGCACGACCGGCAAAAGACGCGGCCGAGGCCGGCCACGAGCACAGCATGAAACAGGCCGGCGATGCGACGTCGCTGCTGCGAACGGCTGCGCCGGCGGGCGCCGAGGTCTACATTGTTTCACCGGCCGACGGTGACGCGGTCACCTCGCCGTTAGTGGTGCGCTTCGGTCTCAAGGGCATGGGCGTAGCGCCTGCCGGCACCGATGCGCCTAAAACCGGTCATCATCATTTGCTGATCGACGTGGAGGAGATGCCGTCATTCGCAGGACCTTTGCCGGCCACGGACAACATTTTGCACTTTGGCGGCGGCCAGACAGAAGCGACGATTGAGCTCGAGCCGGGCATTCACTCGCTGCAACTGGTGCTCGGCAACTATCTGCACGTGCCCCACAGCCCACCGGTCATGTCCGAGCAAATCCAGATCAAGGTGGTTGAGTAGCGTCAGGCTTCCTGCAAATGAGGTGAAGCGAGGTACGCTTCGCTTTGCATTTCCTGCAGTCGACTGAAGGTGCGGCGAAATTCAAATTCAAGCTTGCTGCCGCAATAAAGTTCGTCGAGCGCCACCGCGGCAGACAGGATGACGTTGACGCGTCGATCGTAAAACTCGTCAATCAGCGCGATGAAGCGTCGCGCTTCGTTGTCCATGGTGCTGTCCAGCTGCGGCACGTCAGACACCATCACGGTGCCGAAGCAGCGCGCCAGATCGATATAGTCGGCCGTGCCGCGCGGTCCGCGGCACAGCGCGTCGAATGAAAACCAGGCGATGCCCACGGCGCGTCGAATAAATGCCACCTGCCGGAAATTGATGCTCATATGGCCCGGTCCGGTCACGCCGCCGGGTGCCAGACGTTTAAAGTCGGCGCGCATGGCCGCCTCGGTGTCGTCATTGAGTCCCACGCGAAACGCATCGGTCGCCGTAAGCAGGCGCAAACGATAGTCGTGTGCGCCGGTCGTCTCGATAACGTCGCAGTGGGCCTTGATCTGGTCGATGGCGGGCAAAAAACGCGCCCGCTGCAGGCCGTCGCGGTAGAGATCGTCCGGCGCCACGTTGGAGGTCGCCACCAGTGTGACGCCACGCGTAAACAGCTCGGAGAAAAGCGTGCCCAGCAGCATCGCGTCGGCGATGTCGGAGACAAAAAACTCGTCGAAGCAAATCAATCGATAGCGCTCGGCAATGTCCGCGGCCACGTGCTTGAGCGGATCGGCACGGTCACGCAGCTCTCCGAGGCGAAAATGAATGTCCTGCATGAAACGATGGAAATGCTGACGCAGTTTGCGCCGCTCTACGAGTCGCTCGTAGAACATATCCATGAGGTAGGTCTTGCCCCGTCCGACATCGCCGTAGATGTACAGGCCGCGTACGCTGGCGGTCTGACGACGGCGTGAAAAAGGCCAGTGGCCCGAGGTGCTCTGGGTTTGGGCAAGCGCGGCGCGCAGCGCGTCAAGGGCTTGTGCGATGCGCCGCTGGTTGGGATCGTCGTCGTAGCCGCGTTCGCGGATATCGTCGAGATAGCCTGCGAGCACGCCCGGTCCTGACAATGGCATCGGATCAGAACCGGGCGCAGGTCAGGCGTTATTTGCCCAGGGCTTCGCCGATCTGCGGTGCGACCTCAAACAGGTCGGCCACAAGTCCGATGTCGGCGATTTCAAAGATCGGCGCTTCGGCGTCCTTGTTGATGGCGACAATGGTGCCGGCGTCCTTGATGCCGGTGATGTGCTGGATGGCACCCGAGATTCCAAAGGCAAAGTACACGTCCGGCGCAATGATTTTGCCGGTCTGGCCCACCTGCATATCGTTGGGCACGAAGCCTGCGTCGACGGCTGCGCGCGAGGCGCCCACCCCGGCGCCGAGCTTGTCGGCCAGATCGTAAATCACGCTGAAGTTTTCTTCACTGCCGACACCACGGCCACCGGACACCACCCAGTTGGCGCTCTGCAGGTCGGGGCGTTCGGATACCGAGGCGGCTACCGAAACAAATCGCGTGTGATCGGGCAGGGTCGCGTCGGTGCTGACCGCGTCGATGGGTGCGGCGGCATCTGCGGCAGCGCTGGCCTTGTAGGAGGCCGTGCGTGCCGTGAGCACGGCTTTGTCACCGTCGCCGATGCTCTCGGTCACGATCACGTTGCCAGCGTAGATGGGACGCTGGAACGAATTGGGCGAGACCACGGCCATGACGTCGCTGACCTGGTGCGCATTAATAAGCGCAGCCACGCGCGGCGCCAGGTCTTTGCCAAAGGTTGTGGAGGGCAGCACCACGTAGCGGTAGTCGGCTGCCAGTGCGGCGATCTGCGGTGCGAGCACAGCGGCCAGCGCATGCTCGTTACGCTCGTGCGTCACGTCCAGTACCTTGGTCACGCCCTCGAGCGCGGCCGCGGCGGCACAGATGTCGGCGTTGGCATGACCGAGCACGGCGACATGTACCTCGCCCAGATCGCGGGCGCAGGTCAGAGCTTTGGCGGTGGCGGCGTTCAATGCGCCGTTGTCGTGTTCTGCAATCAGGAGTGCGTTGCTCATTACGCCAGACCTCGTTCTTTCAGTGCTTCGACCAGCGCGGCCACGTCTTCCACTTTCTTGCCGGCTTCGCGTTTGGGTGGTGCTTCAAATTGGGTAATCGTGTGGCTGGGCGCCGGAGGCAGTCCCATGTCGGCAAGCGCCAATACGTCGAGCGGTTTGCGCTTGGCCTTCATGATATCGGGCAGCTTCACGTAGCGCGGCTCGTTGAGACGCAAATCGGTGGTCACCACCGCGGGCAGATCCACTTCGATCGTCTCAAGACCCGCGTCAACTTCGCGAGTTACCGTGGCTTTGCCGTCGGCGACTTCAAGCTTCGATGCAAACGTGGCCTGCGGACGATCCCACAGTGCGGCCAGCATCTGGCCGGTCTGATTGCGGTCGTCATCAATGGCCTGTTTGCCCAGGATCACGAGTTCGGGGCTTTCTTTTTCCACGACGTTCAAAATCGCGCGTGCGGCGGTCAGCGGCGCCGGGGCCGAGTCCGTATCCACACGAACGGCGCGATCGGCGCCCATCGCCAGCGCGGTGCGCAGCTGCTGGTCGCCGGACGCGTCGCCGACGGTCAGCGCGACGATTTCGGTAGCAACGCCCGCTTCTTTGAGGCGCAGGGCCTCTTCCACGGCGATTTCATCAAACGGGTTCATGCTCATCTTGACGCCGTCGGTGACCACGCCGTCGCCGTCGCGATTGATCTGCACGCGAACGTTGTAGTCAATTACGCGCTTTACGCACACCACTATTTTCATTCTCAAACTCCATCGTCGCCGGGCTGCGGCGTGGTTGCCGCTCCCGGAGTATAAGTGTCAGATTTCGGCTCGTCCAAGGCCCGCGCACGGGTCGGTTTTATGTCACGCGCCTAGCGCGCCAGTCGCTCAACGCTCTCGAGTTGTTCGGGCACGATGGCCGGATCGCCGACCACCACCAGCGTCATGTCCTTGAGGTTCAGATAGCGCTCGGCCATCTGCTGCACGTCATCAGGCGTTACCGCATTGATTCGCTGGACGGCGGTTTCGAGATGCGATTTATCCAGACCGTGTGTGTCGAGGAACTGCAGCTGACCAATCAGGCCGCCGCGGGTTGCGTTGCCAAGAACGAACGTGCCGGTGCGATAGTTCTTGATTCGCGCGAGCTCCTCGGACGGGGGCGCCTCGTTTTGCAGGCGCTCGATTTCGTTAATGATTTCTTCGATGGCCGGCCCCGTGACGTTGGTGGTCACGTCGGCCGTTTGCACCCAGTAGCCGCTTTGTTTGTTCACGCTGACGCGGCTGCGCGGCGAGTAGGTATAGCCCTTGTCTTCGCGCAGGTTGGAGGTGATGCGGCTGGCGAAGGAGCCCCCGAGCAGCGTGTTCATGACGCTGACTTTGGCGTAATCCGGATGCGTAGGATCGACGACCGGCAGCCCCAGATACAACGTAGACTGCGGCGCGTCCGGTCGTGCGATGAAATGACGGCCCGGCGCCGGATCGGTCGGTGGCGCGACGAGTGCGCGGCGTGGCACCGTCTTCCAGTCGCCAAACTGTTGCTTGATCGCGGCGACCACAGCGTCGCGATCAAACTGACCGGCGACGTAGATGCGTGTGCCGTTGGCCGCGAAGTTGTCATTCACGAAACGGCGCACGTCGTCGATAGTGATCGCCTGCAGCGCTTCGGGATCGGGCAGGCCTACGCTGTAGACGTGATCGCGAAACAGTTGCTTGCGGAAGACCTCGTCGGCCTGGGTTTGCGGCTGCTGCCGCGCAATCGCCAGATTCTTGAGCAGATTGCCGCGTACACGATCAAACTGGTCGGCCGGCAGTGCCGGGCGTCGGAGCACGTCGGCAAGCAGGGCGATAGCCTCGGGCGCAAACTCGCTCAGCACGTCCAGCCCGGCAGACGTGGTGTCCACCGATACGCCCACACCGATCTCGCCGCCCATGTCGGCCGCGGCGGCGGCCAAAGCATCGGCATCACGATCGCCAGCGCCCTCGGTCAGCATCTCGCCAGCGAGATCCGCCAGCCAGGCCTGATCGCCCTCGTAGCGATTGCCCGCGGGTACGGTGATCGACACCGTGGCCTTGGGGATCGTGCCGAACGGCACCAGCGTGATCTTGATGTCATTGGGCAGCGACATCGTCGTGGAGGCCGGCACCTTGAACGGCTTGGGCTCACCACCGGCCGGTGGCATTTCGCGCGCGCCGGAAGTGTTGATCAGGAGCGCTGCGAGCAGCAGCAATACAGGTTTGCGAATGGCCATGATCAGTCTCCTTTGGCCGCCGCGGCTGCGCCAGGCTCGATCGTCAGTACAGTGCGATTGGTCGGGCGCAGGTATTCGCGCACGGTGCGTTGAATCAGCTCGGGCGTCACGGCATCAAACTCGCTTTCAAGTCGGTTGATGCGACCGGGGTCGTCATCAAATAGCGCAAACGAAGCCAGCAAATCGGCCGTGCCAAAGCGCGTCGAGCCGCCCACGGCGTCATAGAAGCCCGAGCGCAGCTTGACCATTGCGCGCTCAAACTGCTCATCGGTCAGTGGCGTGGTGCGCAGACGATCCAGGGTTTGCTCAATGGCGTCGATAATCTGATCGGCCGTGACATCCGGGTTGTGGATGGTGGCGGCCGTCAGCGTCATCGGGCCGTTGTAGTTGTACATGTTGCCAAGCATATTGATGCCGCCAAACACGCGATCGGTATAGCCCTTGTCATTGACGATGCTCTGATGCAGCAGCGAGTCGCTGCCCTGCATCAGCACCTGGTTGATCACACCCATCGCAAAATACTCAGGCGTGCCGCGTTTGGGCATGTGCCAGGCCAGCGCGATGGCCGGTTTGGGCGCCAGCGCATCGGCTTTGCTGAAGCGCTTGGGTTGCGTTTGGCGCGGCTCGGAAATGTCGGCGGCCGGCGGTTGCGCTACGGCCGGGATGTCGCTGAAGTGTTCTTCGATCATCGCGAAGGTCGCCTCGATGTCCACATCGCCGACGACCACAAGCACCGCGTTGTTGGGCGAATAATAGGTGTCGAAAAACGCCTGCACGTCTTCGAGCGTGGCGGCGTCGAGATCCTCGAGATCGCCGTAGAAGTTGTGCGCGTTGTACCAGTTTTCATTGGCGTACTGCGGCATATCCAGCCACGGGAAACCGCCGTACGGGCGATTGAGCACGTTGACCTTCACTTCGTTTTTGACCACGCCCTGCTGGTTAACGAGGTTTTCCTGGGTAATGTCCAGGCCGCGCATGCGGTCGGCTTCGGCCCACAGAATGGTTTCGAGCTTGTGCGACGGCACCACCTGAAAATAATTGGTGAAATCAAAGCGCGTTGAGCCGTTCAGCACACCGCCGTTGCCCTGCACGAGCTTGATGAACTCCATCTTGCCCAGGTTTTCAGAACCCTGAAACATCAGATGCTCAAACAGATGGGCAAAGCCGGTGCGGTCGCGCGGTTCGATGCGAAAACCAATGTTGTAGTACACCGCAATCGTGGCCGTGGGCACGGACGTATCCTCGGACACGACGACTTTGAGCCCGTTGGTAAGCGTGCGGTAGTGCACCGGAATCTGGAACGCGGCGGTGGTGGCGCTCGCCGGCGCTGACGCGGCCGTTGAGTCTGGCGTCGTTCGGGGCGTGGTGGGTGTACAAGCGGCCAGGGGCAGCGCAGCCAGCGACACAAAAATCAGGAATCGAAGTAGGCTCACAGAACTCTCCGGTTAGTTTATTTGGGCTGCATACGAATCGCCCCGTCGAGGCGAATCGTCGTGCCGTTGAGCATCGGGTTGCCGTAAATGCTGGCGACCATGTGCGCGTATTCCTCGGGCTTGCCCAGACGAGAGGGAAACGGAATCTGCGCGCCGAGTGAGTCTTGCACCGACTCCGGCAGTCCGGCGACCATTGGCGTGCGGAAAATGCCCGGGGCGATGGCCAGCACGCGCACGCCGTAGCGAGCAAACTCGCGTGCCAGCGGCAGAGTCATGCCGACCACGCCGCCCTTGGACGCCGAATACGCGGCCTGACCGATCTGGCCTTCGTAGGCGGCCACTGAGGCGGTGTTGATGATTACGCCGCGTTCGCCGTTGGGCGATTCGGGGTTTTCGCGCATGGCGTCGGCCGCGCAGCGTGAGAGCAGAAACGACCCCAGCAGATTGACCTGCAGCACCTGCGCGAATTTTGCGCCGGGCATCGGGCCTTTCTTGCCCAGCGCCATGGCCGCGCCGATGATGCCCGCGCAGCTGACCGCCAGCGTGACGCCGCCCATGGTTTGGACCGCGGTGGCCACGGCGTTTTCCACGGCGCCTTCATCGCTGACGTCGGTGCGCACAAACGAGGCCCGCGATCCCATGGCCTCGGCCGCGGCCTGGCCCTGTTCTTCGTTGACGTCGGCGATGACGACCTGGCCACCGGCATCAACAACGTATTGCGCCACGGCTTGACCGAGGCCAGATGCACCGCCGGAAACAATGGCTTTTGCGCTTTCGAGAATCATTCGATCTCTCCTGAGTGGTAATTCTTCTGTCAGTCAGTGGTCGCTTCAATCTCGACCAGCGGTACCTCGGCCTCCACCTGATCGCCGTTGGCACAATGCAGCGCGGCGACCCGGCCCGAACTGGCCGCACTGATCGTCAGCTCCATCTTCATGCCTTCCATCACCAGCAGTCCCTGACCCTTCTCAACATGATCGCCAACCGCAACCAGCAGTTTTACGATGCGCCCCGGCATGGGCGCGCCAGGGCGGCGGTCATCCGCCGCATCGCCCAGCACCACCGGGTACAAATCGGCTTCGTCGAGTTCCCAGGCGGCAGACTCGGTCTGTACACGCCAGGCCCGATCAAGCGTCGTCACCATGATGTCGTGCTGGATATTGTCCACGCGCAGTCGCACGGTCGTCATATCAGTGCCCGTCATGTGATCCAGCAGCTGCGCGGTGCGGTCGTCGGCGCTGACCTGCCAGTCGCCGTTGAGCGTATGCAGTCTGGCCTCGTGACGTTCGCCGTCGACGGTCTCAAACGCGCAGCGACGAGCGCCAAATCGACGGCTTTGCCAGCCGTCTGGTGACCAGGGCGACGCCACTTCGAACGCCGCCGCTGCACTTGCGACGGTCGCCGCCGCAATCGCTTCAAACGGTGGCGCCTGATGCGTGCTCAGCACGGTATCGAGCTGCCGATCAAGGTAGGCCGTGTCGATGCGCGCTTCAAGATAGTCCGCGTGACGCATCAGGATGCGCAGCAGACCCAGGTTCGTTGATGGGCCCACAATGCTGGTGTCGTCCAGTGCTTCGCGCATGGCGACAACGGCATCGTCCCGGTCGGTCTCATGCACGGTCAGTTTGGCGATCATGGGATCGTAAAACGGCGTGATGGTCTGACCGGCGGCCAGGTCCATATCCACTCGCACCGGCGCGCCGGGCACATCAAGACTGCGCACGCGGCCGGAGGAGGGCACAAAATTATTGAACGGGTCTTCGGCGTACACGCGACATTCAATCGCGTGGCCCTCGGGCGTAATGTCGTCCTGCCCAACGCCAAGCGGTTCGCCGGATGCCGCGCGCAGCTGCCATTCCACCAGATCGATGCCGGTGATGGCCTCGGTGACCGGATGTTCGACCTGCAGACGCGTGTTCATCTCCATGAAATAGAACTCGTCGTCGGGCGTCACAATAAACTCGATCGTGCCCGCCCCGCGATAGTCCACGGCCTCTGCCGCGCGTACCGCTGTATCGGTCATGCGCGTGCGCAAGGCATCGTCGATGGTCGGGCACGGTGCTTCTTCGATGATCTTCTGATAGCGGCGCTGCACCGAGCATTCGCGTTCAAACAGATGGACCACGTTGCCGTGATGATCGCCGAACACCTGCACCTCAACGTGGCGAGGTCGTTCGATAAACTTTTCCAGCAGCAGCTGATCATCCCCAAACGCGTTTTTGGCTTCGCGTCTGGCCGCGTCGCAGGCATCGGCGAAGTCGTTTTTGGTTGCGGCCACGCGCATGCCTTTGCCGCCACCGCCGGCGCTGGCCTTGATCAGCACCGGAAAGCCGATGGCATCGGCTTCCCGCGCAAGCGTTGCGTCGTCCTGGGCGTCGCCGTGATAGCCCGGCACGCCCGGTACACCGGCTTTTTCCATCGCGCGTTTGGCGTCGGTCTTGGAGCCCATCAGCGCAATCGTGTCGGGTGAGGGACCGATAAACACAAGGCCAGCCTCTGCGACCGCGCGAGCAAACGGCGCGTTCTCGGAGACAAAACCGTAGCCCGGATGAATGGCCTCGGCGCCCTGATCCAGCGCCGCCTGAATGATCGCGTCGCCGCGCAGGTAGGACTCGGTGACCGCGGGTGGCCCGATGCGCACGGCGCGATCAGCGTTGTGCACAAAGCCGGCGTCGGCATCGGCGTCGGAGTACACGGCGACGGTTTCAACGCCAAGGCGCTGCGCGGTGTGCTGAATGCGGCGGGCAATTTCGCCGCGGTTGGCAATGAGTATGCGTTTGAACATGATTACATCCGGAACACGCCGTACGACGGCGCGTCCTCGCTGCGTCTGGCGATGGCAAGGCTCAATCCCAGCACGCGGCGTGTGTCGCGCGGATCGATGATGCCGTCGTCCCACAGGCGCGCCGTGGCGTAATAGGGATTGCCCTGCGATTCGTATTGCTCGCGAATGGCGTCAGTAAACGCAGCTTCGTCTTTCGCAGGCCAGGTTTCGTTGCGCGCCTCCAGCCCGTCGCGTTTTACGGTGGCAAGCACCGACGCGGCCTGTTCGCCGCCCATGACCGAGATGCGGGCGTTGGGCCAGCTAAACAGAAAGCGCCCGCCGTAGGCGCGGCCGCACATGGCGTAGTTGCCTGCGCCAAAACTGCCGCCGATGAGCACCGTCACTTTGGGTACGTGCGAGCAGGCCACGGCGTTGACCATCTTGGCGCCGTCTTTGGCGATGCCCGCGTTTTCATATTTCTTGCCCACCATAAAGCCGGTGATGTTCTGCAAGAACACCAGCGGGATGTTGCGCTGATTGCACAGCTGTACAAAGTGCGCACCTTTGAGCGCGGCCTCGGAAAACAGAATGCCGTTGTTGGCGATGATGCCCACGGGCATACCGTAAAGATGGGCGAATCCGCAGACCAGCGTCTTGCCGTACAGGGCTTTGAATTCCTGCAGCTCGGAGCCGTCGACCACACGAGCGATAACTTCGCGTACGTCGTAGGGGTAGCGCGTATCGCGCGGCACCACGCCGTACAGATCGTCGGGGCTCACCCGCGGTTCCACGCTTTCACGCACGACCGGCGCAAAGCGTCGCGGTGCGTTGACGTTGGCCAGCAGACTGCGCGCAATGGCCAGCGCATGGGCGTCGTTGTCGGCCAGGTGATCGGTGAC
>CAZXCL010000096.1:5896-14221 GCA_964639265.1 uncultured Gammaproteobacteria bacterium | reverse complement strand
TTGGCTTTGTACAGCCCCTGATCGGCACGCTGAAGCAGTGATTCCACCGACTCGCCGGTGGCATAGGTGGCCACGCCGGCGGACAGCGTTACGTCAAACACATCCTCAAACGGACGTTCGCGGGTGACGCTGCACAGGCGCTCGGCGCAGCGCAGCGCGCCTTCAAGCTCCGTCTGGGGCAGCAGCACAATAAACTCCTCGCCGCCGTAGCGGGCAAGTTCGCTGCGCTGAAGCGAGTCGATCACATCCATGCCGCGCAGTGCGCCACGCAGACGCTCGCAAAGACCAATCAGAACCCGGTCGCCGGCCAGATGGCCGTAGCGATCGTTGATGCTCTTGAAGTGATCGATGTCCATGAGCACCACACTGAAAGGCTCGTTGCTGCGATCGCAGCGCGCCTTTTCTTTGTGTAGCGCGTCCATGATGTAGCGTCGGTTGAACGCCTGGGTCAGATCGTCCTCGCTGGTCAGCTTGCTGATGTCTTTGAGCGCGCGAGTGAGTTCCCTGTTCTGATTGTAGAGCTTGTGGCGCAGCGCACTGACGTAGTTGCCGAAAAAGGCGCACCAGCCAAGCATGCCACCGAGCATGAGGAGGCGGCGGAACTCGGCGCCAGCGTCAAAGCGTGAGACAAAAAACTGCGCGTCCACCATAACGACAGCGGCGTAGGAGAAAAATGCGTAGCACGCGATCATGGTCAGCGCCCTGCCACGCAGCGCAAGCAAGCCAAACATCATAATCATGACGTAGCCAATCAAAAACAGATCGCGTACACCGGTTTGCGCGACGATGGGCACCAGCAGCCAGGTCATCGCAATAATGATCTGCTGTTTGGCCATCGAGGGATCAGTGCGCCCTTCGCTCCAGCCAAATCGCAACACGAGAAAAAAGTAGAGGTTGGTGGCCAGAACCCCCGCGGCCAGCGGCAGCGCCCAGCTACTCGGCAACAGGCCCGGATCGGATTTAAGAAACGTCAGTGACAGCGACGTCCACAGGACATAACTGCCGAACGCGATAAAAAAGCGCTTGAGACGAAGTCGTCGTTTCGGATGATCTGTGGGAAACAGTAGAGACAAGTGCGGGCCGAGTTCAGGTCACAAGGTGCGGCGAGTGTGCCACAGACCCTGCCCGGCGGGTCACTCAGTTAACGTAAATATTGAGTAAGCACACGTAAGTGCCCATTGCTTCATTGCTCAATGATGCGAACGAAGCATTCCTCGAGGTCATCGGTGCCGGTCTGCGCGCGAATTTCGTCCGGTGTGCCCATTGCCGCTACCGTACCGCGGTGAACGATCACGATGCGATCGCACAGTGCGGCGACCTCTTGCATGATGTGGCTGGAGAACACGATGCACTTTCCGGTGGCTCGCAGTTTCTCGATCAGATCGCGCAGACTGCGCGTGCTCATCACGTCGAGACCATTGGTGGGTTCATCCAGAATAATGTTGCCCGGCTCATGTACGAGGCAGCGCGCAAGGGCAATCTTGGTACGTTGTCCCTGACTGAAGCCTTTAGTGCGCCGATCCAGAATGTCGCCGAGCTCAAAAAACTTCGACAACTCGTCGATGCGCTCGTCAATACGTGATTCATCAAGACCGCACAGCCGGCCGTAGTAACGAATGTTTTCGCGTCCTGTCAGGTTCGGATAAAGCCCGGGGTTGTGCGCAAACACGCCCAGTTTGCTTCGTCCCTGCTCCGGATCATCCACAACGTCGATGTCGTCCACGATGGCCGTCCCGTTGTCGGGGCGCAGCACCGTGTAGAGCATGCGCAGCGTCGTGGATTTGCCCGCTCCGTTGGGTCCGAGCAGTGCGGTTATCTGTCCGTCCTGCGCCGTGAAGCTGACGTCCGAGACGGCCGTGACCTCGCCGAATGATTTTCGCAGTGAGCGCGCTTCGATCATGGCGCTGGTCCAGCGAAACTCAGGAAAAACGGGCTGGCGCCTTGCTTGTTCAAACAGGTGGCGTCGAGGTTTTCCAGATCGCGGTCGCGCACAAACTCGCCCATGAGTTTTGGCGTGCAGCCAACCGGTGCCATGCCGTGTCCCTGCCCCAGACCCACAATATGTCGCGCATTGTTCAAATAACTCACCACACGTTTGCCGTAGTCCGGCGGCGTAATCGGATCGGCTTCTCCCGACAGCACCAGCACCGGCACCTGTGATGCAAACGGCGTTTTGAAATCCTCATCGATGACGCCACTGGGCCAGGCGTCGCACACTGCAGCCAGGCTGTCGAACACCGGTGTGCCCAGATAGGTCTTCTCCAGTGCCGCGCGGTCGACGTTGGCAAAAAACGGGGCATCTTCAGCGCAGACCACGGCGTTGTGCATGCCATAGGCCATGGAGTCGACCAGATCCTGACTGACGGTCAGGGCCTGTGCGGCCAGCGGCACCAGGTTGCCTTCAGCCGCCTCGTGGATCATGAGCGGCAGCAGCGCGACCGTTTGCGGCGCATAGGACAACAACCGAATGGCGCCAGCCAGATCAAGATGGCCGAGGGTCAGTGTTGTAGGTTCTGCTGTGATCGGATGATCGAGCGTAACGCTGACTGGTTCGTCCCGAATCCTCTCGATTAGCGCGGCGAAGCGCTGTTCAAGCTGTGGAAACGCCTCGTTGCACGACTCGTCGTCGGCGCAGCGATCAAACGCGTTTTGAATGGCGCGCTCTGCCAAAAGTGCGATATCCGGGCCCAGCGCCTCGTCCACCGGCACGACGCCGTCGAGAATCACACTGTGCGTGCGCTCTTCAAAGCGGCGCAAATAGTGCTGCGCGACGCGCGTACCATAGGAAATGCCGTAGACGCTGAGTTGTTCGTAGCCCAGGGCATCGCGCACGGCGTCGAGGTCGCGTACGGCCACGGATGTCGTGAAAAAACGCGGATCGAGCGCCAGCTCATTCAAACAGGTCTGCGTAATCTCGACGGTTTCCTCAACGCTCCACAAACCGCCAAGCGAATCGTCCGGCGCCGCGCAGGCCAGGCGTGCCGATTCCCCGGTGCCGCGCTGGTCGACGAGGATGATGTCAAACACCTCGCGCATGCGCCGAAACGCCGGATGATAGGCCGAGTAGAAATCCAGCGACGACTGCCCCGGCCCGCCGGCGATGACCGTAACGGCCACGGGCTGGGTCGAGCGCTTGAGCGCTTTGAGGCGAGCGACAGACAGATCGATGGTGGCGGCGCTCGGATTGTCGTAGTTCAACGGCACCGTGAGAGAACCGCACTCACCACGCACAGCGCGCAGCGCGCCGAGTCCGGCGAAGCGGCAGGGCTCCAGCTCGATGCGACTGACAGCGTCGGCCGCCCATGCGCTGCCAGCGCCGACGAGCCCGCTGGCCACGAGGCCGCCGAGCGTGATGACCAGCATGCGTAAAAATTTCATCGACGGACCCTAGCGCAGATCGTGTCCGAGATGTAGGGATTGCGGCACATCAATTCCAGCAAATTCTTGCCTTTGTTATAGTAGCGGGCTGCACTGGAGACCTTGAGCACGCTATGTCGCATTCACACAACTATGACGTCATCGTCGTCGGCGGTGGCCACGCCGGGACCGAGGCCGCTTTGGCCGCGGCGCGTATGGGTGCCCGCACGCTGCTCCTGACCCACAGCATCGACACGCTGGGCCAGATGAGCTGCAACCCGGCGATCGGCGGCATCGGTAAAGGTCACCTGACCAAAGAAGTCGACGCACTGGGCGGTGCCATGGCCCGGGCGGCGGACGCCGCCGGTATCCAGTTTCGCACACTCAATGCACGCAAAGGCCCCGCCGTTCGCGCGACGCGCGCTCAGGCTGATCGGGTTTTGTATCGCAATGCGATCCGCAGCACGCTCGAAAACACGCCCAATCTCCATATCTTTCAGCAGGCGGTCGAAGACCTGATTATTGAAGGCGAACGCGTGACCGGCGCAGTGACGCAGATGGGACTTAACTTCCATGCCCCTGCCGTGGTGCTGACGGTCGGCACGTTTCTGGCCGGTCGCATTCACGTGGGTGGTGCCAACTACGCCGGGGGGCGCGCGGGTGATCCGCCGTCCAACCGGCTCGCCGAGCGCCTGCGCGAGTTGCCTTTCACGGTGGATCGTCTGAAAACCGGCACGCCGCCGCGTATCGACGGTCGCAGCATCGATTTTTCGAAGCTTAAGGCGCAGCCCGGCGACGAGCCGCGGCCGGTGTTCTCATTCATTGGCAGCACCGACGATCATCCGCGTCAGGTGCCCTGCTACATCACTCACACCAACGAGCGCACGCACGACATTATCCGGGCAGCGATCCCGGAGTCACCGATGTTCACCGGCGCCATCGACGGTGTTGGTCCACGCTACTGCCCGTCGGTGGAAGACAAGATTGTGCGCTTCGCCGACAAAACCTCGCATCAGATTTTTGTCGAGCCGGAAGGGCTGTCGGTGCACGAGTATTACCCCAACGGTATCTCGACCTCGTTGCCCTTTGCCGCGCAGTTTGAGTTTGTGCGCAGCATAGAGGGGTTTGAACAGGCGCATATCACGCGTCCTGGCTATGCCATCGAGTACGATTTTTTCGATCCGCGCGGTCTGCACCACACGCTGCAAACGCGCTACATCACCGGTCTGTATTTTGCCGGCCAGATCAATGGCACTACCGGCTACGAAGAGGCCGCCGCACAGGGGCTGCTGGCCGGCGCCAACGCCGCGCTGCAGGTGCAGGGCAAAGAACCGTTCACGCTCAAGCGCGACGAGGCCTACCTCGGTGTACTCGTGGACGATCTTGTGACCCAGGGCACGCTTGAGCCTTACCGTATGTTTACCTCGCGTGCCGAGTATCGCCTGTTGCTGCGCGAGGACAACGCCGATCTTCGCCTTACGCCGAAGGGCCGCGAACTCGGGCTCGTTGATGACGAGCGTTTTGCGCGTTTTGAAGCCAAGCGCGAAGCCGTGGCGCGTGAGACGGCGCGCCTTGAAAAACTCACCGTGCATCCGGGCGACGAGCTCAGTGCCCTTTTGAACGAAGTGGGCGATCAGCCGGCCACGCGTGAGGCCAAGGCGTTTGATCTGTTGCGCCGCCCGGGCATGACATACGCGCGTCTGAGCAGCCTGAGCAAGGTGGGAGCCGGTACGGACGATCCGTCAGTCGCGCAGCAAATCGAAATTCAGGCGCGCTACAGCGGTTACATCGCGCGCCAGCAGGCGGAGATCGACCGTCAGCGCCGCTATGAATCCTCAGCCATCCCGCCAGAGCTCGACTACGATCAGATTGACGGGCTATCCAACGAAGTACGCCAGAAGCTGGCCGAGCAGCGCCCGGCCACCATTGGTCAGGCATCACGCATCGCCGGCGTAACCCCGGCCGCTGTCTCGATTCTGCTGGTACACTTGAAGCGACGCAGCGCTCAGCCCGCCCAGAAATCGGCCTGACGCGCAACGGCCTCGGAGGGCGGGATATGTCAGAACACTGGGAAGTCTTCGTTTGCCAGATCGGCGACCACAACGCGTTTGTGGCCTACGATCAGGGCTTGAGCGAGACCATTGACGGCCTTGCGCCCACCTCACTGCTGAAAATCAAGGCCACCATCAAGCAGCCCAATGAGCAAGGACTGCCGCAAAAAGCCGAACTCGACGATTTGAATCTGCTTGAGCAAGTGCTCGAAACGCAGATTCGTGAGTATGAGGGCGTACCGGTTGGACGAGTGACCGTGGCCGGGCTGCGCATCTTCTATTACTACGTCGATTTATGCGACGCCGACTGCAAGACGATGGTCGATGCGTTTGCACAGCAAACCGGTTACGAGCTGCGCTTTACCACGCGTCTCGACACGGGGCGCGAGGGCTACTGGCAGGATTTGTATCCGAGCGAAGATGAGCGCCAGATCGCCGCGGACATGCGCACCATCGACGAGCTGCGACTGCGTGGCGATGATCTGAATCAGTCCCGCAAGGTTGAGCACTGGGCCTATTTTGCGGACGAAGACCAGATGACGTCATTTGTCGACTGGCTGAAGTCGCAGTCGTTTTCGATTGAAAGCGCGCGTGCCGTGAATCCCGAAGACAGCGTGGATGAGCAGCACAGCCACCGCGTGCGCTTTTTTCATGAGTTGGCTCCTACGCTCAGCAACGTCAGCGAGGTGACCATCACGCTCGCGAACAAAGCCCGCGAGCACAACGGCGACTACGACGGCTGGGAAACCAGCGTACAGGCCAGCTAGTTCACAATCAGATCAAACTCGACCGTCACGTCGGCTGAGTATTTCACTTCACCTGTCTCAAACGTGTCGGCGCCGCTCTTGCTGACCGACGCGCTTCGCGACTCCATCGCCATCATGCGCGGCCCGGGTGGCGGGCGGAACGACACGTTGGTCGTGCTGATGTTGCGCACCTTGCCGACTTTGGCATCTAGCGTGGTGGCCACGGTCTGGGCGTTGAGTCGCGCATTCTCCGCGGCCTTGGCCAGCGCCTCGCGCAGCAGATCATCTTTGCGGCTGGATTCGAGGCGCGGCGACTGCACCTGATTCACGCCAAGGTTTGTCGCCTCCTCCATGACCAGCCCGAGCTTCGAGATATCGTCGAGCTTGATCTCCAGCGAGCGATGCACGTAGTAGCCAATCAGCTCGCGCGAGTTGCCCTTGCGCCAGTTGTATTCCGGACGCACGTTGAGCTGCGCGGTTTTCACTGAGCCCTTGGCAATACCGAACTCGTCGCAGGCGGCGATAAATTTGCGCACCACGGCTTCCACTTCGCGTTGTGTGGCTTTTTGCTCACTGCCGCGCGCTTCGACGCCGAGCGTCATGATCGCACGATCCGGCGGTGCCGATACCTCGCCACTGCCAGAAACGGTTACGGTGCGGTCATTGGCCATGGCAGTACTCCCAAGCGGCAGAAAAACAAGAACAGCGAGTATCACAAATACAGACAGCGACCACAGGTCGAAAGCGCGGTGCGAGCGTGTTGCAGCTGCGACGAATCTGGGTTTGATCATGGCTGTAAGTCCTAAGTAGTAGTCTCGAGGTAACTACGGATTCTACACCATGGTGAATCGGGTAAACTTGCATGCACCATGCATGACACACCGCAGATTATCGATGTCGGTAACGGCGTTTTCGCTGTCGACACGCACTACGTTCGCCCGCTCATGGACGCCAGCCATTTAATTGTGCAGGACGGCCGCGCTGCGTTTGTAGACACGGGAACAAGCCACAGCGTGCCTCATTTGCTCGATTGTCTGCTGCAGCGGGAAATCTCGCCGGATAGCGTCGACTATATCTTTCTGACCCATATTCATCTGGATCACGCCGGCGGTGCCGGCACCCTGCTGCGCTCACTACCTAATGCCAAAGTCGTGCTGCATCCGCGCGGGGCGGGGCACATGATCGATCCGCAAAAACTCATTGCGGGAACCAAAGCGGTGTACGGCGAATCTCTGTATGCATCGCTGTATGGGAACATTGTTCCTGTTCCCGAGGAGCGTGTGATCATCGTGGAAGATGGCGATGAGCTGATGCTTGGTGATCGGCGGCTGGAGTTCTTGCATACGCCGGGTCACGCGCTGCATCACTACTGCATAGCCGATCGCGCGCATCGGGCAATCTTCAGTGGCGATACGTTTGGCGTGTCGTATCGCGAGACCGACACGGCGGCCGGGCCATTTATCTTCCCGACCACCACGCCCACCCAGTTTGATCCCGACGCGGCCCACGCTTCCTATGACCGCATCGTCAGCTATGAGCCCGAAACGGTTTATCTGACCCATTACAGCCGCGTGGGGAACATTCCCAAGCTTGCACAGGATCTGCATCGTCGGCTCGACGCTTTTGTTGAGATCGCAAAGGGTCACGTCGAAAAGAGCAATCGCGCCATGGCCATTGCCCGCGACCTGCGCGTCTATATTTTCCGCGAGCTCAAAGCGCACGGTGTGGGCAGCGGCGTTGGCAAACGAGAGGCCGTTGTCGGCGCGGATATTGACCTGAACGCACAAGGCCTGGACGTCTGGTTGCATCGCCTGCGCAAACTGGGTCAGATTTGAGGTTCCGCTAACCGCACATTCGAGAACAGCTATGACGTCATTCCCCGGCCTGCGTGTGCATCGCGAGGACAAGAACATTGTCTCGCGTGTCGAGACGCTCACACTGGACGACCTCAGCGAAGGCGAGGTGGTCATCAAGGCACGCTATTCGAGCATTAACTACAAGGATGTTCTGGCCTGCACGGGCAAAGGCGCCATCATGAAGTCCTTCCCGCTCGTGGCGGGCATCGACGTGGCGGGCGTTGTGCACAGCTCCGACGATGCCGCGTTCAAACCTGGCGATGAAGTCGTTATCACCGGCTGCGGTCTGGGTGAAACGGTGGACGGCGGTTACGC
>CAZXCL010000096.1:0-5796 GCA_964639265.1 uncultured Gammaproteobacteria bacterium | reverse complement strand
CATGTCCTCAAGCAACAGTTCGGAAGGCCTGCGTGGCATCAAAGCCGGCACCACCGCCATTTGTACCGTCGGCCAGCAAGGCGATGGCCTGCACTATCGGGGATACAGCGTCGAGGATCTGGCCGCGAAGACCAGCTTTGAAGAAGTGGCCTATCTGTTGCTTTACGGCGAACTGCCCACCGCCTCCGAACTGAGCGCTTACAAAACCAAACTGAAAGGACTGCGTGGCCTGCCCGTCGCACTGCGTGAGGTGCTCGAACGCATCCCGGCCGACGCCCATCCGATGGACGTCATGCGCACGGGTTGCTCCATGCTTGGCAACCTTGAGCCGGAGAAAGATTTTTCTGAGCAGGACGATGCGGCCGACCGGTTGCTCGCGTCACTGCCCTCGATCATGGGCTACTGGTTTCGCTATACACGCTTCAATGAGCGCATCGAAACTTCCACGGACGACGATACGATTGCTGCGCACATGTTGCGCTGTATCACGGGCATCGAAGCGATCGATGAGCATGCTCGTTGTATCGACACCTCGCTGATTCTGTACGCGGAGCATGAATTCAATGCCTCTACCTTCGCTTGCCGTGTGTGCGCCGGCACGCTGTCAGATATGTATTCGGCCATCACGGCCGGTATCGGCACGCTGCGCGGTCCGCTGCACGGTGGCGCCAATGAAGCCGCGATGGAGCTGATTCAGAAATTTACGTCGTCCGAAGACGCGTTTGAAGGCGTCATGGGCATGCTTGCTCGCAAAGAGAAAATCATGGGATTTGGCCATGCTGTCTACAAGGTCAAAGACCCGCGCAATGCCATCAACAAGGCCTGGTCGAAGCAACTGTCCGAAGGGCATGAAAAATCCTATCTGTATCCGGTGTCGGAAACTATCGAGAAAGTGCTGGCTGACGAAAAGGGCTTGTTTGCCAATGCCGATTTTTTCAGTGCCTCGATGTATCACTTCATGGGTATCGCGACCGAACTGTTCACGCCAATTTTTGTGTGCTCACGCCTGACCGGCTGGGCGGCGCATGTCAAAGAGCAACGCGCCAACAACAAGCTGATTCGTCCGGGAGCGGAGTACAACGGGCCGCAAGCGCGCAGCGTTCCGGCTTTGGCGGATCGCTAAACGCCCAGGGCGTCGCAGGCAATCATGTCGTTGCGCGCGCCGGTCCTCGGCGCGTGCCGTCTCAAACCAAATGTAAAGCATCGTTTTCCCGTCTTGACTTATTCTTGTAGTTGAGCCATTTTTCTACATACCAAATGCGAAAAGTGGCGTAAATATCGGAAATTGAATGGCATTTCGCCATTTGCCTCCGAAAACTTATGTCTAATCGCGCATTCGATCTAGCACGAATGTCGCGGCGAAATACACGCATTTGAATAGCGCCGGAGCAGGCTGATGGGGGCCGCTCTGGCGTCTGCTGTGCATCCGAAATACCACTTTCTGGAACGGCGCACACGACCGACAACGCGAATGTTTAAGGAGAATCGCGTGACTGCATCAACGCAAAAACGTGCCGGCCGCACGTCCAGGGTCTTGTGGCTTCAACGTACGGCGGTGCTCTGTCTGCTCGTCGTCGCAAGCGCCGCCTCGGCAGCGCCGTTTGACCTTGACTGGGATCAACTGACCTGGACACCGGAGGGCAATACCAACCTTTCGGAAACCTACACCATCGGCAACCAGCCCCTGACGGTAACCTTCAGCGGCAATACGGACGATCTTGATCAGGACGCCGGCTCCACCGGCAACAGTCCTATCTCTCCGTCCATCAACTCGCAAAACACCGGTGGCCTGACGCCGGTTGAAGACGGTCTCCATGTCGCCACGGACTATCCCAACCAGTCCGACACCAGTGTCACCGTCACCATCGATTTCAGTCAGTATCCAGGCGGCGTCAGCGATATCTCCTTCAGCATGTTCGATATCGATGCGGCAGGCAGCTTTATCGACCGTGCCACCGTCACCGCTGTCAACGGCAGCGGCGTCATCGATCCGACCAATCGCATCACGAGTCCTCAAAACGAGCTATTTGGTACCAACGCCATCCAGGGCACTGGTCCGGCCGGTGGCACCACTGCCAACGGTAACGCCACCTTCGAGTTTGCTCAAAGCGGCATCACGCAGCTGGTCATCACCTACAGCAACGAAATCGGCATCGCCAACCCCGGTTTCCAGTTTATGAACATCCACGATATCTCGTTCGACGCGCCGGTCGCGGATATCGGTATAGAAAAGCTCGTCGACGACCTCGCCCCGTCGGTCGGCTCCAACGTGACGTTCACCCTCAACGCCATCAACAACGGCCCGGATGATGCGCCTGCGGTCGAAATCACTGACGCGCTGCCCGCCGGTTATACCTACGTAAGCGATACCAGCGGCGGCGCCTACAACAGCGCCACGGGCGTCTGGACCATCGGCGCGCTGGCCGATGGCGCCACGGATTCCATCGACATCATTGCTACTGTCAACGGCACAGGACCGTATGCCAACACGGCAACGGTGACCGGTGTCGGGGCTGACGACGGCAATCCGGCCAACGATCAAAGTACCGTGACACCGGTGCCGGTCAACGAGGCCGATCTGCGTCTGGAAAAAACGGTCGTCCCGGTCGAGCCGCTGGTCGGAACCAACGTCACGTTTACGATTACCGTGACCAACGACGGTGTCGGTGGCGCCACGGGCGTGAGCGTGCTCGATCAGCTACCGTCCGGATTCGTGTTCGTGTCTTCGACCCCGAGCCAGGGTGGCTACGCCGCGGGCACCGGCATCTGGTCAGTAGGCGCGATTGCCAACGGCGATTCGGCCACGCTCGACATTGTTGCCACCGTGCAGCCGGGTGGCGTGTATGTGAACAGCGCCCAGGTCAGCGCATCGGATCAGTTTGATCCCGACTCGACCCCGGGCAACAACGTACCCGGCGAAGATGACCAGTCTGCCGTTACCGTTGCTCCCGCCCAGATCGGCCTTGCCAAAGCGGTATCGGCCGGGCCGACCAGCAACGGCGATGGCTCGTTCAGCCTCACTTACACACTGACGGTTGAGAACACCGGTGGCGCGGCGCTCAGCAGTGTGCAGATCACCGATGATCTGTCCACGACCTTTACCGGCGCGACCTTTGTCGTCGACAGCGTTACCAGCACGGATTTTGTTGCCAACAACGGCTTTAACGGCGTGGGCGATACCAATGTTCTGGCCGGCACCGACACGCTTGCCGTGGGGGTCTCGGGCACGGTGGATATCACCGTCACGGTGACACCGGGCGGCAATCTTGGTCCGTACAACAACAGCGCCGACGTCAGCGCGAACTCACCCGGCGGTACGACCGCCACAGATACCTCCACAGACGGCACCGACGTCGATCCGGACAACAACGATGATCCCACGGACAACAGCACACCGACGCCGGTTTCGTTTGCAGAAAACCCGCAAATCGGTACCGCGAAAGCTGTTGGAACACCGATCAACAACGGTGACGGCACCTACGATGTGACCTACACCGTGACGGTTGAGAATACCGGCGACGTGCCTTTGTCTGGCGTGCAGGTGGATGATTCGCTCGTGACCACGTTCTCCGGTGCAAGCTTCACCGTCGCCGCGCCCACGAGCACCGACTTTGCCGTGAATCCCGGTTACAACGGCAATGCCGATGTCAGTTTGCTCGCCGGTACCGACACGCTCGCGGCCGGCGCCAGCGGCAGCGTGTCGTTCGTCGTCACCGTGACGCCGGGCGGCAATCTTGGTCCCTACAACAATGCGGCAACGGCCGAGGGCACGTCTCCGGCCGGCACGCCGGTCAGCGATCTTTCAACCAACGGCGCGGATGTTGATCCGGACGGCAACGGCAACCCGGGCAACGATTCGGTGCCAACGCCCGTCACGTTCAGCGCAGACCCTGAAATTGGCACCGCCAAGGCGATCACCGCAGGCCCCACCAACAACGGCGACGGCACCTATGATCTGACGTACACCATCATTGTCGAGAACACCGGCGATGTGGTGCTGAGCAGCGTTCAGGTGGCGGAAGATCTTGCCGCCACATTTGCCGGCGCGAGCTTCACGCTGGGCGCGGTCTCAAGCGCCGACTTTGCACTCAACGCCGGCTACAACGGCATCGGGGATACGAATCTTCTGGCCGCCACCGATTCCCTTGCCGTGGGCGCCAGCGGCAGCATTCTGGTGCCCGTGACGGTAACACCAGGTGCCAACCTCGGACCCTATGACAACACCGCGACCGGTAGCGCCGTCTCGCCGGCCGGCACGCCTGTCAGTGACGACTCCACCGACGGCGCCGATGTGGATCCCAACGGCAACGGTGATCCTGGCGACGACAGCACACCTACCCCGGCCAACTTTGCCGAAACGCCAGAAATTGGCACGGCCAAGGCGGTTACCGCAGGCCCGACCAACAACGGCGACGGCACCTATGATCTGACCTACACGATTACGGTGGAAAACACCGGCGATGTGACGCTAACCGGCGTGCAGGTCGTCGAAGATCTGGCCACGACGTTTGCGGCGGCCACCAGCTTTAGCGTTGGCACCGTGTCAAGCGCAGACTTCGCGCTGAACGGCGCGTTCAACGGCGACAGTGTCGAGACGCTTCTTGCCGGCACCGACACGCTGGCGGTCGGCGCCAGCGGCACGATCGTGGTGCCTATTACTGTCACACCCGGTGCGAATCTCGGGCCGTACAACAACTCGGTAACCGCGAGCGGCGACTCGCCCTCCGGTGCTTCGGTCAGCGATGATTCCACCGATGGCGCCGATGTCGATCCCAACGGCAATGGCGATCCAACCGATGACACCTCGCCAACGCCCACGACATTTGCCGAAACGCCGCAAATCGGCACGGCCAAGGCCATCACGGCCGGACCTACGAGCAACGGCGACGGCAGTTTCACGCTGACCTACTCGGTGCGGGTGGAAAACACCGGCGACGTGACGCTCACCAACGTACAGGTGACCGACTCACTAGCCACAACGTTTGCCGATGCCACCTCGTTCAGTGTCGCGAACCCCACGAGTGCTGATCTGACCGTGAACGGCGGCTTCAACGGCGACGCCGATACGAACCTTTTGGCGGGTACCGATACGCTGGCCGTTGGCGCAAGCGGCACGGTCACCTTTGATGTGACGGTGACACCCGGTGCCGATCTCGGCCCCTATGACAATTCGGCAACCGCCAGCGGTTCGTCGCCCTCCGGCACGCCGGTCAGCGACGATTCGGTGGACGGCGCCAACGTTGATCCGAACGGTAACGGCAATCCGGGTGACGACACCTCGCCCACACCGGTGTCATTCACCGAAGCGCCGCAGATCGGTGTGGCCAAAGCCATTGTCGGCACCCCAACCAATGACGGTAGCGGCAACTTTGCGCTCCAGTACAGCATTCGCGTCGACAACACCGGCGATGTGGACCTCACCAATCTGCAGGTCACCGACGATCTGGCTACGGTCTTCGCGGCGGCGACCTCGTTTAGCGTGACCGGCATCAGCAGCCCCGATTTCGCGGTGAACCCGGGCTTCAATGGCGACGCCGATCAGAACCTTCTGGCCGGCACCGATACGCTGAGCCCGACCGCCACCGGCACGATCCTGATTGATCTGACCGTTACTCCCGGCGGCAACCTGGGCCCTTACAACAACACGGCCACAGGTAACGGCACCTCGCCGGGCGGAACGCCCGCAACCGATGTGTCGCAGTCCGGCGCCAACCCTGATCCGGACAGTAACGGTGACCCCACGGACAACAACGATCCCACACCGGTCAGCTTTAACGAGATGCCCGAAGTGGGCGC
>CAZXCL010000095.1:13664-14938 GCA_964639265.1 uncultured Gammaproteobacteria bacterium | reverse complement strand
TACGCCAAAACCGATATGAGCGACGAGGAGGGCATGCGTGTGGCTGACCTCGAAGTAGAGTTCGCTGAAATGGACGGTTATTCGGCCGAGGCGCGCGCCGGCGAGCTGCTCGAGGGCATTGGTATTCCGGTCGATCAGCACGAGGGTCCGATGAGCGCGATCGCGCCCGGCTGGAAGCTGCGCGTACTGCTGGCGCAGGCGCTGTTTTCTGATCCCGACGTGCTGCTGCTTGACGAGCCTACCAACAACCTCGATATCCATACCATCCGCTGGCTCGAGGAGTTTCTCGTGGCCAGCCGGTCGACGATGATTATCATTTCTCATGATCGCCACTTTCTGAATACGGTATGCACGCATATGGCCGATCTGGACTACCGTTCGCTGACCGTCTTTCCGGGCAACTACGACGAGTACATGATCGCCGCGACCGCGGCCAAGGAACGTATCTACGCGGAGAACGCGAAGAAGAAAGCCAAGATGGCCGATTTGCAGGCGTTTGTGAGTCGCTTTTCGGCCAACGCCTCAAAGGCGCGACAGGCCACCTCGCGCGCGCGTCAGCTTGAAAAAATTCAACTCGAGGAGGTCAAACCCTCGAGTCGTGTGAGCCCCTACATTCGCTTCGAACAGGAAAAGCCGCTGCGGCGCCTGGCCGTGGAGGCCAGCGGCATCAGTAAGGGCTTTGACGAAGGGCCGCTGTTTGAAAACCTGGACCTTGCCATCGAAGCCGGATCGCGCGTGGCAATCATCGGCCCGAACGGTATCGGCAAGACAACGCTGTTACGCTGTTTGCTGGGTCAGATCGAGGTGGATAGCGGTTCGGTCAAGTGGGCCGAAAACGCTAAAACCGGCTACTACGCACAGGACAACGCGGATCAGTTTGAGCAGGACATGAGTCTGTTTGACTGGATGAGTCAGTGGCGCCCCAAAGACGGCGACGAGCAGCTGCTGTTGGGCACGCTCGGACGCATGCTGTTTTCGCGCGATGACACCAAAAAATCCGTCAAGGTGGCTTCGGGTGGTGAGCAGGGTCGCCTGATGTTTGGACGACTGGTTTTGCAAAAGCCCAACGTCATGGTTATGGACGAGCCGACCAATCACCTGGACATGGAGTCGATCGAGTCGTTGAACCTCGCGCTTGAGCACTATCCCGGCACGCTTATCTTCGTCAGCCACGACCGTGATTTTGTGGCCTCGCTGGCGACGCGCATTATCGAGATCACCGCAGACGGGGTCATTGATTTTATGGGTACCTACGACGAGTATCTGCGTCAGCA
>CAZXCL010000095.1:0-13564 GCA_964639265.1 uncultured Gammaproteobacteria bacterium | reverse complement strand
GACCTGGTTGCGCGCTGGATGAGCCTCGGTTTTATTCACGGGGTGATGAACACCGACAATATGGCGCTCAGCGGTGAGACCATTGACTACGGTCCGTGCGCGTTTATGGACGAGTTCAAACGCGACAAGGTGTTCAGTTCGATTGATCGTTTCGGTCGCTACGCGTTTGATCAGCAGCCGGTCATTGGCGCGTGGAATTTATCGCGTCTGGCGAGCTGTCTTTTAATGCTGCACGATGAAGTTTCGGCGTTCGAGTCGCGACTCGAGAGCTTCCTGCCTGTGTGGCAAGCGCGGTATCACGATTTGCTTGCTGAAAAATTTGGGCTGGAGGCGGCGACGGCTGACGATGCGACATTGTTCGAAGACTGGTTCTCGCTTCTTGAGACGCGCGAACTGGATTACACCTGCAGTTGGCACGAACTGGCAGCCACGCTGGATCGCCCGGAACGGTGTCCGTTTGGTGAGGTGGGTGAGCGCTGGCGCGCGCGCGTGACGCGCAATGGGCGCAGCGTTGCCCAAGTGCGCACGCAGATGGCAGCGGCCAATCCGGTTGTGATCCCTCGCAACCACCTGATTGAAAAAGCCATTGTCGCCGCCGAGGGCGGCGATTACGGCGTTTTCCACGCGCTGCATCGCGTGCTGGCGACGCCTTTGGATGCCGCGCACTTTGACAGCGAGTGGGCGCAACCGCCGACCACCGAGGAGCGCGTGAGCGAGACGTTCTGCGGCACGTGATGCCCTGCCCGGGGGCTTGGAAACCGATACTGATAAAATATATAGTATCGGGATGGACCTGATCCAAAAACTCGAAATTCTGTCCGATGCGGCCAAATATGACGCGTCCTGCGCCTCGAGCGGCGCCGGGGGGCGAAATTCGGTGGGCGGCAAGGGCATTGGCTCCACCGAGGGCATGGGCATTTGCCACGCCTACGCGCCCGACGGCCGCTGCATTTCGCTGCTCAAAATTCTGCTCACCAATTTCTGCATCTATGAGTGCAGCTACTGCATCAACCGTAACTCTTCCAACGTCCCGCGGGCCCGCTTCAGCGTGGATGAAGTCGTCTCATTGACGCTGGATTTCTACAAACGCAATTATATTGAGGGCCTGTTCCTGAGCTCGGGCGTGATCCAGAACCCGGACTATACGATGGGCCAGCTCGTTGGCGTGGCCAAAACGCTGCGCGAGGAGCACGATTTTCGCGGCTACATTCATCTCAAGACCATTCCCGACGCAGATGGCGATCTTCTGGCCGACGCTGGTCGCTACGCGGATCGTCTTAGCATCAATGTCGAGCTGCCAACGCGCGACGCGCTGTCGACGCTGGCGCCGGAAAAAGACCATCACACCATCAAGCTGTCGATGGCACGCATTCGCACGCGGCGCGATGAGTCCAAAGCCGCGCGGCGTAAGAAGGCGTCCACCAATCTGACGCCGAAAAAAAACCGGCCGCCGCGCTTTGCTCCGGCAGGACAGTCCACGCAGATGATCATCGGTGCTGAGCCCTCTTCAGACGCCAGCATTCTGGACATGTCGTCCAGTCTTTATTCTTCATATTCGCTCAGCCGAGTCTACTACTCGGCCTTCAGTCCCATACCCGATGCGTCAGCGGCTTTGCCGGCCAGGCGCGCGCCGCTCATGCGCGAGCATCGCTTGTATCAGTCGGACTGGCTTATGCGATTCTACGGCTACACGCACGACGAAATCGTCTCCTCCGATCACGACGACGGCATGCTGGATCTGGATATCGATCCCAAGCTCAGTTGGGCGCTGCGCCACCGTGAGTTTTTCCCTGTCGATATCAATAAGGCACCGCGCTCGGCTTTGCTGCGCGTGCCGGGCCTTGGCGTGCGCTCGGTCAATCGCATTGTGAAGATGCGACGCTGGCGCACGATGCGACTGGCTGATTTGACGGCGCTACGCGCCAGCGTCAAGCGATCCATGCCGTTTATCGTTTGTGCGGATCATCATCCTGGTCTGGATGATGTCAGCAGCGAACGGTTGCGCGCGCGCTACGCCGCTCCGGCGCAGCAGCTCGCGCTGGCGCTGTAGTCGGTAAGTTTCGTTATGAAACAACCTTCGTTGTTTGATCAAATCGACGACCAGCCGGGCCAGCACCAGTTTCGGTTTGCGCCAAACTTTGATGCATGGCTTGCGGCGGCCCGCAAAGCGCTGACGCAAAACGTTGCGCCGGAGATGGCGTGGTGGTGCGAAGATGTCGAGGCGTCTTCAACGTCGGCAGCGTCCGTGTCGGTGGACCCGAGGTTTGCAGACCTGGCCCGACTCGGTGCATGCCATCGCAGTGCGGATCGGTGGGCGTTGATGTATCGCATTCTGTGGCGATTAGGTCATTCGGAGCCGGAGCTGTGCGAGGTGGCGGCCGATCCTGACGTCGCGCGGCTGACCCGCTACGCGGCAGCCGTAAGGCGTGACCGCCACAAAATGAAAGCGTTTGTGCGCTTTCGCGAGGTCAACGATGGCCACGACGACCCGCGATTCGTGGCCTGGTTCGAGCCTGATCATTTTATCGTCGAGCTGACCGCGCCTTTTTTCGTTCGGCGCTTTACCAACATGCGCTGGTCCATCCTGACCCCCGAGCGCTGCGCGCATTGGGAAGGGCGTGGCGCGGTCTGGTTCAGCGATGGCGTAGAAAAAACTGCGGCGCCGGATTCGGATCGTCTTGAAGATGCCTGGCGCGTTTACTACAAGAGCATATTCAATCCTGCGCGGTTGAAGACCAATGCCATGCGTGCCGAGATGCCGCAAAAGTACTGGAAGAATTTGCCCGAAGCGCGCTTGATACCGCAGTTGGTTCGCGGCGCCGATCAGCGCGTGGCGGACATGCAGGCGACGGTGAAGGACAAGGACGTCATGCAGTGCGGTCCGCGGCCGCAAAGCCCCCACGAGCAGCGCCTGGCGCGCGTTCGCAAGGCGGCGCCAATGACGCTCGAGCGCCTTGCGCTTGAGATCAGCGATTGTCGCGAATGTCCCCATGCCGAGCGCGCCACACAGGCCGTGTTTGGCGAGGGCGCGCACGACGCGCGTGTGATGGTCGTGGGCGAGCAGCCCGGTGACCACGAGGATCTGACGGGGCGCCCGTTCACCGGTCCGTCCGGCAAACTGTTTGATGAGGCACTCGCGGCCCTGGGCGTCACGCGCGGGTCACTGTACATCACCAACGCCGTCAAACACTTCACGTTTGCAGAACGCGGTCGCCGCCGTCTGCACCGCACGCCCACCATCGAATCGGTGCGAAGCTGTACGTCGTGGCTGCGCAAGGAGATCGCGCTGGTGAATCCGGCAACGATTGTGTGCCTCGGTCGCACGGCGGCATTGAGTGTGCTTGGCACCTCGGTGGAAATTGGTCGTCAGCGCGGTCAGCGGCTGGAGCACGAAGGGCGCAACGTGGTGTGTACGGTGCATCCGGCATGGCTGCTGCGACTGAGCTATGCGCAGCAAAAGCAGCGCGAGTTTCAGCGCTGGGTTGAGGAATTGCGTTTTGCGCTGGATCTGGAATCGTGCCAATCAGGCGTCTAGCGCAGAGGTCACGGTGTCGATGAGCGTTTGGGCTTCAAACGGTTTTTCCATAAACCCGGCGTAGTTGCTGTAGTCGACCGTGGGCAGTTCGTCTGGCTTGCTGAATCCACTCATGAGCACAACGCGTTGTGTGGGGGCATGTTTGAGCAACATTTTAAGCGTCTCAATTCCGCTGAGATACGGCATGCTGATGTCCATCAGCACCAGATCGAAACTCTGGTTCGGACGTTTGATCGTGGCCAGCGCCTCATGCCCACCGGAGCACACAGACACACGGAACCCGGCCCGTCGTAGCACGCTTTGTGCGATCACGCACACATTTTCTTCGTCGTCGACTACGAGAATATGCTCGCCGTTTGGCTCGCGGCTCTTCGCCGGTGCGTTCTCGGGCTGCGGTTGCGCGCTGACAATCGGAAACAGCACTTTGATCGTCGTGCCGGTGCCCGGTTCGCTGTAGACGCGCAGCGTGCCGCCGTGCTGACGCACAATTCCCAAAACGGCGGCGAGCCCGAGGCCGTGCCCCTTAGACTTGGTGGTAAAAAATGGCTCGAACATTCGCAGCTGCTGATCAGTAGTAATCCCGACGCCAGTATCGGCCACCTCCACATAGGCAAAGTGACCGGGTTTGAGACCCTCACCGGTCAGCGTAGTGGTCAGGTAACGCTCGGTCACATGAGTCGCCCCGGTTCGAATGGCAATCAGCCCGCGTTTTTCGTCCATGGCATCGGCGCTGTTGGTCAGAAGATTCATGATGATCTGGCGGATCTGGGTAATGTCACCCTCGATGAAAAGTGGCGAGTCGCTGAGCTGATAGTGCAGGCTCGCTTTTTGCGCCAGCGCAATCTCCAGCAGATGGCTCATCTCCTTCACAACCTTGGACAGATCAAACACCTCAACCCCGCGATCGCGCGGCGACGAGTAGGCCATGAGCTGCTTGGTCAATTCAGCGGCTCGGCTGGACGCGAGTTCTATGTCCTTGAGTTTGGAGCGCACGGGCGACTCAGGGGGCAGGTCAATGGCGGCAAGACCGGCGTTGCCGATGATTGTGACCAGAAGATTGTTGAAGTCGTGCGCCACGCCGCTGGCTAGCATGGCCAGCGATTCCATTTTTTGTGCGGCTTGCAGGCGAAGTTCAAGCTGCAGCCGCTCGCTGTCCTGATGCAGGGACAGGTCCCGGCACACAGCATAGATTTCCGCAATGTCGTTGCTTTCGTCGGTCTGCGTGCTCAAGTGCATCGACACCGGAATCAATCGCCCCGATACGGCAACAAAGCGCGCGCGATCGAAAAACGTGTGCCCCTTTTTCAAGGCCTCGTCAAACTTGGCGACGGCCTTCGCGCGGCAGCCTGGATCAAACAACGTGAAGACGTCTTTACCGGCAATGTCGATTGAGTGGAGACCGAGCGTGTGGCGAAGAACGGGATTGGAGCCGACTACCGTGTAATCGCTGGCATCAATCGCCAACAGCATGTCCGGAGCGTGGTGGAAAAAACGCTCCTGCAGTTCGTCATACGCATCCGTCCGTTTGCGTTGCTCCTCATCCATGACCGATCCAGAACTCGCCCAAACAATCTCTTACAAACAGACTAATGCGCGTGGCGCCTCATTGCGAGCCTTGATTTGGCCGTACATGCTATTGAGATGGTTTTCTACATTTCGCCGCGAGGTCACAGGGCGTCGATGCGTGCGGCAATATCGTCAAGCAGCAGATTCCCCGGAGCGCCCATCGACGTGCGGGCCTCGAGGCTCTGTTGCGGGGAAATGGCCGTGAGTGCATCGCGATCACCGAGCGCCTGTCGATACGCGTCGCGGAAGGGCACACCGCTGGCCGCGAGCGAAAGCGCAACGTCGGTGGCAAACATCTCCGGTTCGATGGAAGCCTGAAGGCGTTCAGCATCAAAGCGCATCGTGGCGATCAGGTCGGGCAGCAGCGACAAAGCCTGCAGAGTGTGGCGCGTTGCGCGAAGCACAGGGCCTTTGGTGAACTGCAAGTCGCGATGATAGGCGCCGGGCAAGGCAAGAATACTTTGCATTTCGTTCAGGGCACCGCTGACCACGCCGTAGCTGGCCCGAAGAAGCTCAATCAGATCCGGATTGCGTTTGTTGGGCATGATCGACGAGCCCGTGGTAAAGCGGTCCGGCAGCTTTACATAAGCCAGCTCGGGCATGCAGAACAGGCTCAGGTCCCAGGCGACGCGGCGCACATCCAGAAGCGCCTGCGACATGGCTGTGAGGGCCTGGATTTCAAATTTGCCGCGACTGTTTTGCGCATACATCGGATTGATTTGCATGCGCTCGAAGCCCAGTGCGCGCGTCGTGTAGTCGCGATCCAGCGGCAGGTTAACGCCATAGCCGGCCGCGGTCCCAAGCGGATTGCAGGAAATCCAGCGCGCCGTGTCCGCTGCAAGTGCCGCGTTGTCGACAAACGCCTCGGCGTAACCTGCGTACCAGTGGCCCGTTGATGAGACCACCGCGTGCTGCAGATGGGTGTATCCAGGCATGGGTGTGCTGGGGTCTTGTTTCGCGCGCGTCAGGAAGGCGCTGGCGCTATCGCGACAAAGATCGCCAAGTTGCGCAAGCGCATCGAGCAGATACAGACGCGTGGCAACCAGCACCTGATCATTGCGACTACGTCCGGTGTGAATTTTCTTACCGACCTCACCCAGCCGATCCGTAAGCCACGCCTCGATCGCGGAATGCCCGTCTTCGTAACGCTCATCGAGCTCGAAGTCGCCGCTTGTGAACGCAGTCTCGAGCTCCTCCAGCCCCTTGCACAGCTGCTGGCATTCCTCTTGGCTGAGCACGTCAATATTGCGCAATCCTTCGGCATGCGCTTTCGAGGCGCGCAGGTCGAAAACAAACAGCTCGCGATCCAGCATCACGTCGTCGCCGGCCATGAACTTCATGACGCGCGCATCAATATCCGCGCCGTCTTTTTGCCACAAAAAATCAGCCAATGGGAATGCCCTCATATTCATTGAGTCCGAGTGCCAGATTCAGGTTTTGCAACGCCTGAGTGGCGGCGCCCTTGAGCAGGTTGTCGAGCGTGGCATAGATCGTGATCGCCTCGTCGCGGCACGCGATGCCGCCAACACAGGCGTGATGCCGATGAACATTGTCGGCGACCCATGGCGCTTGCGTGGCCACCCTTACGAGCAATTCGTCTCGGTAGCACTGGTCTAGTCTGTCGCTTAGTTCTGGCATCGAAACGCTGGTGTTCGCGCGCCAGGTAATCGTCATGAGAATGCCGCGGAAAAACTCGGCCACGTGCGGCAAAAATCTGACCTTGGTTGCAAGCTGGTGCGACACTTCGCGTTCGTGCACATGATCGAACGGTGCATACGGCATGATGTTGTTGCGGAGTTTTTCGGTGTCGTTCTTGTCTGACGGCGTCGTGCCGGCGCCGCTGTAGCCTGAGATACCAAAGCAGGTTGGCGGTCGCTCAATCAGATCGCGAAATGGATGCAGCGCCAGCTGCATGGCGGTGGCGTAGCAACCGGGATTGCTGATGTTCATTTTGCCGGCTGCGCGCTCGCGCGTGATTTCCGGCAAACCGTAGTGCCAGTCCTGGTCGAATCTGTAATCGGCGCTCAGGTCAACAATCGGCCCCTCATGGCCGCCGCGACGAAAGGCCTGCGCCCACGGTTTGGCGAGTGTGTTGGGCAGTGCCAGAATCAGCGCGTCGGCATCCAGCGATTCAATCTGTTCGGGCGTCAGTTCGCAGAAATTCAGTGAGGACCGAACATCTGCGACGTGATCGCGTATGGCGGTGCCGGCGTGCGCTCTTGAGCTGGCATAGCTCAGCTCGATGGTCGGGTGTGCGTCGATCAAGCGGATCAATTCCGCGCCCGTGTGGCCGCGCGCTCCGATAAGCGCCAGTCGGGTCATGCGGGCATCTCCACCATGGTGGCCTCAAGCGCCGTTGCTTCAGCGACCAGTTTGCCAACCAGGTTCATGTCTTCCACGCCGTACCAGAACACAAGCCAGTCGGCTGTGCGCAGAAAGCCGTCGGCGTGGCGAAAATAAAACTGATTGACCGGATTGCCGGGCCGGGCGCGCCAGTACAGTGCCTCGTGTCCGTTGCGCACTCTATGCCACAGCGCGCTGCCAATACCTTCGCCCTGCGCCGCTTCGGTCACCGCAAACTTGTCGAGTCGCGCGACGCCGAGTTCGCCGCGACAAATAATCGCTGCGGCACGGTAGCTGTCGCTGATGTAGGCCGTGTGCAGATTGGCAGTATCAAAAAAGCCGGGCTTGAGTGCCTTGTCGAAACTTGACTCCAGCAATTGGGTGAGTCGCGGAAGGTCGATATCCGTCCAGGCGCTGTGCGCATTGAGATTTTCGCCCAGGCGCACGAGCGTGCCGGATCCGCGATGGGTAAACAGCTCGCGTGGCAGCAGCTCGGGTTTGGTGATGGATACCGACGACTCGCGTGGTAGCAGAGCCAGCAGTTGCTGAATCTGCTGCAGCTTCAGGCGCATGCCGGAGTGCAGCCAGTCCTCGCCCATCAGGCGTTCGTAGTCCGTGGACAGGTTGATGGATGAGATGATCTTGTTGCGTCCGTCGAGAATGCCGCCCGTGCCGGTCAGAAACACAATCTTGAACGGCTGAACGGCAGCGACCAGCGCATTGGCTGCGACGTCGCCGTTGATATTGAGAATCTGACCGTCGGCCGTTTCGGCCAACGGCGAGATCACCGGGATATGCCCCGCGCCCGTGACGGCGCGAATGGGTTCAATGTCCACAGCCGTGACTTCTCCGACCATGCCGTAGCGTTCGCGATCAAGCAGTTCGGCCTCGAACACGCCGCCGGTAATCGACGTGGCGTCGGAGCCTGCTTCGCGCAGTGCGGCGGTCAGACGCAGGTTCTCGGTTTGAAACACGCGCCGCGCCACTTTGAGCGCGTCGGGCGACGTCACACGAAAACCGTCGCGCGTTGTGGTTTCAATGTCCTGCTCGCCGAGTGCGCGCGTGAGTTGTGGTCCGCCGCCATGGATCACGATAGGTGTAAGGCCTACCTGTTGCAGGAAGGTAAGCGATGAGGCCAGATCACCGAGCTGCTCCTCGATGATCGCGCCGCCAACCTTCACGACCGCAAACTTCAGCCCGTCGAGATCGGAAAAGCGTTTTAAATATTGCTGAACTTCCTTCGGGGTGCCCATGCTGCCAAGCAGCCGGACGATCACCCGTCGCAAGTGCTTATTCGAGGCCATGCTGAAAAATCCCTGTGTACACGTCGTGCAACTGATCGAGTTGATCGAGCGCCACCCATTCGTCCGCCGTATGCGCCTGCTCTATGTTGCCGCTGCCAAGAACCAGAGCATCCATACCCGCCTCGCTGAACAGCGCGGCTTCGGTCCAGAAATCGACCGGATCGCTGAGTTCGAGATTGTAGTCACCAGCAAACGCGGCGGCCGCAGCCAGTGCCGCATCGCCACGTGCCGCGACCGGCAGTGCGGGGGCCTGAAACGGCAGTTCAAGGCCGGACACGTGTTCCTGGTGGGCCAGGCCAACCATGGCATCGACAATCGCACCCTGATCGCTGCCCGGCGGCGTACGCAGGTTGAACGCCGCGGTCGCGCTCGCGGCAATCATGTTGGGTTTGACCCCGCCTTCAAAATGACCAATGTTCAGGCGCACGTCGTGAAGCACGGCATCTGGATGATTGATATTGGCGTCCAGCTCGTCGAGCGTTTTGGCGCCCCAGCGCATGGCGCGATGCACGGCGCTGTCGTTAATGGCCCGAGGGCTGGACGCGTGCCCCGCCACGCCGTGAAAAGTCAATCGGCCCGACACGATGCCGCGATGAGATGTGACGGCTTTGCACTGGGTTGGTTCGGCCACCACGATGCGCTTGAAGCCGTGGTCCGTTTCAAGAAAGCGGCGTACGCAGGTGCTGTTTCCGGCTTCCTCATCAGACGTCACGAGAATCGCCGCATCGCCCTTGACGCTCTGACAGGTCGCAAGCATGACGGCGAGGGCGCCCTTTATGTCGCAGGCGCCGAGTCCGACGGCCTTGCTCTGGGTTACCAGCATCTGAAACGGATCGCGGCTCCAGCCTTCGGCTACGGGAACCGTGTCGAGATGGAAGTTGAACAGGAGCGTCGGTGTGCCGCGTATCGCCAGCAACGTCACGCTGCCGTGACCTTCGTCGGTGATCGTTACGTGAAAGTCGTCGAGTTGATCGGTGAGCCAGGTAAACACCTCGCTGCTGCCGGTCAGTGTTCGGGGCGGGTTGCGCGTATCAAACCCGATGAGCCGATGCAGGGCATCGAGCATGCGCTGGCGATCATCAGAGGAGTAGCTCATCCGACGTCACCTCGATTGACCGTGCTCCACAGCGACGCGCTCTGCCCAAACAGTCGAATGAAGCCCTTCGCCTCGTCCACCGTCCAGTCCGCGCTTTGCGCGTAGGTGGCTTTGGGGTTGGTGAGCAGATGCGGCGAGTCAATGGCTGTAGCCATGACCTGTCCACCGCGGGTGGCAAGCGTTACGGTGCCTGTGACCGTACGTTGCGTGGAGCGCAGATAGGCTTCCAGGTCACGCCGCAGCGGCTCGTAGAAAAGCCCCTCATAGACCAGCTTGACCCACTCGCGCGCGGCGAGCGGTTTGAACTGGTTTTGCGCGCGCGTGCTGCAGGCCTCTTCCAGCGCGCGATGCGCGGTGTGCAGTGCCGTCAGCGCGGGGGCCTCAAACGCGACCCGTCCTTTGAGTCCAATGGTCGTATCGCCGGTGTAGAGACCGCGACCCACGCCGTACGCGGCAAAGCGCGCGTTCAGATCCGCCAGTATCTGCGGTCCGCTCATGGCCTTGCCGTCGATGCTTGTAACAACCCCCTGCTCGATTCCTATGTTGATGCTCAGCGGCTTCGACGGCCACTGATCGGCGCCGGCGGTAATTTGCCAGGCGGCATCGTCCGGGCTGCCAAACTCGTCGATCTCTGCGCCTGAGATCGTTGTGCCCAGGAGGTTCTCGTTGATCGTGTAGGTGGAAGTCTTGTCGCGTACGCCAAAGCCGCGCTCTGCCAGCCACTGCTTCTCGTAGTCGCGCACGTTGCGAACCGTTTGCTGCAGTTCGCGCACGGGTGCCTCGATGACATAGTCGCCGAGGGTCGCGACCGTCAGATCAAAGCGCACCTGATCGTTGCCCATGCCGGTGCAGCCGTGCGCAACGTGTCGGGTGCCAAGTCGATCGCATAGCGCCAGCGCGCTCTTGACGATCAGATAGCGGTCCGAGCACAGCAGCGGATACTGCGCCTGATACCACTGACCGCCCCACAGCATGGGCAACACAACGTCGTCCCAGACTGCCTGGCTGACATCGGCGACCTCATGACTGACCGCGCCAAGTTCAAGTGCGCGCCCGGCGATGTATTCGCTTTCCTCTGCACTGACGCCGCCGGTGTCAACAAAAAGGGTGGTGACATCGAAACCCTTGTCACGCAGCCACGGTACACAGAAGCTGGTATCGAGGCCGCCGGAGAAAGCCAGAACAACGGGAGTATTTGACACGGGGTTTTCCTTTTTTACGAGTCGAGCAGACGCGCCATAAGCGCTTTTTGGACATGCAGACGGTTTTCGGCTTCATCGATGGCCACGCAGTAGGGCGCGTCCATGACCTCATCGGTCGCCTTGATGTTGCGCCTCAGCGGCAGGCAGTGACTAAACCTGGCATTGTTCGTGCGTGCCATCTTGGCGCCATCAACCATGAAATGCCGACTGGCCTCGCGCACCGGTTTTTCTTCGTCCCAGCGACCGAAAAAGGGCAGGGCGCCCCAGCTTTTCGCATACACAAACTCGGCACCGTCGTAAGCGCTGTCGATATCGTGGGAGACGGTCAGTGAGCCGCCGCTGGCGGCCGCGTTCTGCGCACCGATTTTCATATAGCGTTCATCGAGTCGATAGTCTTCGTTCGGACACAAAAGCGTTACGTCCATACCAAACTTGGTCGCGATCAGCAGTGCGGAGTTGGCCACGGCGGTGTTCAGTGGCTTGGGATGATAGGTCCAGGTCAGCACAAACTTGCGCCCGTCAGGCGTGCCCAGCTGCGACTGAAGATTTTGCATCAGCGCCAGTTCCTGACACGGATGCACGATGGTTTCCATGTTGATCACCGGCACGCTGGCATATTTGGCCACGGCGTGGATCGTGATGTCCTGGCGATCGACCGACCAGTCCTGGAATTTTGGAAAAGCGCGCACGGCGATCAGGTCGCAATAGCGCGACAGTACGGCCGCCGCCTCCTTGATGTGCTCCTCGGCCTCGCCGTCCATCACGCTGCCAAACTCAAACTCCATGGGCCAGGCATCCTTACCAGGCGCCAGGATGATGGCCTTGCCACCGAGCTGATGGGCGCCGAGCTCGAACGAGGTCCGCGTGCGCATTGAGGGATTAAAGAACAGGCAGGCGATGGACTTGCCGGCCATGGCAGCGGAAGTGGCGCCATCACGAAATTGCTTGGCGTGGTCGATCAGAGCCTGGAGTTCGTCACGTTGCCAGTCAGCGGTGGTCAGAAAATCGCGTTTGCTCATGCGGTTTGTCGTGTCTCGATGGGGAAAACTAAGGGATGAAAACGAAAAAACCCGGCACGTTGCCGGGTTTTTGCAAGGTTCGATATGAAATACGAAACCGCTACCCGGCGTGGCCTCTGCCAAGACGGCGCGTACGTCGGCGCGAAACAGCGTTGTGGTTTAACGTAATCATGGTGAGGTTCTAACACGCAGCCCGGTGAGGCTGCAAGTGCGGGCGCTGCGAAGAGCCGAGAATCCGGCCAAAGCGGCCAGATTGCGCGGCTTGCGACGGTGCGCGAGTATCCCGTAACGTGACCTCGTCTTTTGACGCAGGATCACGACTGGAGGTGGCAATGGCGAAGGCAAAACAGCGCTGCGCGTGGTGCGAGTCGGGCAATGATGCCTATATTGCCTATCACGACGACGAGTGGGGCGTGCCCGTCACCGACGAGCACACGCAGTTTGAGTTTCTGATTCTCGAAGGCGCGCAGGCGGGGCTGAGCTGGGCCACCGTTTTGAACAAACGCGAGGGTTATCGCAGGAACTTCGCCAATTTCGATCCGGCCAAGGTGGCCCGCTTTACGCCGAAACGTATCGAGAAAATCCTCACCGATCCGAGCGTCGTACGAAACAAACTGAAGATCAACGGCGCTGTCATCAATGCCAGGGTGTTTCTCGAAGTGGCCGAGGAATTCGGCAGCTTCAGTCGCTACATCTGGGGCTTTGTCGACGGCAAGCCGATTCAGAATTCGTTTGAGCGCATGGATCAGGTGCCGGCCACCAGCCCCGAGTCAGACGCGCTTAGCAAAGACATGAAAAAGCGCGGCTTCAAATTTGTGGGTAGCACGATTATGTACGCTCACATGCAGGCGACAGGCCTTGTCAACGACCACGTCACAAGCTGTTTTCGCTACCGCGCTGTCAAGCGTCTGGCGGCAAAAGTAAGCGTGTAAATTAGGCATGGTATCGAGGCGCGTTTTGGGTCATGATCAGAGCTCGAGCAACTATCGAGAGGAGGTGATCACATGTCGAGTGAGCATAAGCTGAGGTGGAGTCTGTTGGCATGTGCGGGTGAGGGCGCGAGCATCTGATCGTCCCTTGACGCGTTTAACGCGTAACGTGCATGTGGGCAGGTTCTGCCCGACTCACGGAAGGCCGCGCACAGCGCGGCCTTTTTTGTGCTCGAGCTGTTTTTTTTAGTCGGTACGGTCTTGGGCAGGGCCGGTGGGTGAGGAATTCATTTTGACAATGGCTCCCTGGCGGTCCGCTTTAGTTGCCAAAATAAATACCTCACCCACCGGCCCTGCCCAAGACCTCGATCATCTAGTCGGAGAGAACAGCTCGGCTGGTGGGGTTGGAGTAGGTCCCCTCGATCGGCATTGAAGTGGCGTTGGGTTTGGGTCGCTCAGAGGGTCGGCGATACCGCGAGTCTTGCCGCTTCGCTACCTTGCGATGAACCCTTGGCCTACGCTGAACCAAAATACGCACGCAGATGGGAGAGGTCAGCCGGAGGCAGAGTG
>CAZXCL010000094.1:0-15055 GCA_964639265.1 uncultured Gammaproteobacteria bacterium | reverse complement strand
CACGAGATCAACTGCAGAAACTATCGCAGGAGGTTGAGGCGCTCAAACGGATGGACCTGTAGCGCTTGCCCCAAGAAAAATTGAAGAAGTGTGACCAGCCCAGCACAAAGCGCTGGACTGGTCACGGCGAGGCAGAAAACCATGCACTCCTACGGCCGATGAATCGATGCAAACACGTTGCTGCAGCCACCCGACGGGCAGGCTTCCATTGCTGTGCCGATCTGCTTGGACACCGGACCAGCCGCGCCGGTCGTGCCGTGAGTGCGCAGCACCAGGTGAATTTCCGCACCCGCCAGATTTTGCAGACCATAGTTTTGCGTGCCGGCAAACAGCTCACGCGACGTACGGCCCGGTGACAGTCGGATGTCGGCCTGACCGAGTCCGTAGATGTCGGTCAGAAAACCACCGCCCCAGAAGACCGAGGGCATCACGCGGCCATCGCCCTGGCTGCCCAGATCGGCCAGACCACATCTAAATGGCTCGATGCAAAACTCCGGGTTGTTGAACACGGCCCACCAGATGGAATAGGCAGTATCCGGTTCCAGCGCGCGGCTGACGATGGAGGCATTGACCTGCTTCGACGCGTGGTCGCGAATAAGGATCGTGGCGCCGTCGACGATGGTATCGGAGCCGAAGACAATGTGATCACTGACCTGGACTGATTCCTTGTTCTCGATTAGCCGGCCAAGAGTGTCGGCCTGTGCATTGGCAACGAAAAAGTACGACAACACAGTCGCGGTGCTGATGATCTTGCGGGTGGTTGAAAACGTCATGATAGTTTCTCCTTAATAAATGGTGATGGGGCGATGACCCCGTGATTGCCCTTGCTTAAGCGATTGATTTCAATGCGTACGTCGGGCTTGGGAGAATTATGGTCAGCCTCGGGTCAGGGGTCCTGACGACAGGATGACCAGTGCATGATCATTCGATGACCGCGACGACGATGGCGGCCAGAGGGTGTGCTAGAGTCTGGCGCAAAAGGAATGGAGGCCATTATGAATATCAGAATCGATTGTCGATCCAGTGCAGGGCGTCTGCACGTCACCAAGAGCATCTTCGCACTGGCGCTGGGGAGTCTGGCGCTCTCGGCGGGCGCCGCGATGTTCCCGGCGCAGTTCGAGTTGTCGAGTCTGGCCACTGGCGAGGGCCAGAACGGCTTTGTACTCTACGGCTCGAAAATAGACGACATCGCCGGCTACTCGGTCAGTGGCGCCGGAGATGTTAATGGCGATGGCATCAATGATCTGATCGTCGGGGCGCCGACCTCGTTCTTCCGAGCAGAATTCAGGGCCGGCGCCAGCTATGTGGTTTTCGGTACCGACCAGGGCTATGCAGCAACGCTGGAGCTCGATTCGCTCGACGGAATCAACGGCTTCATCATTAACGGCATCGAGTCGTTTGAGCACGCCGGCTATTCAGTAAGTGACGCCGGCGACGTCAACGGTGACGGCGTCGACGATCTGATCATCGGGATACGAACGGCCTCACCGAACGGCGTTTTCGACGCCGGTCAAAGCTACATAGTCTTTGGCAACAGCCAGGGATTCGACGCGACGCTGGACCTCGGCTCGCTCGATGGCAATAACGGATTTGCCCTCAACGGTATTGACCGCTTCGACCGCACTGGCTTTTCGGTCAGCGGTGCCGGCGATGTCAATGGCGATGGCTTTAGCGACGTGATCGTGGGTGCGGTATTCGCCGATCCAAACGATGTCGGTGGCGCTGGCGAGAGCTTTGTGGTGTTTGGCAGCGATCAGGGTTTTGCACCGAATGTGGAGCTCGCGTCACTCGACGGCAGCAACGGCTTCGTACTCAACGGCACAGAGCTCGATGACAACGCCGGCCTCTCGGTAAGCGGTGCCGGAGATGTCAACGGCGATGGCTTCGACGATCTGATCGTGGGCGCCCCTTTCGCCAGCCCGATGCTCAATTTCAATCGCTTTCGCGCGGGTAAGAGCTACGTGGTGTTCGGAAGCGATGGTGAGTTTCCACCCTCAATCGACCTGGCTTCGCTGGATGGCAACACCGGCTTCGTGCTCAACGGCGTCAATCAAGGTGACTGGGCCGGATGGTCAGTGAGCGCGGCTGGCGATATCAACGCTGACGGTATCGATGATTTGATCGTCGGCGCCCGCCTGGCCGATCCGGACTGGGAAGAAAGCGCCGGCGAAAGTTATGTGGTTTTCGGCAACGACCAGGGGTTTACTTCCGAGCTGGATCTAGCGCTCCTCGATGGCAGCAACGGCTTCGTCCTCGAAGGTATTGATGAGGACGACGAGTCTGGCGTGTCGGTAAGTGGTGCGGGAGACATCAATGGCGATGGCATCGACGATCTGATTATCGGAGCACCGTCGATCATTTTTGCGGGCGAGACCTATGTGGTGTTCGGCTCCAGCGCGGGTTTTGAGGCGGAGCTGGACCTCGCTGAGCTCGATGGGAACAACGGCTTCGTACTCAAAGGCATTATCGATCTTGACGATTCCGGTCGGTCCGTAAGCGGCGCCGGAGATATCAATGGCGATGGCGTGGACGATCTGATCATCGGTGCACCGCGGGCCGATCCAAATGAAAGACCCGATGCCGGCGAAAGCTATGTGGTATTCGGTCGTATGGATACCGACGGAGACGGCATCCAGGACGGGGAAGACAACTGCACCAACTCGGCCAATGCCGATCAGCGCGACACCGATGGCGACGGCTTCGGCAACCTCTGTGATGCGGATTTTAATAATGACTGCATCGTGAACGTCCTGGACCTTGCGGCGATGCGACTGGCCTTCTTCAGCACGAATGCCGACATCGATATGAACGGCGATGGCTCGGTGAATTTCCTCGACCTGGCGATTTTGAGAGCACTGAGCTTCGAGCCACCCGGACCCAGTGGCCTGCCCAACATTTGCGACGTTAGCCCATAGGCGACGATCGGTAGCCAAAGAGCTTTCGACTGACGATCGTTCGGGCCACGCAATCCGGGACCATCGACTGCCACTCGTCCTGGCCGCTACCGATCATCTCGAGCACCTTGGGCGAGTGGATATCCAGATACTCATGTTGGATATCCGCCAGTTCCACGATGCTGCCGCGGTCTTTCAGATACGCAAACAAATGCTGCAGCCCGTCGGCGAGCGCCATGTCGCTCAAGGTATCGAGCTGATCAGACCCTGGTAGCCGTTGCGGGTAGATAAACAGCTTGAGCGAGTCTTTAAACAGTCGCCCGAGGCTTTCGAGAATGCCGCCATCGAGATCGCCATAGTGACGGGCATCGAACAGACTGCGTAACATGCCGATGCCCATCGCCATGCCAATCGTCCGATCCGTATAGCGCTTCAAGTACGCCATCAGGCGATAGTACTCGGGAAAGTCGGAAATCATGACCGTATGCCCGGTGGCCGCCAACACGTCGGCACGGCTCACGAAATCCTCCAGACACACGTCGCCATCGCCGGACAGCGAGTGCATCGAAATCTCCATGATGGGCAGAGGGTCACGATGGTCCTCCTCCACGACTTCATCAAATTTGGCGATGGCGGAGGCCAGCATATCCATATTGACGTGTGTGACCGGCCGAAAACGCCCACGCTCGACAATGAGCGAACGTTTGCGCAGCGCCTGCGAGGGCTGCAGCACCGTGCCGTCGGCCGCAAACATCGCCGCGCCCGACAGCCCGAGCTCGACAAGCTTGAGGCTCATCACACGATTGTCGACGCCCGCGTAACTCGGACCGCGAAAATCGATCAGGTCGATCTCAAGCCGCTGTGCCGACAGACCGTCGAGCAAAGAAGCGATCAACGCCAGCGGATCAGCATCGCCTTTCAACGCCCCGTGTATGAGATTGACGCCCACCTGCCCCAGCGCTTCTTGCTGCAACACGTTGGTATCGTCGAGCATGCGCACGTGCACCACAATCGTGTTGTCCTCGCCGCGAGGTGCCGACTGAAAACGGATACCCATCCACGCATGGCACTTGTTTGTACCGTGGTAATTGCGCGCCGATACGGTGTCAGCGAAAGAAAAAAACCGGGTCGCATCGCCGCGAGTCGCGGCGAGCCGGTCGCGATTGAGCTGCTGCTCGCAGGCAAGCATGGCCTCCAGACGTTCGCGGCACACGTAGCGCTCGCACGGGCCATAGATGGCATCGCTGACTTTCATGTCGTAGGCCGAGATACTCTTCGAGATCGTGCCCGCCGCTGCACCCGCACGAAAGAACCAGCGCACGACTTCCTGACCAGCACCAATTTCAGCAAACGTCCCGTACAGACTGTCGTCCAGATTGACGTCCAGCGCTTTTTCCAGCGCCGACAAAGGCAGCGACATTGCAGATCTCCAGGTTGAGCCGTTCCTACCAGATAGCGGCAGGCGCCACCAAACCTGAAGAGGCGCCGACGTTACCGGCGTTTCTGCTCATTTCGTCCATGCTCTCTGCACATTTGCGCCGTAGCGTGGATCCCAGGTGAGGTTTTCATCACAGGGGACGAATCATGCGTGCGGCGTATCTTCATACTTTCTTTGGACTCGCGGCGGTCGTCTCGCTCGCCGGTTGTGGCAGCAGCGGCAGCAGTACGGATGATTCAACGACCACGGTTGATTCGCCGCCCTCGGTCAGCGCAGGCGACGATCAGACGGCGGTCGGGGGCGATACGGTGACACTCACCGGCACGGTCACCGACGATGGCACGACCACCCTGACCTGGACGCAAACCTCAGGCCCAGCGGTGGTGCTGTCAGACACCGCGACAGCGAGCATCACGTTCACGGCACCCACTACGACCGACGATCTTGTCCTCGAGTTTCAACTCAGCGCCGATGACGGTGTGAACACGGCGGTGAGCGACAGCGTTAGCGTTACGGTTGTTGAAGCCGTCACTCTGAGCGACGCATTTCTGTGGTTTGGCGCAAACGTCACCGTCGCCCTCGACGGCGCTGAGGTGGTGATCGAGGCAACGGGCAGTCCTGATCACACCTCATGCTATTGGGATCCGGTCAACGCCAGCGGTCTGTACGTCGAGTGCGATCCAGACATTACTGATACATCAAGAATGTCGCCGGGATTTATCGAAGACTACAACAACCTGTTCACGCTGCGCGTACCGGCCAATCCATCGCTTGCCGCCGTTAGTTCCGCCACTGGCCTTGGGCCCGTCGGCATCGCCGTAAGCGGTGCGCCGATCTTTAACGATCAGGAGGGGCCCAATGTGGCGCTCAATTCAGGCGTCATCTCGGGGTTTGATCGCAACGGTGCGCACACCGGTCCTTCGACCTATCACTATCATCTTGAGCCCAAGGCCATTACCGATGACGACGAGGCTCTGGTCGGCATCATGGCCGACGGCTTCTTTCTGTACGGGCGCAAGTGTTACTCATCGGGCGACTACCCCACCGATCTGGATGTGTCCGGCGGTCACGTGGCGTTTACGCAGCACACCGGCACCCTCGACGGCGACGAAACCTATCACTACCACATCCTGAATGATCTGTATCTGAACGCGTACTACCTGGTCTTCCCGGAGGACTATCAGGGCACGCCAACCAGGATTTCCAACTGACCATGACCGCGCGTATCGCAGCTGTAGTCGTGCTCGTCAGTGCGGTCATTGGTTTGGCCATCGCGGCTCACCCAGTCACCGTCGACGCAAGCCTGCTGGACATCGATCAGCGCACCGGACTGCGGAACGTCGATGACGTGGTGTTTACAGGCGTTGCGATCACCAAACATCAAAATGGTCAACGACTGACCGAGGAACCCTTTGTCGACGGACGACGTCACGGCACACTACGCCGCTGGTTTGCCGATGGACAGCTAGCGTTCTCCTCGGTGTACGTCGATGGTCGGCGCGAAGGCGAGACTCAAAGCTGGTGGCAAAACGGTCATCGACGGTCACAAAGCTTCTACGTGGACGACCAGCCCCATGGCGCGGCGCTCAGCTGGTATCGCAGCGGCGAAAAATCAAAGCGCTACAACTATGTAGCGGGTCAGCCGGTCGGTCTGCAGCAAGGGTGGCGCAAAAACGGCAAGCTCTACACCAACTTCGAGTATCGCAATGGCCGCGCATACGGTCTTAGAAACGCTAACCTCTGCGTCGAACTGGAGGATGAAAACCTTGTCGTACAAAACTGAGCAACTCACGAGATGGGCCGCTGCGGTTATCGTAACCGTGCTGGCAACGCGGGTCTTTGCGACCGACCTGCCCTACTACGATACGGCCGATTTCACGCCGCAGTGGCACTCAAACCAGAGCGAGGTCCTGAACGACTTTCACCGCATTCCCGAGTTTTCATTAACCAATCAGAACGGTGTTGTGGTCAACGAGCAAACCGTCGCCAACAAGATTTATGTGGCGAGTTTCTTCTTCAGCACCTGCCCCGGTATTTGCCCGGCTATTCGCTCCAAACTCAGCCAGGTGCAGGACGTTTATCGGAATGATCCATCGGTGCTGATCCTCTCGCACTCGATTCGCCCCACCACCGATACGCCTGCGATACTGCAGGCCTACGCCAAAATCAATGACATCGACGCGACCACCTGGCATCTATTGACCGGTGACAAGGCGAAGATCTATGCGCTGGCGAAAGGAGCGTATTTTGCGAACGAGGATCTTGGCAACATCGAAAAGCAATCCGATTTTCTGCACACCGAAAACCTGCTTCTGATCGACGAGAACCGGCATATTCGCGGCATCTACAATGGCTTGAGTGCGTCGTCGGTGGCGAATCTGCTCGAGGACATTTCTATTCTCAAGCAGTAGGCGTGGTTTGCTTGTACGTCCGTACTTCGTCTTGACCCTGACTAATCGCCCGCGTCCTTGTTCTTGTCGTCCCAAAGCATCGGCTCCCACAGCTCCACTTTGTTGCCGTCGGGATCCATGATCCAGGCAAAGCGGCCGTTCTCGGCGTTGTCCGGTCCTGCCACTGGCGTGATGCCGGCAGCGGCCAACTGCTCAAGCAGTTCGCCAAGATTGTCGACCCGATAGTTGATCATGAACGCCGATTCGCTGGGTTTGAACCAGTCCGAATCCGGAGCGGCGGTGTTCCATACCGTCATCCCGCCGTCCTCCGCGGTGTCTTGCGGCCAGGCCAGAACGGCACCGCCCCACGGCTCGAGCTCGATACCAAGGTGAGTGGCATACCATTTGGCGAGCTCCGCGTTGTCGCTTTTGGCCTTGAAAAATACGCCGCCAATTCCAGTTACTTTCGCCATCGTGTGCCCCTGTGCGTGAGAGTTGTTGACAGACTTAAGGCTACGCCATGGCCAGCGACTTATCCACGTTGCATGGCGGATCACTATCCGTGCCTGACTGGAGGATGAATGCGTCCCCGCGGGGACTTTCCACACAACGGCGCATTTTTGAAAAATGGTGGTAGATCCTGATCTTTCCTGCTATCCCAAATAGGACAGCAAGAAATACCGATCACCGATCGCGGAGGACACCGTCATGGAATTGCATCTGGATCGATTCTCATTTTTTCTGATCGCCACGCTAACACTGAGCGCCTGCAGCTCAAGCATTGGCCCAACATCAGCTTCAACCGCGTCTGTAGGAAGCGCCAACGGCAGCCAGCTCATTGACACCTCGGGCGGCCTCACCGCAGCAGGCCAACGCATCATTCCGGTGCTTGATCGAGGTGAAGATGTTGCACTGGGCGGACGCTTCGACACGCTAACCGGGCAGATCATCAGCGCCACGTCGTGTCTCAAAGGTGGCTCCCCGGTTGATCGAGGGAGTAGTAGCTCAAACATCCGGCTGGTCGAAGTCACTGACACCTACAGCCAGATGAAGGCGCTCGATATCGATGTGTCAATGCAGGGCAGCTACCTCGGCGCATCGGGCAACGCGAAGGCGAAGTTTGTTCGAACGTCCAATTTCTCTCAAACCAACCAGAATTTTCTGGTGTATGCCAGCGCCCAACGCCAGCCACGCACCCTCGACCCACCGCCGCAATTTTTTGAGTTGACCGACGCCGCACGCGATGCCATTGGCGAGCCCGCCGATTACAACAGGTTCCGCAAAAGATGTGGCGACGCCTTCATCAGTACCATTTACGAAGGTGTACAGATGTTCGGCATGCTGACGTTCAAGAATCAAACGCTGGCGCAAAAGAAGCAGACCAGTGGATCGATGCAAGCGAGCTATGGTGGCTGGTCTGCGTCGGCGTCGGCCAACCAGGCCGTAGACTCGGCGTCCGAAAAAGGCTCACTGGAACTCACCGTCGATATTGAGGGGGATTGTCCGGGGGCGATACCCAGCGGTGATGACGCCAAGGCTCGATGGAAAAACATTGGGAAGGCAGCGGGGGAGCTCTCCAGCTGCGCCGCGACCGGCGCCAATCCGATGAGCTTCAAGGTCATTCCATACTCAAGCCAATTCGTTCGTGACTGGCCGTTTGACGATGCCGCCGATCCGCAGCTTGACGAGTTATTGTATTTGCACGCCGCCTACGGCGCGATACTCGATACCATCAATCCGATGCTGGTCGATCGATCTCGGGCGTATCAGAAAGCGCTGCTAAACCGCGGTGTCGACTTGGCCAAACTCGACGCACTCGCGACCACCATTCGCCGCGAGCGCGATGATTTGCTGGCGCTGCGCAAGAGCTGCCAAAGCAGTGCCACTCCCGATGAGCGCGCAGGCTGCGGCAGCAATGCAACGCTTCGCAACACGCTTGCCTCGTATACCAGCCCCTATGTGTATCGCGCGCAGCTACCACTATCGCTCACACGGGGTCGGCCGGTCGAGGCATTCATACCAGACGAGCAACTAAAGCAGACCATTTTCAACCGCAACGTGCAGTTCCCGCGCGATGTGGCGTGTGCTCAATCCGATGCAGCCGGCGGCACGAAACTGCCCGGGTGTCCGCATGATTTTGATCAGATTCGTCAGGTGGCAATGGCAAAAATAGCCGTGCACGGTCCCGTTAGTTCTCGGGACGGGTTGTACGTTTTTCAGACTCAATCGACCGGGAGAAATCTCTGCCTGGTCGCACCAACACTTGAAAAGATCACTACCGCCGCAACATGCGATCTGAAGACCCCGTCGAAAAGCCAGCAGCGCTTTAACTGGATGCACGACGGTTTGATCGGGATTCGAACGGGTCAGTGCCTCGGTGGTGATCGCAAAGCCGTGCGTTGTGATGCCAAACGCATCGAGCAGCTATGGCGCTTTGCACCGGCACCTGACAATCCTGAAATTGGGCGCATTCAAAACGGCGATGGAAAGTGTCTGGCGCATACCAGGACCGACAAGCTCGTGCGCATAAAGTCCTGCCGAGGAAAAACCGACGACGAGATGGCGGAGATGTGGAAGCCGATCAAAGTCGACGACAAAATCTAGGATAGCTCAACGCGCTCACAAGAAAGACCCGTGCCCGCTGTCACAGTTGTGGTGATAGCGGGCACGCAAGTAGCCTTTGCCCCTACGGGCGATTGGGCGACGCGATCCGACGCAAGTACCCGAGAGCACCCACAAACATCCACACCGATGCCGGGACAGGAACAGGCGTTGTCGTCAGTTCGAATGATCGGGGTGAAATGCCAATACCAATGTCGGCATCGAATAGCTCATATTGAACGCTGAAGCTGTCAGCTGAGCTGCCTTCGAAAATCCCCATAAAAATGTTCTCAGAGCTGTATGAGGCACAGCGATCAGGGCCTTGCACGACAACGCAGTCGGTCACCTGGACCGCACCAGAGAAAAACAAAGCGGTGCCGCTCTGCCAATCTCCCTCCAGAGTAATCGACTCCGAAACTTCAATTGTGCTGTTGGTGTCTGCGAAGCTAATGAGTACGCCAGTTGTTGATATGGTCAACTCTGCCAATGCAAATACATCACCCGGGTCGCCATTGTCGAGTGCCAACGTGGCGGACCCAGCGAATGCCTGACCCGCAGTAATGGCATTGCCATCCAGGTCCCCCTGTGTATCGGTGACCAGATACGTGGTCGTCGATGCCATCGACGCTTTGCCAATAAAAACGGCAAGAAAAAGCGCGACTGTAACTTTCATTTTTTGTTCTCCTCGATGATTCTTGTTGTTCTGCGAGCGACCACCTGCAAATACACGAGTCGTCAGCAGCTAAAGCTTTACTTTACAAGGTTCGCCATCGCAAGGAAGACTTGCGGCAGCGATCGTCCCTTAAACCAGTCCGCGTATTCAAACGCGCCGGCATCCGGATCGTCGTTATGACAAGCCAGCGGACCGGCCACACAGGTCTCAGCCAGACCTCGAGCGGGCGACGTGGTGGTCAGCTGACACACCTTCGGTGATCAATGGAGGCCCGACCGCGATGTCCCCGTCATTGTTCAACACAGCGTACAGGCCAAACTAAAGGTTTTTGGGAGACATGTTGTTTTGTCGAGCTTATTTGAGCGTTATTTCTCTGTTATTTGTGGCCATCAGTCATCGTGCGCCGCGACTAGCGTTCACGGCTGTTTCGCGCACGAAACTCGGCTTGCGAGCGCTCACTATTCAGCTAGAAGATGCGGCGCAAAATACATTGCATAGGTCCCGAACAATGCCAACAGCCAGAATATTCCTCCCAATACAATCCACGCCCAGTTGGCAGCCGTGTATGCGGCATTGCCGCGACCGTCAGGATCGCCGCATGCCGCATTGATGGCCGGTTGGGCGCGCGCCGCTGCAAAGGAGAGCATCGGAATCAGAAGCAGCGACAAGAAATCGGTGGTCGGACTGCCGATCTCGCGACTCAACAACCGATCGAGTATGTTGATCAGAATCGTGAGCAGGACAACGGCTGATGCGACCCCACCAGGGGACCACGAAACCTTGATCTCCTTCGATTCGAGGTCGCCGTTCACGCGCATAAAAAGCGAATACGTGAAAAAAATGTAGAAGATGCCGCGCATCACCGGCCATACATCGACATTGTCCGTGAGTTTGACCTGACGCCAATTGCGGTAAAACCAGTAAATCAAGTAAAAGTTCATGGTGGCGATCGATAGCGTCAGGAACTTGCTAACCCTAACCACGTAATAGGGATCAGTGTCCGCCACCTTCGAAAGAACTTCAGATTTTGGAGTGGCGTAAACGTCAGTCATGGTATTTCCTAATGCTATTCGTGTTCTTCGCTTGACCCATCTTTGCTGGGTAGCCTGAAGTGTACAGCATGTCGACTGACGAAAACGCCGTTGGGCTGCGTACCGCGCCCGCTCTGGAACGCCGCCAGAGGAGGAGAAACTGATGCATCTACATAGCCAGACCAACGGCAAACAAAAAAGCCGCTGCAGCCGCCGCGGTCGTGCGCACTGTATTCAATCTCGTCCACCGAACCAGATAGTCCTCCCAGATCGGAACTGAGGAGGCATCGACTGCGTTAACCACTGCCAACCGATTGTTCAATGGAACATTGCCAAAGACGGTAACGAGGAACGTTCCGACGATATACAGCAGCGCGCCGCTGACAAAGAACGGGGCAGATGATCCGCCATCGGTTGTCAGCACCAGCACCGCACCTGACAGCAAGGCGGTGCCCATGAACGCGCCCAGGAATGATGGATTAATAACCACAACGTTGATTGATTGCATTGCAGCGATTCCCTCTGAGGACGGCAAGCGCCCGAGCGACTTCATCACAAAACTCGAGAACGCGAAGAAGACTCCGCTGACAATACCTGACCCGAGCAGGGTCAGGATCACCACGTATTCCGTCATGGCATTCATAGTGCCGCCTCCTTCGCACGCGGCCTTCAGGCGACCGCTTTCCAGACGCCAGTCGCGGCGACTCTTTGCGCGTACTGCGCGAAGTCTCTTGGCGAGCGCCCGAGCGCGCGTTGAACACCGTCGGTCAAATAGGCATTGCGCCCGTCCAGCACGGTCGAGAAAAGATAGTCCAGCAACCAGACGACATCCTTTGGTGCACCAGACTCGGCCATAGCAGCCGAAAATTCCTCGCGTGGGATTTGCACAAACTGCACGTCCCGACCCGCAGCGCTGGAGATTTCTTGCGCCAACTCCTTGAAGGTGAGCATGCGGGGTCCGGTGACTTCATAGATTTCGTAGCTGTGCCCCGCCTCCGTGAGAGCGGCGACCACGACGTCTGCGATGTCGTTGACGTCAATAAATGGCTCTGCGACATCGGCGGCGGGCAAGGTGATGACGCCGTTTAAGACCATGCCAAGGAAGGCACCTTCAGAGAAATTCTGGTTAAACCAACTCGCCCGGACAATCGTCCACTCAACGCCCGAGTCCTGGACGATGCGTTCACAGGCTTGCGCTTCATCTTCGCCACGACCCGACAGCAACACGAGGCGCTCCACACCTGCCGCCACCGCCTTGTCGACGAAAGCGCGAATGGCATCGGTGGCGCCCGGAATTGCCAGATCGGGTGCGTAGTTGACATAGACGGCGGTGACGCCTTTCAGGGCGGCGTCCCAGGTACTGCTGTCATTCCAGTCGAACGGCAGATCGGCAGATCGGGATGCAATGCGGGTGGTGAAACCTCGCTCCTGAAGACGCTGCGCCACGCGGCGGCCGGTTTTGCCGGTACCACCCAATACAAGAATGGGACGCTGTGCAGATTGGTGACTGTAATTCTCGTTGCTCATGACCTTCTCCTGTTGATTTGTCGAAGCAGCGATTTCTTTGTTTTGCTGCTGTGACTTACGCTACGCGCGAACCCTCAGGCTCAACATTCTCAGAATGATCAATTTCATACGCATTCGTATAAAATCGGGACATGGACACTTTAGGCGGACTGCTGGACGCACCCAGAGCGCGCGGCGCCTTTGCGCTTCGCACGGTGATGAAGTCGCCGTGGTCGTTACGCATACTGGCTGAATCGCCGATCACCCTGATTGCCGGCGTGTCGGGTGAGGCGTGGGTGGTGCCCGATAAGGGTGAGCCAATTAAAGTGGGCCCGGGCGACATTGCCGTGACGCGAGCGCCGGATCACTACAATGTGTCCGACTCACCGACAACGCCACCGAGCGTCATCATTCACCCCGGCCAGCAATGTTGCGATCTGGAAGGCAACTCAGTCCTTGAGCAAATGACGCATGGCGTTCGAACGTGGGGCAACGACGCTCACGGGACGACCGTTTTTCTGGTTGGCGCCTACGAACATCTCAGTGACATCAGCGATCGCTTGTTGCGCGCCCTGCCGCCGGTGTTGTCCGTATCGCATACCGACTGGGAGTCCCCGCTTGTTCCCCTGCTGCGTGATGAGGTGGTCAAAGACGAGCCTGGCCAGGCGGCTGTACTGGACCGGTTACTCGATCTTCTGCTCACAGCCGTGCTTAAGGCCTGGTTCGCACAGCAGGACTCTAATCGTCCGGAGTGGTGGCGTTATCAAGGCGACCGCATCATTGAGAAGGCGTTACGCGCGATGCACGATGAACCCGCGCATCCCTGGACGCTTGACAAACTGGCCGCTGCAGCCGGCGCGTCTCGCGCGTCTCTTTCGCGTCGATTTCAGGATCTGGTCGGTGAGCCCCCGATGACGTTCCTGAAGCACTGGCGCATGGCGCTGGCGGCAGACCTGTTGTGCCAACCGGATGAAACCTTGAGCACCGTTGCCGAGAAGATTGGCTACTCGACACCTTTTGCGTTTAGTGCGGCGTTCAAGCGTGTTCGGGGGTTGAGTCCGCAGGAGTACAGGGCGGGTGCAGTTTCGACTGAGTCGACTTGAGGGCAGTTTGGTCCAGTTCCAAAATGTCTGCTTTTTTGGGACAACGTCAAACGCCATGTGCTCGATACCGTAGCGCCCGTCTCTTCAGGGTGTAGCGGAGCAAAACGTCGCGCGTCACAGATCGCGGGACTGGCCACGTCGCGACACAGCCGCCCCATCTTTTCTCGTCGCTTCGCTCTGATATCTAAATGCGGCAGCGGTAAAAATCGAGCTGACCAAAAACACCAAAAATGACGGTGTCGTCTTTCCATACGAACCAAAACCAAATAATTGTTCCAACGGAACAAGCTCTCCCCTCAAATACGAGTAATAAGAGAAAAACACGCCAATCATCACGACAAACAACACATAGATATTTCTCGTAAAATAGAAACACACAGCGACAGCGACATACTCAAAGAATATCTGAAGGAAGATCACTCGAACGAATAGAGAGATCGATGCATTTCTCGCGCCAGTGAGAAATTCTGCATCTAGGTAGAAGTACTCAATAAGTAAAAAGACGAAGAAAAACAGCAGTAAATCAACGAGGCAAAGAAAGAGCGAGCCTGTCAGGCTAGAGAGAACCTTGTTGATTGGGAACCCCTCCATCATCGACAGCCTTGCATCTCGATCACCCCGGCTCAGCCGCAACGCGATTGACTGTCATCGAGGTGATGGGCAGCAGCGCTTCGGCAGTTTCGACGGTACCGGCTCTGGGTAGTTCGGTAAAGAGCATCTTGAGATAAGCGTATGGTTCAATGCCGCTCGCTTTCGTCGTTTCGATCAGGCTGTAGAGATTCGCACTGGCGTTCGCGCCGGCGACGCTGTCACAGAACAACCAGTTCTTCCTGCCAACGACAAACGGCCGGATCGAGTTATCGGTCAGGTTGTACCCCACGGGCGGGCGTAAGCTCACCTAGAACGAGGACCACGCCTAGGTAGACGTTTTTTGCCTAAGTGGCGTAGGCCTTTGGAATTTTTCAAAACTCTAGCGGCCCCATTTCACGGAAAAAATCCCTGAGCCACTGATCAAATCTTGATCAATTTAGGTAGGTACCCAAATTTGGCGCTCGATTAAACACTCAATTCTGATCCTAACTATCTGAGCGGGCTCTTTTCAAAACTTTATTATCATCGACCAACACGTGCGTGAGAACTCGCGGCTACTCCACAGTAACCGACTTAGCCAAATTCCGCGGCTGATCCACATCCGTGCCTTTCAACACAGCCACGTGATACGACAACAGCTGCAACGGCACCGTATAAACAATCGGCGCAATCAACCGATCCACATGCGGCATCTCGATCACTTTGATGCCAGGCTCTTCCTCAATCCCGGTATCCTTGTCGGCAAACACATAGATCTGCCCGCCACGAGCACGCACCACCTGCACGTTCGACTTGAGCTTGTCGAGCAGCTCATTGTTCGGCGCCACA
>CAZXCL010000093.1:0-15171 GCA_964639265.1 uncultured Gammaproteobacteria bacterium | reverse complement strand
GGTAGCTGGTGGGCCTATTACGAGCTGGGCTGGGGCGGCTGGTGGTTCTGGGATCCGGTGGAAAACGCCTCGTTCATGCCGTGGCTGGTGGCGACCGCACTGATTCATTCTTTGTCGGTGACCGAAAAGCGCGGGCTCTTTCAAGGCTGGACAATACTACTCGGCGTCAGCGGTTTTGCATTGAGTCTGCTTGGCACCTTCCTCGTGCGTTCCGGTGTGCTGGTGTCGGTGCACAGCTTTGCCAGCGATCCCGAGCGCGGCGTCTTTATTCTGGTGCTGTTTGGTCTGGCTGTGCTCGGCAGCCTGATCCTGTATGCCGTGCGCGCCGAGCGTTTTCGTTCCGAGGCGCATTTTGATCTGCTCTCGCGCGAGACCGCGCTGCTTGTGAACAACCTGCTGTTGGTTGTCGCGGCCGCTGCGATTCTCTACGGCACTCTCTATCCGCTGATCATCGATTTTCTGGGTTTGCCCAAAGTGTCAGTGGGACCGCAGTGGTTCAACACCTACTTTGTTCCGCTGACGCTGCTTTCAGCCGCGGCCATGGGCGTGGGCATGCACCTGGCGTGGCGTCGTTCGCCCACGCGCTCGTTGTTCCACCGACTTGGTGTGGCGCTCGGTCTCGCGCTGATGCTGGCGGCGGCGTTGCCGTGGCTGGTTTACGGGCACACGAGCGTTGCGACGGTGGCCGGCTGTGCCGCCGCGGGCTGGACGGCCCTGAGCGTGCTGAGCGAACCGTGGCGTCGCTGGCGGTCGGGTCAATCGCTGCGCATGCCGGCCCCGGTCGTCGGCATGCTGATCGCGCATTTTGGCGTGGCGTTGGCCATCCTCGGCGTCACTCTGACGACCTCATACGGCATCGAGACGGATAACGCGCTGGGCCCCGGCGATACGGTCAGCGTCGCGGGCTACACCGTGCGGCTCGATGGCATCGACGCGGTCGATGGCCCCAACTATGTGGCCCAGCGCGGTCGACTGACGGTGTTTCGCGGCGACGCGGAGGTCGCAACCTTACTGCCCGAGAAGCGTCGCTATCGGGTGCAACAAAATCCGATGACCGAGGCGGCCATCGACGCGGGACTGCTGCGTGACCTGTTCGTAGCGATGGGCGAGCCCCTGGGCAATGGCGCGTGGAGCGTGCGCGTGCAGTACAAGCCCTATATCCGCTTTATCTGGCTGGGCGCCGTGGTGATGGCGTTCGGCGGCGGCGTGGCCATGTTCGGCCGGCGTCGTGCGCGCGCGTCGCGCGCCGAGCTCGAATCGTCGGATATGGCGACGGCGCTATGACCTGGCGCTCGGCATCGCCGGCGCTGGTGGTACTGGCGCTGATCGTGTTGTTTTATCGAGGGCTGCAACTCGGTGATCCCGGGCGTCTGGATTCGCCGTTCATCGGCAAAGCCGCGCCGCGTTTCGACATGCCAAGTTTGTTCGATGAAAGCGAGCGTGTGGTCATTGATCGATTCGCCGGGCAGCCGTTTGTGCTCAATGTCTGGGGCACCTGGTGTCCGGAGTGCTATCGCGAACATGAGACGCTGCTGCAAATCGCGAAGCAAGGCATGGTGCCACTGGTCGGGCTGAACTGGCGCGACGAGCGCGGCAAGGCCATGGCCTATCTGCAGCAGGCCGGCAATCCGTTCACGATGGTGGGCTCCGACCCCGACGGGCGCAATGCGATTGACTGGGGCGTCTACGGCGCACCTGAGACGTTCCTGATCGACGCCTCGGGCACGGTCATCCACAAACATATTGGCGCACTCGACTGGGCAACATGGCAAAACGATTTTGTGGCACGTCTGCCTTCGGGCGCGGGTGCGCAGGTTGTGGAGAAGAGGCCGTGACGGCGCAGGTCTGGCGTAAGGGGCTGGCCTGGCTTGCCGTTTTTCTGGCGCTGTCGGTGCAGGCGATTGACACCGAAACGCTCGAGGACCCCGAACTTCGCGCGCGCTACGAGACCATTACGTTCGAGTTGCGGTGTCTGGTGTGCCAGAACCAGACCATCGCCGATTCCAATGCCGAGCTGGCGGTCGATCTGCGCAATCAGGTTCGCGAAATGCTGTTGGCCGGACAGTCGGATAACGATATTCGCGACTATATGACGTCGCGCTACGGAGACTTTGTGCTTTATCGGCCGCCGCTGCGCCGACGCACGGTGGCGTTGTGGTTTGGGCCGGCCGTTGCACTGGTGCTGGGCTTTGGCGTGCTGTGGCGAGTGGTCTCACGACACAGAGCGGTTGGACCGGCCGTAACCGGCGACGATCCAGGCTGATGCCTATCTCCTTCGACATCATTAGCCGCCTGATGGTGGTGCTGGCGATTGCCGCTGTCGTCGTGCCACTGATGCGCCGGGACAGTGCCAAACGCGTGTGGCCCAGCGTCGCCGCCGCGGCCTTGTTTGTGTATCTGGGCAGCGCGCTGATCTATCCCAAGCTCAGCAACTGGCACTGGCCGACGGTTGGCGAGATGCGCCCGGCAGCAGCACAGTCGCAAAGCGGTCAGTCGGGACCGTCGCCGGAGCAGCTGGCAGCGCTTCGCGCGGCGACCCGCGCGGCACCGGAAGATCCCGAGGCGTGGGGTCAGCTGGCGACCGCGTTGTTTACCAGCGGTGACGCCGCCGGCGCTGTCGCGCCGCTCGAAAAAGTCTACGAGCTCACCGATGGCGCCAACCCCGAGTGGACACTGCTGCTGATTGATGCGCTGATGATGAGTGATGACGGCGCACGGGCACGGGTCAGCGCGATGATCGAGACGCTGCTGCAAGCGGCGCCCGACCATCCCAAAGCGCTGTACTACGGCGCGGAGCTGGCGTTCTCGCGCAACGAGCTGGCGCTGGCCCGAACGCGCTGGCAGCGTTTGCTTGCGCGCGCCGAGCAGGATCCGTCTGAGGAGGCGCGCAACGTTCGTGACGTGTTGAAAAAACGTATCGAGATGGTGTCAGCGCGTCTGGGTGATGCCACGCCTGGCGTCAGCGAACCGGCCCTCGCGGTCAGTGTGTCGCTTGATCAGGCGCAGCTCGGATCGGTGCCGAACGATACGCCCGTATTCGTGCTGGCCCGCGACGGAGCCGGGCCGCCCGTGGCGGTGGTGCGGCGCAGCGTCGCCGATTTGCCATTTACGGTCACTCTGACGGACGCCAACGCCATGCTACCCTCTCGACGTCTGTCGAATTTCGACAGCGTAGAGGTTGTGGCACGTGTCGCACTGGGCGGTTCGCCCACGGTGCAAAGCGGGGACATCTTCGGCGCAACGCGGGTATCCACCGCGCGCGCCGAACCCATCGACATTGTCATGAACGAGTTGGCGCCCTGAGCCAGGTGCAGGGCGATATTGGGGAGCGTGGGAGAAAACATGAGCGACGATCTGAAAGAACGCTTTGAGGCGGCCGCCGCCGAGGCTAAGAATCTGCCCGAGCGACCGAGCAACGAAGATCTGCTGGATTTGTACGCGCTGTACAAGCAAGGCAGTGAGGGCGATGTCAGCGGAGATCGTCCGGGCCTGCTGGATTTTGTTGGTGGGGCCAAATACGACGCCTGGAGCAAGATCAAGGGCATGACCGACGTTGAAGCCATGCAGCGTTATGTTGAAAAGGTCAACGCTCTGAAGGGCTGAATCCCGCCTTATCCACGCGATTTTCGTCGAATCGTGATGGACTTAACGACAAAACCGCCAGTGTTTGCCTAGCCTTGAGGTTCCTGTGCGTCGCCACTTTCGGTGTCGCACGCGCCCGGAGCTTTGAGCTGTGCCGTTCCGCCAATCAAAATTTGCCCAATGACGCTGCGGTTACGCGCGCGCTCGATCCTGACGATTGCCTCATTGACGGGGTTTGTCGTGGTCGTGCTGTCGGTCCTGTTGATGTGGCAGTTTCATACCTCAACGGCCCGCATTCGGGCGCTCAGCACCCATTCATTGAGCGAGCAGCTGACCGCGCAGGTGGTCAGCGAGGCCGAACGCACCGTCGCTGAGCGCGCCGAGCCGCTTGATCGGGCGCTTAAAGACGCCGATCGTGAGGCGCTGCAGGCCACACTGCAGCAACTGGTCGCGCGAGAGGACATCGATCTGGCGGTGTTCCACGACCTCGACGGAGCCTGGCAGGCAAGTGCCACGGTCAGCGACACCAGCATTCCCGGTGCGACGCTCGAGTGGTCACCATTCCCGCAGAGCGCGCGTCACCAGCGCGCCTCCGATCATCTGCTGATTGATCTTCCGATTGTTTCGGGCAACGCCCGCGGTGTGCTGCGACTGGGTGTGCCGCTTGAGCCGGTGCTGTCGCGCGCCCGTGCGCTGGATACGCAGCTTGATGAGATGATTGATCGGGGCAAGCGCCTGAACTGGACCCACGTGGCCACCGCCGGCGGCATTTCTCTACTGTGCGCGATCGGTATTGCGATGGTTGTGGCAGGCACACTCGTTGCCCCGATTCGGCGCCTGGCCGATTACGCGTCGGCCGTGGGCCTGGGAGAATACTCGGCGCCGCTGCCGGTGGATCGCGCCGACGAGCTTGGTGATCTGGCGCGCCGTCTCAAGGAGATGAGCGAAAACCTGCAGCTGACCACCGGCGAAGTCCACTATCTGGCCTATCACGACAGCCTGACCCAGCTGCCCAACCGCGCGCAGCTCAAACAGTCGCTGCGCCAGGCCATTGCGCTGGGTGAGCGCGAGTCGCATAGCGTTGCGCTGCTGTTTATCGATCTGGACGATTTCAAACGCGTCAACGATACGCTGGGTCATGACGCCGGCGATGCCTTGCTCAAGGAATTTGCCGTGCGTTTACGCACCTGTTTGCGACGCAGTGACGAACTCGACGACGATCCAGAGCCACGAGAGACCATTGCGCGTCTCGGTGGCGACGAGTTTACTGTGGTGCTCAATGCCATTCGCGAAAGCGGTGACGCGGGCCTCGTGGCACGACGCATTCTCGAGGTGCTGCACGAGCCGTTTGTGCTCGGCGGTCAGGAGGTTGTGGTTGGCGCCAGCATTGGTGTGACGGTCTTTCCCGAGGACGGTGGCGATGTGGATACGCTCCTGCGTAACGCCGACGTGGCCATGTATCAGGCCAAGGAGCGGGGCAAGAATCACTTCGAGTTTTACAACGACTCGATGCATCGCATGGCCACCGAACAGCTCTCGCTGGAAACGGATCTGCGCCACGCCATCGAATACGATCAGATGCGCATCGTGTATCAACCGGTGCTCGACACAAAGACCCACGAGCTTGTGGCCGTTGAGGCGCAGCTGCGCTGGATACATCCCGCGCTGGGCAGCGTCTTGCCCAGTGTGTTCGTGCCGCTGGCGGAGCAGACCGGCTACATCGTGCAGCTCGATGAGTGGGTCATCGATCAGGTCTGCCACGACCTCAGGGCACTGGGTGCAACAGGCTACAAGGACGTCGGAATCTCGATTTCCCTGGCCAGCATGCATTTTCGCGAACAGGCCATCATGCCGCGCCTGATTGATGCGCTGAACCGTCACGATGTGCGCCCTGAATCGCTGCTGCTGTCGATTCGCGAGAAGACCCTGATGCGCAATTTCGACAGCGCCAGTGCGCAGCTGCGCGAATTGCGCGAACGCGGTATCAAGGCCTGGGTGGACGATTTCGGTGGCGGGCATTCTCCGCTGTCGTATTTGCCTCGAATGCCGGTGTCCGGTTTGCGTATTGGCAGCGAAGAAATTGCGGCGCTGGCCAAAGGCGACGATGCCAAGGCGGTGATCTCCACCGTGATCGCCATGGCGCACAGTCTGCATCTCAAAGTGGTCGCGAAGGGTGTCGAAAACACCGATCAGATCAGCGTTTTGCGCGAAGTGGGTTGTGACTTTGTGCAAGGATCGGCGTACGTGCGTCCGATGCTCCTGGCAGACCTCATGTCGTGGCTTTCCCAGCGCCACGCAAGTGCCGAATCCACGGCACAAACCGGCACGTTTGGCGCGCTTCGTATGGTGCCGCCACCGCGCTGAAGATAGCGTTTTCGCTTGTTCGCGATGGGGGGCTGCGCTACTCTGCGAGCCGGTAAAATTTTAGCCCAGTGCGCACCATGCTCGAACGTTTTCGCAAGTCACCTGTTACTGATCCTGATCCGCAGATTCGCGGCGAAGCCCTGCTGGAGCTTGGCCCGGCCGATCCTGCGTTTGTCGAAGCACTCGAGGGCGACGACGATGCAGGCGTTCGCGCTCGACTCCTGGGTGCCGTGACCGATTTATCCGTGCTGCAGGCGCGCCTTGGAAAAGACGATGCCGGCGCCGTCAAAGAGGCAGCTGCGGCCCGACTGCGTGCGCTGCTCGGCGCCAACGAAGAGTGCAGTGACGCGGCACGCGATGCGTTTGTGGGCGCCTGCGACGATGTTGGCATGTTGCACTATTGCGCGCTCAATGCGCCGGCGCTGGCCACACGAAATCTTGCCTTTGAGCATCACGCTGACAAAGCGGCCGATGACCATGTCCTGCTGCAGGTGGCCGTCGCCAGTCGTGAGAAAGAAGTGTCGCTGCAACAGCGAGCCGAGCGTGCCCTGGATGACGAGGCGCTGCTGGAGTCGCTGGTCGCGCGAACCAAAAGCGATAAAGTCAGCCATCGGTTTGTTCGGGAACGACTCAAGGCCGTGCGTGATCGCGCTGCGGCCGTCCAGGAGCTTGAAGCGCTGAGCAAGGATCTGGCAACGCGCGCCGCCCAGTCGGTGCCGGCGACCAGCGAAGCGTTGCACAAAGCCGTGGCGTTGCATCAGCAGTGGACCGAGAAATGGACCGACGTGCTCGCCAGCGCGGAGGTCGACAAACCGAACGTCGCCGCCGATCTCACCCGCATTAATGCCAACCTCGATTCGGCGCGTCATGCCATTGATCTGCGTCAGAGCATTCTCGAGTCTGTGAAGACCACGGCACCGGACCTCGATGTCGAAGAGCTGCGCGAACAGTGGGCATCGATTGACGATCACTCGCCGCGCGACGTCGAGCAGTTTGAGCAAGGCATCATTGCGTGGCAAACGGCACAGAAAAAGCAGGTGGCGGCCGCCGACAAGTGGGATGCCGCCGCCGCATTGCTCGAACGCTTCGATCCGGAAAAAGAGGGCAAAGGCAAGGCGCGCTCGCTGGCCACGGCCTGGGATGCACTGGCGCTGCCGGCATCCGATGACGATGCGCACACGGCACTGGTCGCGCGTTACAGCGCGCTCATGGAGACGCTGGGCAAACGCGATGAGGCGGCCGAAGCGGCGCAGAATCGGGCATTGGCGCAGGCCGAGGAGCTGCTCGAGAAGCTCTCGAAGGCACTCGACGAAGGACAGATTTCAGCGGCCACCTCAGCCTGCGATCGTCTGAGCCATCGATTGCGCACGCGCGCCAATCTGCCGGCCTCGGCGGTTAGTCAGTTATCGCGTCGGCTGGGCGTGCTGTCGCCACGGTTGCAGGAGCTCAAGCAGGCACGTATCTGGAGCACGCAGCAGGCCCGTCAGGAATTGATCACGGAAACCGAAGCGCTGGCGCTGCAGCACGTCGAGGTGGATCCGCGGGAACGCGCCGATCGCATCAAGGCGCTGCGGACCAAGTGGCGCGCACTTGATCACGGTGTGGGTCCGGCGCACGAAGATATCTGGAAGCGCTTTGACGGCGCCTGCGAGGCGGCCTATGCGCCGGCCAAGGAGCACTTTGAGAAAGAGTCGGCCGAGCGACAGAAAAACGCCGCGGCCAAACGCGCGCTGTGCGAGGAACTTGAAGCGCTCGCCAAACAGACCGATTTCGAGTCGCCGGACTGGGAGGCGCTGTCCAAAGCGGTCAACAGCGCGCGCAGGCGCTGGCGCGACTCGGGGCCTGTCAATCACAAGCAATTCCAGAAACTGCGCACGCGATTTGATGCAGCGATCAAGCCCATCGAAGGGCCGCTGCGCGAGCAAAGTGAACGCGAGGTGCGCCGTCGCGAGCTGGCGATGGCGTCGCTGGAAAAAGCCATCGCGAACGATCCGCTGGACAAGCAGATTGATTTGGCCAAACGCATTCAACGTGAATGGCGCCCCAGCGTTCGCGCACCACGCAAAAAAGAACAGCAGATGTGGGACGCGCTGCGCAAGATTTGTGACGGCGTGTTTGCCCAGCGCGACGAGAAATTTGCCACGCGCAAGGCGGCCGAAGATGAAGCCGTCACCGTGCGCAACACGATCTGCAGCGAGCTCGAGGAGCTTGCCTGCACCGATGCGGCCACGCTGGATGATGCCGGCGTCAAGGCGCTGACGGCCAGCTACAGCGCGCTCAAGGATCGCTGGCACGAGGCGGGCAATGTCCATCCCAAAAAGCGCAACGCGCTCAATTCGCGTTACCGCGATTTGTGCAAGCGTATCGACGGTGTACGCCGTGAAGTCAAACGTCGCGCGAGCGCAAAGCAGGACGAGGTGCTTCTCAAGCAGCTTGCCATGGTGGATGAGCGCTGGCGCGCGCTGGCGGCGGGCAAAGATGTCGCCGACCAGACCGAGGCCTTTGCTGCGCTCGGCGCCGGTGGTGGTCCGCTTGGTCGCAAACTAGCGTCGATGATCGATGCGCCGGCACCGACGGGGAAAGCGGCCACGCGCGAGCAGCTTTGCCTGCGCGCCGAGTTGGCCGCGGATGTGGATTCGCCGGCGGAGTTTGCGTCCGATCGCATGAAGCTCAAGATCGAACTGCTCAACGAAGCCATGGCCGGCGGCGGAACGCCGTCTGCGCGCGAGGCCGTCACGCTGTACACGGAGCAGTGGCTCGAGACGGCTCTGTCTGGCGATGACAGCGATGAGGCGACCTACCAACGCTTTGCTACTGCGCTGGATGCGCTTGTCCACCGGCGATAGAGTTTTGCGCGCGGCTTGTGCCGCGTGGGTGTTGGGGCTCGCCTTATTCATCAGCGCGCTGTGCAATGCCGCGCCGGTCGACCCGATTGCGCGCTCGATGGAAAACGCGCTACGCAAGCTGGAAGTGCCCGAAGACTCTGCGAGTTTGATCGTCCGCGACCTGCAAAGCGGTCAGACACTCGTGTCACTCAATCCCGATGTGCCGCGCAATCCCGCTTCGGTCATGAAGATTGTGACCAGCTTCGCCGCCCTCGATCAGCTCGGGGGTGGTTTCCGCTGGCGCACCGAGGCGTTTACCGACCGCAAACCCGATGACGTGGGTCGCGTACGCGATGTGTATCTGCGCGGGCAGGGCAATCCGTACTGGGTGGCTGATGATTTTCTGGCGTTCGTGCGCGCGCTCTACACGCGCGGTGTGCGGGATATTCAGGGCGACCTTGTGCTCGATCGCAGCTACTATGACCTGGAGCCTGGGGACCCGGCGGCGTTTGATGGCAAGCCGCTGCGGGTCTACAACGTGCTGCCTGATCCGCTGACGATGAATTTCAGCTCGCTGTCGCTGCTATTGGTACCCAATGTCGCGGCGCATCGGCTCGACATCGAGGTCGATCCGCCGGTCACCACGCTTGGCGTGGACAATCGTATCAAGCTCAAACGCGCCGCCTGCAAGCGTCAGAACATGAAGCTGCGCATGAGCGTGAAGGACGATGACAACGGCTTTCGCCGTGCGCGCGTGCGTGGCGAGTTTCCCAACGGCTGTCGCGAGTTTGAGCTGGTGCGCGTACTGCTTGATGCCGATGATCAGCTCGTGGGCGCGTTTGAGGCACGCTGGAACGAACTGGGTGGTGGCTGGTCGGGCGGCAGTCGTGACGGACGGGTGCCGGCCGATGCCGTGCCGCTTTACGAGCAGTTGTCGCCCCCGCTGGCCGAGATTTTGCGCGGCGTGAACAAGTTCAGCAACAACGTTATGGCGCGGCAGATTTTTCTGACGCTTGGTGCACAGATCGATGAGCCGCCGGCCACGCTTGATAAAAGTCGCGCGGTCCTAAACGACACGTTTGAGGCGCTGGATATTTCCACGGACGGGCTGTTCGTTGACAACGGGTCGGGCTTGTCACGCGACGCGCGGATTACGGCCACCACACTGATCGAATTGCTTGAGACCGCGTGGGAACATCGCGCGGGACCCGATTTTTATTCTTCGTTGCCGGTGCCCGGCGTGGACGGCACGCTCAGAACGAAATTCGACAAGGGACGCTACGTGGGACAAGCGCACGTCAAGACCGGTACGCTTGATCACGTGATTGGTTTGGCGGGCGTGGTGCATGCCTACGACGGCCGTCGCTATCTCGTCGCGTTTCTGGTCAATCACCACAACGTGCATCAAGGCACGGGGCTTAGCCTGCAGAAGAAACTGCTGCGCGTGCTGGTTGAGCGCGAGGGCGGGGCCTAAATCAAAGCGTGCAGTGAGCCGATGGCGTGCTCAACGTCTTGATCGCTGGTGTAGTGCAGGAATGACCAGCGCACGACGCCGTTGGCCGCGCCGATATCCATCGCATCGAGCAGACGCGCCGCGTAGAAATGGCCCGATCCGCACATCACGCCGTGCTCGGCCAGTTGGCTGCACAGCTCACCTGATGCCACGCCGTCCACGGTAAATGACACCGTTGGTGCACGGTTGTCGGGCGTGTCGGGGCCGACGATGCGCACCCGCGGATGCGCCTTGAGCGCCTCAAGAATCGGTTCGAGGCAGCGGCGCTCCGCGGAGGCGAACAACGCTGCAAGGGCCGCGCGTGGATTGTCCGGCGGCGTTTCAAAGTGGTGGGCCACGACGCTTTCGAAATAGTCGGCAATACCCTGCGAGGCGGCGACCTGCGCATGATCCGGACCGGCCGGCACCAGGCGCTTGCGTCGCTGATCGTCGTTGAAGTAGTGGCTCTGATTCGCGAATGTCTCCGCGACCGAATTGCGAATCACCATGAGGCCCTGATGCGGCCCGAAGGTCTTGTAGAGCGAAAACAGATACACGTCGGCGCCAAGCTCGCTCACGTCGGGGAAGCCGTGGGCCGCGTAGGACACGCCGTCGACCATGCTCATTGCGCCAACCGCTCGGACGCGAGCTGTAATGTCTGCGACAGGATTGACCTGGCCGATGACATTGGAGCAGTGGGTAAACGCGACGATGCGCGTGCGCTCGCCGAGCAACTCGTCCAGGTCGTTAATGTCCAGGCTGCCGCTGACCGGGTCCACATGCCAGGTTCGCACGACCATGCCGTGCTGCTCGAGTCGACGCCACGCACCGCTGTTGGCCTCGTGCTCCTGCTCACTGACGATAATCTCGTCGCCGGGCTCAAGAAAACTCAGCGCGGCTTGCGCCAGGACGTAGGTGTTTTGCGTGGTCGAAGGGCCAAACACGATTTCCTCTGGCGTAACGCCCAGCCAGGGCGCCAGACGCATGTACGCGTCGTCCATCTGGCGGCCGGCCTCGGTGGAGGCTGGCGATGGATAGTAGGGCTGCAGTTTGTACTGCCGATAGTAGGTGTTGAGCCGTTCGATCACGCTGCGACAGGCGTAGGAACCGCCCGCGTTTTCGAAAAAACGCTGATCGCGCAGATTGGGTTCTGAGAAAGCGGGAAACTGCTGGCGCACAAAGGCCAGATCGAGCGTAGGTGTGTGATTCATGCGCAAAGAGTCTACCATTGGCACCATGGCTTCCAATCAACTATCGCTCTGGCGACGCGGCGTATCCTCGCTTCGATTTCATCCTTTTCGTGCTGTCGGTTTCGCATTTCTCGTGGCCTGTGTGTTCATGGCCGGTTGCCACAGCTTCAAACCCATGCCCGAGGGCCTGTCGCTTGAGGCGCCGCCGCGGCCGGTATCTGATCTGGCGTTTTTCGCAGATGAGACCTGGGTGGACGAGGAAGGCGTGCGTCACACCGAGCAGGAGATTTTTGACGAGCTGTTCCGTCTGATCGATGGCGCGCAGGCGCTGATCGTGGCCGATCAGTTTTTGTACAACGACTGGCAAGGGCCGGTGCCGGAGACAACACGTGCGCTCAGCAGCGAATTGACCGAGCGCCTGATTGCACGCAAGCGGGCGGTGCCGCAGATGCAGGTGGTATTGATTACCGACCCGGTCAATTCGCTGTACAGCGGGTTGCCGTCGGCGCAGCTCGATGCGTTGCGGGCTGCGAATGTGCAGGTGCTCGAGACCAATCTCAATGCGCTGCGCGACAGTAACGTCATGTACAGCCCGTTCTGGCGGTTGCTGGTCAAGCCGTTTGGCAACAGCCCGGGCGGCATTTTTCCCAACCCGATCGGGCCGGGCAAGGTGTCGCTGCGTACCTACCTGAAACTGATCAACTTCAAGGCCAATCATCGCAAGACGCTGATTGTCGATCGCGGTGATGAGCTTGTCGCGTTTGTGTCCAGCGCCAATCCGCACGACGGCAGTAGTGCGCATCGCAATGCCGCCATTCGGTTTAACGGGCCGGCCGTCATGGATTTGCTGGCCTCGGAGAATGCGGTGTTGGCGTTGTCCGATCTGCCGCCGGTTGCGGCGCCGGGCTTTGTCTCGTCGGCGCAGCCTGCGTCGGAGGCGACCGTGCAGGTGCTGACTGAGAAGAAGATTCACGATGCCATCCTCGACATTCTGACGACGGCTCAGAAGGGCGATCAGGTTGATCTGATGATGTTCTATTTGTCAGATCGGGACGTGATTGAGGCGCTGCAAACGGCGCACGAAGCCGGGGCGACGGTGCGCGTCATGCTTGATCCGAACAAGGATGCGTTTGGTCGAGAGAAGAACGGCGTGCCGAATCGGCCGGTCGCGCGCGAGCTGCACCTTGCCGGAATACCCGTGCGCTGGTGCGACACTCATGGTGAGCAGTGTCATGCCAAGATGCTGCTGCGTCGGCGCGCGGATAGCACAGCCACGTTGCTGTCGGGCAGTGCCAACTTCACGCGGCGCAATCTCGAGGATCTGAACCTTGAGACGGATATTCGTATCGAGGGCAGCGCGACGTTGCCGGTGGTCGCGGATGCGCAGCGCTATTTTGACGACACCTGGGGCAACCGCAACGGTCGGATTGCCAGCGCGGACTATGAGGCCTACGGCGATGTCTCGCTGTGGCAGCGCATGCGCAGTCGCATGATGGAGTTCACGGGCTTTAGTACATTCTGATGGACATGCGAATGGCCACGGCAAGCGATTTGCCTTCGATTGTGGCCATGCTGGCGGACGATGCGCTGGGGCAGGGCAGGGAAGACCCGTCGCAGCCGCCGGCAGCGACTTATGCGGCTGCGTTTGCTGCGATCGATGCCGATCCCAATCAGCAATTGGTGGTCGCCGTGGAAGGCGAGGACGTTATTGGCTGCTTGCAGTTGAGCTTTATCCCCGGGCTGTCGCGTCAGGGAATGTGGCGCGGGCAGATCGAAAGTGTGCGGGTGGCGGCGCCTTCCCGCGGTCGCGGACTCGGGCGTGAGATGCTGGTTTGGGCGATCGAACGTTGTCGCGAGCGCGGATGCGGATTGGTGCAGTTGACGACGGACAAGAGCCGTGAGGATGCCGTTGCGTTCTATGCATCACTCGGATTCAAAGCAAGCCATGAAGGCATGAAGCTTGACCTTTAGGCGACGCGGCTAGTCGACCCAATCCGTGCTCCGGGAGACCCTCAGTAGTGTGTGGGCCAAACGGTGAGAATCTATAGCGTCTTCAAGTAAGCCGCCATTACCGGGTCCACCAGTATCCACGCCTTGTTCTCATCCTGCTGAATCAGATCCAGTTCCTCCAGCGCTTCCTTGGAACGATTTCCGGTTGAGGAGGGTACGCGGATCGTCGTCAGAAACTCCTGTGACACGGGGTGCATGACACCGCCGGGCGTCTTGGCAATGGCTTTGAGCATTCCGCGTTGCGACGCTGCCAGTCGTAGTACCTTGCCCGTCATTAAGCTGCGGTCCTCTTCCACCAGTGCGTCCCAGGCTGTGGCGGTTGTTGGCAGCGAAGGGGGTTTGGAGTGCGCCCACAGACGGTCGCACAGCGCGTTGACGTAGTAGGGATGTCGCAACGTCACGTTCAGGATTTCCTCTATCACTTCGTCGGATAGCGACTTTCGCCATTTTGCTTTGGCTGCGCTTTGGAGGAACGGGTGGTAGTGCTCGGCCGAGATCCGGTCCAGCGACATCTTCTGGCACAACCGATACAGCGGCCGGTCTTCGTTTTCAAACATATCTTGCAGCAAGTGTTTTTGGCTTCCTGCGAACAAGTAGGTGGTGTGTTTGGCTCTTTCGACCGCGTGTCGGACGGCGCCCTCGGCGGCACTTCGCAAAGCGCCATCTTTCATTTCGCTGAGCTGCTGGAATTCATCCAGAACAATGACCGCGCGACGCTTATATGCCCCGGCCGCCTTGTCCAGTGCAATGAGGAGGCTCTCGATTCCCTCGATTGGGCTGTCGTGACGCTTGAGACGAACGCTGAACGGCCCTGAACCGACCGAAACCTCTGGTTCAAGCTTCGTGAAGGCGCGCTTGAGCTTGGTGGCAGTTCTTTCGCCTTTCGGCGGCAGTGCAGCGGCGACCTTTTGGATGCCTTCGCGAATTCTGCGTTCAAGCTCGGGGGCGTCGTGCACGACGAGCAGGTCGATCGACAGGTACGCGACCGGCGCTTTTTCTCGAGACAGGTCCTGGATAACCTGTTCGACCAGGCTTGTCTTACCCATCCTTCGACGCGCCCAGAGCCAGGTGTGGGTTGCCCGGAGGATATTTGCCCTCAGCTGGTGACGCTCTTCGGTTCGGTTGCAGTGAGCCGGGCCGGTCGCGATTCCTCGTGGGAACAGATTTAGTGTTCTAGTCATATTTGGAAGCGTAGCATAGATTCCCGTATGTGCGGGAACGACTAACCTAATTCCCGTGGTGGCGGGAACTATAATGCAGGGCACGCGGTGTCATGGCACGATAAGTATCGGGCCCGTAGTCTGGCAACCGCAAATTCCGAAAGCAGATTTTATGTTATTGCTTCCAGGCGCTTACGCGCCAATGTCTTCTGCGAAGGTCACCCACGCGTCGGGTGCGGTGTAATTTCCCGGGTTGGTAACTGGACACTCAGGGTCCACGCGAATCGCGGATAGCTTGGCGGAGGTCGGCCATGTTGAAAGACCCTTGGGACTGGAATTCCTTGAGTGCCTGTTCATAACCGTTCTCGACGCGCCCGTCCCAGCAAATCCTTCTATGTCTCTTTCCGCCATCGAGGCTGATTCTGCGGTACGTCTTATGTTCGGCTGGAATGTCGGTACTCGCCTTGAGATCGGCGGGCGCTGACGCACAGCCGCCTATGACTTCGATGGCGCTTGCAAGAATCAAACATTGAAGGAGTACTCGTATG
>CAZXCL010000092.1:0-15318 GCA_964639265.1 uncultured Gammaproteobacteria bacterium | reverse complement strand
CAAGCCCTTCAGTCCACGCGAGGTGATCGCTCGCATCCGCGCCGTGCTGCGACGAACCATGACAAGCGCCGAGACAGAGACCGCATCCGGGCCTCAGTCCGCGCCGACAAACGGCCTGAACATTGACGAGGACCGTTTTGAGGCCACGCTTGATGGCCAGCGCCTCGAACTGACGCCGGTTGAATTCCGTATTCTGGCGTTACTGGCAAGCAAACCCGGCAACGTGTATTCGCGCAACCAACTCATGGATCGCATTTACACCGATGGGCGCGTGGTCAGTGATCGAACGGTGGATTCGCACATCAAGAACCTGCGTCATAAGCTCGATGACGCGGGCCACGGCGATCTGATTCGTTCGGTGTACGGCGTGGGCTACAAACTCGACTGATCAGCCACCCGCGCGCAGTGCGGCAATGCGTTCGCTCAGCGGCGGATGCGTCATGGTGAGTTTCTTCAGACCGGCCATTCCCAGCAGACCGCCATTGATGCCAAATGCCTGCATGTCGGCCGGAAGCTGCGCCGGGCGCTGCAGCGACTGCAGACGCTCGAGCGCGGCGATCATTTTCTCGCGTCCCGCCAATTGTGCGCCGCCCGTGTCGGCCCGATACTCACGCAAACGGCTAAACCAGCGCACGACGATCGTGGCCAGAAACCCGAGAACAACCTGCGCCGCCATGTAAACCATGCGATAGGCAAAGCCACCGCCGTAGCCGTATCCGGTGCGGTTGTAGCCGCCACCGCGACGCCCGTCGACAACAGAAGAAATCACGTGCGCGAAAACCATAACAAATGTGTTGAGTACACCCTGAATCAAGGTCAGGGTCACCATATCTCCGTTGGCCACGTGGCTGACTTCATGGCCGAGCACGGCTTCGACTTCGTCCCGGGTCATGGTGTTCATGAGCCCCGTGCTTACGGCAACCAGAGCGCTGTCCTTGTTTGCACCGGTCGCGAAGGCGTTGGGCGCCTGGGAATCAAAAATGGCGACATCGGGCATGCCGATGCCGGCGATCTGCGCCTGTCGTTGTACCGTACTGACCAGCCATTGTTCTTCGCTCGTGGTCGGCGTCTCGATCACTCGGGCGCGCGCTGAACGCAGCGCCATACGCTTTGACATCAGCAGCGAAACAAACGCGCCACCCATACCAAAAATCGCCGCCATGATCAGGATACCCGCGTAGCTTGAGTCGGCGGTGTTGATGCCCAACAGGGTCAGGATGAGGTTCAAAACGAACATCACCGCCAGGTTGGTCGCAAGAAAAAGGCCAATTCGCAACATGAGTGTTTCCCTTGAAAAAGCGTCGGTCAGTGCACTGGCATAAATGATACATGAGTGCGCCGACTTCAAGCCCGTCTGGCAGCGGGTTCACGATTTGTGACACCATTACCGCTCAATTTCACGACAGGACACCGACCATGAGCATGCGCCATCGCACCGTTTCGGGAAAGATTGTTTATACCTCGAAAAAACCCGAGCTCATGGATCAGGAACGCGGCCGCGAGGAGTTTTGTTTCACGCACCACGCCGATGGCGCCATCATCATGCGCGCTCGCTGCGAGATTGAAGAGCCCCATCCGCATGTGCTGCGCGATATCATCTACAGCCTCGACTTCAATCGCGTGCCCCAGCACCTGCATGTGCACCTGACCGTTGGCGACACGCTCATGGGCTCGGGCTGGTTTCATCATGACGCGCAAAACGGGGTGATCGAATGTGAGAGCTATGGCCCTTCCATCGGTCGCCTGTCGCAGACCATGAAAACCGGCGGCGCGTTTGATGGCTTTGGCACCCACCCGGTGGTGGGCGATGGCTTTCTGACCCGCTGCATGGACCTCTCGAAAGGTCCCCACCGGCGACAGGTGCGCGCGTTCCTGCCCTCGCCCGATCACCGCGGCGCGACGCCACCTTTGATCGCCGAAGTGGAAATCGGACTTGAGTACGTGGGCGAGGAATCGAAAACCGTGGCGGCTGGCACCTTCGACTGCCGTCACTATCGCTACATCGATGACGTCGGTCCCGGCATGGGCGGTGTGACCCACCCCACCTACGACATGTGGGTCACGGCTGACGACGATTCGATTCTGGTTTACGGTAGCATCGACGGCAGCATGATGAATCGCTATGAGCTGGTGGAGCTCAACCGTTAGCCGAGAATTCGAAAATCGTGGTATGCGTGCAAGTCTGACCCGGTAACAACGTCGCAGCAGGAAAGTCCGGCTGATTGGGCGCATCGGGAAAGCCCTGCGCCTCGATGCTAAGTCCCTGACGCGGTCCGAACGCACCGTCGAGGTAGTGCCCCGTATAGAACTGCACGCCGGGTTGTGTTGTGTAGACGTTGAGTCGCAAAGCGCCATCTGGCGCCAGCAGCGTCGCGACCGCCGACTCCAGCAGACGTTCGCCTGACTCAGCGTGGTCACGACGCACATAGTAGGTATCAAAGCTTGTTGCGCCGTCAGCGAAGCGATCCGAAAGCCGGGTCAACTGGCGCAGGTCGAGCAGAGTGCCGTCCACAGACGCAAGCTGCCCGAGCGGAATCAGATTGTCACCCAGCGGTACGTAGCGGTCCGCATCTATGCTGATCCGATGCCGATCGATCGTCGCTTCGCCGCTGAGATTGAAGTAGGCGTGCTGAGTCAGATTGACCACGGTGGCTGCCGTGCAGGTCGCCGTCATGCGCATTATCAAACGCATGCCGTCGGCCTCATAGCGAACACGCGTTCGCAGCTCACCCGGAAAGCCCTGCTCGCCGTCGGGCGAAATGTAGCTCAGCTCGCAGGCGTTATCCGTTGCGCTCATCGCCCAGCGTTGACGATGGAAGCCTCGGGCGCCGCCGTGCAGACAGTGACCGTGCTCGTCACCGTCGGTGTTCAGTGTATGGCGCACGCCATCGAGCTCAAACCGACCCGCGTCGATGCGACCGGCAAAGCGCCCGATCATCGCGCCCATATAGAAACGATCTTCGAGGTAGTCTGCCGGATCGCTGTAACGCAGGATGACGTCGGTGAGCCCATCGGTCGCGGGCACCTGCAGCTGATGCAGCGCGGCGCCGAGCGAGCTGACCGTGACCTGCAATCCGCCGTCGCTGCCGATTTTGACCTGCCGATGCATGGGCGCACGATACAGGTGCAATCCGCGCACGCCAATCAGCGGCGTCAGATTATGTTGCACCCGGCTGTGTTTCTGACGGACTGCAAAATGCGACATAGAAAGGCCCGCGTTCGCGCGGCATACTCACGATCCTCGACGCAACCAAACCTCACGTCATGCCCATTAGCGCCTTTACCGAAATCGATCGCCTGAGCCACGTCCTTGTCCATCGTCCCGGCGATGAAATCGAAAACATGACGCCGTCGCTGATGGAAGAACAGCTGTTCGACGACGTGGTCTACATGAAGACCGCGAAAAAAGAACACGACGTTTTCACCAATCTGATGCGCGCCCACGGCATTGAGGTGACCGATTTTCGCGATCTTCTGATCGAAGCGCTTCGCGTGGACGCCGAACGCAACGCCGAGCTGCTCGACCTGGTCACCGCCGTGCACAGCGTGCCTCCCGGCACCAAAGAACAGCTCAAAGCGCTTGATCCGGCCGCACTTGCAGGCGTGCTGATCGAGGGCCTGCGCGCGGACTCGCAACACCCGGATCACCTATTTGATCTATCACCACTGCCCAACCTTATGTTTTCACGCGATGCACAGGTGGTGATTGGCGAGCGCGTGATGTTTTCATCGATGAAAAATGACGCGCGCATTCGCGAGAGCCTGTTGTCGTCGTTTGCATTTCGCAATGCTCCAGGGCTCGGCCAACCCAAGGTACTGGCCGATCTCAGCGACGCGCGTCTGCAAAGTCGCACCAACGTCTACGGCGCCACGACGATCGAAGGCGGCGACGTGCTGTTGATGGAAAACGGCACCTGCCTGGTGGGCATGAGCGAACGCACGTCAAAGCAGGGCATCTTTGCCCTGCGCAAACTGCTGTCGCAGGACCCGCACTTCAAACATCTGATTGTGGTGCTGATGCCCGAGAACCGGGCGCAGATGCATCTGGACACCATCCTGACCCGCATCTCCAGCGACGAAGTACTGATGTACAGCCCGATGATCCTGCCCGGCGGCGCACAGTCGCTGGGCGCGCTGCTCTACCCCACGCGCAGCAACAGCACCGATGCCGGCGCGCAGTATTTCGAATCTCCGCTTGAAGCACTGGCCGCTGTAAACATCGATCTCAAACCGGTCTACTGCGGCGGCAGAGACAGCTTCATCACACAGAGTCGCGAACAGTGGACCGACGGCGCCAACGCCTTCGCGCTCAGTGACGGGGTAATCTGCCTCTACGATCGCAATATCCACACGCTCGAAGAACTGGACCGCAACGGCTATGACATTGTTTACGCCAACAAGCTGGACCTCGACGAGCCACGTAACCTGCCGACGCGCAAAACGGCCTTTGCGTTTCCAAGCCATGAACTGTCAAGGGCGCGCGGCGGACCGCGCTGTATGACCATGCCCCTGCGTCGTCTTACCGCTTGAGGCCGCAGCCCTCGAACGCTTCGCGGATGACCTCTTTCTCAGCGGCGCTGAGCTCGAGCATCGGCGGGCGGACGCGCCCACCCACTTGACCGAGCAGTTCCTGCCAGTACTTTCCAAACGCCTGGGGCTTGTCGGCCGGCTTCGACCGTTTCATGGCCTCACGCACGGGATTGAGGCTATCGCGCACCCGACGCGCCTCGTCAAATTTGCCAGCAAACGCCAGACGCGTGTACTCGTTCATGCGCTGATCGTTTTTTGTCTGCAGATGAAACGGCGGCGACGAACACAAATACAAACGCCAGCCGAGCTCCTCGATGTTGTCCAGCCAATCGTCCTCCAGTGACGTGGAGACCTGGATCTTGTCGCCGACCATTTGCGTGAGCTTGATGTACATGTCGCGCGGCACGGAGTACTTGATCGCCACGATGTTGGGCAGCTCGGCGATGCGCGCGCACTCCTCAGGCTGCATCAGATAGCCGCAGTCCGGATGGCTCCACATGGCGATGCCGATATCAAGCTTGTCGCACAACGCCTTGTAATATTGATAGAGCACCTCACCGCGCTCGTGCACAAAGCTCAGCACCGGCGAATGCACCACGATGTAGTCGGCGCCGCAGGCCTGCGCGTGTTGCCCGAGTTCCAGTACGGTATCGAAGTTCTGATCGGAGACCGACACGATTGTGGCGGCCTTGCCCGCGCATTCATCAGCCGCAATCTCGAAGTTGCGCTTGCGCTCGTCAAGGCTCATCGAGAAATACTCGCCCTGTTTGCCGGCAATGAACAAACCGGCAATGCCAAGATCGTCGATCCAGTGGCGGATGTTGGCGCGCAGTCCGGCCTCATTAAACGACAGATCGTCGTTAAAGGGATTGAGCGCAGCGGCCCAGATGCCGCGCATGTGCTCGCGGGCATAGTCTTTGGCGTCAAGTTTCGAGTAGTTGATGGCGATTGGCCCCGCGTCGATGATGAAATCCTCTGTGGCGTGCCACTATACCCGCCGCAATCGTTCGCGCAATAATGCGCAAAAGGCGCGAGAATCATCATGAATATAGGCCTCATCGGACAAGGCGCGATCGGACGCTACGTGCGCGAGCAGGCGCGCGCGGCCGGGCATCGCATCGGCGCTGTGATCGTCAGACCCGAACGCCTCGAACGAGACGATGACGGTGTGGCGCGTATCGCGTCGGTCGCCGAACTGCCCGCTGACATTGGCTGCGTGCTGGACTGCGCGGGTCACAGCGCGCTGCGTCAGTTTGGTCCCGATCTTTTGCGACGCGGCATCGACGTTATCACCGTCTCGCTGGGCGCCCTTGCCGACCGTTCACTGCACGATGCTCTGCAACAGGCCGCGACGGTTGGTGGCGCGCACCTGCACCTGGCCAGCGGCGCGATCGGCGCTCTGGATGCGCTGCGCGCGGCGCGCGTGGGCGGCCTTGATGAGGTGGTCTACAGCGGGCGCAAGCCGCCGCTGGGATGGAAAAGTTCCCCGGCCGAAGACGTGCTCGATCTGAGCGCCATGCGCGGCGCGGCGCAGACGCATTTTGACGGCAGCGCCCGCGAGGCCGCCATCCGCTACCCGAAAAATGCCAACGTGGCGGCGGCCGTTGCGCTGGCGGGCGTGGGTTTTGACCGCACCCGCGTCACACTGATTGCCGATCCGGGCGTCACGGCCAACATCCATGAAATACGCGCAGGCGGCGCATTCGGCGAGTTTCGTTTTGAAATACGCGGACGCTCGCTGCCGGACAATCCGCGCAGTTCCGCGCTGGCAGCCATGAGCGTCGTGGCCAAGCTGGCGCAGCAGCGCGATGCCCTGCTCATAGGCTGACCATGACGCCGGGGCGCTTGAACCGATACCCGGCGCCGTGGGAATCTGTCGCCCACAAAACAGCACGACGAAGAACATCATGAGCAGCTATCCAGATTTGCATTTGTACATCCACGGGCAGTGGCGCAAAACCGCCAGCGACATGCCGGTCATTGATCCGGCCACCGAGCAGGTCATCGGGCAGTTACCCTGCGCCGGCACCAGCGACCTGGACGACGCGCTGGCCTCGGCAGCTGAAGGTTTTGCCATCTGGCGTCGCACGCCGCCGGTCGAGCGAGCCAACACGTTGGTCAAGGCCGCGAAGATCATGCGCGAGCGTCAGGAAGAAATCGCGACCGCCATTACGGCCGAGCACGGCAAGCCGCTGTCGCAAGCGCGTATGGAAGTGATCCGCGGCTGCGAATTTCTGGAGTGGGATGCTGGCGAGGCGACCCGTACCTACGGCCGCGTCATTCCCAGCGCACCGGGCGTGCGCTACGTGGTACATCATCAACCGATCGGCACCGTGGCCGGACTGTCGCCGTGGAATTTCCCAATGAGCCAACCCTGTCGCAAAGTGGCCGGCGCCATTGCGGCGGGCTGTTCGATTATTCTCAAGGCCGCCGAGGAAACCCCGGCTGGCGCCCTGCACATCGCGCGCGCGTTCCACGACGCCGGACTACCCCCCGGCGTACTCAATCTGGTGTTTGGCACTCCCGCCGATATTTCTGAACACCTGATTCGCCAGGATCAGGTCCGTCTGGTTGCGTTCACCGGCTCCACGTCGGTGGGCAAGCATCTGACGGCGCTGGCGGCGCAGTACATGACGCCGGTGCTCATGGAGCTTGGCGGCCATGCCCCGGTCATTGTGTGCGAAGACACGGACGTGCAGGCCGCCGCCATCACCGGTGCCGTGCGCGCCATGCGTAACGCGGGGCAGGTGTGCACATCGCCCACCCGCTTTTTTGTGCACGAGAGTATTTTCGATGCCTACACCGACGCGTTTGTCGAGCGCGCCGCAAAAACCGTGGTCGGACACGGCACCAAAGACGGTGTTGAAATGGGACCGCTTGCCAATATCCGCCGCATCCACGCACTGACCGAACTGGTGGGCGACGCGCGCGACCGCGGCGCAGAGCTTCGCACCGGCGGCAACAAGATGGACGGCAAGGGCTATTTCTTTGAGCCCACGGTGCTCGCGAATGTGCCCGATTCGGCGCGCGTGATGCAGGAGGAGCCCTTTGGACCGCTGGCGATCATCAATCCGGTCGGCTCACTGGACGAGGCCATTGAAAAAGCCAACGGCGTGCCCTACGGACTTGCGGCCTACGGCTTTACCAACCGCGCTGACTACATCGACAACATGGTCGAGAACATCGAAGCGGGCAACGTGTCGATCAACACGCTGGAGGCGTCGCTGCCCGAAACGCCGTTTGGCGGCGTCAAATCCAGCGGCTTCGGACGCGAGGGCGGCACCGAAGGCCTGCACAACTATATGGTCATCAAGAACATCTCGCACAGCGTCGAGATTGTTTGAATTTCGCCTGCCATCACGGAGCACACGCTATGAGCGCCAGCAAATCAGATCTTCAGGCCGCGCATTGCGTGGGGCATTTTATCGGCGGCAAGTCTGTGGCCGGTACAGGTCGTAGTGCGACAGTGACCAATCCGGCCACCGGAGACGTCGTGCGCGAGGTGGCGCTGGCCAGCGCCGAGACCACACGGCTTGCCATCGCCAGCGCGCAGGCCGCGTTCGAGGATTGGCGCAATACGCCACCGGCCAAACGCGCCCGCATCATGTTCAAAGCGCGCCAGCTTCTGGCCGCGGAAGCCGATCGCATCGTCGCGCTGATCACCGAAGAACACGGCAAGGCGCTGGACGATGCCATGGGCGAGTTTCAGCGCGGCCTTGAGAACGTGGACTACGCCTGCGGCATCCCGGAGATGCTCAAAGGTGAGTACTCGCGCAATGCCGGTCCGAACATTGACGCGTGGTCGGATTTCCAGCCGCTTGGCGTCGTCGCCGGCATCACGCCGTTCAACTTCCCGGCTATGGTCCCGATGTGGATGTTTCCGTCTGCGATCGCCTGCGGCAACACGTTTGTTCTCAAGCCTTCGGAGAAAGATCCGTCGGCGGCGCTGTACATTGCCGAACTGTTCCAGCGCGCGGGCCTGCCTGACGGCGTGTTTAACGTGGTCAACGGTGACAAGGAATCGGTCGATACGCTGCTCGAAGACGAACGCGTCGCGGCGTTGAGTTTCGTAGGCTCCACGCCCATCGCTGAGTACATCTACACGCAGGGCGCCCGCCACGGTAAACGCGTACAGGCGCTCGGCGGCGCCAAGAATCACGCCGTGATCATGCCCGACGCCGATCTGGACAACGCCGCGCGGGCCCTGATTGGCGCGGCCTACGGCTCGTGTGGTGAGCGCTGCATGGCGATTTCTGTTGTCGTCTGCGTGGGCGATGAAACGGCCGATCAGGTCGTCGACCTGCTGCGCAAGGGCATCGCCGACATCAAGGTCAATGACGGTGCCATCGCCGGCACCGACATGGGCCCGCTGGTCACCGGCGAGCATCGCGACAAGGTCGTGAGCTACGTGGACCTGGGCGTGGACGAAGGCGCGGAGCTGGTCGTCGACGGACGCGGTCTCGTGATCCCTCAGCGCGAAAAAGGTTTTTTCCTCGGGCCGTGCTTGTTTGATCGGGTGCGCGCCGACATGCGCATCTATCAGGAGGAAATTTTTGGGCCGGTTCTGTGCGTTGTGCGCGTTGCCTCCGAAGAAGCCGCGCTCGAACTCATTGATGGCCACGAGTATGGCAACGGCACCTGCATTTTCACGCGCGACGGTGAGGCCGCGCGCTTTTTCGCCGACAAGGTCAACGTCGGCATGGTGGGCATCAATGTTCCACTACCGGTACCGGTGGCCTATCACAGCTTTGGCGGCTGGAAGCGCTCCCTGTTTGGTGATCTGCATGCCTACGGTCCCGACAGCGTCCGTTTCTATACCCGACGCAAACAGATTACGCAGCGCTGGCCGTCGGGCGGCGTGCGTGAAAAGGCGCAGTTTTCGTTTCCTAGTTAACCTTGGGGATTAAAGCTCGGCGCGAATTGCGAACAATTCCGGGAAAAAGCTCATATCCAGCGCGCGTTTGAGAAACGGCACGCCTGACGACCCACCGGTGCCATGGCGCATACCGATAATGCGCTGCACGGTGTACATGTGTTTGAAACGCCAGTTCTGAAACGCGTCTTCAATATCGACGAGCTTCTCGCCCAGTTCGTAGAGTTCGAAATACTTTTCCGATTCTCTGTATATCGTGAGCCATGCTTTTTGCACCGAAGCATTGGGGGCGTAAGGCTGGCTGACGTCACGCGCCAGGTGATCGGGGTCAATCTCAAAGCCCGCCGCGGCCAGCTTGCTGATCGCCACGTCATACAGGCTTGGCTCATACAGAATTTTTTCAAGACGCGCATGCACCTGTTCGTTATGACGGTGAATCGTCACCAGCCGCTTGTTTTTGTTGCCAAGCCGAAATTCCATTTTTCGATAGCCGTAGGACTGAAAGCCCGAGGCCGGTCCCAGGGTGTCGCGAAACTTCAGATAGTCGACCGGCGTCATGGTTGCCAGAATCGACCACGACTGTTTGAGCTGCTCAAGAATGAGCTTCACGCGCGCGATGACTTTGAAGGCATTGCGATGGTCGTCGGCGGTCAGATAGCGAATGGCCGCATCAAGCTCGTGCCCGGCCAGCTTCATCCACAGCTCACTGGCCTGATGGATAATCACAAACAGCATCTCGTCGTGCTCATCCGAGCGCATGTGCTGGGCACTTAGAATCTGCGATAGATGCAAATACTTGCCGTAGGACAGACGATCCTTGAGATCAGTATGGATACTCGACTCAAGCTCGCGGTAGTTTTCTTTTTTCGTTGTCACTGCTGGCCTCCTGATTGCGGCCGCCCTGCGCGCCGCAATGGAGCAGAATAAGGCAATTGCGGGCCAAAGGTCACCCCCGGACCGAGCATGTCACAATAGGCTGACGATTCCCCGTGGAGCCCGCTTATGTCGCAAACGCCCGTCTTCCCCTTTCTTGATCGGGACGCGTTGCCGCCCGGGCTGCAGCAAGCGTGGGACCGATCGCTTGAACGGCGCGGCGAGGCCCGATTTGTCTCCGGCGCCGGTCATTCGCCGCGCGCCTTTGAGTGGTACACGCAGTCGTTTTACGGCGATTTTTTCAACGGTGGCGACGTCGAACCGCGCTACAAGGAACTGGGACGGCTGCGCCTGTCCACGGTGCACGGCTGCCGCTCATGCAATCGCGGTAATCGACTCGATGCGAAAGATGCCGGCCTGAGCGACGATCAGATACGTCACATTGATGATCCCGAGCATGAGGCGTTTGACGCAGCCGATCGCGCCGTACTGGCGCTGGCGGATCTGATTTCCATGGATGCCCGGGGCCGCCGATTGGACAAGACCACGTGGCAGCAGCTAAGTCGCCACTTTTCGCCCGCACAGGTTATCGACATGGCCATGTGTTTCGCGGTGCTCTCGGGCATGGCGAGATTTCTGTTTGCGTTTGATCTGGTCGAAAAAGAGGACTACTGCGCGTTCTAGGGTTTGGCCGGGCTCAAAGGCGCCGCCCGGCGAGGCTGGGCGGCGTCGTAGATTTTCGCGTCCTGCCGGAGACAGGCTTAGCCTGCCGGGCCGGGCGGCAGGAAGAAGAACTGCCGCATGATGCCCAGATCCAGGAAGTTCACAACCCCATCGCCGTTGAAATCGGCGTCCGCGTCGTCAGAGAAGAACGCGAGGCGCAGCAAACCCAGGTCAACGGTATTGACGACGCCGTCGTTGTCCAGATCCGGATCACAGAGATTGCCAAACCCGTCGCCGTTGCTGTCGCGCTGATCCGGGTTGCTCAAGAGCGTGCAGTTGTCATTGGCGTCGGGCACGCCGTCACCGTCGGAGTCCGTGTCATCATCCGCAACGACAAACAGGACCACCCAGTCTTCGCTCTGCCGCGATGGCGGGGTACCGATTGCAACAACACCATCCGCCGCCAGCGTCGTAACGGGCCCCTCAAACTCGCCAGTCTGCGGATTGAACCAGCGGCGCGTGACGCTGCCGGCCACTTCGTTCAGATCGATGGCCGGGTTACCCGAGGCGTTGGGCAGATACACCGCATAGTGGGTGCCGGCTTTGGCAAACACCTGTGCGCCACCAAAGTTGTTGCTCTCGCCGCTGACCAGGTTGTCGGCGCCGGACATCTCGTTGAACGGTAACTCGTTCGCAATAAAGCGCCGCGCAAACCACATGTAACGGTACATTTCTTCGCGCGTGCGAAAATCCTCGGTGTTCTGATCGCCGCCTTCAGGCTGACCGTTGCCGCCGAAATACCATTCAATATTGCCGCCGCTCAGGTATACATCCCACAGCACGCGCTTGCGCAAATCCACGGCGTTTGAGCTATTGAGCCCGGTGTTGGCCGGCGCATTTTCGTCCATATCGAGCACCCACGGGTGACCCGCGTTGGCCGAGTTGGTGCGCCAGGTTTCCACATAGTTGCCCGCCTGATCGGGCGAGTACTGGATCGAGGTTGCCGAGTAGCGCGAGTCACCGACAATCTGATTGTAGTCGCCAAAGCCGTCGCGGTGGGTATGCACCGTAATCGGCGCATTGCTGTAGTCACGCGCGCCCAGATAGTCGACGAAGCTGTTCAAAAGCGGAATTTCGTAATCGTTTTCCTCGCTCATATTCCATTTTTTGGCCAGAAGAAAACCAAAACGCGCGGCCATTTCGCGATAGAACAAGCGACGCTGCGTGCCGAGCTGACCATTGTCGAGCCAGTTTTCATTCGCCGACTCGGTTTCGTTGAGCACGATGTTCACGGCGATGCCCCGGCGCTGGGCGTGATCAAGCACAATCGTCCACTGTGCAAGTTTGCTGATGTCATAGTGGGTGTTGTCGAAGTTTGAGCCGCTGCGACCTACAAACGGATAGGTGTCCTTGCCATCGCCGCCGAGGTTCATCGGCAAAAAATAGATGCTGTTGACGTTTTCGCTGGCCAGGTAATTCAGCGCGCCGATGATCGCGCGGCCGTCGTAGCCGGTGTCGGCGCTGGTGAAGTTCGGGTCACCGTTGTTCCAGTCGGCGACGTGCGAGGAATAACGATGGACGAAGCCATTGGTTTCGGTGTTATCAAACCCGTCGTAGCCCAGAAAATTTTCCGGGCTGTCGACACCGCCCTTGATCCAGAAACTGCCGTCGCGAAACTTCAGGTAGTGACCGCCTACGTATTCAAGCTGCCCCTGACTTAGAAAACCCGGCGCGTTTGGATCTCGCGCCAGCACCGACACCTGCCCGGTCTCGCCGTCAAACGACGTCGCGCTGCCCGCGGTCGCACCGAGTTCAAGAGCGACGTTATTGCCCTGGCGAAAAGATGCCGTGTAGCGCCACGTGCCTGGCTGATCCGGCGCGAAACGCACGCGCCAGACATTGCCCTGCCCCGAGCCGTTGCCATCCCCATCGTAAAATCCCTGCACATCAAAACTGGTTCCATCCGGACGTTCCATCGTCACCACCAGTCGGTAGTCCAGAAACGGATTTGGACTGGCATCGGTCTCACTGGCCTGCGGGCCGCTGAAGTCAATCGTCAGCGGATACCACACGCGCGGCGCATCGCCGGCGCGAGCGAAAACACAAAACAAAAACAAGGAAGCGAAATAGAAAAGAAGCTGGTGTGCACGCCTGGTCATGGTCGTACTCCCGTCGTTGCTATAGGAGTAACGAGTATTGACAAGCATACAAACGCGCACACCAGGGGGTTTCCCGATTGAGGGTGCGGCGAGGCGGCGCTACTGTCGCCGCCGCGACACGAAACTGGTGCCGCCCGGCTTCGAAAAACTGTGGCCGAATCAGACCGTGACGAAGTTTGGCTTCACTGGCAGGTTCTCCGGCGCATAGTCCGGGTCGGCCTGCAGCTGCTTTTTGACCGACTCGTGCACCGTGCAACCGGTCGTGACGGGACGGTCGCTGGCGCCATAAGGCTTCCACATCGCCGTGAACGCATCGTGCACCTGGCCTGGAATTTTCGGATTGATGTGACGTTCGATGTAGCTCTTCTTGAACTTCAATCCATGCTTCGCGGCGCAGTGGATCATCCACATCAGCGCCACGTCCGACAGATCCATCTGCGCACAGCCGCCACCGACGTCGGAATGCGAACCGGAGAACCACATCTCTCGCACGCGCTTGTCTTCCCCCCAACGCAACACGGGAAAAAAGCGTCGTTTTTCGTCAACCGCCATAGCGTGATAGCCGGCCACAACATTGGGGCTCAGCTGATCGTCATTGTAATCGGCGTCGTTGGTGGCCTTGACCGTATCCCACACGCCCACCATCTCGATGGGCACGTCGATATAGCGCCCCTGCTCTTTCATGGCCGCGGCACTCTGTGTATCTCTGTTCAGATACATCTCCCAGCCGCGATCCACGTCCGAAGCCTTGACCGGAATGCCGCTGTGCGCGATCAATCCGCTCAGGCGACGTGCGGAGTAGGCGCCGCGACTGAAACCGACGATAAACAGTTTGTTGTTTTGTGGCGGGACCTTCGGATCGTTGTAGCAGCGGCGCAGGAATCGGTAAGCACCGAGAATGCGTTTGTCCAGACCATAGCCGTAAATACCGCCGGGCAAAAGCTCCCACGCTCGTGTGCCGGCACCGCTCTCATAGTGCTGCGACTGACCGCGCTTCATGAGCGCCGAAAGAAACTTCACGACGTTGGTGCCGGTCACGCTGCCGTCGCTGAGCCGCTCGGGCTGGTTCCAGGTGCCGTCGAGTCCGACGATGATATTACGCACGCTCATCGTGACGCCCCGCCGGCAATCCCCGCGGCGGGGTCCCAGACTTCTTCATCTTCTGCATCCGTGTCGCTGCCCGAGCACCACCACTCCACCGTTTGCGGCACGTACATACCGAGCGATGCCACAGACGCCAGAATAAACACGGCATTTGTGTGGTACTCGACGCGGAACAAACTGTCGCCGCCACATTTCTCGGTTACACGCGAAGCCCAGTCGATGCCGTACAGCGAGCCGTGCACCGTTTCGCTGCCGGTGATGGCGTCCGGTGTGATGGACCCGCTGCCCTCCACCTCGAAGGTGGCGCAGCCAGACACAAAAACCAGCGCGGCTAACGCGATGGCCATACGAAGTGCTCTCATTGTTGTTCTCCCCTATGCCCCTGCGAGTGGGCGACTCTTTGCGCGCATTATCACACTTGAGAGCACGCGCACCAACATAAGGGAGTCAGCGCCCAGAGGCTGTGTCGAGCGCGGCGGCGCCTACGGCAACCTGACCTGCGAAGAACAGGATGTGCTTGAGTCTAATTCGGAGCAATACCGGGGGCAACGCGGCCGACCGCATCGAACGTCGTCAGCAGCTCGCGATACACGATCGCGAAGTCTGCGAATTCGTCAGTCTTGCGATTGGTGTTGATCGCGATGGACATGTGTTGCTCCGGCAGGACCATGAGCCAGCTCTGCCCCCCGCGACTCACACCGCCATGGTTGGCATGCACGTAGCGCTTGCCGTCCGGGGACACCCACTCGCCCACGCGAAATCCGAGCGCATAGTTCTGCGCATTGACCTGTCCGTCGGCGAGCACCTGCGGTGACCAGAAGCGGGCTCGAGTTGACGCGGACAGATATTTTTCATCCAGCCACGCCGCGCCGAGCCTGGCCAGATCACGCGATGTGGCCGCAAAGCCACCGCCGGGCAGGCGATGGCTCAGATTCACATCCCGCCATGGCCGCAGTCGATGACCGTCAGAGAAATAGGGTATCGCGTGATCGGCATGACCGGCCGCCGATGGTGGCGCCTCGGCGATACTGTCCAGCCCCAGGGGCTGAGTGATCTCCTGCGCCACAAGCGTTCGGTATGACTTATCGGTGGCGTGCGCCATCGTAGCCGCGAGCA
>CAZXCL010000091.1:0-15443 GCA_964639265.1 uncultured Gammaproteobacteria bacterium | reverse complement strand
TCTCCGGATGGCCTCGGGCGCCCATCAAGCCCCATTGTCAAAATGAAGTCCCCAAACCCTCTCTGGCTGGCCTCGGGCGCCCACGATGCGTCTGACCAAGCCCCACGCTAGGTTATCAGCTGCGCTAATAACTCATTTGGCTGGCCGCACCCCAGCCATCGATGCGCGCGCGCAGCGCGGGGAGCGACATGTTGAAGTTGGCCGGTACGCGGAGGATATTCATAAGATTGAGCTCGCCGCGGTTGATGCCCCCGTAGGCCGAGCAGCAGCAGGCGTAGCCGACTTCGGCAACCTTGTCGCGCGCAGCCTCATTGATATCGGTAGGCGCGCCAAACGGGTAGGCGAACAGGACCTGTTCGTGTCCCAGTTCCTGTTCGATCGTAGCTTTTGATTCGGTCAGCTCGCGCTCCGCTTCAGCGAGCGAAATCTTGCCGAGATTGGCGTGCGAGACCGTATGGCTGCCGAAGTCCAGGCCGTCGCGCTGCATCTCGCGAATATTGTCCCAGCTCATGTTGGGCAGGCCGTGGCCGAGCTTGTCCAGGTCGTGCTGGAAAAACTTTCCGTCGGTGATCTTTTCGGTTGAGACGAAGAACGTTGCGTGGACGCCGTGATTGAGCAGGATCGGCGCCGCGTAGTCATAGTTGTCTTTGTAGCCGTCGTCGAAAGTGATGCATATGGCCGGACGTCCTGGTTCATGCTCAACATTGCCATTGACCAGATCGCGCAGCGAGACCACGTTCCAGTGTTTGTTCAGAAAGCCGATGTGATCGTCGAATTTTTCAATGCCGATGGTCACGTTGTCGCGAAAGTCGTCGCAGACGCGATGATAGAGCAGCACCGTGACGTTGGGCTCGGCGTCACGTGAAAGGCGACGACGGGTCGATTGCAGGGTGCTGTAGCCGCGGAAGATCGTGTCCTTGACCGTCTGTCGCGCGCTGACGGTGTTTTCCTTTTTGGCCGCTTCGCGGCTCGCGCGCCACTCGACACGCAGTGGAGGGCGCGTGTTGGTGTTCGCGCCGGTGGTGCGTTGAGGGGTAAACACGGCCGTGCTGTCGGACAACGCGCGCGCCGCCTGCACGAGCAGTCGATTGCCCATCTGGTCCAGACCTACGCGCATGCCGTTGGCCGTTGAAAACTCGCTGACCGGCAACTCGTCCTCGAGCAGGATTGCGCCGGTGTCGAGCGTCGCTTCCATTTTGTGGATGGTGCAGCCGACGGATTTTTCGCCGGCCTGCAGTTCCCAGAAGGCCGGCGGCATGCCGCGATATTCGGGCACTTTGCCTTTGTGCAGGTTGATCGTGCCGAGGCGCGGTTTCGCAAAAAGGCCTTCACGCAGGATGGGTGCCGCGAGCGACACGCCCAGATCGGCATCGAAATCGGCCAATGCCTGTTGCGCCTGCTCGCCGTTGATCGAGGTGTACGATTCAAAGCGAACGCGCCCGGTGGCTTTGAGCGCCTCTCGCCGGTAGCGCTCGCCCACACCATTGTCGCTGCGCGTCGGCGAGGACCGAAGGCGATCGGCAATCAGATCAATGATTTCGGCAGACTGATAGGGAATCCAGGCGGGCCCGTGACGCTTGAGATTCCGGAACTGATTTTTGATCAGCTTGCTCGCCGGGCGGGCGGGCGCATGAATCATGACCAGGCATTCGCTGTCCGCGAGCTCATCGAGCAATAGGCGAATGCCCTGGAGCACAGAAAAATTCGGCTTGCTGGTGAAGACCGCGAAGCGCTTGATGGGCATGACGTCCGCGCTATTGCCTGTTTCCTGATTCAACTTCCGTTCCTGTTGGTTAGCCAAAAACGGCCAGGACGCGAGCGCCCTGGCCGTTCTTGCATAATCGCTCAGTCGCGCCGAGTGGGCGCGAACGACAACAATTCTAGAGCGCGGCGGCTTCCTTCGCCACCAGGTAGCGCACAACGGCACGCAGCTTGTCGGTGTCGCCGACCATCGAGCCGCTGGTGACATATTTGCCGTTAACCACCAGCGTGGGCACGCTGCCGATCTTGTACGCCGTGTTCAGATCCATAGCGTCACGCACTTTGGAATCCACTTCAAACGACTTCATCGCATTCCCGAATTCCTTGCGATCGATGCCCTGCTTGGCAATGAAATCGAGCAGCTTGTCTTCGTTCGGCATCAGATTGCGGTTGGTGTGGATCTCGCGGAAGAAGGGCGTGTGCAGCTCTTCCCAGTTGCCCATGGCTTTGGAGGCGTAGAAGGCCTGCGCGTGGAGCTTGGCCACGTTGTTAAAGATGGCCGGCAGTCGCACGAAGTTCATTTCCTCCGGCGCGTCCTTGAGCACCGACTCGATAAACGGCTCGAAGCTGAAGCAGTGCGGGCACTGGTACATGAACACTTCGGTCAACTCGACTTTGCCCGGAGGGCTGCTTGTGCGCTTGGCTGGCGACAGAACCACGTAGTCCTTGCCCGCTTTGAACTGCTTGTCGCCGGCGGCGATCATGGCCGAGCTGACGCCCGCGGCGGCCGCGATGGGCACCTTGGTCTGAGCGACGATAGCAGCGCCCGCGTTGGCAGCGGCCGTTTCCATCTTCTCCATGTCCATTTTCGCGTCGGCGGCGTTCTCGGCGGCAGTCTGCGCCTTCATCGCTGCTTTTTCCGCGGCGTCTTTGGCGGCGATCGCGGCTTTGACCTGGCCGTCGGTATCCAGGCGCGTGAGCTTGTCATTGACGCGCGCGTTCTCCATCGCCTCTTCACGCGTCATGGTCAGCGCATTCGTGGCCGCTGCGGCGGTATCTCTGGCCGCATCGGCAACAGCGCCGGTTGCCTCGCTGGCGGTTTCACCGGCGGCCTTCACCGCTTCTTCGGTGGCCATTGCGGCTTTCTCTGTCGCCGCGACGGCCTTGTCGCTGGCGTCGGCAGGGCTGCAGCCGGCGAGCCCCAGAACCGCTGCGACGGCAGCCGTTGTCAAAAGTGTGGTGCGAAGCATGTGTCTCTCCTGCGAAAAATCGACAACGCCGCGAGCCCCGGGGACTCGCAGCGCTTTGCTGGTTAGTGGCGCCGCGACCGGATAAGTTCGGCCGTCCGCGCATCTGGCGCTATTCTAGCGTCTTATTTGAGCGCCTGGACGAAGTTGGCAACGGCGGCCATGTCTTCGGCGGTCAGCGCCTTGGCAATCTCGTGCATCATTGAGGTTTTGACCTCGGATGGCGCCTCGCGGGTGCCGTCGGCGTAGGCCTTGAGCTGATTGACCGTGTAGACGGTGCGCTGACCCGACAGAACCGGCATGCCGGCTGGGCCGTTACCGCGTCCGGTGGGGCCGTGGCAGGACGCACAGGCGGCAATACCGCGTTCGGCGTCGCCAGCCAGATAAAGTTTGCGGCCATGATCAACCAGCGCAGGATCTGCCGGCGTGGTCTTCGTGGTCTGGCTCGAGTAGTAGGCAGCCAGGTTGGCTTTGTCCGTATCAGTCAAGCCCATCGCCATTGGGGACATCAGAACGTTCTGACGACGACCTTCCTGGAAGGCGGTCAGCTGAGCCACGATGTAATCGTCGTGCTGGCCGGCAAGCGTGGGCCATTCCGGGTTGCCGCTGTTGCCATCCATGCCGTGGCAGGCCATGCAGACCGCGGCACGGGCTTTTCCGGCGGCGGGATCGCCTTCGGCGTGGCTGAAAGTGGACAGGGCAGCACAGCACAAAAAGGCCGCGATGGCCGTCGGAATTCGGGTGAGTTTCGAGCGCATATTCGTGTCAGGTCCTGTTTGACTTAATGTTGGCAAATGTTTCACAAACGGTCGTGCTAGACTTCCGCGCCGCTTCGGCGGCAGCAGAGTGTACACCAAGCCATGCTTTCGGGGCAGTTCAGTCAATGGTTTCACTACATAGCGCACACTTTCTGACAAGCGCCAACGCCCTGAAGGGCTGTCCACCCGATGTCGGGGCCGAAGTGGCCTTTGCCGGGCGCTCAAATGCCGGCAAATCCAGCGCGCTGAACAAGCTCGCCAATCAGCGGGGTCTGGCCCGCACCAGCAAAACACCCGGACGCACCCAGCTGATCAATTTTTTTGAGGTCCAGGCCGGTGCCAGGCTGGTGGATCTGCCGGGCTACGGCTACGCCAAGGTGCCGCCGCGCGTGCGCGCCCACTGGCGTTCGCTTATGGCCGAGTATTTCGAATCCCGTCAATCGCTTGCAGGGCTCATTGTGATCATGGATGTGCGTCGGCCGCTGATGCCGTTTGATCAGCAAATGCTCGCCTACGGCGGCGCTGCGGGCCTGCCCATGCACGTGCTTTTGACCAAAGCCGATAAGCTCAGTCGCGGCGCTGGCAATGGCGCCTTACAGAAGACCCGAGCCCAGCTCGACGAGCGTGTCGGTATCCAGCTTTTTTCGGCGCTCAACGGCACGGGCCTTGATCAGGCGCGGGCGCGTGTTCTGGAATGGCTGGGCCACAAAGAAAAAGACCTCGACGCCGATTAGGGGAAACGTCGAGGTCAAGATTGTGTCCGACATGGGGCTGTCAGACATGACCCGCTCAGGGAGGGTAGCGGGGTGAGCGGCCAATCCTGCGGCGCTCACTATGTTGGAGCTACCTTCCCGAGGAAAAGTTTCCATAGGCGTTGTTTTTCTTGCGCAGGCGAGCTAAGCAACTGATCTAAAACCGTTTTTATTTTGGTTAGTGGGCTTCGTCCCAGTTGATGCCGGTGCCGGTGTCCACCCGCAGGGGCACGGCAAGCGTCGCGGCATTGCACATGCGTTCTACGACTTCTTTCGTGACAGCATCTACGCGGTCGTTATCCACCTCGAGCACCAGTTCGTCATGGACCTGCATGATCAGCGTGGCACCGCGGTCCCCGGAGGACAGCCACTGATGCACATCGATCATCGCGAGCTTGATGATATCGGCGGCGGTTCCCTGCATTGGTGCGTTGATGGCGCTGCGCTCGGCGTACTGGCGGCGCGCCGCATTGCGCGCCTTGATCTCCGGTAAATACAACCGGCGGCCGAACACCGTTTCGACGTAGCCGTCGTCGCGCGCCTTGGTACGTGTGTCGTCCATATATTGGCGCACGCCGGGATAGCGCTCGAAATACAAATCCACATATTCCTGAGCGGCACCGCGGGTAATGCCGAGCTGTTTGGCCAGACCAAATGCGGACATGCCGTAGATCAGGCCGAAGTTGATCGCCTTGGCCGAGCGTCGCTGATCGCTTGTCACATCATCGAGCGGTGCACCAAAGACTTCGGCGGCGGTGGCCTGATGAATGTCCCGGTCTTCCGCGAAGGCACGGGTCAGACCCTCATCCCCGGACAGATGCGCCATGATGCGCAGCTCGATTTGCGAATAGTCGGCGGCCACGATGCAGCGGCCTTTTGGCGCGACAAAGGCTTGACGAATGCGCCGCCCCTCGGCCGAGCGGATCGGGATGTTCTGCAGATTTGGGCCCTGGCTCGACAGCCGGCCGGTGGCCGCAACCGCCTGATGATAGGAGGTGTGCACGCGCCCGGTACGCTCGTTGATTTCCTCGGGCAGGCGGTCAGTGTAGGTAGATTTGAGCTTGCTCATGCTGCGGTAGTCGAGAATCAACTGCGGCAGCTCGTAGTCCAGAGCGAGCTCCTGCAGAACGTCCTCGGCCGTGGAGGGCTGGCCTTTCGGCGTCTTGCGAATAACCGGCAGGCCCTGCTCTTCAAACAGGATTTCCTGCAGCTGTTTGGGCGAGCCCAGATTAAACTCCTTACCGGCGGCTTCAAATGCCGCACTGCGCAGCTGCTCCATGCTCTCCGCCAGCTCGGCGCTTTGCGTTGCAAGCATATTGGCATCGATGAGTACGCCGCGATACTCCATATCGCTCAACACTTCGATCAACGGTTGCTCGATCGTGTCGTAGATATTTTTCAGGCTGGGTTCGGCTTTGAGCAAGGGCCACAGATGTTCATGCAGCGCGAGCGTGACGTCGGCGTCTTCGGCGGCGTAGGGGCCAGCCTCGTCAAGCTCAATGTCGTCGAAGCGCAGCTGCTTGACGCCTTTGCCCGCGATGTCTTCGTAGTGAATGGTCTCGCGCCCCAGATAGCGCTTGGCCACCGAATCCATGTCGTGGCGTGTGGCGGTACTGTTGAGCACGTAGCTTTCGATCATCGTGTCGAACGCCATGCCAGTCATATGGATGCCGTGGTTTTTCAGAACGTGGGCATCGTATTTGATGTGATGCCCGATTTTCTCGATCTTCGGGTTTTCCAGCAATGGCTTGAGCGCCCCGAGTACGGCATCACGGTCAAGCTGAGCCGGCGCGCCTAGATAGCGATGCGCGACCGGTACATAGGCGGCGTGACCGGTTTCCACGGCAAACGAGACGCCGACGATTTGCGCTTCCATGTAATCAAGGCTGGTGGTCTCGGTATCAAACGCGAAACGCTTCGCCTTGCTCAGCTTCTTGAGCCAGGCGTCGAAATCGGCTTGCGCCAGAACCACGTCCAGACGCAGATCTGATGCCTCAGCCGCTTCAACGGCGACCGGCTCACCGTCGGCGTCGGGCAGCGCACGCAGCAGCGAATTAAACTCGAGCCGCTCATAGATGGCGCGCAGCTCAACCAGATTCGCCGCGCCCCGCTGCAGGCTGTCGGGGCTGCAGTCCAGATCAAGTTCGCAGTTGATCGTGGCAAGTGTGCGCGAGAGCTTGAGTTGCTCGATGTGCTCGCGCAGGCTCTCGCCCACCTTGCCCTTGATCTCATCGGCGTGCTCGATGAGATTGTCGATTGTGTCGTACTGGGCCAGCCACTTCGCGGCAGTTTTCGGGCCCACTTTGGGCACGCCGGGGATGTTGTCGGAGGTGTCTCCCACCAGTCCCAGGTAGTCAATGATCTGATCCGGGCGCACGCCAAACTTCTTTTCCACCAGCGCGTCGTCAAACGACTCGCCGCTCATGGTGTTCATGAGATTGACGTGCTTGTCGACGAGCTGCGCCATGTCCTTGTCGCCGGTCGAGATCAGTGTCTGACGTGACTCGCCCGCGGCCTCGCGCGCCAGCGTGCCGATGACGTCGTCGGCTTCCACCCCGTCGACGCATACCAGCGGCAGACCAAGATGACGCACGATGTCGTGAATGGCCTCCACCTGTTCGCGCAGTTCGTCGGGCATCGGCGGGCGGTTGGCCTTGTAGTCCGCGTACATCTCATGCCGAAACGTCTTACCTTTGGCGTCAAACACCACGGCGATGTGAGTGGGATTGTGCTCGGTCAGCAGCTTGTTGAGCATGTTGGTCACGCCCAGCGCCGCCCCGGTGGCGGTGCCCGCCGAGTTGGTCAACGAAGGCAGTGCGTGGAAGGCGCGATACAGATAGGAAGATCCGTCAACAAGAATAAACGGGGGCTTGGATTTGCTCATGGTGTGTTGTCTGTCTCGGCCGGCTCATTGTCGTCGCCGTCGGCATCGTCTGGTGTGTCGCCCGTGATTTGGGGTATCTCGGCGGGCTGCTCGGCGGGTTCACCCGGCAGATAGAGCGCGCCGGTCTGGCCGCAGCCGCCGAGCGCGAGGAGCACGGCGGCCAGAAGCAGTGTCAGGGGCTCGGATTTCATGCTCGGGAGTGTACGTCAGGCTTCGGGAAAAGGCTCGCGCGGTAGCGTACACTGCCGGTTTTCGAGCCTTTGGAACGCGCATCATGGCAGCATTGGATACCGTCGTCGTCAGCACGAAAGAACCGACCTCTCGCAGCGTGATCTGGCTGCACGGGCTGGGCGCCGACGGGCATGACTTCGAGCCGGTCGTGCCCGAGCTGGGTCTGGGCGATCTGCCCGGTGTGCGTTTTGTATTTCCGCATGCGCCGGTGCGTCCGGTGACGCTGAATAACGGTATGGCCATGCGTGCGTGGTTCGATATCTTCGGGCTGGACCGCAAGGGGCCGTTTGACGAAGAGGGTATCGCACAAAGCGTCGCCCAGGTTGAGCGGTTGATTGCGGCCGAGCTCGCCGACGGGCGCGGCGCGTCAGATATTGTGATCGCGGGCTTCTCGCAGGGCGGTGTCATCGCTTTGCACAGCGCGCTGGCCTATCCGGCGCGCCTGGCCGGCGTGATGGCGCTCTCCACATACCTGCCGCTGCACGAGAAGGCGCTGGCCAACGCCTCATCGGCCAATACGGATCTGCCGGTTTTTCTGGCCCACGGCACAGCCGATCCGGTGCTCGAGCTGGCACTGGGTGAGCACGCGCATCAGGCGCTTAGCGAAGCTGGGTACAACGTCGACTGGCGTACCTACCCCATGGCGCATCAGGTGTGCATGGAGCAGCTGCGCGACATTGGCGCGTGGCTCAGAAAGGTCTGGTCTGAACGCTGACCAGTGCGTGGCCGCGACGCGTTTTATTACGCGACGCAGGCACCAGTAAGTTCAACAAGCTCAGTCCGCCTCAATGAGGACCTGCGAAAGATCGGGCGCCGGACCGTCCGGCGTAAACCCCAGCACGCGGCCATAGAAAGCCAGTTCGGCGGCTAACGCGTATTTGATATTGTCGGCATTGCGAAAGCCGTGGCCCTCGCCTTCAAACGGTACGTAAGCGACCGTCACGCCTTTTTCTTCCAGCGCCGCGACCATCGTCTGGGCCTGGTTGGGCGGCACGACCTCATCGTCCAGACCCTGAAAGAAGATCACGGGGCAGTTGAGCTGGTCGACGTGGGCGATCGGCGAGCGCGCCAGATACGTCTCGCGGGCCTCAGGGTAGGGGCCGACCAGCCGATCCAGATAGCGCGACTCGAACTTGTGGGTGTCGCGCGCCAGCAGTTCCAGATCGCCGATACCGTAATGACTGGCACCGGCTGCAAACACGTTGTCAAACGTCAGTGCGCTGAGCACCGTGTAGCCGCCGGCGCTACCGCCACTGATCAGACAACGATCCGGGTCTGCCAGGCCGCGGGCGACGAGGTCTTCCACCACATGACGGCAGTCCATGACATCGCTGATGCCCCACTGGCCGCGAAGTGCATGACGGAAGCTGCGTCCGTAGCCGGTGCTGCCGCGGTAGTTCAGGTCAAACACCGCGATACCGCGGGAAGTCCAGAACTGGATGCGCGGATCAAACGCGTTGCTGGTGGCGCCCGTTGGGCCACCGTGGCATTTGATCAGAAGGGGCGGGCGTTCGTTGCGCTCGAGGGTGTGCGTCGCGCTCGTTGGTGGATAGTAAAAGCCGTGGCATTCATGGGCGCGGCCCGCGCGAATCGTGACCGGTTCCGGGATCGAAATGCTCTTTGCCGGTGGGTTCAGATCGCTGCTGCGTTGATGGACGCGCCAGGACGCGGGGTCACTCGCAATGCCGGTATAGATACAAAGCGGCTGGGTCGGCCCGCCTGCGATGACGGCGATTCGGCCGCTGCCGGCGGCCAGTTGGTCACACGCGCTGGTGTCGATGGCATCAATGGTCTCCATGCGACCGTCGCGGATATCGATGGTGTGCAGCTGCCAGGTGCCGTGCCCTGTGCTGATAGCCGCGATGGTGTGGTCATCAATAAACCCGAAGGTGCGCATGCCAAACACCCACTGCGGAAAGGCAAACTCACGGGCACACGGTGCGATGGGCACAAAGCGCTCGCCATCAAAGCGCTGAAGGTTCCACCATTGTTCGTTATCGGCCACGACATAGAGGCAGCCGTCGGGACCAAACGTGGGCTGGAAATGCGAGGTATCGGTATGGCCGATGTTGATCGGATCGCCCAACGCGCCGGCCGGGGTAATGTCTGCCAGCCACAACGTGGTGGCGTCCCACGGCATGTCCGGATGATCCCACGACAAAAAGGCCAGCGCGCTGCCATCCGGCGAGAGTGTTGGCGTGCTGTAGAAGTCCGCCCCGCTGGTCAGTGTGTCAATGCTGCCGCTTCGAAGGTCGATGGCCACCAGTGTTGTGACCGGCTCGCCCTCGGCGGCGTGGTCTTCGCAGGCTGCGATAATGCGCTGGCGACCTGAATCCAGCAGAAGATCTCCGAAACGTCGTTGCGAGGGCCGGGTTATCTGCCGCGGCACGCTGCCGTCCAGATCCACCTCATACAGGCACTGGTCCGAGGCGTTGACAAACCATGCCACCCCTTCGCCCACGAGATAGGAGCCGCCGCCGTACTCGTGGATACGCCCGCGCACGCTGAACGGCTGTGGCACCAGATCAATCCGGGCGTCGGGCGTTTCGCGCACCAGCACCACGCGACCTTTCTCTTCGGGGCGGCCTTCGAGCCAGTAGACGTCATCGCCAACGATTCGCGGATCGGCCAGCCGCCGGCTTCCGGCCACCACGACATCAGTGGTGAAAACGGAGGGCCAGGTGCCGGCCGGTGCCGAGGTCTTTTCGTGCGTCATGCCGTGTGCTCCGCGTTTTGATCGATACGCCACAAAAACTCGCGTGTTGCGATCGCCGCGCCGGTTGAATCGAAAGTGCGCTCGATAAATGTGGCGTTGCCGTGATAATCCACCAGCAACACGGTCGAGCAGCGCGTGCCGTAGCCTTCGCTCAGGATAAAGGCCGCCGACAGGCGGCGCTCCAGTTCAATCCCGACACCCGTATCTGGTAACGCAGTATCGCTGGCGATCTCCGCGCGGGTCAGGGCGCTGAGCAGAAGCGGCGCAGGAGGGAGGTCGGCTGGCAGATCGTCCATGGTTGCCTTCAGCGCGATGACTTTGGGCCAGTCGGCACCTAGCTCGCCGTTGGACATACCGTAGACTCCGGGCTCGAGTGTCGGGCGACTCGAGCCGCGATTGGTGTGAAAGCTCAGCCTCGCCCGCGGGCCGACGAGTCGTCCGCTGAGCAGATTGAAACCAGCGAAATCCTCAGCACGGGCGCGGAGATCCTGCGGCAGATGGCCGTCGGCGCTATCCTCCAGACAGCGGCGTACAAGCTGGCCACGGGACGGTCTGGGGTCTTCCGGATGCGGGTGCAGGCGCTCGCGAAAATTGGTCAGGGCCGCAAAACGCCCGTCCCGGGTTGCGCCGAGCCAGGTGCCGTTGCCCTCCAGATCAAGCCCGGCCAACGTTCTGTGGCCTCGCCACCAATGCGCGGCGGCCGTGGGTCGTGCATAAAATTCGTCGCGATTGGCGGCCATGATGAACGCGTAGCGCGGATGGCTTTGCCATGCGATGCCGATCAGACACATGCGTGATTCATCCTGTGTTCCGCCGCTCGCTCAGAAGCGCCGCCAGGCGACCGGGCTGGTCTTCGTCAAACCAGTGCTCGATCAGGCGATAGGCGATGGAAATGGGCGCCGACAGTGCCAGCAGTCCGTTGTCGAGCTCGGCGACAATGTCCTCGCGAGAAAACCAGCGCACGTCTTCGAGTTCGTCATCGCGCAGCTGCGTGCGCCGATCGAAGGCTGTGGCATGAAAACCGATCATCAGCGAGGCCGGGAACGGCCACGGCTGCGAGCTGTGGTAGTGCACCTGATCGACGCTCACGCCCGTCTCCTCGGCGACTTCACGGCGTACGGCATTCTCCAGGCTCTCGCCGGGCTCCACAAACCCGGCGATCGTGGAATAGCGTCCCGCCGGCCATGTCGCCTGCCGGCCGAGCAGGGCCTTGTCATTCAGCGTTACCAGAACAATGACCGCCGGGTCGCTGCGCGGAAATTGCTTGGCAGAGCAACGGCTGCACAGCAGCACATGCCCGCTCTCGCTGCTCAGGTTTGGCGCGCCACAGCGACCACAAAACCGGTGGCGCCGATGCCAGAAGACCATGGCCTGTGCGTAGGCCGCGAGGGCGGCGGTATCGGCGGGCGCCAGCGTCGCGACACTGCGCAGCCCGTGATGCTCGAAGGCCGCCAGTGGTGCCGGGGGTTCATTGGCTTCGCCGAAATCCAGCGCAAAAACCGGCAGTCCATTCCAGACGCCCAGGAGGATGGTGCTCTCCAGATTCTGGTCTTCGAGATCGGTGGGAGCCACAAAGCGCAGCTCGCCGCCTGTGGACGCCGGCACCTTGTGGCGCCAGACCGGCAGTATCAGCGCGCGATTGTCCGCCAGCACCTGACGGCACCAGGCCTCGTCCGTGCGCCGCAGGGCGAGACGGTCAAAGGTTTGCGAGACAAATCGATTGCGGGCGGAAGCATCCATACAGCGGCGTAGGGTACCGCACAAAAGAAAAGGCCACATGCTCCCTACAGCATGTGGCCTTGCTCCCCGTGAAAATAAGGTATCAAAGATCTGTGGTGCAGAACGGGCAGCGCGTGGCTTTGATCGACACCTCTGAGAAGCAGCGCGGGCATTCCTTGGTGGTGGGCACGGCCGGAGCTTCCTCTTCCTTGCGCTTGGCCGCGTTCATGCCCTTGATGACCATAAAAATGGCGAAAGCAATGATCAGGAAATCAAACACGGTCTGCAGGAACGTACCGTACTTGAGCACCGCAGCGCCGGCCTCTTCGGCCGCCGCCAGCGAGTCGTAGCGGGTGCTGGAGAGGTTCACAAAAAGCTGCGAGAAGTCGACGCCGCCCATGAACTTGCCGATGACCGGCATGATAACGTCACCGACGAACGACGAGACGATCTTGCCGAACGCCCCGCCCAGAACGATGCCGATGGCCATGTCCATGACATTGCCGCGCATCGCAAACTCTTTAAACTCTTTTAACACCTCAAAACAGCCCCGTTTGTTTTTTTTTAGGTGCGACGGGCTCGTGTACCCGGACGTCATCGCGCGCTGATTATTCTCCCGTTTTTGGATGAATTCAAACGTGTTATTCTCTTTTTACAATCTGGGTACGATGCACAGATACACCCCCAACACTCATTTTTGACCAGCCTCGTTCGAAGATCCGCCCATGGGCGGTGGCCGGGTGGGCACGACAGCGCGCACACTATGACCCAAGATGCTTTGACCATTCGCGGACTGACCAAAACCTACGGTGAGTCGGTACACGCTTTGCGCGGCATCGATCTGACAGTCGAAAGTGGTGATTTTTTCGCCCTGCTGGGCCCCAACGGCGCTGGCAAGACCACGACGATTGGTGTGATCTCTTCACTGGTAAACAAGACCAGTGGTGAGGTCAGGGTGTATGGCCACGATATTGATACCGAGCTTGAGGCTGCCAAGACCTGTCTTGGTCTCGTGCCTCAGGAAGTAAACTTCAACATGTTTGAAAAGGTGCGCAATATCGTTCTTAACCAGGCTGGCTACTACGGTATTCCCCGAGCGGTTGCGCACGAACGTACCGAGAAGTATCTGACAGCGCTCAAGCTTTGGGACAAGCGCGATGAGCTCTCACGCAATCTGTCTGGCGGTATGAAGCGCCGGCTCATGATCGCGAGGGCGCTTGTGCACGAGCCTCGCCTGTTGATTCTTGATGAGCCAACCGCCGGCGTGGATATCGAAATCCGTCGCTCGATGTGGTCATTCCTGACTGAGCTCAACCAACAGGGCACCACGATTATCCTCACGACGCACTACCTGGAGGAGGCCGAGTCGCTGTGCCGCAACGTCGCCATCATTGATGGCGGTTTGATCACTGAAAACGATCGCATGAGCCGTGTGCTGCAAAAGCTCAAGTTGCAGACCTATGTGCTGACGCTGGCCAAGGTACCGGACGAGCTGCCCGCGGTCGCGAGTTTCACGTTACGGCCGGCCTCCGCCGAGGATGGCGTCGAAGTGGACGTGCATGACGGTCAGAGTCTTAATGACCTGTTTGTGGCGCTGAACGCCGCCAATCTTGAAGTGACCAGCATGCGGACCAAATCGAACCGGCTCGAGGAGCTGTTTTTGCGTCTGACCGATGGCGCACAGGGTGAGGGTTCCTGATGTCGCAGGCGAGCGTCAACTGGGTGGGTTTTTGCACGATTGTGCGACGTGAGTTCAACCGCATCACGCGCATCTGGGTGCAGACGCTGGTGCCGCCCGTGATCACCATGACGTTGTACTTCGTCATTTTCGGCAATCTGATCGGGTCGCGAATTGGCGAGATGGGTGGCTTCGACTATATGCAGTACATCGCGCCGGGTCTGATCATGATGTCGGTCATTAGCAATTCCTACGGCAACGTCGTGTCGTCATTTTTCGGTGCCAAGTTTGGCAAACACGTTGAGGAAATGCTGGTCGCACCGCTGCCGCCGATTGTGATTTTGAGCGGCTATCTGGCCGGTGGCATGGTGCGCGGGTTGTGCGTCGGCGTGCTCGTCACGCTGGTGGCGCTGTTTTTCACGCGTCTGCACGTTGAGCACATATTTGTCACGCTGTCGATTGTCATACTGACCTCGATTGTTTTTTCGTTGGCCGGCTTCATCAACGCCGTGTATGCGAAGAATTTTGAGGGCATCTCGATCATCCCGACGTTCGTACTCACGCCCCTCACGTATCTCGGCGGTGTGTTTTATTCGATCGATCTACTGCCATCTTTCTGGCAGGGCGTGTCCAAGCTCAACCCGATCATCTATATGGTCAACGCGTTTCGCTACGGCTTTTTGGGTGAGTCCGACATACCGGTGGGCACCGCCTATGCGGTCATCGGAGTGTTTATTCTTGTGCTTGGGGCGTACAGCCTGCATCTGCTGCGCACGGGTCGGGGGCTTCGCTCCTAGCGTTATGTGCGGTCGCTTCGCGTTTTATTCCCCGTCCGAAGCGGTCGTCAAGCTTTTTGGTGTGTCTGAAGTGCCGGCAATGGTGCCGCGCTACAACTTCGCACCGACGCAGTTCGTACCGGTTATCCGTCAGCTGCCGGAACACGCAGCGAGCGTCAGTTTCCTGCGCTGGGGACTGATTCCCTCGTGGGCAAAGGACAAGACGATTGGCAACAAGCTGATCAATGCGCGCGGCGAAACGGTGCACAGCAAACCGTCGTTTCGTGCAGCCTTCAAGAAACGTCGGTGTTTGATTCTGGCGGATGGCTTCTACGAATGGCGTGCCGAGGGCGGGGCGAAACAGCCATATTTCATCTCGCTGAAGAGTGAAGAGCCCTTCGCGCTGGCAGGACTCTGGGAACAGTGGAATGACGGCGTCTCCGACGTCCCGCTGCAGACCTGCACGATCATTACGACCGAACCCAATGCGATGATGAGCAAGCTGCATTCGCGCATGCCGGTCATCCTCCCGGCCGAGCGCTATGAGCAGTGGCTTGATCCGGCCAACGAGGAGGTTGGCGAGCTGCGCCAGCTTCTGCTGCCGTTTGATTCTGACGCCATGACCCACCGGCCGGTGGGCAAAGCCGTAGGCAATCCTCGCAACGACGATCCGTCGCTGCTGGCGCCCTTTGCGCCTGAAAAATAATTCTTCCCGCGGTGGGGGAATTTTTCCGAAAGTGTCGCTTTAGAGGGTGACACAGACTTTTTCATCGAAGACTGACAGATCACTTCCCCCCTTTGTTGGGCGGACCCCGCTTCATAGTGCTTTGCCCTGAGCGCGTTGTTGTTGGGGTCCGCCCGCTTTTTTTGATGGTATCCCGAGGCCAGCCGGTCTTGATGGGTTCCCGAGGCCAGCCGGAGGGAGAGTCGGGATTTCATTTTGACAATGGCTCCCTGGCGGTCCGCTTTAGTTGCCAAAAC
>CAZXCL010000090.1:11219-15643 GCA_964639265.1 uncultured Gammaproteobacteria bacterium | reverse complement strand
ATGGACGTGGCCAGACGCAATGAACCGGTCAGCCTGATTGATGTTAAGTTACATATTCTGATTGATGGTGGCCGCTTCGATATCGCAAGCCGGACGGCCACACCCGAGTAATAATTTCAAGCGGCCGCGCGCTGCCGCCACGGAGGCCCGTCCATGCGTATCCTGTCCACCAACGTCTACGTCGGGCCCAATGTCTACGCGCACTTTCCGGTTATTCGCCACGTGCTCGATCTGGGCGAACTCGAGGAGTGGCCCACCGGTCGACTCGGCCCGGATTTTGTTGATCCACTTTTGAAGTGTTTGCCCGGGCTGGATGAGCACGGCTGTTCGTACCGCGAGCCCGGCGGTTTTGTGCGGCGGCTGCGCGAAGATGAGGGCACGTGGCTGGGTCACGTCATGGAGCACCTGGCCATCGAATTGCAGAACGTCGCCGGCCTGGCCGTAACGTTTGGTCGCACGCGATCCGTCGAGGGGCAGCCGGGTCACTACAACATGGTGTTTCAGTACACCGATCGTCATGTCGGCATTGAAGCCGGCCGCCTCGCGCTGCAGCTGATCCATCACCTGTTGCCCGAGAATCTCAAGCCCAGCGACGCGCCCGGCAAAGACTGGGACTTCGAAGAAAAACGCGACGCCTTTATTCGCTACGCACAGCGCCGCGCGCTTGGCCCGAGCACCGCATCGCTGGTGGCCGCCGCCGAAGAGCGCGGCATTCCCTGGCTGCGTCTGAACGAATACAGCCTCGTGCAGTTTGGCCACGGCCGCTATCAGAAACGCATCCAGGCCACCTGCACCGGCAACACCAGCAACATCGCTGTGGAGCTTGCCTCGGACAAGGAAGAGACCAACGGCATCCTGCGCGATCTGGGTTTGCCCGTACCACGTCAGTATCTGATTCGCAGCGCCGATCGCGCGCGTCGCGCGGCCGAGCGCATCGGCTATCCGGTGGTCGTCAAACCGCTCAACGCGAATCACGGTCGCGGCGTGTCGATCAACCTGACGACCCCCGAGCAGGTAACCGAAGCCTATGAGAAAGCACGCGAACACAGCCGCAGCGTGCTCGTTGAGTCGTTTCTGCAAGGCTATGACCATCGCATGCTCGTGATCAACGGGGAGCTCGTGGCCGTGGCCAAACGCATGCCTGGACACGTGGTCGGAGACGGCAAGCACACCGTCGAGCAGCTGGTGGACGTGGTCAACAGCGATCCACGGCGCGGCGTGGGCCATGAAAAAGTGCTCACGCGTCTGGAGTTTGATCATCAGGCAGATCGCCTGCTCGAACAGCTCGGCTACACGCGCCAAACGGTACCCAAGAAAGACGAATTCGTGTTTCTGCGCTCCACCGCGAACCTCTCGACCGGCGGCACGGCCATCGACGTGACCGACTCGGTGCATCCGGACAACCGTGAGATGGCCATCCGCACCATCAAAGCCATTGGCCTCGACGTGGGCGGCGTGGATTTTCTGACCACGGACATCAGCGAGTCGTATCGCGAAACCGGCGGCGGCATCTGCGAGGTCAATGCCGGCCCGGGTTTCCGCATGCACGTAGCGCCGAGTGAAGGCACACCGCGTGACGTTGCAGGTCCTGTTATCGACGGCCTGTTTCCACCGGGCGCGCCGTCGCGCATCCCCATCGCCTCGATCACCGGCACCAACGGCAAGACCACGACCTCGCGCATGCTCGCGCACATTCTGAAACTGCATGGCTACACGGTGGGACTCACCTCCACCGACGGCGTGTACATCGACGGCCAGCTGTCGGTACAGGGCGACATGACCGGCCCCACCTCGGCGCAGATTATTCTGCGCGATCCGTCGGTGGATGCTGCGGTGATGGAGACCGCCCGCGGTGGCATGCTTCGCAGCGGCATCGGCTTTTCCGAGTGCAACGTGGCCTGCTGCCTCAACATCTCAGCCGATCATCTGGGCCTGCGTGGCATCGACACGCTCGAGCAACTCGCCGAGGTCAAGCGCGTGCCGGTGGAGATCGCCACCGATGCCGCCGTGCTCAACGCCGACGATCCGCTGTGCCTGCAGATGGCCGATTACACCGATGCGACCAAGCTCTGCTACATCACGATGAATGCCGGGCACCCGCTGGTAAAACAGCACATCAAGGCCGGCGGCCAGGCGTTCGTGCTCGAAGAAGGCATGAACGGCCACATGATCACGATCTACGACGGCGACAGTCATATTCCGCTGCTGTGGACGCACCTGGTTCCTGCGACCGTGGAAGGCCGCGCGATGCACAACGTGCAAAACGCGATGTTTGCTGCGGCGCTGGCCTACAACATGGACATCAACCTCGAGAACATTCGCCAGGGCCTGCGCACGTTCGACACCAGTTTCTTCCAGGCACCGGGCCGGATGAACATCTATACCGAACATCCCTTCAAGGTCATTCTCGACTACGCCCACAACCCGGCTGCCGTCGGCGCGATGTGCGAACTGGTGGATCGTTTTGAGTCACAGGGCAAACGGATTGTCGTGCTGGCCGCGCCGGGCGATCGCCGCGACGAGGACATCAAGGAAATCGCACGTGTCGCCCACGGCCATTTCGATCACTTTATCTGCCGCCGTGACGACAATACACGCGGGCGCGACGGCGACGAGGTGCCCAACATGATGCGCAAGGTGCTGCTCGACAACGGCATCAAGCCCGAGCAAATCGAAATCGTGCCCGACGAACAGGCTGCCACATTGCATGCCATGGAAATGGCCACCGCCGGTGATCTGGTGTTGGTGCTCGGCGACGACATCAAGCGCTGCTGGAAACAGATCATCTACTTCAACTCCGAAGATCGCGAAGATCAGGCCGCGAATTCGGCCACGCCAAAAGTGGCGCTACCCGAAGTGCCCGGTTTTGAAATGAGCGGCGACATGGATCTTATCCGCGACGAGCGCGGGGTCCGCATCGCGCGCGGCGAGGAAAGCGACTAGGTAAGCGTCATGCGGCTGCTCGACTCACGTCGCTACACGGGACCAAACCTCGTCTGGGACAGGCCCAGCGCCGTGCTGGATATCGACTGCGACCCGGGCCAGACCGATGCGATCGTGCGCACCTGGCGGGCGCAGCTCGCCGCGCGCCTGGCCTCACTCAAGGTCGCCGACTGGGATCATGCCTGCCACGTGTTTGAAGCTGGCGGCGTGTCGCTGGCACTGGCCGCCCCGATCGATCTGCTCTACGTGGCGATCGAGATTAACGAGGCGGCGTGGGCCGCGACGCTTGAAACGCTGAGCGGTGAATCCGCGTCCGAACCACCAGCCACCGATCAACACCTGGCCTCCGAACTGGCCGCCCAGCGCCAGACCAAACTCATCGCATTGCAGGCCGCCGCATCTGGCTACGGCGTCACCATGCTGTGGGACGACGATGAGGTATCGCTGGGTCTGGGTCGTCACGCACAGGTGTGGCCCGCCGACGCCCTGCCCCGGCCCGAAGACGTCAATTGGGCCGACCACGGCGACATCCCGGTGGGCCTGGTCACCGGCACTAACGGCAAGACCACCTCGGTACGATTGGCGGTAATTATGGTGCGCGCGGCCAACCTGAATGTGGGGTTGAGCTCCACCGACTGGGTGGGCGTCAACGACCGCATTATTGATCGCGGCGACTACTCGGGGCCCGGCGGCGCACGTGCAGCACTACGCGAAACCGACGTCGACGTGGCCATCCTCGAAACCGCGCGCGGCGGTCTGCTGCGACGAGGTCTTGGCATCGATCATGCCCGGGCAGCGCTGATCACCAATATTGCCGAAGACCATCTTGGCGATTTTGGTTCGCGCAATCTCAAAGAACTTCTTAACATCAAATGGATCGTGACGCGCACGCTGGGTCAAAACAGCGTCGCGGTTCTCAATGCTGACGACCCGCTGCTGGTGGCGAAGGCCACTGAGCTCAGCGTGCCGATCTGCTGGTTCGCTTTGTCACCAGACCATCCGCTCGTTGCGGCGCATACTGCTGAGGGCGCACTGGCCGTCAGCGTCATCGACGATCAGTTCGCGCGCTTCGACGGCAGCTCGTGGCAAACCCTGTGCGCGGTCAGTGACGCGCCGCTAACGCTCGACGGGGCCGCACGCCACAATGTTGCGAACGCCCTCGGTGCGATTGGACTGGTCCACGCGCTGGGCGTTGAAGATGCCGCCATCGTGCGCGGACTCAAAGCCATGACCGCCGCCGACAACCCGGGCCGCTGCAACATCTATGACGTGGACGGCGTGGAAGTACTGGTGGATTTTGCCCACAACCCGCAGGGCATGGCCGCCATTTTCGAACTGGCCTCACGACGCCCGGCAACAAAGCGCCATCTGGCGTTTGCGCAAGCTGGTGATCGGCCCAATGCGTCGCTGATCGAACAGGCGCAAGTGGCCTGGCAACACGGCTTTGCGACGTTTCATGTCTCGGAGCTGGCCACCTATCA
>CAZXCL010000090.1:0-11119 GCA_964639265.1 uncultured Gammaproteobacteria bacterium | reverse complement strand
CGATACATCCGGCAGACCTCGGTCTCAATCGCCGTCGGCGCAGAAAAAAGGCCCACGCCTGCCTCGCCAAATGCCTTGAGCAAAGCGCTGTCGTCAATCTCTCCGACAATCCTCGGCGCAATGTCGATATCCGCGAACCACTCATCCAGACGTCGCCGCAGCGCCGAGCGTGGAGACGGCATCAGAATAGGCGCATCCGCCAGACACTTGGGAAAGCTGGATTGATAGCGCCTGGCCAGGCGCTTGAGCGCAAAAAAGGACATGCCGCTCTCGCCGAGCTTGTGATTGTAGGCACGCAGACCGAGGCCCTGCGCGGCCGGCTGATCCGACAACACCAGATCCAGACGATGCGTCGCAAGACTGCCCAGAAGGTTATCCAGCGTGTCCTCAAGACAGCGCACGCGCACGTTGCCGTCCGTCAGCGCTGGTGCGATGACCCGTTCGGCAATGAGCTTGGGCAGAGAATTGACCACGCCGATGGTCAGCGTTGTGGGCGCACCCGGACGATGCCCGCGCACAACGCTGGCAAGCTCTGCACCGATGGAAAAAATATCGTCAGCGTAAGCAAACACCAGACGCCCCTTTTCCGACAGCACCAGCCGCCGCCCGGCACGATCAAACAGCGGTTCGCCCACGGCATCATCAAGCAGTTTGAGCTGACCGCTGATGGTCTGCGGCGTCAGATGCAGCACCTCGGCGGCTTTGACGATGCTACCCTCGCGCGCCACCGTCCAGAAGTACTGCAAGTGGTTGTAGTTCAGATGGCGCACAAATCGCTACCCGTCGTTGCCGCCGCTCTTACTCGCCGGTGGCCCAAAGCCATCGGTGGCCGTGAATCGCAGCGCGATCGCCGCCAGAGCCAGAATCAAAATGGCCGAGGCTTCAAACAAAATGGTCTCCGGCGCCATATCCTTGCTCTGCAAAACAACCAATCGTGCCAGTGCAGTAATGGCAATGAAGATCGGATAGACGACCGGGATCGCATGACTGCGGTAGAAGATACCGACCATGGAGATGACTTCGGTGTACAAAAACAGCAGCAGGATATCGGCGATTTCAATAGTCTGATTGCGCCACACTGTCTGCAGCTCAATCAACACCGCGCCCACGGTCAGCAGCACGATCAGCACCAGAATCACCTTTTCGATCGAAAAGATCAGCCCGGATACGGAGAAACGACTTGGCTCACTCATGTGCTCAGCGCCGTATAAATGATTTGTGCCACGACAACACCCTCCTTTGTGTGCGCCACAAGCTTAGCACCGAATCATCGGCTTTTTCGAATCAATCTGTCGATAAATGCGTGTTTTTCTTAGCTGCTAGCACGCTAATCTTCAGGGTCGATCAACCTGTCCTGGTCCATAACAATGAATGTGAGCATCCAATCCGTCGGATTTGTCGGCTCAACCGTACTCGATAACCACGTGCAGCAGCTGCTGTCCGAATACCTGGACTCTCACCAGCCCACTGTAGCCTCTGTTGAGGTGACGCTCAGCGATCAGCGGGAACCGCGCGGCGCGCGCGTTCGCCGTGCCTCGATGCGCATAACGCTGCACGGCATGGCAGAGGTCGAGAGCGAGGCACAAAGCGACGACCTGTATGTTGCGATTCGACATTGCGTTCAGCGCGCCTATCGCCATCTTGAGCGCCGTCAGCGACGCAACGAGATCAGTTCGCGAATGGCTCGCTCGGCCACCGGCTAAACACGCGGCGCCCACGCGCCATCCCACATCGCCGGGATTGCAGGCATAATCGAGGCATGACAGCCATGCTCTGCTCCCAGTGCGGTGCCGGACTCACCGGCAATGTTTCGGAGTGCACTTACTGCGGAACGGTTTACAACCACAAGGCATCGCCCCGCCGCGGCGGCCAGAAACCCGACTGCCCCCGTTGTCACCAGGCGCTGGTGGCCAGGTCGGTTGCGAATGTGCAAATCGCCCACTGCAAGCGATGCGCGGGACTGTGGATACCGCACGACCGCATGCATTCCCTGCTTGCGCTGCGCAAGAAGAAGGCCCACAAATTTTATAAACTCAATCACGCGGACAAAAAGCGCCGATCTTTCGCGCGTGACGCACGGCCCCACAGTTTGCAGCATGACGTCGCGCCCGCGCGCTGCCCCGCCTGTCACCACTCAATGCGTCTGGAGCCTGTTAATCGCAATGGCTCGATCTATCTCGACATATGCGACGACCACGGCACGTGGTTCGACGAATCGGAGCTGCGCGCGCTGCTCGATCAGCAGGCGCGTGAATCGCTTCGGCGCACGGCGGGTGGACGACGCAAGGTTGTCCCGCGCGAGTCACGCTCCGGCGAGTGGGACGAAATTGGCGCGGCATTTCTGGTCTACGCGATTGGCGATGTTGTCGGAGACCTCTTCGATCTGTTCGACTGAATGATGGCTGACTCAAGCGAACCTTGTTTTGCCTGTGGCGGCAACTTCGATACCTGCAACGGACCGACGCATCGTTACATGGCCAGCACGCCAGGGTGCTGGGCCGGCTACACCGCGATTCTTGCGCGTGAGTACTCCGATCCGGCGTACTTTGCCGCGCATCAGTTCACTGTGGATGCCTACGCTGTACAACATCCCGGCGGCAAAGACGCGCAAAGCGTTCAGTCTGTCACCACGCATCTGATTCGCCTGTGCCTGATGCTCGAGCACGACCTCATCGGACCCAGAGCCAATCAACAGATGCTCCGTGCTCGTGAGAATGCGCAACCGTTTACATGGCTGTCACCACCAGACAGCGACTACGCGATGACCGCGGTTGACCTGCTCCATGTTGAGACTGCCGAGTCCCACTGCCAGAAGGCCCGCGAGTGGGCCGAGTGCGCATGGGGCGCGTGGCGTCCGCATCACGAGGCGGTTCGACGCGCGATTCAGACATAGCGCTTTGACGCTTTGTGGCCCTTGGCAGCGCAGGGCATACTTGGCCCCACAGACTGATAACGAGCCCGAAGCAACGACCGCCATGCCCAATATCCGCTATCGCTTCGAGTTGCCCGATGGCGACGCAGCCACCTTCGATCTGGCCCTGGACGACAACAGCGCCGAGCTTAGACGTCGCCGGCTCGACGAGCCGCCAAAATGGACGCAACTGTCGTTCCATCAATGCGACAACTGTCCGCTGAGTGAAGCCGACGATCCCCTGTGCCCTGTCGCACACAGTCTGGTTGATGTCGTGCCAAAATTTGAGCATCTGGTGTCCTACCAGCAACTCAAGGTCGTCGTCGAGACCGAGGAGCGCACCGTCAGTGCCAATGTCGATGTGCAGGCGGCGCTAAGCTCGATGATGGGTTTGATCATGGCCACCAGCGGCTGTCCGCACACCACGTTCTTTCGGCCGCTGGCCCGTTTTCATCTGCCGCTGGCCAGCGAGCTGGAAACGATCCATCGCGTGGCCAGCAACTGGCTGCTGGTGCAGCACCACAGGCGCTTGCAAGGACACGGCGTAGAAGAGTCGTTTGATGGCCTGCTCAAGGTTTATCAGGAGCTGCAGGTGGTCAACGCGGCCATGACGCGCAGGTTGCGAGCAGCGGGTCGAACCGACTCCACGCTCAACGCGGTGGTGCTGCTCGATCTTTTCGCCATGATCGTGCCCGCCGCGATCGAAGACTCGCTGGCCGACATCGTCGCACTTCTGGAACCCTACCTCGCCGAGTCTGCGGGCAAGTAACGGCCGAACTGTTGTCATAACGCCCTGCACTTTGACTGTGCACGGCGTGACCGGCTTAACAGCCTACGTATGAGCTTCCCGTTACGCTGACAACGTCATTTCCAGCGAACACTTACGCCATGCTGCGCTCTTACCAACTATTCGCTTTTCTGCTCGCCATCGTTTCAGGCTGCCCAGCGGCAAACGCCGGCGAGATTTTGTTTGAAACACGGACCACAACAACGGTGGTCTCGCCGTGGGACGCCCTGGCGTCATGGCATGCGCAAACAAGTTCCGTCACCAGCACGTCGCTCGCGCAGTTTACCGACATCAACATGTCGAGATCGCACCAGCACTCGCGCTTGCAGCTTGTGTTCGAGACCGCGGATTTCACGACGCTGGAATTCGAGTTTGGACTCGACGCCGGACTCGGTGCGGCGCTGTATGTGAACGGTGATGAGCAATCGGCCACAAGCGAAGACCTGTGGTGGGGCAATAACTGGGATGCCAAAGACGAGCTGCTGCAGCTTGCAGGCATGGCGTTTACAAGCGGCCGCCACACGATCGATTTGTACTGGGCCGAAAATTGCTGCGCGGGCGGCCAAAGCGGCCGCTTCCGTGCGGGCGATGGTCAATGGCAGGCTCTTAGCTCAGCCAACCTGGCGCGGCTCGCCGTGCCCGAACCGGGCACCACGGTATTGCTGTTGGTTGGCCTCGCGAGCTTGTTCGCCGCAAAGCACGGGCGCCATATTCACGCGCTGAGCTAGAATCCCCAGGTGGCGTAGGCGCGCATCATGCGTGGCTCCATTGGATGGTAGTGCGTATCCGCCACCCCTTCGGCCGGCTCACCCGGCAAACGCGACTCGTAGAAGTAGGTGATGTCGTCATCCACTTCATCAAACACGTTGAGCACGTCGAGGCGCAAATCCAGATTGTCGCGACGAAAGCCCACGCTCAGATTGACCACGGTCGAGGGATCAGAGCGCACGGAATTGTCTTCAAGCAGCGGCCGTTCGCCAAAATGGCGCAAGCGTGCGCTGCCGTACCAACCACCCTGGGTTTGAGCCGTCAGACCCGCTGAGATGACCGTATCGAGCGCGCCTGGAATCTCGTCGCCGCCGTCGAACTCCGCCTCACTAAAGGACATTTCCAGATCGGCCGTCCACACGTCATTGAAACGGTAGTAGAGCGGAATCTCCAGACCGTAGCGTCGGCTTGGCGGGCTGGCTTCCGTGTTGCCCGCATCACCGACAAACAGCAGCTCTGATTCAAGCTCCAGCCACCACAGCGACGCGGAGATGTTCAGACGCTCCGCGCGAAACCAGCGAAAACCAATCTCGGCGCCGTCGGAGGTAACCAGCGGATCCACCCGCTCGGCAGGCTCACCGGTCACCGGATCGGTCTGAATCGTTACGCCGCGGGCATCGTTACTGTGAAACGCACGCCCGGCGCTGAAAAACAGCTCGAGATCGTCGGTCGGAGCGTAGACAACGTTGACTTTGGGTGTGACCAGAAAATCGTTTTCGGTGCCGGTGTTTTCGGCCAGATTGCTGCGCGCAACATCGAAGTTGTAGTAGTCGGCACGCAGACCGAGGCTCGTGCGCCAGCGCGAGTTCCACTCAGTGTCCACGTCGTAGTAGAGGCCAACGCTGGTCTGCTTGACTTCATCCTGGCGAACCGTGCTCAGGCGCTGACGTTGCGCCGTGCGGAACAGCCCGACATCGCCAATATCGTCATGACGCAGCATCAAACCGATGTTCTGGCGGTGCTTACCGATGGGGCGAAAGTTAAAGGTGATATCGCCGCCCAAAATGTTGCGATCGTCCACCTGCTGAAACTGATCGCCGTTGACCGGATCGTCGAGGAAGTAGGTGAAATTTGAAAACAGATCGAGGTCGTAGCTGATCAGATAGCCGCGTGCATGCAGCTGGCCGTTCTCGCGATCTTCATGCCAGCTTCCCGACAGACTGAAGCGCGAGCTCTCGCCGCCGACGGTGTCGTCGATGGTGCCGAATTCATCTACCAGACCGCTGTCTACGGCACGCTGTGGCACCTGATCCGCAGAGTCCCATGTCGCGTCATAGCCCATCACGGTGATGTTCCACTCGCGCAGTTCGCTGCTACGGCTGTAGCGCGCCAGCGCGTTATAGCGGCGCAGGTTTTCCTCAACGCCCACCCAGGCCCCGTCATAAACGTGAGTCTGCACGCCAAACAGCAAGTCGCCGTCGGCCACCTCGATGCTGTCGGCCGCCATGACTCTGGCGAAGCCGTTCTCGCCCAGCCCGACCCGCACCATGCCCTTGTCGAGTCGGTTCACGGTAGTCATGTAGGCGGCGCCGGCCGACGAAAAGTCAGACACTTCGGCGTAGTAAGGACCCTTGCGAAACTCCACCGAGCGAATCAGCTCGGGCATGATGAAGTTCAGGTCCGTATAGCCCTGACCGTGGCCATGCGTCGGGTTGTTCACTGGCATGCCGTCGACCCAGGTCGCAAAGTCGGTGCCGTGGTCGAGGTTGAAGCCGCGCAAAAACAACTGGTTGGACTTGCCGGTGCCGCTATGCTGCGTAACCACCAGACCGGGCACGACCTCGAGAATCTCGCCGGTGCGCAGTCGCGGCCGGGCTTCGATTTCGGCCTGGCCGACAATGCCCTCGGACGCGGACGTCAGCGCGCCGGTCAGGTTTTGCCAACGGCCCGCCTGCACGACCACCTCGTCAATTTCCTCATCCTCGTGAGCCGAAACGCCGATCGTTGCGGCGAGGGTGATCCCCAAAATGAAAGAACGCCAGTAGGTTGTGTGCTGCATTGCAGGTCCTTGCTAAAATTATTATCTAGACACTTCTACTTTCGTAGCGAAGCTACGAATGGTTTTGTAGGTACGAGCGGCCGTGGGCAGTTGGATGCGCTCTCCTTCGAGAGGCGCCAGTCTGCCCAAAAAACACGCACGGGAAAAGCGGCCTCCTGCAGGTTTGTCATAACCCCGATAAAGCGCTGACCTTACAGCGACTTAGGCCCACAAAAACCACGATGCATCGCGTGAAAAACGGGGTTTTTTTGTCCGGACACTGCTAAACTGGCGAGGCTGTTGATGCCAGGGACGAGGTCATGACCGACACGCACTATCTGCAAACCGAACTGGAAACGCTGATTCAGGCGGATTCCTCGATGTGGGAGTTTCTGCAACAAGGTTCGCTGGACGGGTGCTGGTACTGGGATTTGGAGAATCCGGATCAGGAGTGGATGAGCCCCGAGTTCTGGGCCTTGTTTGGCATTGACTCGACCACCAAGCGTCACGATCCCGGCGAATGGCAGGACATCATCTTCCCGGAAGACCGCGATCTGGCGCTCGAAAATTTCAATCGCCATCTGGCCGATCCAAATCACCCCTACGATCAGGTCGTGCGCTACCGTCATGCCGATGGATCCACCGTTTGGGTGCGCTGCCGCGGCATTGCAATCCGCGACAAGGACACCGGCAAGCCGATACGCATGCTTGGCGCGCACAACGATCTGACCGCCACCAAACAGGCCGAGCGCCAGCTTCTGGTCAAAAAGCGCGCGGTTGAAGCCAGCAATGAAGAGCTCAGAACCTTTTGCTACGCGGTATCGCACGACCTCAAATCACCCTCCAACACACTGCGTCTGATCTTGAGCGAACTGCAGGAAACGCAAAGCGAACGCCTCGATCAGGAAGGCAGCGAACTTTTGGACATGGGCGTCGCAACGCTTGATCGCATGCAGCAGCTCATCGAAGCGGTTCTGCGCTACACCAACGTTATCGAGGCGCAAAAGACAATCACCGCGGTGGACCTCAACGAATTGGTCTCCGAGATCATCGACGATCACAAAGCCGATGCGATCAGCAGCGATACGCAAATCGTGGTGCACCAGCTCCCTGTCGTCCAGGGTGATCGACCGCTGCTGCGCATGCTGTTCGCCAATCTGATCAGCAACGCAATCAAGTATCGCCGTACCGATGTCACTCCCAGTATTGAGCTGTCCAGCCCGTCGCTGGCGACGGACAAGCAATCGCGCATTGACGTGCGCGACAACGGCATCGGCATTGATGAGCAATACCACAAGAAGATTTTCTCAATGTTCCAGCGACTGCATGTCGATGAGGACTACCCCGGCGCCGGCCTTGGATTGACGATGTGTCGCCGCATTGCCCATGACCATGGCGGTGATATCAGGCTGGAATCGGCACCCGACTCCGGCAGCACTTTTTCCGTTTTTCTGGAGCGTGGCTAATGAGTAATACCGCACAGATAACGCAGACTGTACGCACGGTCATGGTCATTGAAGACGACGCCGTGGAGCGCATGATTTACGAGCGCATCTTTCGCCGCTGGAATGCCGCGGCCAACATGATCAGTTTCGCCTACGCTGAGCATGCACTGGAGTATCTGGAAGACGCGACCAGCGAAAAAGTGGACGCGATTTTGCTGGATATCAACATGCCACGCATGGACGGCTTTGAATTTCTCGATGAAATTGAACGTCGCTTTGGCGACGATTTTGGCACCATGGTGTTTATGCTAACCTCGTCAGCCAACCCCGACGACATGGTGCGCGCCCGCGGCTATCGCGCCGTACGCGATTTTCTGAACAAGCCGCTGACGCGAGATCAGTTCGGTGAAATCATGAAGAGTCTGCAGGCCGCCTGAGCGACACCTATCGGCGCTATAATGCGCCGATGTTGCCACCCGATCTGTTTGTTGATCATCAGGCCTTGCTGTGGTGCCTGACGCTTGTTGCCGACTTGGCGATCGCCGTATTGAGCTTTCGCCTTTTTGGGCGCACGGGCCTGGTAGGCGTTGTCGTGTTCAGCCTGCTGCTGGCCAATATCATGGGCCCCAAGCTGACCATGGTGCTGGGCATGCAGACCAGCATGGGCGTGATTCTCTACTCGAGCATTTTCTTTGCCACCGACCTTTTAAGCGAACTCTACGGCCGCGCTGCGGCGCAAAAGGCCGTCCTGGTCGGGTTTTTCGTCAGTGTCGCGCTTGTCGTCATGACCCAGCTCAGCCTGCAGTACGTACCCTCCAACGCGCCGGAGACGGCAGAATTTGCACGCTCGGTGCACGAGGCCACGCTGACGCTGTTTGATTTCACGCCGCGGTTTGTCTTCGGTTCACTGCTAGCCTATCTGATCAGCCAGAGCTTCGACGTGTGGGTCTTCCACAAACTGCGCGAGGCGACCAAAGGCCGTCATTTGTGGCTGCGCAACACCGCCTCTACGCTGGCCTCGCAGCTGGTCGACACCGCCATCTATGGCCTGGTGGTGTGGTGGGGTCTGGTGAGCCTGTCCACGGCCATTCAGCTTGCCGCCGCGAAATATGTGTTTAAATTCGCGATTGCGATCATCGACACGCCGTTCATCTACTGGGCCAGACGCTGGCACCGGGCTGACAATAACAACTGATACAAGAGACTTTTCATGGAAACATCCAGCGCACTGATCACGAACGACGCCGTGACACTCGGCCTGCTGCTCATGATTCTTGGCGCGGTGTTCTACACCTCGAACAGCTCGAATCCGACGCTGCAAAAGTTTTACAGCGTCGTGCCCATGCTGCTGCTGTGTTATTTCCTGCCGTCGCTTCTGACCACGTTTGGCATCGTGGATGGCGAGCATTCCAAACTCTATTACATTGCATCGCGCTATTTGTTGCCCGCCTGTCTGGTCTTGCTGACGTTGAGCGTCGATCTGCGCGAGATTGCGCGGCTCGGGTTCAAACCTGTGGCGATGTTTCTGGTGGGCACGCTGGGTGTGGTGATCGGTGGCCCGCTGGCGCTATTGATCACGTCAGTTATCTCGCCTGAGCTTCTGGGTGCCACTCCCTCGGAGATTTGGCGGGGCCTTGCGACCGTGGCCGGCAGCTGGATCGGTGGCGGCGCCAACCAGGCTGCCATGTACGAGATTTTCCAGACACCCGACGACATCTACTCGGTCATGATTACCGTGGACGTGCTGGTGGCCGAGGTCTGGATGGCCTTCCTGCTGATCGGTGTTGGTCATCGTCAGCGTATCAACCGTGCGCTCAAGGCCGACGCGTCGTCCGTGGACCATCTGCGCGACAAGATGGATACCTTCAGCAAGAGCATTGCCCGGATTCCGTCCACGACCGACCTGATGGTGCTCGTGGCCCTCGGCTTCGGCGCCACGGCACTTGCCCACGGTCTGGCCGACGTGATCGCACCGTTTATCGGCGAGAACGCGCCGCTTCTCAAGCGTGCGAGTCTCGATTCGAAATTTTTCTGGCTGATTATCCTGGCCACCTTCTTCGGCGTGTGCCTGTCCTTCACGCAACTGCGCAACTATGAAGGGGCAGGCGCCTCGAAAATCGGTACCGTTTTTATCTTCATTCTGGTGGCCACGATTGGCATGAAGATGGACATCTCGGCGATCAAGGACTATTGGGGGTTCTTTATTGTTGGCGCCATCTGGATGCTGATTCACGTGATCCTGCTTGTAATCGCTGCCCGCGTCCTGCGCGCGCCGTACTTCTTTTTGGCGATTGGCAGCAAGGCCAATATCGGGGGCGCGGCTTCCGCGCCCGTGCTGGCCGCCGCGTTCCATCCTTCACTGGCTCCGGTCGGCGTGCTTCTGGCTGTGCTGGGTTACGTGATGGGCACCATCGCCGCGTATTCGTGTGCGTTGATCATGCGGCAGGTATCAGCTGGCTTCTAAGGGCAAACTTGCGGAGGACTGATGTGAAAAAGTCGAAAAACGAAGTGGCCCTGGTCAAGGCCGCGCTGGAGATCATCATGGCCGACGCCGTGCGCCGCGGCGTGGTTGAATTCGAACCCACTGACTCGGCCAACGACAAGATCGAGTACTGCTATCGCCTGCTGGTGCACGACAAGGCCATCATCCCCCTGGCCAACGACCAGCTGTCGCTGCCCAACAAGAAAAAGCGCCTCGCCTCCTGGGCCCTGAAGCACCTGCCGGACGATCATCCCCTAAAAAAATAGCGTCTGGCGGCAAAAGGCTTCAAACTATGTCCGAAACCATTCGGAGTCCGAAGCGTCATGTCGTTCAAGCTCAAGCGCACCGTGTTGATTGCTGCCATGTTGATAGGGGCCTTCCTGATCACCTGGGGCATGGCCAACTCGCGCGAGAAGCCCAAACGCGAGCCGGTCAAAGAGGTCGTGCCGCTGGTCGAGGTCATCGACGTCGTGCCCTCCGAGGTGCAGTTCACCGTTGACAGTCAGGGCACCGCGCAGCCGGCGGTGACCACGCAGCTCAGCGCGGAAGTCAACGGCCCCATCATTTCCATGTCGCCATCGTTTGTGGTCGGTGGTGTGTTCGAGGCCGGCGAAACCCTGCTGCAAATTGACCCGGCGCTGTTCAAGACGGCGCTGGCCCAGGCCGAAGCCGTACTCAACCAGCGCCAGATCGAATACGACGGCATCAAGAATCTGGGCGCCAAGAACTACCGCAGTAAAATTGATCT
>CAZXCL010000089.1:0-15696 GCA_964639265.1 uncultured Gammaproteobacteria bacterium | reverse complement strand
CGGGAGTCCTTGCTCAGGGCAAACGTGGTAGTATTCGCGGTTCTGCGACGGGCGCGATGAGCGCCTGGAAATAAGAGCAATAACCCGGTGTTACACCGGCATCCTGCACATCTGATGCTCAACGTACGGGAGAGTGGCGCAAGTGAGTGAGTCCGCAACGAATTCTGGTATCAAGTGGCCCGTTGCGCTGATCGGGGTTGTCCTGGTCGCGCTGATTGCGCTGGGCATCACGTTCTCGTCAAGCCTCGCCTACATGGCCGAGCAGTGGCAGCGCGAAGAATACAGCCATGGCTATCTGATCCCGCTGATTGCCCTGTTTTTGCTGTGGCGCGAGCGCCGCGCTTTGATGGAGACGACCTGGCGTGGTGCCTGGGTGGGTGTTGCGCTGGTGGTCGTCGGTCTTGCGTTGATGCTTCTAGGCGAGCTCAGTGCCATCTTCGTGATCGTGCAGTATGCGTTTCTGATCACGCTGACCGGGCTGGTCATCGCGCTGGTCGGTGGAGCGGGCATGAAGTACATGTGGGTGCCGCTGCTTTATCTGGTGTTCATGATTCCGCTGCCGGCGTTTTTGTACAACAGTCTTTCGTCGCAGCTGCAGCTAATTTCATCGCAGCTTGGCGTGGCCGTGATCCGTGCTTTCGGTCTGAGTGTGTATCTCGAAGGCAACGTGATCGATCTTGGAGTCTATAAACTGCAGGTGGTCGAGGCGTGCAGCGGATTGCGCTACCTCTTCCCGTTGATGAGTTTTGGCTTTCTTTGCGCGTACCTGTTCCGCGGCAAATGGTGGCAGCGTGTGCTCGTGTTTTTGACCTCGATCCCGCTCACGGTGCTGATGAACAGCTTCCGCATTGGTGTGATTGGCGTGCTGGTGAATCGCTGGGGCATCGAGCAGGCCGAGGGCTTCCTGCACGCGTTTGAGGGCTGGATTATTTTCATGGCCTGCGTTGCGCTACTGTTCCTGGAAATCATCATTCTCATGAAGCTTTCTGGCGACAAACGCACGCTCAGCGAAGCATTCAACGTCGATTCGGGCGATCCCATCAGTGATCCGTCAACGGTCTCAAGCAAGTCGCCGAGCACGCCGCTTATTGCGGGCGTGGCGCTCATTGCGCTGGCGGCGATCGGATCGCAATACCTGTCGGATCGCCCGGCCGACAGTCCCGAGCGTCTCGCGTTTGCTGACATGCCGCAGAGCTTTAACGACTGGTCGGCGCGCACCAAGCCTGTTGAGCAGCAGTATCTGGACGTTCTGAAAATGAAGGACTGGTTCAGCGCGGATTTTGCTCGCAGTCGCGATGCACGTCCGGTGGATTTGTGGGTGGCCTATTACGACAACCAACGCAAGGGCGCGTCGGCGCATTCACCGCGCAGCTGTCTGCCCGGGGGTGGCTGGCGCATTGATGAGTTAACCAACCGTGCGATCGACAACGTGCCGGGTCTGAATGGTGATCTGGTGGTGAACCGCATGGAGATTTCCTACGGCGAGCAGAAAATGGTCGTCTACTACTGGTTCAAACAGCGCGATCGGCAGCTTACCAACGAGTATGTGGTCAAGTGGTATCTGTTCTGGGACGCGCTCACGCGCAATCGCACCGACGGCGCACTGATTCGTTTTTCGAAAAACGTTTCCGGGGGAGACAGCGTCGAGGACGCGGACAAGGAGATTCAGGACCTGATCAGAACCACATATTCAGACATCGCCGCGCGCGTGCCGGACTGATTTTCGGTTCTCGCGCCGTCGCTCAAGTTTGAGCGAAAGCCATGACTCTGTTTTCAAGCTTCTTCCTGTCGCTTCTGGTCAGCATGCTGCTCGTGCCGCCGCTGGTGCGGGTGTCGGCGCGCCTGGGTCTGGTGGATGTCCCCGACGAGCGCAAAGTGCACGTGGGCGCTATCCCGCGCAGCGGCGGCATAGCGATTGTTGCCGGCGCGCTCGTGCCCCTTCTTATCTGGTGGCCCGACGAGCGCATGCTGCGTGCATTGATGCTCGGTTCGCTGGTGATCTTCGTGTTTGGCTACATCGACGATCAGCGCGGGCTCCACTACAGCTGGAAGTTCTTTGGCCAGATTCTGGCGGTGGCGATTGTTATCGCGGCGGGTGTGCGCATTGAAGTGCTGCCTTTTTTTGGCATCGAACCGGTCTCGGTGTGGATATCGGTTCCTCTGACTCTCGTGTTCATTGTTGGAGTGACCAACGCGATCAATCTGTCCGACGGGCTTGATGGCCTGGCGGCCGGTTCGTCGCTGATCGCGTTGACGGCGCTGGCGTGGATGTTTTTCCAGAACCAGTCCATGCCGCTGGCCATGGTCACGCTGGCCGCACTCGGTGGGGTGTGCGGCTTTCTGCGCTACAACAATCATCCGGCGATCATTTTTATGGGTGATACGGGCAGCCAGTTTCTTGGCTTCGCGACGTCCGTGCTCGCGGTCATACTGACTCAGAGTGCCAATACAGCGTTGAACCCTGCCATTTTGCTGTTGCTGCTGGGTATCCCGATCCTCGATACGCTCGCCGTCATGCTGTGGCGTTTGCGCACGGGGCGCTCTCCGTTTTTGCCCGATCGCAATCATTTCCATCACCGTTTGCTTGATTTTGGTTTTTATCATTACGAGGCCGTGTCGATCATTTACGTGGTGCAGGCCGCGATGGTCGTCGCGGCGTACGTGCTGCGCTTCGAGAGCGATCTGGTGGTTGTGGGTACCTACCTGGCCATGTCCACGCTGGTGCTACTGGCGTTCCGGTTTGCGCGAATGCAGAAATTCGCCGTGCACCGGCCGACGCTGCCGGGAGAGAATGCGTCGCGCAAGAGCGAATTGCTGCGCCTGCATCCAAACCTGCCGAAAGTTGCTACGCGCGTTACCGAGCTGCTTGCCGCCGCTCTGCTGGTGTTTGCGGCCTTTTACCCGGCCGAGGTGCCGGTGGATTTTGCGCGTGCATGCGGCGCGATTGCCATCGCGGCGGTGGTGCTGCGTTTCGCGCCGCTGCGCGTGCGTCGCTTCGTCATTCGCCTGGGCACCTACGTTGCCGGTGTGGCGATGGTATTTGCCCTGACGCTGAGCACAGACATCGAACTGGCCAGCAACACGGCCGTCAACATTGGCTTCCTCGTGGTTGGCGCCTCGCTGCTTATTTGTATCCAGTTTACGGATCGGGAGCATTTTCAGTCGACACCGCTGGACTTTCTGGTCATGGTCTTTGTGCTCGTCGTGGTGGTCAGCACTCAGATACAGGAGAACACCACGTCGACCGCCATGCTCGCCGATACGGCCATTCGACTGGCTGTGGTGTTTTACGCCAGCGAGTTTCTGTGTCGACGGGAGCGAGCGGAGCGGGCGCTCCTGCCCATAGGCGGCGTCGTGGCACTGTCGGTGCTGGCTCTGCGAGGGCTGGTTTTTTAGCTATCTGAGCGTTTGGCTCGATTTTCCGATGGTTTCGTTAAGCGCGCATTTCTGCTGTAATTGCGGGCTGAATTTCGCATTGACACTGGAACAATAATGAATACACCAATTCGCGCATTGCAAAGCCTCGTGCTGGTGCTGGTCCTGGCGCTGCTGGCTGGCTGTGGAGGTAAGGAAGAACGCGCGGCGGACTATCTCGCCCGTGCCAATGAAGCCTATGACAAAGGCGACCTGATCAAGGCCGAGCTGGACGCCAAGAACGCCCTGCAGATTCTGCCCAACAGTTTCGACGCCAGTTACCTGCTGGCCCTGATTGCCGAGCAGGAAAATGATCCGCAGAAAATGGTGCGTTTCCTTCGTCGCTCCGTCGAAATTGACCCCACCAACGTCGAGGCGCAGGTCAAGATGGGACGCATCTGGGCGGCGGCAAGGCAGCTGGAAAGTGCGCGTGATTCGGTCGCTGCGATTGAAGCCGCAGACCCGGGCAACCTTGAGGGCAAGGTGCTTGAGGCCACGGTACTGCTACAGGAGCGCAAAATTGATGAGGCTCGTGCGATCGCCGAAGGTGTACTGGCCGAGGCACCGCGCAATGTAAGCGCGCTGGCGTTCCTGGCCTCTACATATCAGGTTCAGGACGTCGAGAAGTCGCTTGAGCTGTTGTCGCGCGCCATTTCCTATGAGCCGGACAACCAGTCCCTGCGCGTGGTAAAGATCACCATCTTGCAAAAAGAAGGGCGCCAGGCGGCTGCGGAAAAAGAAATTCGCGATCTGGTGGCTCTGTTTCCAGATGAAAACGCCTATCGCTATGCGCTGGCGCGCTATCTCGCAAGTCAGAAGCGCGGCGATGAGGCGCGTACGGTTCTCGAGGACCTGGTACGCGCTGATCCGGAAGATTCCACGGCAAAACTGTCGTTGGCGCAGTTCCTGGGGCAGCAGGGTGACGGCGAGGGCGCTGTGCGTCTTCTCGAGAGCTACATTGAAGAGCAACCCGATATCTATCAGTACCGGTTCGCGCTGGCGCAATCCCATGCCGTGATGCAGGACTTTGACACCGCCAAGACCGTGTATCGCAGCATTATGGATCGTGACGGCGTGGGCCCCAACGGCCTGTCCGCGCGGACCAAACTTGCGGCGATCGAGCTTAGCCGGGGCGACAAGGCGCTCGGGCGCCAGCTCATGGAAGAGGTAATTGAAGAAGAGCCTGGCAACCCCGAAGCACTGACCATGCGTGCGAGCCTGGCCATGGCCGAAGGGAAATATGAAGATGCAACGGCCGACCTGCGCAACGTACTTCGCGCAGATCCAACGCGTCAGAATGCCCAGCTTCTTCTGGGCAAGTCGCACGCCGCAAGCGGTCAGACCGCGCTGGCCATCGAGACCTATCAGAAACTCGTGGAGTCGGCGCCGGCCAATGTGGCGGCACGCAAAGATCTCGCACGGCTTTATTCTCGCCAGCAGCGCTGGGAGGACGTATCAGACCTGCTGGCCCCTGGTGTTCAGCAGCGACCAGGCGATCTTGCTCTGGCGCGCCTGTATGTCGATGCACTGCTGCGACAGCAAAAGTGGGATGAGGCAGAGGCTCAGGCGCAGCGCATCCTGGATATTGATCCGAGCAAAGCGCTTGGCCACTACGTGAAAGGTCGTGTGCTGCAGGCGCGTGGCGATTTTGAACAGAGCAACGATGCGCTGCAGGTTGCCCTCGACATCAATCCCGACGCGACCGAAGTGTTGACGTCAATTGTCCGCAACTTCGTGCGACTGGATAATGAAGCCGGGGCCACCAGCTACATCCAGAACTTTCTGCAGTCCAACCCCGATAGCGCGCACGCCTTGAGCCTTCTGGGCGAAACGCAGGCCCGGGCAGGGCAGTGGGACGCCGCCCTGCAGTCGAACAGCAAAGCACTTGATGCCAACGACAAATGGCTGCCGGCCTACCGCAATCTGGTGGGCATTCACCTGCGCAACAAGGACTACGATGCCGCCAATGCAGCGTTGCAGCGCGGTCTGTCCGCCGTACCTGGCAATGTGGAGCTAATTCTGCTGCAGGCCAATGTACTGGAGCAGACCGGCAACTATGGCGAGGCCATCGACAATTACGCGAACATTCTTACCAATAACCCGTCTCTTGCGGTGGCGGCGAATAACTACATCGCGCTGGTGGCGGATCATCGCAACGATGCCGAATCGCTGAGTAAAGCCGCCGAGTACGCCGGCGCCCTCGATCGCAACGCGAACCCGATTTTTGAGGATACGCTTGGCTGGCTCAGATACCGGCAAGGTCGCTACAACGATGCATTGGAGCTGCTCGAAAGTGCGGTCAGCCGGGCTGGACAGATTCCACAGCTGCGTTACCACCTGGGCATGGCCTACGTGCGAACGGACCGTCTTGAGGAGGCGCGGCGCGAGCTGGAGGCGGCGCTGGCGGATGATTCGGCGGAATTTACCGGTAAAAAAGCGGCCCGGGAGGCGCTGGCGGGTCTTTAGCCTGCTATCTGGTCGGAGTGAGGCCTATAAGTGACTCTTGCACTTGACTAAATTATGCAATACCCTTCGCATCAGTCTATTGGCCTGCTCAGGGTACGCGTGAACAGGACGATTGGGTTAGACGCGGTGTAGAAACCGCGTCGGAAAACTTGACAGAGTGCACCGTGTATACCAATTGGTGTGCACACAAACTCAAGAAAAACAACGTTCTAGATGTTTGGCATGATAATTGGAAGGTAGAGGCCGACGTTGCAATTGCTGGCAGAGTTCTGAGTTCAGGACGTCAGGGATTGATAATACTGAGGCTCCTAACAAGCCAGTTACAATCAACAAAATCTTTCTCGAGGGAGATGACTTTAAAATGACTATTAAGAAAATGATCGGAGCAGCTGCTCTGATGGGTGTCATGGCCAGCGCGAACGCTGCAAGCCTGTCGCTGGTTTACACCGGTGAAAACGCTGTCGTTGACGGCGTTGTCCAGGCTGAAGCGGGCGACGCTCTGACCTTTGACCTGATCATGGATTTCTCGGGCATGCAGATGATCGGCGACTCCATGCAGTCGGAAATCACCCTGGGTGGTGGCTTCGACATCGCATTCGACTCGAGCCTGCTGGCATTCGATTCGTATGTGGGCAATGAAAACGCTGGTTTTGAATCGTCATTCACGCGTGACCCTGAAGTCGAAGACGGCCTGCTGACCGGCGGTGCCTTCGGTGCTTTCGGTGGTCTGACCGGTCCTGATCTGGTTGCCACGATCACGTTCATCGCGGCTGAAGGCCCTGGTGGCGCGACCACGATCGCACTTGGCGCTGACACCAGCGGCACGGCTGGCCCGTTCGTGAGCGCGATCGACTTCGCAACGCTGCTGAACGTTGAGTTCGGTTCGGTTGACGTTGAAGTTGCTCCGATTCCAGTGCCGGCTGCTGTCTGGTTCATGCTGTCGGGCCTCGGCGCTCTTGTTGGCTTCGGTCGCAAGTCTGCCTAAGGTTCTTCCGAGCCAATGATGGGCTTCGCGGAATCTCTGCGAAGCTTGTCGAAAAACCCGGCGACGAAAGTCTCCGGGTTTTTTTGTGCCTGGGACGTTTGCAAGCATGTGCATTGCAGCAATCGAACGCGGTGGAATAGCTGTGTTAATGACACAAATTTCCCGTGATGAATTGCTTTGGAATCCGACTACACTAGTGCACCGATTACATGTAAAGTGAACGTAATAATATAAGGTTGCGATAACAAGATTTCGGGGAGGGCAAAGCTGCTGCGAGTGTCGCGTGGAACGCGTCAGAGCAGTTTTGCAGAACGTAGCTGCGCAGCAACAGGGGGTTGCCAAACAGCTAACAAGAAAAACCATCAACCAGATTTTCTTGATGCCTGAGCGCTCTGTTCGGGTGATCCTTTTTGGGGTGGTCAGTGTTTTTCTTGTTTGTGCGTTCCTAACGCAGCACGAGGTGCTGCCGGTTATCGCATGTTGCTCTGTAAAGAAAGCATCTGGGGATTCAAAAAGGGGAATCTGTAAGTGAAGCGCAAACTATCACTCATCACCGGGTTGGCATCGCTCACTTTTTTCACCGGACAAGCTGCGGCTGTTTCGGTTGATAAAAGTGTTGGTGTTACCGCGTCAAGCCGCGTTGCGGTTTCGGCAAAGGATCTGACCGCGGCCACACCGGCGCGTCAGAATGTCAAAGTTGCATCGCGAGGCGGTCCGGTGTTCGTGCCTGAGAAAGGCCTGACCGGCGAGCACCGCTACATCATTCAACTGGCGGCTGCTCCGCTGGCATCGTATCGAGGCGGTGTCGAAGGCCTGCGTGCGACCAGCATCGATGTCGGCCTGAACGAACGCGGTCAGCGCGATCGCAAGCTCAACACCAAGAGCCCTGCGGCGCGTGCGTACGCCAGTTATCTGGATCGCCAGCAGTCGTCGTTCATGCAGGAGGCACGCGTTGCCACTGGCCGTGAACTCAAGAGTGAATATTCCTACAAGCTGTCGTTCAATGGTCTGGCTGTGCCCATGACCCAGAACGACGCACTGGAAATTGCGAAGCTGCCGGGCGTGGTTCGTGTCACGCGCGACACCGAGCATGCGCTGGAAACAGATCGTGGTCCGGAGTTCATCGGTGCGACGACCATCTGGGATGGCTCTGCGCTTGAGGGCATCGGTGGTGTCGGTACCCAGGGTGAGGGCATGCTGGTCGGCATTATCGACTCGGGCATTAACGGCGACCATCCGGCGTTCAAGGAAGTCGGTGATGATGGCTATGTGCACATCAACCCGTTTGGTGACGGCGTGTTCTTCGGCGAGTGTTTTGACACCCCCGAACTTGTTTGCAACAACAAACTCGTCGGTCGCTACAACATGGTGGCGTCGGCAACCAGCTCCGAAGATGAAGACGGTCACGGCTCGCACGTGGCCAGTACGGCTGTGGGTAACGTGCTTGACGGCATTCCGCTGCCGGATGCCGAAGGCAATCCGCTGGACTACAGTCTGGGCGAACTGTCGGGCGTGGCACCGCATGCCAACTTGGTGGCGTTTCGCGTGTGTAACCCGCTTTGCGCCGGTTCAGACATTATTGCGGCGATCGACATCGCCATCGATCTGGGTATCGACGTTCTGAACCACTCGATTGGTTCGGCAACCGGCAGCCCGTGGAACGATCCGAAGTCGCTGTCTTTCAAAGGCGCACGCGCGGCCGGCATCTCGCTGGCCAACTCGGCGGGTAACTCGGGCAGCACGGCCGCAGGTTACGCGCCGGGCAGCGCTGCAAGCACCGGCGGCGGCCCATGGTCGAGCAGTATTGCCGCGAGTACGCATGATCGTGCCTTCCCGGCCAAAAACATCAGCTTTGACGGCGCAGCCGGCGCTCCGGCCGCGATCTCGGGCCGCTCGATTACGGCCGGCTACACCGGTCGCATTGTCTACGCCGGCGACTATGAAAACCCCAACGATCCAGGCGGTGATCCCGCCCAGTGCCTGCAACCTTTCCCGGCAGGCACCTTTGACGGCGACGAAATTGTGGTCTGCGATCGCGGTGCTATTGCCCGCGTGCAAAAAGGCATTAACGTGCGTGACGGTGGCGCTGCTGGCTTCGTGCTGTGCAATGTCGACGGTGGCGCGGCCTTCCTCGCGGACGACGCCCACGTGTTGCCGGGCATTCAGATTTCAGCCCAGGACTGCGGCCCCGTTCGTGACTGGCTCGCCAGCGGTTCTGGCCACGTCGCCACGATTGAGGCGACCGGCGTGCCGGTTGGTGACCCTGATGCGGGTGACCAGATGGCCGGCTTCAGCTCGCGCGGACCTTACACAGGTTTCGACTGGCTGGTGCCGAGTGTGACCGCACCGGGCGTGGCCATTTTTGCCGGCTTCCGCAACGGCGAAGAATATGCCTTCCTGCAAGGTACTTCGATGTCCAGCCCGCACGTGGCAGGAGCGATGACCCTGGTCAAAGCGGTCCAGCCCGATTGGACGGATGAAGAGGTGCTGTCAGCGCTGATCATGACCGGCAGCGACAACGTGCGTGAGGCCGTCGATCCAAACGTGTTCGAGGGCGAGCTGCGTATGGCCGACCCCTTCGACTTCGGCGGTGGTCGCGTTCAGCTGCAGCATGCGGCAAGCGTCGGCATCGTGTTTGATGAATCGGACGCAGCGTACGATGCGGCAAACCCCGCGCTTGGCGGTGACCCGCGCACGCTGAACATGCCTTATCTTTACGACCGCGAATGCCTGGGTGCGTGCTCATTCACGCGCACCATGCACATCGTTCGCGATGGTACCTACACCATGCAGAGCGAGTCGGCCGACGGTATCGTCGTGTCGGCAACGCCATCGACCGTGACCGCTGCAGCCGGCGATCTGGTGGAAGTGGAGTTCAGTGTTAGCGTCGCCGGTATCGAAGCGAACGAGTGGGTATCGGGCCATGCGGTCTGGTCGCACGACGGTGGCGGCCCCGATGCCAATATGCCGGTTGTGGTGCGCAGCGCCGCCGCCATTTTCCCGGACAAGATCGAGCTGATGGCGGACCGCAACGCGGGTTCGGCCACGGGCGGTGGCATTCGTACCGCGGAAATCAGTGGTCTTGAGATTGGTGCGTTCGGTCTTGCCGAACCCGAGGATCGCACACTGGAAATCAGCGGCTCGGTAGGCGACTTTACGCCTTACACGGGTGAGTCCACGGTTATCGAATTCTTCGAAGTGCCTGCTAACTCAGTCATGTTTGTGGCCGAGACTCTGGCGTCAACGGCACCAGACGTTGATATGTTTGTGGGACGTGATCTGAACGAAGATCGCGAGATCACGCCGGACGAAGAGCTGTGTCAGAGCGGCAATCAGAACTCGATCGAATTGTGCGAACTGACGCCCGAACAGCTCGAAGGCGGCGGTGCATTCTGGGTCGCTGTATTCAACTATGAAGGCAGCGGCGACGATATTGTCGATACCACCGAACTGCAGGTGTCGATTGTTAGTCCTTCGCCTGACGGCAGCATCACTGCTGAAGCGCCAGATGCGGTGCCAGGCGGCGAACCATTTGATGTGCGGGTGTTCTGGAACTTTGACATGACTCCGGGCGTGACCTACCTCGGCGCTGTCGAGCTGGAAACGCCGGGCGGCAGCCTTGGTGTGATTCCGGTTGAGATCAATCGTGTCGAAGATGATGTGAAAGTGCTCGCGAGCACCGACAATGCCAACGTGGGCGATATCGTCACCTACACGATCGAGATCAGTGCCAACCTGTCCAACGAAGATCGTGAGTATGTGGTCAGCGCTGGTACGCCACAGGGTCTGGAGATTCTGCCGGAGACCATCAGCGGCGGCGATTCGTCGATGTTCATCAACGACAATGCGATCTGGACGGTAGATATGCCTTCGCTGACGCGCATTGGCCGGACGTATCAGCCTTCGATCAACGGCCCGAACGTCGATCAGAATGATCCGATGTACAACGCGGCATGCGATACCGGTATCACAGGGCTGTCGGGTTACATCGATCTGGGCGGTCTGGGTTTTGATCTTGATCCGAGTATCGACGGCAACAACATCAGCTTCAACGTGCTGCCCACGCAGAACATGACGCTGTTTGGGTCCGAACGTCTCGGTGGCTTCAATGTGACCGATGACGGCTTTGTCTACTTCAACTCGCAGCCGGGCGCGAACCCGGGGGCACCGACGGATATTCCGAATCCGGCCATGCCCAACGACATGGCGGCCGTCTTGTGGGGCGACATGGTGGTTGTGTATGACGAAGCAGCCGGCTCCGGTGTGACGGCGGCTCGCGGTAGCGCCAACCTGACGGTGATCGAATGGGACAACATGCAACGCGCGCCGCTTGGCAGCTCGTCGGACCAGATTGACTTCGAGGCCGTGTTCTCGGGTCGTATCGACGATGATCCCAACAAGTTCGAGATCGTGTTTGCCTACGACAACATCGTCGGTGATTTCAGCGATGCGATCATCGGTATCGAGAACGAGAGCGGCACCGCTGGCTCCAAGTACTCGGGTCCGCTGTCTGACGGCATGATGATCTGTTGGGATTACGCCGACCAGCCGACCGATCCGACGGTCCTCACGTTCCAGGCGCGGGTGCTGCCGAGCGCCAGCGGTGGTGAGGTCACGATGGAGGTGTTCAACCGCATCGATATTGACGGCACGGTGGAAGAGTCTGAAAGCGTAACGATCAGCGTTGAGAATTCTGATTCGGATAATGACGGCGTGGATGACGCGCTGGACAACTGCGCATTCCGCGGTAACCCGAATCAGGTGGACGCGGATGCCGACGGCTACGGCAACTTCTGCGACGGAGACTTCAACAACGACGACTTCGTGAACCTGCCTGACTTGCGTTATCTCATCCAGAAGATGGGAACCGACGATCCGGAGGTGGACATGAACTCTGACGGTATCGTTGACATGGATGATGTCGAAATCTTCAAGACGACGTGGCTGTTCTCGCCTGGACCGAGTGGTCAGGTTGATTAGCTAAGTCATCGCTGGCCGTAAAGGCCAGTGCCGAAAAGAACGAAGCCCCTCAGTGTCACCACTGGGGGGCTTTTCTTTAGCCGTTTAAAACCAGGTTCAGGGGGCCAGGCCGCTGGGTCCCGGGGGACGGAAAAAGCGCTGGCGCATGATGCCCAGGTCCTGAAAATTGACCACGCCATCGCCGTTGAGATCGGCATCGGCATCAGTAGTAAAGAAGCTCAGTCGCAGCAGACCCAGGTCGATAGCGTTGGTGGCGTTGTCGTTGTTGAGATCCGCATCGCACACATTGCCAAAACCGTCGCCGTTGCTGTCGCGCTGATCGCTGTTGGCATCCTGCGAACAGTTGTCCACGAAATCTCGAACCGCGTCGCTGTCTGAGTCCGGTGGCGAATAGAAGCCCGGCGCAACGCGATAGCTCGCACTCGTGCCGTCACCCATCGCGCTGGTCTGCGCGACACTGTCACGCAGCGTGTAGCTTGCGGACATTGCGGTGCCGCCACCGCCGTCTACGACGTCCCAGGCAATGGTGTAGTTCGTGCTTGAGGGGTTGATGGCTTGACTGTCCGGCGCCGCCAGCACCAGCAGAAAGGCGGTCGCTGCCGCACAATGGATGAGTTTCGTTCTGTAAGGCTCTGAAATCATGAGCGTTCCCCGTTTCGCATTCGGTCGAATATAGGCGTCCGCGGTGCTGCAATCAGCGCGGCTTACCTATTCAGGCGACACGGCGGGGCAGATTCCCTCACAAAAGAAGGGCAGTACTCGGAACAGAACAGGAAATAGCGGCGCCGCGGGTGCAGCGCCGCAGGAGGATTTAGTCAGTACGTTGCGTGATATCGATCAGATGGAAGCCAAACTGGGTCTTCACCGGCCCCTGAACTTCATTTACAGGTGCTGAGAACACGACTTCATCGAACTCGCGGACCATCTGGCCCGGACCGAATTCACCGAGATCACCGCCGCTTCGGCCTGAAGGGCAGGTTGAATGGGCTTTGGCTAGCTCGGCAAAGTCCTCACCGTTCTGGATTTTGGATTTGAGGTCGTTGGCCTGTTCCTCGGTGGGTACGAGAATGTGGCGGGCTTGTGCACTTGCCATGTTTGGGTCTCCTTGGGATAAAGGTGCTGCACTTTACCACTGTGCCTAGGCTGTCGCACTTGACCCGCCGGGCCCGCTGCCCTGAAGCTTTGCGGGGAGGAGACGCTCGATGCATCACACGCTAAACATCAAGACACCGGGCCGCAGCACCACGGACATCACTGCCCAAGTGCGTGCATGGGTCAACACGCAGCACATCGGCGAGGGTATCTGTCAGCTGTTCATTCAGCACACGTCGGCGTCGCTGATGCTGTGCGAAAACGCGGACCCGGATGTGCGCCGCGATCTGGAGGCGTTCATGTCACGAGTGGCCCCGGATGGGGATCCGGATTTTGTTCACACGGCGGAGGGCCCGGACGACATGCCCGCGCACGTTCGCAGCGTGTTGACACAAAGCCACCTGAGCATACCCATCGTGCGAGGCGAGTTGGCGTTGGGTACCTGGCAGGGCATTTATCTGTGGGAACACCGTCACGCACCGCATACCCGTCGGGTCATTCTGAGTCTGATTTCATGAGTGATCGACCGGCGGAAAATAGTGTGTGGGTTTGAACGAATATGCCAACAATCAGTACACACCGATGTCGAGGCGGGCAGGTGCTGCATCCGTGACGTGAACTCATCGACAAGAGAGGATTGATGACGTACAAGATGATCCGAATCTTCGCCGCCGCGTTGATGGTAGCCGCCTGTGGTCAGAGCACCGGCCACACTGAGGGAACGGTGCCCGCAACTGTAGCGGCCAATACGTCGGCCGCAGACGCGGGCTCGCGTGTCGTCGATACCGCCAAATGGAAAAAAGAGCGGGCTTACGAGATAGGTGGCGAGGTTACGACGCTCCAGGAGCCGGGTGACGAAGACACTGCGACGACACTCGTGGAGTCGATTTTTGACTTCCCATCAAGCCTTGTAAACCTCGAAGGCCTGGTCGAAGGTCTGGTCGATGGCATTGGGATCGATATCAAGGAGCGGATACAGGTCGACCAGATTGCCGGGGCCTATCGTCAGACTTATCTGGCGTCCGAGCGCGGCAAGGATATCGAGATGCGCCTCGAAGTGTTTGCCTACCACAAACAAGGTCGGCAGCGCGTTCTGATGATGGCGGCGCTGCCGGAGCGATTCGAGGCTCTGGGTGGCACCGGTCTGATGCGTGAGCGGTTTGCAAACGGACAGTCGTTTGCCCAGTTGACCCGCGATGCGCGGGCGCGACGTGAGTTTCTTGTCGATAATCCGCATGACCATGTCGTCACGACGAGTTCGACCGGCATCCCGCTAACCCATAGACACATGATACTGGCGATTGAGCTTGGCGATTTTCTGGCCGGCAACAAGCTGACCGCAGCGGATGTTAAGAAGCTCTATGCCAACGTTGAAGCGGAATGGGAACGGGATCCAAATCAGGAGCATCTTGCGTCGGTTGAAGTCTTGATGGACCAGGTGCGCGCGGCGCCGCCACTCAAGCGGCTGGAGGTCGCGGCGACTCTGTATCGGGAGGCAATGAAGAACTATCGCCCGCAACACGAGCGGTCCGCGCTCATGGACATCATCCTGGAGCACAATCCCATCGTTGCCCGAATCGGGGATGATCTGCTGTCGGCGCGTGCGGTTGATGCGCGGATGCGGTCCGCGAAAATCGTTATGCAGTTGCAGGGCAAAAGTGCAGACCAGATCGAAGCGGCATTGCCAAGGCTGCGCATCGAGACTGTTTCATCTTTCCCACAAATGTCAGCGCAACAACGGCAAGACCTGATGGCGGCCGAAGTGGGCTGGCTGCAGACGGTCGGGCGCCTGGCCAACAAGAATTTGGCAGAGCGGCAGATTGAATTTCGTCAGGCCGTCGCGCATGCCGGCGACGATCAGGCCACTGTTCTGAGCATCGCCCGCCATCTTGAGCGCCGGACCGTTCTAGGCGGCATGTCGTCAGATCAGTACAACACGTGGTTGAGGAATATGATTCTGGTGCCATCGCTGATTGCGGATTTGCAAAGTGCGCGTCTGTGAATCGGCAGCGAACGCAGCGTGATGTTTTGTTCTCAGGACAAGTGCGACCATTCCATCAGATCATAGTCGGTCATCGTGGCACCCAAGTCCAGATAGGTTTGGCGCGCCCGCGCGTTGTCGCGCTCCACATATAGCCGGATCCCGCAGACGTCGTCCGCCGCGGTCGCGGCACGCTCTACGTGCTCAAACAGGGCTCGAAACACGCCGTGCCGTCGAAACTGTGGCACGACATACACGCTCTGAATCCACCAGAAGTCGCCGTTGCGCCAGTCGCTCCATTCGGTGGTCAGCATCAGCTGTCCCGCGGGTTCGGCATTCTCACTGGCCACAAAATAGCGGCCTTTGAGTGGATCGCTAAGCAGCGCCCGTACGCCGGGTCCGGTAACGGCCGGATCAAGCGTCTTGTTTTCGGTCTCGAGTGCCATGGCGATATTGCCGTGGGTGATAAACTCTGCATCGGCCACAGTGGCGTCGCGAATGTCGATGTGCTGGGAGGTGGGTGTCATAGCGAGGTCTCCTAAAGCGAAATGCCCGATGCTAAACTAAAACCCGCAGGGGGCCGTAGCTCAGCTGGGAGAGCGTCGCGTTCGCAATGCGAAGGTCGGGAGTTCGATCCTCCTCGGCTCCACCAAACTTCCGCCCCGGTAGCTCAGCCGGATAGAGCATCAGATTCCTAATCTGAGGGTCAGAGGTTCGAATCCTCTTCGGGGCACCACTGTACCTGCGAAACAGTATGTTACCGCGCGCAGACCCAGAG
>CAZXCL010000088.1:0-16871 GCA_964639265.1 uncultured Gammaproteobacteria bacterium | reverse complement strand
GAACGGTTCGCTGCAGTTTACCGTCAGCGGTGTGACGAACGGTCAGTTTGAGTTGGTGGCGAGCCCAGGTGTTGCCATCACGACGTTCACCCAGGCACAGATCGCCGCGGGTGATGTTCAGTTTGTTCACGACGGTGGCGATACGGCACCGACCTACAGCGTCACGGTCAGTGACGGTTCGTTTAGCGATGGCCCAGAGGCGGCGACGATCACGTTTACAAACCTCAACGATGCGCCGGTGTTGGGAAACAACACGTTGACCCTAAGCGAGGGTGCAACAGTTGTCCTCGACGCCACCAACCTGTCGGCCGCGGATGTCGACAGCGCCGATGGTTTGCTGCTGTTTACCGTCAGCGGCGTGACAAACGGTCAATTTGAACTCGTAGCTGGCCCAGGCGTTGCCATCACGACGTTTACTCAGGCCCAGGTTACCGCAGGCGACGTTCAATTTGTGCATGACGGCAGCGAGAGCGCGCCGACTTACAGCGTTACGGTCAGCGACGGTTCGCTGAGCGATGGCCCTCAAGCCGCGACAATCACCTTTACGAACCTCAACGATGCGCCGGTGTTGGGCAACAATGCCTTGGCGATTAGCGAGGGCGGAGCGGTCATTCTGGATGCCGCCAACCTATCTGCCACCGACGTCGACAGCACCGATAGCTCGTTGCAGTTTACGGTCAGCGCTGTGACCAACGGTCAGTTCGAGCTCGTGGCCAGTCCGGGTGTCGCGATCACCACCTTTACGCAGGCACAAGTTGCCGCGGGCGACGTGCAGTTTGTCCATGATGGCGGGGAGACCGCGCCGACCTACAGCGTCACGGTTAGCGATGGCTCGTTGAGCGACGGGCCCGAGGCCGCCACGATCACGTTCACAAACCTCAACGACGCGCCGGTGTTGGGCAACAATACGTTGACGATCAATGAGGGTGGGACCGTCATTCTTGATGGTACCAATCTGTCGGCCGCCGACGTCGATAACACCGATAGCTCCCTGCAGTTTACCGTCAGCGGCGTGACCAGCGGTCAGTTTGAACTGGTCGCCAACCCGGGCGTGGCGATCACGACTTTCACCCAGGCGCAGATTGCCGCCGGCGACGTTCAGTTTGTGCACGACGGCGGCGAGAGCGCGCCGACTTACAGCGTGACGGTCAGCGACGGCTCACTCACCGACGGCCCCGAGGTGGCGGCGATTACGTTTGCGAACGTCAACGACGCACCGGTGCTGGGCAGCAATACGCTGACGATCAATGAGGGCGACACCGTCATACTCGACGGAACTAACCTGTCGGCCACCGACGTCGACAATCTTGATGGCTCGCTGCAGTTCACCGTCAGCGGCGTGATCAACGGTCAGTTTGAACTGGTCGCCAACCCGGGCGTGGCGATCACGACTTTCACCCAGGCGCAGATTGCCGCCGGCGACGTTCAGTTTGTGCACGACGGCGGCGAGAGCGCGCCGACTTACAGCGTGACGGTCAGCGACGGCTCACTCACCGACGGCCCCGAGGTGGCGGCGATTACGTTTGCGAACGTCAACGACGCACCGGTGCTGGGCAACAACACATTGACGCTCAGTGAGGGCGCGACCGTGATACTCGACGCGTCCAATCTGTCGGCCACTGACATCGACAGCGCTGATAGCTCCCTGCAGTTTACCGTCAGCGGTGTGACCAACGGTCAGTTCGAGCTCGTCGCGAGCCCGGGTGTCGCCATCACCACCTTTACCCAGGCGCAAGTTGCCGCGGGCGACGTGCAGTTTGTCCACGCTGGCGGGGAGGTCGCGCCAACGTACAGCGTGACGGTCAGCGATGGCTCACTTAGTGATGGACCCGAGATCGCGATGATCGTGTTTACAAACGTCAACGACGCACCGGTGTTGGCCAACAACTCACTGGTGATCAGCGAGGGCGGTACCGTTGTCCTGGGCAGCAGCAATCTGTCGGCCACAGATATCGACAGTGCCAACGGTTCGCTCGAATTTATCGTCAGTGGGGTGACCAACGGTCAGTTTGAACTCGTGGCCAGCCCGGGCGTGGCGATCTCGACCTTCACGCAGGCGCAGATCATCGCGGGCGATGTTCAGTTCGTGCATGACGGCGGTGAGATGGCGCCGAGCTACACGGTGACGGTCAGCGACGGGTCACTCAGCGACGGCCCCGAAGCAGTCACGATCTCCTTCACCAACCTCAATGATGCTCCAGTGTTGGGTAATAATTCGCTGACCATTACCGAAGGCGGCACCGTCGTTCTGGACGGCAGCAACCTGTCGGCCACTGACATCGACAGCGCTGACAGCTCCCTGCAGTTTACCGTCAGCGGCGTGACCAACGGTCAGTTTGAGCTCGTGGCCGGCTCGGGTGTGGCGGTTACGACGTTCACGCAGGCACAAATCACCGCGGGCGAGGTGCAGTTCGTGCATAGCGGCGGCGAAACCGCGCCAGCGTATCTGGTCTCAGTAAGCGACGGCGCTCTGAGTGCAGGCCTGTCGGCAGCGACAATTGTGTTTAGCAACGCCAACGACGCCCCGATTCTGGTCGCCAACACGACGCCGGTCATGCCCGAAAACACGCACGCGGTGTGGCAGCTTGAGGCAACCGATCCCGACGGCGACGAGGTGCAGTTCTCCATCGACGGCGGGGCAGATGCCGATGCCTTTAGACTTGACGGTCAGTCAGGCGAACTGCGTTTCGCCGATGCGCCGGACTATGAAGCACCTTCCGATGAGAATACGGACGGTATCTACGAGGTTCGCGTGTCGGCCAGTGACGGGCGCGGCGGGGTCACCAGCGCGCTGGTACAGGTGGAGATCGCGAACGAGAATGAGGCGCCGACGCTCGCGACGTCGGATGTCACCATCAGTTCCATCGATGCCATCGGCGAGATCGGCGTAGCGGTTGGCGCCGATCCTGATGCCTCTGATCAGGTGACGTACTCCATCGTCTCGTCTCAGGCGCTCGCGGGTCAGTTTTCCATTGACGCGGTAACAGGCGTGCTCAGTAGCGCCTCCAATCAGCTATTTGAAGGTGAGTATTCGCTGCAGATTCAGGTGACCGACAGCGATGGACTGAGCAACACCAGCGAGATGAAAATCACTGTGCTGGCTAGTCAGTCGGCAAGCAACAGTGGTATTCCAAGTACCAATGCACCGGGGCTGCCAACGACACCGGACGCGTCAATCGCACCAGCCAGTGATAATCCGGTTTCAGCGCAACAGCCGGAGCAATCAGAACCGGCCGCGGAAGCAACGGCAACGGACGCTGAGTCAGATGCTGCGCAACCTCCACCGTTCGACGGTCTGCCCGACGACATTGTGAACAGGCTGGTTCAGGCGCCGCAGACATTCGCCAACGTACCAGAAGCCATGGTGGCCGATGCCGACCGGGAAGAGATGCGCGAGAACATCGATCGAGTCATCGCGGTCGGCGACGGTCCGATCTCCCTCACGCTAACCATTGAGCGCCTGCTTGACGATCTTAGGGTTGGCAGCGTCGAAGAGATCAGCGCGGCGTTTGACAGCCTGACCATCAATTTGCCCCCCGATCTGGTATCGGCACTCGATCGCATCGCGAGCGAGAACGAAAGGCGCGAGGCCACCATCGACCTGCGCGTGAGCGGCGCCGTGATCGGTTCGATTTCCCTGTCGGCCGGGTTCGTTATCTGGGTGCTGCGCGCAGGTTCGCTGCTTGGCAGCCTCCTGGCCAGCCGACCGCTATGGAGCTCAATCGATCCGCTGCCTATCTTCTGGGCCGACGACGAAGACCGAGAAACCAACCGAGGCTAGACATGCTCAACTGGCGCCTAGGGGCCAGGCGGCAGGAAAAAGTAGCTGCGCAAAATACCCAGATCCACGAAGTTCACCACGCCGTCGGCATTGAAATCCGCGACGGCGTCGGCGCTGAAAAAACGCAAGCGCAGAATGCCGAGATCGATAAAGTTGACGATATTGTCGTTGTTCAGGTCCGGGTCGCAAAAATTGCCAAAGCCGTCGTTGTCGGCATCGGTTTGCAATGGGTTCGCTACCTCGAGGCAGTTGTCCAGATCGTCGGCAATGCCATCTCCGTCGCCGTCGGCGTTGATGCGTTCAAAGGCGCCAATATCATTTCGCGGCAGCGCGGTGGCGGGAAGACCCCGCTGATCTGTCAGGCTGATCAGGTCCACACCGCCGAGTTCGAGATAAAACGCAGAGTCCGGCGAAATGGCGGCGATGGCCGACGCCGCGGCCTGAGCGTCGGCGGTGTCGAGCAGCGGATTGGACACCGTGCCCACCGACACCGTATCAATTGCATGGGTGCGCGTTTGGCCACCGTTGTCGGCAAGCGAATCGACGAGCTGGGCCACGGGAAAGTGCCCCTGCAACGTGGTGATCGCGCCGGCGCCGTTGCCAAAGCGCACATCCGCGGCGCTTACCAATGTCGCGTTGGAGACATCGTTAACCACGCTGTGGTTCAGGGTGAACGCACCATACAAATCGTTGCCGTCGATATTGGCTACGCGATTGCTATGAATCGTACTGTTGATCACGGCGACCGCGTCTGGCGCATCGGGTGAGGCCGCGATGGCGCTGCCGCCAAGCGTGTCGGCGTCGCTGATGCTGTTGTCGGTGAAGGTGGCATGTACGATGGTCACGGGGCCGATACTCGCAGCAATCGCGCCGCCTTCGCCGCCGCCAATTACCCGATTGCCGGAAAACGTGGTGTTGAAGATCGTGAGCGGCGCGCTGGTGTTGGTGATCGCCCCACCGTCGGAGATCAATCCGTCAACGTAGTTGTCAACAAACAGCGACTGCGCAATCACCATTTCGCCGTTGCTGAAAATGGCACCGCCGTCCACGGCAGAGCCGGTCGTGAAGTTCGCTTCGAACTCGGTGTTGACGATGATCAGCCGCTGAAATTCAGAGAGCGACGCACCGACACCGCCATTGACGATCGCCCCTCCGCCTTCAAACCCGCCGATGAAGCCGTCGGCGTGATTGCCCACAAACCGACTGTCATAAATAACCGCCAGACCGCCGTTGGCCATGGCGCCGCCGCCGTCACCGGCTGTGTTGGTGGCAAACAGAGTGTTGATTGCCGCCATGGCGCCGGCGTTGGTAATGGCACCGCCGTAGTCGCCGATGCCGTTCAGGGACTGATTGTTGCGAAACTCCGAGTTTTCGATCACCAGGATACCGAAGTCACCAACGAAAACGGCGCCGCCGCCGTCGCATTCACGATCAAACAAACAGGCGAACGGATCGTCGGGCACGATCACGCTGTTGTCGACAAAAAGAGTATTGCTAAGCGTCACGCTGCCGTCTGTCCAGATTGCGCCACCGGTGTCGTCGCTAAAGCCCTCGCGCACGGTGAGATTGCGCAGGATCAAGTGTCCGGACGGTCCGTCCGGATCGGGAAACAACCCGCGCTGGCCGTCAACGAAAAAAAGACGCGTGCTGTTGGCGCCACTGAGCGTGACCAGATTGCCACCGTCGATGGTTAGCGTGGCCTGTTCGTCAAACTCCATCGATACGAACAATTCATTGGCGAACTCGATCTCGGTAGGCTCATTGAAAGCGAAGTCGATGACGGCGCTTTCGGCACCAGCGGTCACGGCCGCTTCGGCTTGCGCGATGGCTTCGCTGAGCGAGCCGCTGCCGGTGAATGAGGGGGTGGTCACTGTTGCCGTGAATGGATCGGCCAGAGCGCGGGCGCAGATCACCAGCGCCAACAGGGTGATGGGTGTTTTCATAGCGCGCAATATACCCCAAGTTGCGTTCACCGCTGCGACGAATCGAGATCAGTGGCTCTGGTCATCATCGTTTGTGACAACTCTGGCTCGCAGCAGGTCAGCATCGATGCTATTGCTCGAAGTTTCGTGCACTTTGATCAAACTACGCAACGCCGATTGCGCTCTGGGATGCGCCTCGCCCAGTTGGTGCGCCAGAGTTGTCCAACTCTCTTCAGTGACCGTTCGCGCCTCATCTGTAAGGCCGAGCTGAAGCAGACACTGGCCGAACGTGACCTTCATGTCGGGCAAGAACGGAAATCCGGGGTTGCCAATCTCGATGCGCTCAATACTCTCGCGCAGAAGCGGCTCGGCGCTCGCGGCATCGCCCCGGGTCAGCGCCAGGCGACCCAATTGAGCGCGCACCATGGCGTGCTCCTGATGTTGTTCGTCAAAGAAGCGATTGAGCACGTGCAGTGCATCGGTGAAGCGCTGTTCGGCCAGATCAAGCTGTCCCATCCGTCGATGCACGTCGGCCAGGCCATTGAACAAATAGAACAGACCCGAGTTTCCTTCAGGCAGCAAACGTCGACTGAGTTCGAGGCCCTCGTTCAGGATGCCGAGTGCTTCTTCATGCTTGTTCTGAAAGATCAGCACCTGAGAGAGTTGATGCGCGAGCTCGATTCGTCCCGTGTCATCGCGACCGAATAACTCGAGGCGAATATCGCCTGCGCGGGTGTAGAGCTTGTGCGCATCTGCGTAGTTGCCGCGATGCATTTGCACGGTTCCAAGCGCCATCAGATCGCGGGCGACGTCAACATGGACAGGCCCATGCAATGTAGTATGCATGGCGAGGGCCTTATCAAAACGCGATTGCGCCTCGTCAAGCTGCCCCTGGCGCTGCAGGATGCGACCGGTCGTGACAACGGCCCGCGCGAGGTTGGCCGCGTCGTCCACGCGGTCGAAGGCTTGCTCCGCCTCCAGAGCGAGTTGCCTGGCGCGCTCGTAATCACTCTGGCGCTCCGCAATGAGCGCGCGTTTGTAAAGCGTATTGGCGAGTCCATGAGCGCCATCCCGCGCCAGCGAGCGATAGACGGCGGCGGCTTCATCATAGAGTGCGCTGGCTTCGGGCAACGCCGACAGCTCCATGTAGATTTGCGCCAGCGTCGCCAGTAGCTCGGCACGCACTTCGGGTTGGCTATCAAGTTGTGTGCGAATCCGCCTGGCGCCGCTATCGAGTAGCTCGCGGGCCGTAATCGTGAGTCCTTTTGATTCGTTGGGACCGGAGAGCTCGAAAATGCTCTGCAGGAACGCTCTGGTTTGTTCCACCGTATCGCGTTCAATCTCAATGGTGCGGGCTTGTCGCTCTGCCGTGAGCGCCGCGCGTATCGAGATGCCCGAGACGGTGAGCAGGGACAGCGCCGCGAACAGCGCGAAAGACAGTCCGAGCCGATGACGACCGGCAAACAGATGAAAACGACGCCAGTACGACGGTGGCTGTGCCGCGATGGGGAGGCCTTCGCAATAACGCGACAAATCGGTTGCCATGGCTTCGACGGATACGTAACGACCCTCGGGCGTTTTGGCCAGCGCCTTCAAGGCAATGGCCTGCAGATCGCTGTCGAGATCCGGGCGCAGGCGGGTCAGTGGTGGCGGCGCGGTGTTGGCTGCGTGCGCGTACATTTTTGGCAGCGTCATGGCGTCGTACTTCAGCGGCAGCTGTCCGGTCAGAAGCTGGTACATCAGTACGCCGATGGAATAGACGTCGGTCGTCACGTCGACCGTTTCTCCGCGCAACATCTCCGGACTTGCGTAGGCGGGCGTGACCGGACGCAACGCCATGCCCGTATGTGCATTTTCGTCGCTCTGGGGATCGAGCACTTTCGCGATGCCAAAGTCCAGCAGGTGAACCTGCCCCCGATCGTCCACAAGCACATTGGCGGGTTTGAGATCACGATGCACGACCAGGTTGCCGTGGGCGTACTGCACGGCGCGCATCACCTGCAGCAACAATGCCAGACGTGCCTCGAGGTCGAGTTCATGAGCTTCGCAATACTCGTCAATGGGCACACCTTTCACGTAGTCCATGACGAACCAGGGGCTGCCGTCGCGCGTGATGCCGCCATCAAGCAGGCGGGCGATGTTGGGATGGGTCAGGCGAGCAAGAATCTGCCGCTCCGACAAAAATCGCGCTCGCATCGTGTCGGTGTTGGCGCCCAGCGGCAGAAGCTTGAGGGCTACCTGCTGCTGATACTGATCGTCGGTGCGTTCGGCAAGATACACGGCACCCATGCCGCCACGACCCAGAAGCCTGAGGGCCCGCCACGGCCCTACCGCTTCGGTGGGCAGCGTCTCGTCGTCATCACCCGCCAGCGCCGTCAGGCTGATACGCCCCGACAGTCCATCGAAATAGCGATCGGCTTCGCCGCCTGCGTCCAGGAGCGAAAGCACCTCGTTTATCAACGCCTGATCATCACCACACTCGCGACTCAAAAATGCCTCACGCTGCGCAACCGGCATCGTGGACGCGCTCAGGTAGAGATTCGAGGCGCGCTCGGAAATCACGGTTCACCCACTTCGCGGTATACCCATGCGCTGATCAAAGACCAGTCACGCTTGACGGTGGCAGGCGATACGTTCAGTGCCTGAGCGGTTTCAGCAATTGTCATGCCGCCGAAAACGCGGCATTCAAACACGCGGCAGTAGCGGGGGTTCTCATCTTCAAGCGTGGCCAGGACCTGATCAATCGCCAGCACTTCGTCCAGAGCGGTGTGGCTCACGCCTGCGATGTCCGTCAACGTTATCGGTTGACGATTGCCACCGCGTTTGACGGCTGCGACACGTCGTGCGTAGCTCACCAGAATCTGACGCATGGCTTTGGAAGCCGTGGCATAAAAGTGTGTCCGATCCCGATAGCCGCCAAGTTCGGTGCTGGCGAGGCGAACGTAGGCTTCGTTAATCAGCGCTGTGGTATTGAGCGTGTCCTGCCGCTTCATGCGTCGTCGCTGGGCGCGCGCAATTTTTCGAAGTTCGGTGTAAACGTTTTTGAACAGGCGTTGACTGGCCATCGCGTCGCCATCGGAAGCGTCGCGCAACAGCTGCGTGATTTGCCCGTCACTGTCTGACATATCGCTCCGGCGTTCCGATGTCGCTGGTTGTGACACCAGTATAGGCCTCCCGCGCTGGGTGCAAGAGACCGTGACGCGGGGGCGTTTGCGTCGAGGTGTTTGGGATGTGTGGGCGTTTGTCATTACTGTGACAAACGCAAAGGCGCGGCAAACCGGCTCATGGCAGTGCCTTGAAGGCATAAGCCTATGATTCTTATGCTCTTATAGTCCGCTGAGACCATGCGTGAGCCACTCTGCGCGCGTTTCGCGTTTGTTCGATTCAGGGCACCAACAGGCTTGAATCGGAGATAAACCATGCGCTCAAAAAACACACTCACCTGGCGGCAGCGGGCTCGAAGGCTCGCGTTCGTCGGACTTTTCGGTCTCGTTGTAACGGGCACCGCAACTGCGGACAAAGCGCCGCCGCCCTCGCCAGAGCAGATCCCTCGCGGCGCACAGCTTCGTATCGACAGCGCGGCAGCTCGACCCGCCACGCGGCCGGCGACTTCTGCCAGTACGCGCGAGGGCATGCCGCACAACCTGGCACGCGGCAGACTTGTTAATCTCGCTGACGTACCGGTCGAGGCGCAGCGACCCAGGCCGACGTCCGTACCAACTCATGTGCAGGGCGAACCATCGGACGCGCCCATCACGGCGCCCGAACGCGTCGCACCGCCCCTGCGCGCCGTGCCGCCAACAGTCGAACCTTACGATGCAGCGCAACGCTCAAATGACGATGTGCTCTGGAGCTTCGATGGTATTGATCGCTCGCAGGCCGTGCTGTTTCCGCCGGACACCAACATTGCCGTTGGGCCGCAGTATGTCGTCGAGGTGGTCAACAGCGGCTTTAGCGTGTTCACCAAAGACGGGGTGGCCGTGCGGCCGTATCTTACTTTCGACAGTTTTCTGGACGGCAGTTTTCCGGAGGGGTGGAACGGCTACACGTTTGATCCGCGCATTGTGTTTGACCCGACACACGAGAAGTTTGTGATGCTGGTTCTGGGCAAGGACGAGGCCACGCAGACCTCGGGCTACTGGCTGGCGGTCTCTTCGACTGACGACCCGCGTGACCCCTGGTGCATTCGCGGCCGCGACACCTCCGATACGAGCGGTGGCTCGCCCGCATGGCTGGATTTCGCCGGTCTGGGCACAGATCCGTTTGGTGTGTATGTGACCGGCAACTACATATTTTTCGATGATGGCAGCCTTCGCGGGGCCGCGATTCACAGCTTTCCCGACGCGCTGATGACCTCCTGCGGAGCTGTAGGTGGAGCCGTCATTCACGACATCCGCTGGCCCAACGGGGTTGCCGCCCGCTCTTTGCAGCCGGCGCTTGCCCACACCAGCAACGTCAATGAAGAGACGTTTTTCATCAACACGCATACGGATTTTGGCAATCAGGTGATGCTGAGCCGGCTCACCGGCAATCGGGCGGGCAATCCCGGTCTTTCGTCCGTGTCGATCTTTGCGCCACCGTATCAGGCGATTGGCGGCACGGTGGATCAGCCCTTTTCTGTCAGCGATCTCGACGGTGGTCGTTCCAGTGTGTTGTCGGCAACCTATGTTGACGGACGCATTCTCTTTGCACTCGGCACGCTCGTGGCGGTAACGCCAGATGCGTCCGGCTGGTTGACCATCGAACTCGATGTGGGGACCAACTCGGTCGTGGAGGATCAACTCTACTGGCTCGGCGAGGGGCGTTATCTTGCCTACCCGGCTCTGGTATACGGCGGGGATCAGCGTGACGGCAATCTGGCTTTGTTTGGCAGTGAGACCGACAACGAGACGTTCCTGACGCCGGACACACGTTTTGCGTCCGGGTTTTTTCGAACCTATTCGGACTGGCGCAACGGTACGGCCGGCACGGGCGGCGTTCTGGAGGAGGGCGTTGCCCCCTACGCCGTGTTTGACGATATCGGGCGCAACCGCTGGGGCGACTACAGCGGCGGCGCGTACGACTGGACCTGCGGCCACGCCTGGGGTGCCGTGCAGTCGGCCAGCGGTAGCGAAGACTGGAAAACCACGATCGCGGCCGTCGAGATCGATGGAGAGGGGGACTGTCCCATGATCTATGTGTCCAGCCCGGTGGGCAACCAGCCTCTCGATAGTAACGGTACCTTTCAGATCCAGTGGCGCGCACACAATCTGCCGCCGGGTGATGAGATCGTGCTGTTCTACGATACGGACGATGATCTTCCGGTGCTTATTGCCGAGGATCTGCCGATCACCACCACGGGATACTTCTGGAATGTGCCGGAGCTTGTCGGTGATGATGTACGGATTATCGTTGGCAGTTTCTCCTCCGGCGTCTATTCAGCCTTGCACTACTCGGATCGTTTCATCATCAACGATATGGATCCGCCAACACCAAATCCTCTGGCGTGGGTCAATCCGCCTACGGCCACTTCCACCGATGCGATTGCTATGTCAACTGAGGCGACCGACGGCAGCGAGCGCGTGGTTACCTATTTGTTTGAGTATGCCGGCAATCCAAACGGCGGCGAGGGTGGCGTCAGCCGGGATTGGGGCCCGTCGCCCAACTATTTGAACAGCGGCCTGCAACCCAACTACGAATATTGCTATCGGGCCATCGCGCGCGATCCGTCCTTCAACACCACGGGTTACTCGCCCACGCAGTGCGTCTCGACGCTGGCCGCGCAACCAAGCGTTGGCGGGTTCGAAGATGTCTTGGCAACCAGCGTAACCGTGGTCGCTAACACCAACGGCAATTCGTCAGACACAGAGTATCAATTCGAAAATCTGCAGCTGGGCTCATCCTCGGAGTGGCTGGCGGAGCCGCGATGGAACAATACGGGTTTGCTGCCCGATCGCACCTACGGTTACCGAGTGCGCGCTCGCAACAGCGACGGTATTGTTACAGACTGGACTGCGCTTGGCGGTATCACCACGGCCAACGATGATGCCGATGGCGACGGAATTCTTGCTGCCGACGACAACTGCCTTGACGTGGCCAACGCCGATCAGCGGGATACCGATGGCGACAATCTGGGTAACGCCTGCGATTTTGATTTGTCGCAGGATTGCATCGTGAACTTCGTTGATTTGGGCGTTCTTCGACTGCGTTTTTTTACAACAGACGAGGATGCCGACTTCAGTGGTGATGGTTTCGTCAATTTTGTCGATCTCGGGCTCATGCGCATCGGCTTCTTCGCGCCCCCGGGGCCAAGCGGTCGGCCGACGGTGTGTTCTCAAACACATTGAGCATCTGGCCCGGCCTGCGGCCGGACAAACGGTGTCGTTTTGCTGTGGGATAGTGGCGTGACGTCGAAGGTGCACCGCCGCGACCAACGTTCAAAAGGGCGTTTGCGGCGGCGGTGCATTGTTACGCCAGGTAGTGCTTTGTCATCTAGCGTTGGCGCTTGGGCTCATCGCCGGAATCGCGCGCTGCCGGTGTGTAGTTGATCATCGCGGCACGCGAGTCGGTGACATCGAAACCGACGATCTGACGGCGACTGACCACCTGCTGACCGTCTTGCGCCGCGAAAGCGAGTGAGTAGGAAAACACCTGTGTGGGTGCGATCACCGCGCGGCGCGTGTCATCGGGCATCACGTACATGAGTTTCTCAAACGCAATGCGTGTTTCAGCGGCGTCGGGCTGGTTGGCGCGAAAGCGTTCGCGGATCGACGACGCCGTTACCTTGCGCTCGTAGATCTCACCCTTGCTGCTCGGCAGGCTTGCTTCGCCACGTTTTTCGCGAGCAACGGTAACGCCGCCCACGCGAAGCGATGAGATGCCACCATTGGCGTGCACGCCGATGCGGGCACCGGCGTTAGCAAGTTCGATGCCATTGATTTGCGGTCTGAACGTGACGCGATACTCCACCACATGGTTGAAGTCGGTCACGCCTTCGATTGTGCCACCGGCCACTTTGCGATAGCCCACTTGCGGCTGCGATTTCGCGTAGTCCTGCTTTTCAATAATCCCGGCCTCGGCCATAGCCTGCAGCGCGATGCGTGCTTCGGCGATGGCTTCTGTCTCACCAATGTCCTTGCCAGGATCGCTGGTCGCGAGCGCCTCGAGATGACTCAGTCGAATCTCATCGAACTCCGGCAGATAGGTAAACGCGACACCCGGCGCACCGCTCAGTGATTCCTCAGAGGTGCGAGCGCCGGCCTCACTGCGCGAGATCGCTGCGCGCACATCATCGGTGTGCACGCGCTCGCCGGTGATCAGAGACGCCAGTACGCCCGTGCGCTTGGCAATATCCTGGGCTGAGCGTTCGGGCCAGTACATCTCAAAGGCGACGACGGCTTCGCCTGCGACGATCCGTGCCGGGTCCGCGTTGGGCGAGCCTGCCAGCGACATCGGGGTGATCGCGAGCAGGGCTGCTGCGCCAAGCGCTGATGCGAAATTCATCTTGTCCATAAGTTTTCTCCTTTTCAGTGGCGACGCGCTAGCAGCCGCTTTGTCCGTTGTCGTACATCAGCGTGCACCAGTTTCGAATCGGTGTTGGCATATCGTAGAGCAGCCGTTCATCGCGCAGCCGCGCGTTGTCCTGACCCCAGCTGCAGTTGGCCGCCGAGACACCGAGCGTCATGACGATGGGCGAGTTGTCACCCGTGAACCAGCCTGGACGGTCTTCCATTTCTTCAATCCACGCACGCTGGTTAGTTTTGCTGTCGGTTTCCTCGTAGAAATCGCGCGGCTGATTGTCTTTGACGCTCGGTGAGTTGTGATAGCCAAACTGCTGGCGAATCTGTTGCCCCCACAGACGCGACAGCGAGTCCGTGTTCATGGTGCAACTGGTCACGTACATCATGTAGGCAGCATCGTCGCCCTGCTGTGATCCGAGGCGGGCGTTGCCGTCCATGGTGATCGTGCATCGGCCGTTGCGCATGGTGCCGAACTGCAAAAGCGCGCGCCATCCGTGGCCGGCATAAACCGCGAGCGTGCGCGAATCTGCGGCGTTGCCATCACCGCCGCCAAAATTGCCTTCGATAAAGTCTTCTGGCCACGCATTGGCATTGGTCCAGCGTGAGCCACTCCAGCCGTCGCTGTTGAGACGGCTGCGCAGACTTGAGGTGACGTCGTTGAGATCTGTGTTTGGACAACCGTTGCCAGTGAAGTCCGTGGATTCGTCGATCCAGTATTCCGGCCCGGTCGCGCTTGCATTAGCGGTCGCCAGACCTATCAACGCGGTAGTGCCTAACACTGCTGTAAATTTGGAAAGCCTTTTCATGGGTACCTCCTTGATAAATTGCCAGGCGAAACGTCCGATGCTTGCCCTGGACAGCGGAAATTTCGCTGGTCGCAAAGGGTATAGCGACGCAGAGAGTCTATTTGCCTCGTAGCCGATAGAGAATGTGGTGATAGTCGAGCGGCACGGCGCCAATTGGTATGCTCGGGTGGTCAAGAATCTCAACGGGACGGTTGAGCGGCACTACTTGTACAGCAACACGGCAATTCGCAATTGAGTAACGAACGTACGACATGAGCGCCAGGTACGACGAGATCTATGGACACTGGAAGTCTGATCCTGAATCGTTCTGGCGCAAGGCCGCCGCGGGTGTTCAATGGACGCGATCCTGGGATCGTGTGCTGGATACCACGCGCCCCAGCGGCCGCTGGTTTGACGGCGCGCAGCTCAACACCTGTTACAACGCACTGGATCGTCATGTTGACGCCGGCGCCGGTGATCGCGCGGCGCTGATCTATGACAGCGCCATGCTCGGGCTGCAGCGCACCTACACCTATATGGAGCTACGCGATGAGGTGGCCACGTTGGCGGGTGCGTTGCACCGAGCGGGGGTAGGGCATGGCGATCGCGTTTTGATCTATATGCCGATGATTCCGCAGGCGGTCATGGCCATGCTGGCTTGTGCGCGCATCGGCGCCGTGCACTCAGTTGTGTTCGGCGGCTTTGCCGCGCAGGAAGTAGCGACGCGTATCGACCAGGCCAAACCCAGGCTGATTTTATGTGCGAGCTGCGGACTGGAGCCGGGCAGGGTCGTTGAGTACGTGCCAATTCTGCGCGAGGCTACGGCGCAGGCATCTTTTAAACCTGACGCTACGATTGTCCTCCAGCGCGAGGCCTGCGTGGTTGCGCTGCGTGGCACACATGAGGTGGAGTGGCAGGCGTTCGTCGACAATGCCAAACCTGCAGATTGCGTGGACGTGGCGGCCACCGATCCGCTCTATATTTTGTATACCTCGGGCACCACAGGACAACCCAAGGGCATAGTTCGCGACAACGGCGGTCACGCCGTGGCGCTGTACTGGTCTATGCGCGCGGTCTACGACATCGGTCCGGGCGATGTGTTCTGGGCGGCGTCGGACATTGGCTGGGTCGTAGGTCACAGCTACATCGTCTACGGACCGCTGCTGGCCGGCGCCACCACGGTTTTGTTTGAGGGCAAGCCGGTGGGCACGCCCGATGCCGGGACGTTTTGGCGGGTCGTGTCCGAGCACAAAGTAAATGTTCTTTTTACTGCGCCCACGGCCATTCGCGCGATCAAGCGCGAAGACCCGACACTGTCGATGGCCGCCGACTGGTCGCTCGCGTCGCTGCGCGCTCTGTTCCTGGCCGGTGAGCGCTGCGATCCGGATACGCAGGACTGGGCGGCGCAGTCGCTGCAGATTCCAGTGATCGATCACTGGTGGCAAACCGAAACAGGTTGGTCGATGGCCGGCAACCTTCTGGGTATCGGGTTGTTCGAGACGCGGGCCGGTAGCGCAGGCAAGGCGGTGCCCGGCTGGGACATTCAGGTGTTAAGCGATGCCGGAGAGGCACTGGCGCCGGGCGAGATCGGGGCGATCGTTGCCAGGCTACCCATGGCGCCGGGCTCCCTGCCCACGTTGTGGGAGGCCGATGAGCGTTTCCACGAGGTGTACCTCAGCGAGTTTCCGGGCTACTACAAGACCGGTGATGCGGGCTACATCGACGAGCGCGGCTACATCTACGTCATGACCCGAACGGACGATGTGATCAACGTGGCCGGCCATCGACTGTCCACGGGCGCGCTCGAGGAGGTGCTGGCGTCGCATCCCGATGTGGCTGAGTGTGCGGTGACGGGCGTCAAGGATGCGCTGAAGGGTCAGCTGCCGCTTGGCTTCGTGTGCCTGAAGTCGGGTGTTGTGCGCGATCACGACGATATTGCGCGTGAGTGTGTTGCTCTGGTGCGTGAGAAAATTGGGGCGGTCGCTGCGTTTCGAGAGGTCGTGATTGTGGGGCGTTTGCCAAAGACGCGCTCGGGCAAAATTCTGCGCGCGACCTTGAGCAAGATCGCAGACCGAGTTGATTTTGATCTGCCGCCGACTATTGATGACCCGGCGATTCTCGATGAGATCGCAGAGGTACTGTCGAGTCGTCAGTAGCGGCAGGGCTTGAATACCAACTGACCTAACGCGATTCGTGCGCGCTTCGAAGATCAGAAAGTCAGAAGTTTGATGATTGTCATTCTCCTTTAGTCAATGCCATGGCAGCCACCTGCCGGGCGTCTTGATAACACTAAAGGAGAGACATCATGAAAACTCTGATGACGGAGTTCACCGGCATTTTTGCCGTACCGTTCACCATCTGCCTGATGGCAGTCAGCGGGCATGCAACCGAACCATCGCAGTCCGATTTTGAAACCGCTATCTCGACCTTGAGCGTCACTGTAGCGGGCGCAACCGACGGCGGCGACCTGCCGCTGCTGGACACCGACCGAGACGGTGTTCCCAACGTGCTCGACAACTGCATTGATGTGTTCAACACCGATCAGCGCGACAGCAACTACGACGGTTACGGCAATATGTGCGATGCCGATCTCGACGGTAGTCTGTACGTCGATGACGTGGATCTCGAGATCTTTCGCAAGGCGTTTTTCTCTGGAGAACCGGACGCCGACTTCAATGGCGATGGTGTTGTAAACGTGATTGATCTTGGCATCTTTCGTGTTCTGTTCTCACAGCCGCCTGGGCCGAGTGCCCTGCATCCCTGATCAAAGAGCTGTCGTTGGGTTCCCCCTCGGCGACGGCGGGCGGGCGATCCGGTGGGATTCGGGTCCCCGCCCTCTGGGTGGTGATGAGCCCTAGCGGGATAGGTGGCGAAACGCGAACCA
>CAZXCL010000087.1:0-17070 GCA_964639265.1 uncultured Gammaproteobacteria bacterium | reverse complement strand
GCGTCCCCAACTTCGGCCATCCCGAAGCGTTTGTCATCGAGCATAGGTCGCAGCGCGCCCGCGTCCACGATCTGCGCAAGCGACGCCAGAATCGCGCCGTGCACGTCGCGCTTGTGGTCGTGCAGCATGGGTATGAGCATGAACACCACGTTAATGGACAGACCTTTGAAGTGAGCCGGCGTCAGGTCAATCTCAAGCAACGACACGGTCGTTGTAACCTGACCATTTAGTGCAGCCGCCTCGAACGAATTGGTCATGTTGGCGCCGCCGACAGAATCGAAGATGACGTCGAAGCCGGCGCCGCCGGTGTGTTTTTCCACATAGTCGGCGATGGTTTGGGTTTTGAAATCGATGGCCGTCGCGCCGAAACCCTCGATTGCCTTAAGCTGCGCGTCGCCGGTGCCGGTAGCGTAAACATCCGCACCGAAATGCCTTGCCAATTGCACTGCGACATGGCCGACGCCACCGGCGCCGCCGTGCACAAGGACCTTTTGTCCAGCCTGCAAGTTTGCGCGTTGCAGACCCTCAAACGCCGTGATCCCGACGAGGGGCAGGGCGGCAGCCTGTCGCATGGACAGGGACTTGGGCTTATGCGCAACCAGTCGCGCATCGGCCGCCATGAACTCCGCCAGCGCTCCTTGCAGATCCGCCAGGCCCCCGGCGCAGCCGTAAACCTCGTCGCCGACAGCAAAATCGCTAACGCCGTCGCCGACCGCTTCTACCGTGCCAGCAAAATCCATACCGAGGACGGCGGGCAAATCCGGTGACAACGGGAGATTCTCCTGACCCAGCTGGCGGATCATGGTGTCGACCGTGTTGACGCTGCTCGCTGCCACACTCACTAGCACCTGGCCCGGTTGTGCAGCGGGTTTCGGTAGATCGGCCGCCATGAACTTTGCGTTATCGCCGTATTCGTTAAGGATCATTGCTTGCATCGGAGCCGCTCCCGGTTAATTCAAAGAGCGGCAAGGGTAAATCGTCGTGATTTCCGCGAAAATCACCGTGCGAAGAATTCAGTATTCGGGATTTCCATATGATGTACCGGTCGGCAGATTCTCATCGAGAAACCTCCAAGACGCGATAACCCTCTGGCTCAAGCAAAATGCCCGCAAGATGCTGGCCGTTGGGCGAAAGCTCCAGGCTAGTTAACGTTTGCGTCGGAATGAAACCGTCAAGATCGGGCGCACTTTGTGCGGCAACGGTGCCGATTGGGAGTACCGGCAAAAGAAAAGTGGCGGCAATAACAACGCAGCGGTTTCGCATTGGTCAGACTAATCCTGATGTTCAATATTTCTTGAAACGCTTCGACCAAGTCGGCCTGTGGCACCGTCAGTCACGTTGATACGGCCGTAGGTACTTCCCGTGCTTGACCAGCGTACTGGCAAACGCGAGACTTTCAGCACGCCATTCCGGGCGGCCAGGAGTTTGTCCCGTGCAACACAATCGACGTCAGTTTCTTGCCGCGACCGGCACTGCATTTGCTGGACTAATGCTTGGCTCGTGCACGGCTGATCGTGCGAGATTAACCGCGGGGTCCGCCGGGCGCGCGAATGCATCGCCTGACGCGGGTCTGTCCATTCTCGGCGCACTTGCGAGTGATCCTGAAGGCCTCCTCGATCTGCCTGCAGGATTCAGCTATCAGGTTGTATCCAGTCTTGGTCAAACCATGGACGACGGTTTCAGGGTGCCGGACCACGCCGACGGCATGGGCTGTTTCGATCTTGGCAACGGCGAGATCGCGTTGGTCCGCAATCATGAACTGGTGCCTGAACACGACGGTGGCGGCGTGACTGGTGCAGCATACGACACCTTTACAAATAGCGCGGTTCCACTTCCTGGTGGTACAACGACGCTGGTTCTCGACTCGGAATCGTTGAGGCTGAAGCGACAGTATCGAACGCTGGCCGGGACGATTCGAAACTGCTCTGGCGGCATCACACCGTGGGGCAGCTGGTTGACGTGCGAAGAAACGGTCGACAAGGCGAATGACCAGATAGGGCGCAACCATGGCTACGTCTTTGAAGTACCGGCGAGGGCCTCCGGTCTTGTTGATCCTGTGCCTTTAACGGCGATGGGCAGATTCAATCATGAGGCGGCGTGTATCGATCCAAAAACCGGCATCGTCTACATGACCGAAGATCGCGACGACTCCTTGCTCTATCGCTTCGTGCCGAATGAGCGCTCCAGACTTCAACGTGGCGGCACGTTGCAGGCGCTCGCGCTCGAGGGCGTGTCAGACACCCGCAATTGGCGCGGTAGCAAGCACACCGATATCGGACAGAAAATTGCCGGCCGGTGGATCACTCTCACCGACGTCGACAGCACCATCGACAACCTGCGCAAGCGCGGTGCGGCGGCCGGTGCCACGCTATTCGCTCGTGGGGAAGGCGCCTACATGGGCGAGGGCGAAATGTATTTTGCCGCCACGTCGGGCGGCCTGGCAAAGCAGGGCCAGGTGTTTCGGCTCAGGTTGGATACAAACGCCCAACAGCTCGACACGCTTGAGTTGTTTTTCGAAAGCGGCGATCCGGATCAGTACAGTTTCGGTGACAATCTGTGTGTGACGCCCTTCGGGCATTTGATCGTGTGTGAAGATCAGTACACGTCGGTGGTCAATAATCATCTTCGCGGCATCACACCCGAAGGCGCCAGCTATCCACTCGCGTGGCTGCGCCGTCAAACCGAGCTTGCCGGTGCGTGTTTCTCACCGGACGGGCGCACGCTGTTCGTGAACGCCTACAGCCCCACGATGACCCTCGCGATTCGTGGTCCATGGCCAGGCTAAACACTTTCGGCGGTCTGATCGTTGCGCTGCTGACAGCAGGATGCGCGACCCCTCCGACAACCATCACCGGGGATTCTTTCGAAGCCGGGCGCTGTGAAGCAGGCATTTACGGCACTTCGATGCCATTTGTCGTGATCACGCGCAAAGGGGACACCTTCGAGTATGCGTTCAGCGACGGTCGTGTTGGCCCAACTGGCCCGGACTCGGCGGTCGTGTGCGGCCGCAGTGCCGTGCGGACCGGGCAGGGCGCCGTTCTTGCCAGGCGCACGATTCGCACGATCAACACTCGCTTCGAGGTTGCCGGGGCGACGCTCGCCGGGCTCTTGATCGAGCCGCAGGAGGCCAATACGAAAACGCCTCTGGTCGTGTACGCGCATGGTTCAGAAGAGACCGGGTGGATTGAAACGGCGCGAGACCCGTACCAGATGGTGGGGCGTGGTGTCTCTGTGTTTGTCTACGACAAGCGCGGAACCGGGCAGTCCACGGGCGCTTACTCGCAAAATTTTCCGAGCCTTGCCGACGATCTGGTTGCCGCCTCCATCGAAGCGCGTCGACTGGCCAGCGGCCGCTTTGGGCGCTTCGGGCTATTCGGTTTGAGTCAGGGCGGCTGGATTGCGCCGCTGGCCGCCGAACGCGCAAAGGCTGATTTCATTGGCATTGGCTATGGATTAGTGGTCGATATTCTGGAAGAAGACGCTTCCCAAGTGGCGCTTGAGCTGACCGAAGCCGGTTTCGATGAAGACGCGCTTGGCAAGGCGCGTCTTTTGACCGACGTGACGGCGCGTCTGGCCGTCTCGAACTACACCGATGGCCTGGATGAACTCGACACGCTGCGCGATCGATTCAGGCACGAACCCTGGTATCGCAGCGTTCGTGGAGGCTTCACAGGCGTGATACTCGGCAAGTCCAGTGAACAGTTGCGCACCCAAGGCATCCCCATGTTTGACCGACTGAACATTGATTGGTCGCTCGATCCCCTTGAGGTGGTCCGTGCGGTAAACGTGCCGCAGCTCTGGATACTGGCGCAAGACGATCGCGAGGCGCCGTATGAGAAAACGCGCGCCCGGCTGCAGTCATTGCAGAGCGCCGGTAAGGCCATCACCGTTTACGTGTTTCCAGACACCGATCACGGGATGTGGGAGTACGAGACTAAGGACGATGGACGGCGCCAACGCACCCGGGTGACCGATGGGTTTTACGATCTGATGGCCGATTGGGCCAAAGGCCGACTGGATCAAAAATACGGCGCGGGACGCAACTAAGTGTCATGTAGCTTTTAAAAGGTCTCAAAATGAATCTGGCTGCCCGGTACTCCGGCCGTCTGCAATCCTGTCTCAAGTGATGACACGAACGCCGCGGGCCCGCACAGCATGTAGTGCGCGTCAGGACCAGCCTCAAGATCTAGTAACGAGTTGACGTTGACGCGTCCCTCAACGTCATAGTCAATGCCGTGCTGATCCGACGCACGCGGTCGGCTGTAGAAAAACTGCTTTTGCACGTGCTCATACTCGCGCGCTACGCGCTCAACTTCGCCACGCAATGCATGCTGGCCACCGTCTCTGGCGCCGTGAACAAACCAGACGGGTCGTTCGTGCGATCCACGGGCAACGTCCAGCAGGATTGACATCATAGGCGTGACGCCAACGCCAGCACTGGCCAGCACCAAAGGACACCGCCCGCACGGCACAACGAAGCTGCCAGCCGGATCGTGCGCCCGAATGATGTCTCCAACTTGAAGACGATCGTGCAAATGGCGCGACGCGACGCCGCGCACCTCGCGTTTCACACTGAGTCGATAGAAGTCACTGCCCGCGGGGCCGGACAGTGAATAGCTTCGCTGGACAGGTGCTCGCTGCCCGGGTACCTCCAACTGAATCGGCAGATGCTGTCCCGGTTTGAATTCACGCAAAGGTCGATCGTCGGCGGGGGCAAGATAGACCGAGGTAATCTGTTCGGACTCTCTGTCTTTTTTCGTCACTCGTAAATCTCGCTGCGCATTGGCATCGGAGGACCACCGCAGCGACAAAGCGGCACGGCGATCGAGCACCTCACCTACCTCGACATCAATGAAACGCAGTGCACCCGAATTGCCCGGTCCGTCCGGCGCCCAGTCAATCGTTGCGCGACCCGTCACATGCAACAGATCACCGTTGGTGAAGTCAACAAACACCAGGCCAACGTTCGGGTTGCGCAGAATGTTGCCAATCGAGTTGAAGAAGTTGTTGCCGGCGTAGTCGGGTATGCGCAAATGCGTGCGATCAACAACCTGCACAAAACCGGGTTCCCCGCCACGATGTGAGGCATCGTAGCCATTGGACGGCAGTGCATGTTTGTCTCTTTGGCCCGTGCCTATGAACATCGTGTCTGCAGCGCCAATTCTCTCGATCTGTTGAGGGCTCAGGGCGGGCGAACGTTCGGCCGTCGATTCGGTGTGGTGGGCCGTTCGGTACCACTCGCGGGGATGGATGTACTGGGGACAGTTGCCAAACGTCTGGCGCACATCGATCACGAAACGATCGCGACGCCAGCGCATGAAGCCACTGAGCCTGTTGCGGCGACGTGTGGCAAATTCGATGCCGAGGAGTCCGATGTCCGCCCCGTCGTGCAAGGCGGCGGCGAGCGGGTCGTTCTGTGAAAGATCCGCGTGCATCTCCAGACGCGTCTCAGAAGGGGAGGTCACAAAGCCATCGTTGCCTTCAATCAGCGTCACCCACGGCCGCCCGTCGGGCGCAGCCGCGGAGACAATCAGAAACGGCAACGAGGTGTGAAACTCGCGATGCTGCTCGGGCATGAAATCGCGAATGAAGCCGGCTACTTTCGACGCCACATCGCCAACGCCAGCGCGTTGCTGGGCTTCAATCTCACCGGCATGAAAGGGATTGTCAGGCTTCATCTTGCGCGCACTCACCGAACAAGCGGTCTATTTGCCATCATCTGGAATCGGCGAAGACGCCATCGCCACAAACCGTGGCTCGGCCTGCACGGTCGCAAGCCAGTGGCGAACGTTGGGATAAGTGCTGAGACTGACACCGCCCTCCGGAGCGTGCGCGACATAGGTGTAGGTCGAGACGTCGGCCAGCGTGAGGCGATCGCAGGCAAGATAGTCCTTGCCCTCAAGCATCGTGTTCATGATGTCCAGCAGGCGGTGGGCCTTGCTCCTGGCTGCTTCATGATCGAGGGATGCGCCAAACACCGTTACCAGTCGCGCTGCAGCCGGACCGGAGGCGATTTCACCGGCCGCGATCGAAAGCCAGCGCTGAATCTGCGCCTGCTCGTGCGCAGAGCGACCGATCCACTCCGGCGTATCGCCGTAACGGTTGGCCAGATACACGATGATCGCGTTCGAGTCGGACAACACCGTGCCGTTGTCGTCGATCACCGGAACCTGTCCAAAAGGGTTTTTGGCAAGGAAAGAGGGAGCCTTGTGCGCACCGTTGGCCATATCCAGATCGATGTTCTCGTAAGGAAGCGCCAGCAAGGCCATCATCAGTTCGACACGATGGCAGTGCCCCGATTTCGGATTGCGAAAGAGCTTGATCGGGCGATGGGTCGGGTCGAAATTAGCGTTCATTGTGGTCTCCTGGATCAGTGGATCGGTGTGCCGTTTTTGCTGCCGATCACGGTAGTGGAAGACCTATGGCAAAAGAATAGGCTAGAATCGAAAGTCATTATTTTACCGTTTGACACTAATATGACCGGAAGAGGGCAATGGACAGACTTCAGACGCTAGAAGTTTTCCTGGCCGTTTCAGAGGCCGAGAGCTTCGCGGGCGGCGCTCGTGCAATGGGGCTGAGTGCACCTTCCGCAACGCGAGGTATCAATGCGCTGGAAAAGCGTTTGGGTGTCAGGTTGTTCACACGAACAACCCGGCGCGTGCGGCTGACAGACGTGGGCGCTGCCTACCTTGAGGATGCTCGAGAGATTCTCGCGCATCTTCAGACGGCCGATGACGCGGCTCGAGGCGCCGCCCGAAACCCTGTGGGAAAACTGCGAATCACCTGCCCGATGGAATTCGGACGTCTTTATGTCGCGCCCGTTCTGACTGATTTTCTGGACGCCTATCCCGATGTTACGGCCGACGTACTCATGGTTGATCGCATTGTGAACATGGTGGAGGAGGGGTTCGATGTGGCGGTGCGTATCGGGCCGTTGCCCTCGTCAGGGCTTTCGGCCGTCAAAGTGGGGCACGTACGCCGCGTCGTATGCGGGGCACCGTCTTACTTTGAACAATACGGACGGCCATCATCGCCGGCAGATCTGAATCAACATCGGATTGTGTCCGCATCGCCGGTGGGATCGATATCGGAGTGGCGTTTTGGTCGTGACCTGGACCAGGTTGTACGTATCCATCCGCGACTCCAGGTGAGCAGCCTGGCGGCAGGCATTGGCGTGGCTCGGCGCGGCTGGGGATTGTGCCGCGTATTGTCGTATCAGATCGATTCAGATCTGGAGTCCGGGGCGCTTGCCACGGTGCTGGATGGGTTCGAACCGGATCCACTGCCGATCCATCTTGTGCATTTGGAGGGGCGACGAGCCGTTGCAAAAGTCAGAGCGTTCGTTGATTTTGCGAGAGAGAATTTGCGTTGTAACGTTGCATTATCAGGAAAACACACAATGTAGGTGCGGACTACCCACCTGAGAGGAACCAGACCATGCTTCTTGATACGCCCGCCGCTGAACTCGGCTTTAAAGTGGTGCCGTTCGTCTTGAAAGATCCCGACGGCAACAGCTATTCGCTGGATGAGCTGAAAGGCGAGAACGGCACGTTGATCGCGTTTATCTGCAATCACTGTCCATACGTGAAGGCCATAGTCGACAGACTGGTTGCGGATGCGAAGTCGCTTGAAAACGAGGGCATCAACGTAGTCGCCATCAATTCCAACGACTACAGCTACGTGCCGGCCGACAGCCCGCCACTGATGAAACAATTTGCCGCGCGACACGACTTTGGCTTTCCCTACCTTATTGATGAGGACCAGAGTGTTGCCAAAGCCTACGGCGCCGTTTGCACGCCGGATTTTTTTGGCTTCAATGCCGACGGGGCGCTTCAATATCGCGGGCGCATTGACAGTGCGGGCATGGACTCGGCGGAGCATCGCACGCCAGAACTACTGAACGCGATGCGCCTGATCGCGCAAACAGGGCAGGGCCCGGCCGATCAGACCCCGAGCATAGGATGCTCGATCAAATGGCGCTGATTGGTGTCAGATGCCAGCGTCTTTCATTGTGCCGGTGAGCTTCTGTTCGTCGACACGGTACAAGGAACAAATGACTTCGCGATCGTTGAGCTGGGACCAGCTCGCTTCACCGGGGTACAAAGGGAACGTATCGAGCTCGGAGGTTTCGTACGGCGCACCGACGAAGGCTTCGAAGCGCTTGATGCAGGCCTGAATGGCCCGCTCTGACATCGATTCCTCACCCGGGTACTCCGTAAACGTAACGTCAAAGAGTGCAAACACCTCATTGTCATGGGGCTGGTCGCATGGCACACCACGCACTTCGGTTGTTTCGTCGCCGGTGAGAAGTGCGGGACTGTCGTTAAAACAGTCCCCGATTTTCATCGCAAACGCATCAATGGCGCCACGGGAAACAATGTTGCCAGAATCGTCGCGCTCTGCTGGGGGTCCGCAGGCAGCGGCAAGAAAAGCGGCCAAAATGATGAGCGGGATACGAGCGTTCATGACATTTCCAGTGACAACAAGACGCGACCATTCTCGCTGCCGATGTGGCCTTTGGCAACGCTGAGCCTTACTTCTCTTTTGATCGAGTCGGCGGCATTGCACCAAATCCGAAACGTTTCGCAAACGGGTTGTCGTCTTGTACAGAGAAGTGTTCAGGATTCATGCGGCTAATGTCTTTGGCGAGATCATCCACCGCTGCCGACACTTGCGTTTCAGTCCAGTCCAGCAATTCTGCGACGAGACTGGGGTGGTTTTTGGCCAAATCGTACAATGACTCTGCGGTTCGCATACCAAAACGTCGAGTCATCCGGTACACGGGTGCCGGCACGTGGAATGACTTGTCGTCGCCCACATCACCAAGCTCACCCGCGACAAAGGATTGATCGGTATCGAGATTAATCCGCATACGAAGACGGTACTACATCAATTGAACGAACTCAAAATGCGCAGTCTTCCCATAGGAACTCATCGACGTAGCTGGCGGAAACCTGTCCGTAGCCCGGCTCCGGTCCGACATAGTCACTGTCTGGCAGGTAGGCGCCGAAAAATCGCGTTCCCCACGAATTTCGGATGATAAAATGCCCGCCCAGACGCTCCTCAGAATCGGGAACGAACCCGACGCAGCAAACCGCATGCCCACCCGACACTGACCAGCCGGGCAGGGGATTCATTACCTCGCCATAATTGACGGCTGTTGTCGTGGACCAGTTGTGTCCGCTCGTTGCCGGCGAGTTGAAGACGGGCAGAGCAATCGCGACGCCATTGTGGCGACGCAACTTGTTGAGCAACAATTTGGCTTTCCCGCTGGTCTGACCGTATGAGGTTGCGCTTGGCTTTTTCGTCGCCAATGGCAACGCATGCGCAGTGGCGTTGGTTGGAGGCGGACCGCCCGAGATGTTGGTCGCGAGAGTCGGAACATATGGCCAGTCCGCCTCTTTGCAGATGCCATATCCTTGCAGCGCCTGAACCGCGAATCGATGCCAGGTACCGTCGGCATGTTGCCGGCCGTCCAGATTGTGATGTTTGATTGCCCAATACAGAAACTGTTCTGACAGATCTTCCCAATCGTTGGTGTCCGCACAGCGATACAGCTCGTAGATGGCCGTGGTCGCGAACGAAACACACGTACCTCGTTGGCCTTGATCGCGAACTGGCCAGTCGCCGCAAACCTTGAACGAAACCGGTTCTTCGCCGGCCAAAGGCCCCTCATCGAAGCTGGCCAACGCATCCACTTGAGCATCGGTTAAATCTTCGAGCATAAAGCCCGCTTGATGAACCGAAGTAGTCGGTGCGCTGGCGCCGAATGAGAATTCGTGCTTCATGTCCAGGCCGGCGCTTTTCTCGAGCATGAGAGAAACTTCCTGTTCCTGAACCAGCTGATTGGTAAGCGTTGGCGTGTCAAATCCTTCACGAACAGCAATTTCCGGTGTGGCCTGAAGAAAACTGTAGAAATCGGATGCGTTTCGCACCCCAGCCACGCGTGCAATCGCAATCTGGCGCTTTGACAGTCCGAGTTCGCTGGCGATGTCTCTGAATAATCTGGCTTTCACGCGAACGTTCTCCTTACTGGACATTTGCTTAAAGATGGCCACGAATGTGTGCCGCTCGCAATGTAAGTGTCATGGAGAAGGACAATGTCTCAGTCGCTACCTCCGCTCAACGCCGAAATCTATGGTCAATGGGGTGTTTCTCGACCCCTTTAGACCGACCGACGTAGGGACTCGGCGGCAATCAAGAGCAATTCTCGGGGGATTCAATCTTTAGCAGCTTCGCAACGTTGCTTGCGACACGGCCGCACAGAGCAAACGAGAGCATGCGCCTCAGTTAACTTGAAAGACCCGCCGTCTCACTTCTTCAAGATCGTTGAGGGTTTTGTCCACATTTGCCGATGTCAGAAACCTGGAAAATATGACGGTTCCTTCAGAGGCCATTTCCTGGCGAGTGTCCCGGTCGAAGAACTGCGAAATTCCCTCGGCTCGCCTCAACGTGTCCGATCCGATTCGAATGTAGTAGTCGTCACTTCGTTGCGATTGAAGATTCGGCGAAATGTATCCCAGCCCGTCATTGAGTCTGGCTTGAACGTCTGGTCTGCCTACAAACGCCAGGAATTGCTCCGCGGCTTTTTTGTTTCTGGCATTCGTCGGAATCAAAAAGACCTCGGTCGGGGCTTCCTCATAGACAGGCACATTCGCATCGATCACAGGAAACGGGAAAAATGCGATATCCCCGACCAGCGCGCTCGGCAGATGTTCCTTCAGGAAATTCCCGATCAAGATCATCCCAACTCTGTCTCGGTACAAGCCTGGAAGACCATGTTTCCAGTCCTTGGTCTCCGGATTCGCGACGAAGTAGCCCGCGTCGACCAGGACTTTCCAAGTCTCAAAGACGTTGCGCACCCTGTCGTCCAGATATGAGACCTCTCCTTGCAGCAGCTGATTGTGAAAACTCAAGCCGTTGATTCTGAGATTCAGGTAGTCGAACCACCCCGCGGCGGGCCAGTGATTTTTGGTTCCGATGGCAATTGCAGACAATCCGTTGGAAGTCAGGGTTTCACAAACCGACAGGAATTCATCCCAAGTTTCGGGGGCCTGCAAATCCAACTTCTGAAACAGCGATTTTTTGTAGTAAAACCCCCATTGGTAGTAGGAGTAGGGCAAGCTGAATACGCTTCCCTCAAAACTCACTGCCTCTTTCACGCCTTGTGTGAAGACGCTATCCCATTGCTCTTGCTTCCACAAATCATCCAGTGGATAAATCAGTCCTTTCCTTGAGAGCCGGCGTAGCCGTTCGCCCGCCTGCCAATACAGAACATCCGGGCCGGATTTTGCAGTTAGCCACTGCTCTAGTGCTCGCTTGTAATCCGCATCGTTTCGGACAATGAATTCAATTTTGATTTCCGGGTGTTCCTTTTCGAACTCACGCGCAACCTTGTGGTAGGTCGTGCGCTGTCCCTTACTCGCGATAAGCAAGCCGACACGAATCGTTTCAGAAGCGAGAACCTCCACCGAGACTGCGAGAGCAAGAAAGAGAAGTACAACGGAGACAGATTTTTTATTCATCACTTTCTCATCAATTGCTGGACGTCGAAGTCTTGTTCGACAGTGGCCTTAGCTTTCGAACGTTTGCCCCCACGCTCTCGCCAATTGCGATCGATCTTTCCGCTCCTGCTTGAGATGAGAATTCAGGCGTGAGCAACTCAGGCATGTGTATCCCGAAACCCTGGACATAGTCGGCACCCAACTTGGTTACCATCTCCAGAATTTCATCGTTTTCCACATATTCAGCGATCGTCTTGATGCCAAGCGTATGAGCAGTATCGATAATCGATCGAACCAACATGCGGTCGGTTTCGTCCGTGACGATATCTCGAACGAACATGCCGTCGATTTTCAGGTAGTCGACGGGAAGTTGCTTTAGATAACCGAAAGACGAAAGCCCGCTCCCGAAGTCGTCCAACGCGAACTGGCAGCCCAGGTCATTTAGCGAGTGCATTAGCTGACCGGCGTCTGCGAGGTTTCGAATGGCGGCGGTTTCGGTGATCTCAAAGTTGACCGTTCCGGGGCTTAGCGGCGACTTTTCCACTGATTCCAGGAGAAACTTTCTGAACCTTGCGTCACTGATGCTGGTACCGGAAAGGTTGATCCACACGTGCTGCTCCTGCGCACCGCCAGTCTGATGAATGACCATTGTCCGCAGCAGGTTAGTGACGACCCATTCGTCCAACTTGACGCTGATGCCGTATCGTTCCGCAGCCGGTAAAAACGCGCCGGGTGGAATCAGTTTCTGGTTCACCGGATCGCGCATCCTGAGCAGGATTTCAAGCCGAGGAGGCTCGGTTGAGTTCTTGTCGGTCGGTTTGATTTTTTGACCGAAAAGCGCAAAGTAGTTGTGTTCGATCGCGTCTCTAAGTCGCTGTGCCCATCGAGCCTCGCCGCGCTGCAAGGTGAATCGCTTTTGGTCGCCATCGAGCATATGAACCTGATTGCGGCCCTTGGCCTTGGCTTCGTAGCACGCGGCGTCGGCCAGCTGCTGAATGTCGGATACCTCGCCCAATAACGGATCGACACAAACCACACCGATGCTAACGCCGATTCGATACGTCTCGTTACTCCAATGGAATCGGAGCTCCTCTACTTTCGCGCGAATTTGTTCAGCGATTCGGCCCGCAACGTTCGCGGGGCAGCTCCAGAGGATGATCGCAAATTCATCACCGCCAAGTCGGCCCACGACGTCGTCTCGACGAACGATACTCCTCAACAAGTCACTGACGACTTTGAGCAGTTCGTCGCCAGCAGCATGGCCCGACGTATCGTTGACCACTTTGAACTGATCCAGATCCATGTACATCAGATGGGTGCTGGGGCCGCGCCGTTGGGCATCTGCATAAGCCTCTTCAAGCGCGCTTTCGAATGCCCCACGGTTGCTCAGTCCCGTTAGCCCGTCGAAGTTGGCACGGTACTCCAGCTCTTTGGTCATACTGCGTTGCGCAGTAACATCCTGAACCTGAAGCACCGAGTAAGCATGCACGCCGCTGTGGTTGCGCACAGATGCCAGTGTGATCACAGTGTTGAGGTGTTTGCCATTGGTCGCGATACACTGAAACTCTTCCTCTCGGGAGGTAACCTGGCGATCCTTGGACACCGCGTCTTGTAACTCGCGAAAACGCTCGCGCTCATTCTCAACGATTCGCTCCAGGAAAAGCTCGCGATCACTTGCATCGCTTTCGTTTGGCCACAACATTGAGTGGAGTGAGGCGTTGAACTCAAGAATCTCACCGCTATCCTTCAGGATCGCCATGCCCACGGGCGTGTGCTTGAACGCTTGTTGAAACCTGGTTTCGAGCTCTGCACGCGCTTCGTCGGACCGGCGTCTCTCTTCCATCTCTTGCAGCAGGGAGGCATGCGACGCCTCGAGCTCATCTTGCGCCTCCTGCAGCGTCGCAGTGCGCTCAGTCACCCGATTTTCAAGAGTAACGTTTTGCTGGTGGATGACCGCCGTGTGCTCGACAATCGCATCTCGCATCTTGATCAGCGTGTTGGCGAGAGTTGAAACTTCATCTTCGCGATCGCGGCTTGGAAGCCTGGAGAGCGTTTTCTCATCAATCTCGAGCGAGTGATCGGCCGGGTCGAGCGCTTGCGCCATCTCTGTGAGTGCTCCAAGAGGCCTGACGACGATCCTGCGCAAGAAGAACAGAAAGATGAACCAAAGGGCCGCCGTCTTGATCAACGAGTTTACGATGATGATCAGAAGGCCAGACAGCACACGCTCGGTCACAACGTCGTGACCGCTGTACAGGTAGAGATAGCCTACGAGCCGGTCGATGTCGTTATCGACGTCGACGAAGCGAATAGGGACCTTGTACTCGAATACAGTGCGGCTCGTGCCTTCCGATTCGTATGGTGCGCGAGTAACACTTCCTTTGCCGAAGATACCTTCCGACGAGGCACCTGCGATTTGTTCGGCCGCCGGCAATTCGGGTCCGGTTGCGGCAATTGGCTGCCCGCCGTCCCCGACGACTCGGGTCGCGGCCACGGTGTTGACCTTCGCAACCCCAAGCAACAAGGCCGCGACCTGGTCATCGTCAAGATGCCAAAGTGCCTGTGAGAGACTATCGTCAAGTGTCTCGCCAAGGTGCGAGAGCTCGTAGAACACTCGATCCTTTTCCTTCAGGTATTCGAGCCCCAACTGAACCAATGTAGCGCCAGCAGCGATTGCGAAATAAAAACCGAACACGCTTGTGAGCAAGCGATGACCAACGCTGGCTTTTGAGACGGTCATTGGCTGAAGGCTCCCAAGTTGGCACCAATCAAAGATCGTATCGACCGTCTCTGGTGTTTCTTTAGTCGAGATCAGTAAAGAGGAAATGCGGTGCCCGTCGATTACCGTGGCGGGTAAAACGAATCCGAGGACAAATGGGAATGAAAAACAGCATTGTCTCGCCGACCGTAATGAAAGGCGCCGAGCTTTCGGTTGGCGACGACGTGACGGTTCGTTTTCGTATCGCGGACCAGGATCATGTTGACGTACCCGATGCACTTGCGCGTGCGATTGACAAACGCAAGTCCGCGAAGCTGGTCTGGGACAGTCTCACCGCCGGGAAGAAGCGGGCACTCGCGTTTCATGTGTCCAACGCGAAGACAGCGCCCACCCAAGCGAAACGTGTCGCCGATGTGATTGAGGCGTTGGAGAAGCACGATGGCAAGCTGCGACGGTAGAGCGGGGCAGAGTAAGATCGCGACTAAAGACGACCTCTACCGACTAGTGAGACAAAATACTTGATAAGAATAGCCTAGAAGTGTCTACCGGATCGTGGCGAGTCCACGAGTCGTCGAATCACCCAATCGTGCGATGTACAAGTCACCACGATGATGGAATAGTTTCCAGAATGTCGCTATCTCAATAGGTCCCGCCAGTTGGCGGGCTTTATCGGCGCAGGGCGCACGACAGATCAAAGGCATCGGGGAGACGGTAACCATGAGAAAGCAAATCCAGCGCAGGGGCTTGATTGCCCTGACCGCAATAACAGTCGCCATGTGGGCGATTTCTGTGCCCACTTCAGTGGCCGCGGTGCCCGACGGCATCGACTATCAGGCCTACCTGACCAATGCCGACGGCTCGCCGGTCGATAGCTCAGTGACAATCGCGTTCGGGCTGTACAACGTGGACATCGGCGGCGTGCCGCTGTGGTCGGATAGTCAGTCGGTTATGGTGGAGCAGGGCTTGTTTTCGGTTGTCCTGGGCAATCCGGTCAATCCGTTTCCGGCCGGGCTTTTTGATGGCCCGGTCTATCTGGGCATGTTTGTCGCCGGCGAAGAAGTACTGCCAAGACGACCATTCACGTCCAGCGCGTACTCCTTTAAGGCCAACGATGCGGACACGGTCGACGGTGTCGACGCGGGCGATCTGGACCAGTCTGGCGATGTTGCCGGCCTGCAGGCTGATATTGGCGGCGTTGAGACCGACGTCGTCACGTTGCAGGGCAATGTCAACAACAACGATGCCCGCATCACCGCACTCGAGTCGACGGCTGGTGATATTACCGGCGTGGCGGCAGGCGCTGGGCTGACGGGTGGCGGCGCAGCCGGCAACGTTTCGGTTAGCGTGGCCACGGGCGGCATCTCAGGCGCCATGTTGGCGCCTGGCTCGGTAACCAATACGGCCATTGCCACAAGCGCAGTAACCAGCGCAAAGATTGCCGACGGCAGCGTTACGAGCGCCGATATCGCCGACGGCACGATCAGTCCTGCGGATATCAACCCGCTGAGTACGTTCGATATCAACGGCATTGACGTCGGCCAGGGCGGTCTGGAAATCAACTCCGGCCTCGACATCATCATTCGAGATGATTTCAACGGCCTCCGCTGGTACTCAGGCGATGGATTAACGCAGTTTGCGGCCATCACAGCCCGTGAAGCCGACGTCGCCATGCGCGACGTAACACGCAACCGCGACGTCTACCGCTCCAACGCCAACGGGGTTGGCTTCGCCGGCGCAGCACCGGTCGTCGGCTACGCCGCCACCATTCCCAGCCTGAACGTGACCGGCACGACGAACATCGGCCTTGAGCGCGTTGCAGGCAGTTACATCATGGACGTCGAGGTTGCCGCCTGCGACTCGCACGGTAACCTCCCGTGCTGGTACGGCTCGACGACCGTGAGTTGCCCCGTGGGCAAGCGCGTGCTTGGCGGTGGCACCACCGGCGTAACTCCGCGCTATGGCGCGATGGGGCAAAGCTATCCGTCATCGGTCAGTAGCTGGACCTGCTCCACCTCGTACGACATCGCAGATAGCACCCGCACCTGCTACGCCATCTGCGCACGGGTCGAATAATGAGTCAACGCATTCTTTTGATGTGGGCGGTCCTTGCCACGGTCATCGCAGTGGCCATGACCGGCTTTGTCGTGGGCAAGAGCGTGGGCATTCGCAGCGCGAGTTCCGACGAGGCTCGCGCCGCCACCGAGATGCCTTATTCCACTCAACCGAGCGGCGCAGACGAAGCGTTGCCCGCCTTCGCGATGCCCGACATGTTTGCTGGCGCGCCGCGCGAGTGGCGCTCAGCCGTTGACAAGGGTGTCGACGGGTACGTGGTGCTGTTCGACGCCGAGGCCCGCGAGATCATTGTTGAGAAGTGCCAACACGCCGGCTATCCGTCGGATGCCAACAGCCCAATAATGGATCAGGAGTTCTGCACCGGCGTGTTAAGCGGCTGGCTGGCAGCACTGACCGAAACCGAGGCGATCGTGCAGGACAGGGCGCGTGGCAGTAACGTGACCGTCAGGCTCAAGGCGCGCCTTGCGGGTGACAAACCCACCCTGCGGCTCAGATTTGCGGATCACGATGCTGCGTTGGTGCCCGGGACCAAAAACGAATGGCTGCAGGCGGTAGAACGACAGCCGTCAATTGTTGAGCAAAAGAAACGTTACTTGCTGGCACTGGGCGGTGAGCGGCCTTCGCGCGCGGATGAAGCGGAGGGCGCGGATCGCAACGATTGAGCATTAGCAATAGCCGGGATGGAGTTCCCAGGGTTTTGTGGACACTATGACTTGGATCGGAAAATCCGAGGTGATCAGTGGCCAAGAAGAACGAGTCGAGCGCAGCTCGCCG
>CAZXCL010000086.1:12495-17268 GCA_964639265.1 uncultured Gammaproteobacteria bacterium | reverse complement strand
ACGGTTGATAGACCGACAACGCGGGTCGTGCCGCCAGCCGTATCCAGATACCATAACGGGCCGTCCCCAACGAAATCGGTATAGGCGAACAGAGCATAGGTATTCATGAACTCGGCGCCGACCTGCTGCGATGCGACGCCAAAGAATCGACACAGTTCATCTTCTGCCTCGCGAGGCAATACTATTGCCGTTAACCATCGTACAAAGGACTCATTGACCGGTTGCCGGAACCGTTTGTCTTTGAACCACAAAAACTGCCCGATAACTGCCACCCACCGATTGTAAATTCTCGACTCTAATATGTCGGTCGGGTACCGCGCTCTCTCAAAACGTGCGTTGAGCGGAAACGCCGGATCTGCGTGACGGCGCCAAAGCCAGTATCCGGTATTCCATACGCTAACACCCTCTCCGTATTGCGGTGTGCAGCGGTAGGAGTCAATTTGTCGAATCCCGTGGCCAGCCCACTTAGATGCGAACCCACGACTGAAAGATCGATGAATCTTGCGCGTCATCAGCGACAATCCGCGTGCGATTAGTTTGAGCACGACGGCTGCATCGAGATGCACCATCTTTCGGTCCGTCAATACTTGTGTCGCAATAGGGAGCCGGTGTACGTGGCCAATAGGTAGGCTGGGCGGCGAACCATCCCATGCATACGTCTCACGCTTAACGTTTTGACTGTTCACAAGACATGAGTCGACCCAATCCGGACCAGGTACCACTTTGTGAACATGCGCTAGATGCCGAAATAGGGACGGTCCTTTGATCCAGCGGTAACTGTCGCCCGAGGCTGGAAAATGCGCATCGATCCTTCGGAGCCAGTGATCAAACTCTGATACAAAGTTCTCGCGACGTTTTTGCAGTGACTGCGATTGGATGCGGGCGTTACACAAGGTTGATTCGCAGTTGGTGCAGGTTCCCAAATCGCCTTTTTTAAAGTCAATTATGAACGGCGTTAGTAGCGCTTTGCATTCCGAGCAACGTGACGTCAGTGGTGTCCGGTGAATCGGGCAGTGTGTGATATCGCGAAGTTGGTGGACGGCCAGATGCACACCCTCGCTTAGGCACTCCACACAGCCTCGCAGCGCCATGCGATGCGTGATGCGACGCTCACCCTCTTTCGGAATCCAATACGGCTGATAGAAATCTGTGAATGAAGCGCGAAAAATCTCCGGTGACCAGCCGCAACTGATGGCGAGTCCGGGCAATTGGAAATTCTCCCTCACGTCCGGTAGCTTACTTTCGTTGGTGCAAAATGACCGCAATTCTAGCGTGCCCATTAAGCGCCGGATCTCAATCCAGTTTAGGTGATTGAGTTGAGCGAGCTTAGAGGTGATTCCCCACATCGATTCGCCAAGCGGATTCCAATCGTTCGTCCCTATTAGTGCCATAATCATCGACTCCCTGGCGAACGAGCCACACCACGCGCTTAGCACGTTGTGTGGGCCGCCTGTTACTCGTTTGAAAACAATCGAACGCGCATTGCGTTGAACCTACGCTGCACGCTGCCCGGCCGTTGATTGCGTCTGCAGCAGATGATCCTGAATCTGCAGAAACGCGACCCGATAGACCGCCTCCTCCACCGCCGATTCCGACAGCTCAAGGTCAGCGGAATCAATCTCGGATAAGTCCCGTAGCAGAACGCGGATCAGGGCAGAGACGGCTTGTAATGGCAGTTCGTTGATCTTTGGCAGTCCCTCCTTCTCACAAATCGACGTCAGAATTACCCACACTCGTTTGGCTTGGTCTCGCATACGCCAGCCTGCGTCAAAAGCGAGCGGTACAAAGTACTTGGTGTAGGACACGCCGGAACCAACGGGGTATTCGGAACCGGAGTCCAATGACGACAACAGCCGGTCTATATCGGCGTAGTCGACCACACCATCGAAGCGGTGTGTGCAGGTCATAAAACGCCCAACCAGATGCCCCTGCCGTGAGCTGCGCAAGTTCTTTTTCGTCTCAAGCAACTCGGGCTGTCCCACCAACACAACAATTAGCCGCACGTCTGCGATCTTGAGTTGGTTATGAAGATCCATCAGACAGCGATAGTGCTTGCGGGTCAGCCATTGCGCTTCGTCGACGAACAACAGCAATCGATGCTCGCTTTGCTCCTTCACCGCCTCAATCATGAAATCGATGACGCGGCGGCGCTTGATCGCCGCCGTTCCGGACTCATGCAGCTTGTAGCCGAGCATATAGAGCAACTCCTGGTAGAAGCGGTTCTCCGTGACCGGTTGCCCTTCGGCATCCCAGGGACTCAGCAAAAACGCCGGGATACGACTTCCCAATAGGCGCTCGACGTTCGCCAACAAGTAGCGGATGGCTTGGGTCTTGCCGGTTCGAAAGTTCCCCCAGACAATAGCCCCGGGCAACAGGTAGTCGAGCCAGTCATTGACAATGTTGACGAACTCCTCGATCGCGCGGGTCGGCAGTATTGCCGCATCGCGCATGATGGGGTGTTGTGACCGCTCTCGATTGACATCAGTGGTTTCCATAGCGTGCTCCTACTGGGTGAAGGTGTCTGTGATGCTGATATGGCGACGACGTCGCACACTGGGGTGCGCGGTTTGCTTGGGCGCATCGACCGCCTGGCCTGGCATACTCAGACCCGCCTCTCGCGCTTGCTTGATCAACGCGTTGCGGTCGCGACGCGTTTTGCGTGCGCGCTTTGCCAGGTACTTCAGGTGATCGCCCACCGGATTGAAGGTCTCGCGCGACAGTTCACCGTCCTTGATCAACTTCAAGATGGCGCGTCGTGTGCGCAGAGAGTGCGGCTGACGCAGCCAGGGATCATCGGCGACCAGCGTGCCAATGCACGAGCCATCGCTGAGAAATCCCTGGATACGGCGGACGTCGCGCACGTTGACCACCAGCCGGATCGGTTTACCAATCTGATCAATCAGGAGCGCTAACGCTTCATTGCGGTAGTGAGAGCCCATGAACGTGACGTAAGGACGCCGGCCGATCTTTGCGTTGCCCGCAATGCGGCGCTCGAACTCCCTGTCGTATAACGGCAGAGCATCGGCTACGCTGCTCGGCAAATGCCGTGGCATGCTGAGCGCCTGATCGTCGTAGTAGCGGATGTACTCGAGTGGCGAACGTCCGTTCAACGATTTATGCGGCGTAGCGTTGTAGTTGGCGACCGTAATGTCAGTGATAAATTCAAGATCTTCGACAGCGATCTTGAGCCGCTCGGCCGCCTGGTCGGTTTTGTGTCGCCGAGGATCACCGGGCGCGCTGCCGGTGGTAGACGGCCAACGATGCAATGACTCATCTTCAAAGGTTCGGAAAAAGCGCTCCACGATGGCCCGCGATAGCGCGCGAGCTGGCCGCCCGGTGTTGATCTCGCAGCCTATGGTTCCAATGACGCGTTCTTGCATCCAGCAAGAGGTGTGTGACATCGCGTTATCGAAGGCCAGTGAGTCAAAGGCTCGCCAAGCGCCTTTGGGCAATACGCCGGAGGGCAACCCGGCGCCAGGCTTGTAGGCGATACGCTCAGACGGCACATCGCGCGGCGCCCAGGGTTTGAGCGCGTGCGCGACACAATCCAGCACATCGTCTGAGTTGTAGTTCGACCCAAGACTCAATTGATAGCCAAGAATGGCGCGGCTGGCCTTATCGATGATGACCAGTAGCCATAATCGCTCGAGCGGCAAGTCACGGTAGGTGCCATCGGAGTCCAACACCTCAACGGTGATCACTGCATCGAGTCGATGACCATCCAACTGCGTGCGCTGATAGGGGATGATCGCGGGGGGCGCGAGCGCCCTGCCCAGCCCGCTCGAGGCAATGTCCGCGGCATCTTTGCCACCGACCATTCGCACCCCCTTTTTGAAGTGTTGCCGTCGAATACGGCCGCAAAGACGGCGTATGGACTCACGCGAAGGCGCCTGCTCAAGGTCGATGTCGCGCGCCTTGCAGGCGGCTTCAAATCCCGCCCAAATTCGCGCGACGTAGCGCCCTCGCACGACCCCAACATCCGGCGACTTCTTGCCCAGTGCCCAGGCGACGATCAACTCGTGCAAATCAGGATGCTGTCCAAAAAAGTGCGCGACAGTGCCGGCTCGCGCGTTCTTTGTTCTCTCGGCCAATTCGTAGGACTTGATGTGGAAGCCGGGTATGCACGCCAGATAACCCCAGACCTGACCGTCTTCACGAGCGGTCAGTGCGCGATCGCGAATCCGGTAAAGCTCCGGTTTCGATAAACCACACTTCGTTAGGATCTGGGCCACCGAGAGATCGCCCTCAAAGTACAGGTCCAGGGCACGTTTGCGCATACGGAAACGAACCGCTTTGAGCGGCGGCAGCGTTGCAGTATTGACGGCCGGCCACTGCGTGGGATTGAGTGCTGAGTTGCTGGTGAGCGAGCTGAGCCAGTTACGCCGATTCATCGACTACCCCTTTGAGAATAGTGTTGGCGACAAATCGCTCGTCGATAATGGGAGCCGTCAAACGGCCCTCGTGAAGCAACTTGGCGATGTGCGCGATCACGATCTGATCGTCACGAGTGGTCTCGGCGAGGCACACATCGCGGCATGAGATGCCACGGCCGCCGCCGGCCAGATTCAGGATGTGGCTGTCCAACGAGGCGTCCGGATCGCGATAGGCCAAGCAGGCAAACGGCAGAAGCACTCGCCAATTGGCGATGAGTGTCTGCTTGGGTTCCAGATCCAGCTCGGTGATAAAACCGATGGGGTAACCCAAATCCTCACAAATCGGCTCGAGCTGATCCCAGCAGGCAGGTTTCATTTGCCCGTCGTTGGCCTCGACGAG
>CAZXCL010000086.1:3905-12395 GCA_964639265.1 uncultured Gammaproteobacteria bacterium | reverse complement strand
GGTTACAGGCGCACCAGTGCGCATAGCAGTCTGTGTCATATGAGGACTCCAAAAACGAAATTCACGCAACACACGACAGCGAAGCCTCAGCGAGGCTTCACCGATCGCGGTCAAGGTGGTTGAATTCAATCGCACGCCAGCGGCACGCGACCGGTGCGCTGGGTTAGTGCACCGTTCGCCGGTAGAGTCTTAAGTCATCCGACAAGGGCATCGATGCGATGTCGGCGTACACGCGGTTTTCGTGTATCAACCAATAGGCTTGAGCCACGGCATTGCGCCGGTCGCCGTCCTCTAGATGATGAGAAATATCTCGAAGTGACAGGCCTTCGGGATGCGCTGCTCGAAGCATGATTTCCGCTTGAAGATCAAAATCGGGGTCCAGCTCCGCCTCTCGGACATAGTCCATCATGTTCAGCCAATTTCTGATCAGCACCTGGTGGCCGATCAAATCCGTGCTGCGAATTCTATGGCAGTGCGTGTTCGAACGCTTGGCGGCAATTTTGGTCGTCAACCAGTGTTGCCCCAGCGTCTGCTGATCTGGGGTGTCACTGTCGTGGACGACATACAAGTGCTCGCAGCCTTGCGCATCCAGGGTGCCGATGTCAACGTTCAGATCAGCAAGCCTTGGTTTTGTGAGGCCCCCGTCTAAAGGGCGCTCGACAATGTCGACGCAATGGGGTTGAGCGCTCAAGTAGGCGAATGCGTCGAGTTGTAGCTGCGTGCTGAACCATACGTATCGACCCCCCGATTTCAATGACCAAGTACAAAATTCGATTGACTCCGCTCGCCGCCCGTCGGGCAACGCCGGATCCGCTTGGGACGTCGATGCCCACCAATTATTCGTAGCTACTGCCGTTTGTGCTGCCAATGCCATAGTTTGCTCCTCGCCTAGCGCCTGTCATCCGGTCTTCAGTCAGACCGTATCGTTACGTGTGATCTCCATTGAGTCTTGCCTGCTTCCTCCTGAAATTGTTGTAAAACAACGGTGTAGGCTTTCCTATTGAAGGGTGCCGACCGTTTTGGGGGATGCGACGCTACTTATTTCGGCTATCCATGGCAAATTGAGTAAAGTTTTTTGTTTAATAAAAACGTACTTTTAACTTAAGCATTTTTTGGCGTAAGAAACGGCTAAAAATACATAATTAATTGTTTTTACGATATTTATGGTAAAATCATAACCCACAGGGGGTGCCGTTTTGACTGCAGAGACTAAACTAGAACCGCAATTATGACTCTACTAAATAGTTGCTTTGGCAAGGTATTGAGTTATGGCACGTAAGGGGTTAGGCGAACAATTGCGCGATATTCGCACAACTCTAGGGTTGACCCAGAAGGACGTCGCAAAGAGCCTCGGATTGTCTCCCAGTCGTATTTCTCAGGTTGAGACGAGGAAACGATTGGATGGCAATGATCTTATTGTTTTCGCTCGATTCTACGGCGTGCCGCTTCAAGAATTCTGCAACGAGCCCAAAGAACTCACATTAGCTGATAGACGCGCCATGTGGATATTCGAGCACATATTCACAGACGAACAACGATCTTTCGCCGTTGATGCCATCAATACGCAGGTGAAGCATGCGTCGCACTCCAGCCTGGATTGGCGAGGCGATCGTGCTCCGTCATCTCGGAATCTCGGGCCGCTCGGTCGACCCGGAAAGCCTCTGCTAAAGAGCGATTCATCATCCAGCTAGGTCACAGCCCACAGAGACCCTCAATTCACGCGATTGGCGCTTGCAAGCCTAACTTGTCATCTCCCGCCACATGGCGACGGTGGACTTTTTGGCGTTGCGGTTCAGCATCGCAACGTTGACGCCCCTGGACAGAAGAATCCTGCTCGCCTCAAACCCAGTGCCAGAGTTGGCGCCGGTGATGACAAACGTCTTGCCGGCCAGCGAACCCAGGCGTTTCGGCGTCCAGCCCTTAGGTCCAAATGCGCCGTTGATCATCACAGTGCTCCTGTTTGGTTTTCCATTCCAAACGACAACCCCTGTTGTTGGAGATGATTGAACACTCAGCCTCGGCAAGGGCCACGCCCTCTTCCCGCAATTGATTGATAAACGAGATCAACACCACACCGTTTAGCATTGCCATCCCAAATACTGCGATGAACCCGATCGCGGACGGCACCGACAGGTACTGTCCGGTCATATAAAGTGACACCACGCCGGCCACCGCTGCAAACGGCACGTTGGCGATGATCATGGTTGCGTATTTTCGTGCTATTGAGTGGATTTCGCTCGTTGAATCAGTTCTGCCAATTCAGGATCAATTTCCATCGAACGAAATGGATTCACGTTCGCACCCCCCGTGTTTCCCTCCGGAACCAGGCCGAACACCGTTTTTGTCGCCGCACCCAATATGCGAAAAATCTGTCCGACGATTTCTCGCACATCAGAATGTCGCAATCCCCACATCAGCATCATCAAATGGACGCGTACGTGCCAGTATGTTGAGCCTTGACCGAGCACGTGGGCGCGTTCCAGGCAAGCAAATTCGTGCTCTGCTCGGCCGGTTGCCCTCGCTTTTACCGACGCCTTCAATTCAACTCGAACACTTGCCGCGATCCGCCTCGAAAACCGATTATTCATTTTGTGACGCTCCTCTGCTGATCCAACATTTAAGCCTGCTCCGTACGTAACTCAACCCACTCATAGATCACCGGCAAGAGAATCAACGTCAACAAAGTCGAGGTGACCAATCCGCCCACCACCACCGAGGCGAGCGGGCGCTGCGTCTCAGCGCCAACGCCGGTGGATAACAAGAGCGGAATAATCGCCAGTATGGTCGTAAAGGCAGTCATCAATACGGGGCGCAAGCGCAATTCGCAGCCTTTGCGAACAGCATCGGCAAGTGCCAGACCTTCGTCGCGCAGTTGATTGATGAATGAGATCAGCACCACGCCGTTTAGCATAGCCATCCCAAATACCGCAATGAAACCGATCGCGGACGGCACGGAGAGGTACTGCCCGGAGATATAAAGAGACACCACGCCGCCGACGGCCGCAAACGGCACGTTGGCGATGATCATAGTTGCGTACTTTATTGAGTTGAACGCTGTGTAGAGCAGTACAAAGATAAAGAAGATCGTCAACGGTACGATCACCGACAGTCGAGCCAGCGCTCGTTGCTGGTTTTCGAAGGCGCCGCCCCATTCAATCCAATAGCCCGGGGGCAGATCGATCTGCGCGGCAATAACCGCATTTGCGTCCTGAACAAACCCATCCACATCGCGGCCTCGCACATCCATCTGGATGACGGCGTAACGCTGCAATTGCTCCCGGCGAACGAAGGAGTAGCCCTCAGCAACGCTGACGTCGGCCACGGCTGACAAGGGCACAATCGCCCCACCGACGGTCTTTATAGGGATTCTTTGGATTGATTGCACCGACGCCTTGGCGTCATCTTCAAAGCGCGCCGTAATATCGAATCGCCGGACCCCATCGATCAGCGTCGAGACCGGTTCATTGCCAATGCCGGTACGCACGACGGACAGCACGTCGTCCGCATTAAGCCCAAAGCGCGCGAGCTGATCGCGTTTGACCTGTATGCGAATTTGCGGCTTGCCAACGTTGGCTTCCAACGAAAGATCGGCAACGCCATCCACGTCGGCAATAACGTCTCGAATCTCTGCGCTTAATCGATCAAGCTGCTCCAGATCCTCGCCGTAGAGTTTTACCGCCAGTGTCGCCCGGACACCGGAAATCAGTTCTTCAACGCGCATCTGGATAGGCTGTGTGAATGCGAACACGGCCGTGGGTACCGCCTCTTCCATGGTTTCACGCATGGCCTCGGCCAGCTCGTCAATTGGGCGCGTCCATTCGTCTTTGGCTGTGAGGCCGGTATAGATTTCCATGTAGTTGGCGTCGGCTGTTTCACCCTTCTCCGCGCGCCCAATCATCGCAATGGTGGTCGCCACTTCCGGAAAATCGCTCAGTGCGACCTCGATTCGCTTTGATATCTCGATGGACTGATCCAACGAGGTTGAGGGAATGGAGGTCACGCGCCACATGATCGAACCTTCCTGGAGTTGCGGCATGAACTCCTTCCCAAGAAGCGGAAACAGCGCAAAGCTGCCAATCAGCAACACACCCGCGCCGATCACCACTCGACGCCGGTTAGCGAGTGCCCACGCCAAAAAGGGCAAGTAGCCCCGCTTGATCCAGCGCATTAGAAACGTGTCGCGCGCAAGCGCAGGTCGAAGGATGAGCGCTGCGAGCACCGGGGTCAGCGTCAGCGTCAGCACCAGCGCGCCGGCCATCGCGAAGCTGATGTTAAGCGCCATGGGCTTAAAGAGCTTGGCCTCCAATCCCTCAAGAGCAAACAGAGGCATGAAGACCACGATAATAATCAGTACCGAAAAAGAGATCGGCGTGACCACATCTTTGGCGGCATCAAGCACCGCAGACGTGCGATCAACGTCTTTGCCCTCAGCCCGTCGTTCGGCCATGATTCGGTAGGCGTTCTCGACCATCACCACGGCGCCATCGGCGAGCATGCCGACGGCGATCGCAAGACCGGCCAATGACATGAGATTGGCAGATAGCCCGGCTTGCTGCATAAAGACAAAAGCGATCAACATGGACACAGGCAACGCAACGATAACGACCAAAGCCGAGCGAAACTCGCCCAGAAATAGAAACAAGATGATCACTACAAGCACAGCGCCTTGAACAAGCGCCTGGGTTGCCGTTGAGACCGCTTTGTCGACGAGTTCGGTTCGTTCGTAAACCGGCTCTATAGCGACACCATCGGGTAGCGCAGAACGTGCGATCTCGACCTTCTCCTTCACACCCTCAACGACATCCGCGGCGTTGGTGCCGATGCGCGACAAGGCCATACCAAGTACGACTTCTTTACCGTCGCGCGTGACCGCGCCAATACGCAAGCTCGGGGCTTGTTTGATTGTCGCCACGTCTCGTAAGTACACCGGCGTGCCGTCCTCGACTTTGACCACCATGTCGCCGATATCGTGCTCGTTTGCTACCAAGCCCAACCCGCGAACCAGGTACTGCTCGGCGCCGAGGTTGACGTACTGGCCGCCGACCTGACGATTGTTCGCTGCGATGACGTTCATCACATCCGTTAAGGCCAGGTCATACTTGATCAAGTTCAACGGATCAATGACGACCTGAAACTGGCGTTCTTGCCCGCCCCACGAGAGCACGTCGTCGACACCCGGCGCGGTTCGAAGAATCAAGCGCACGGACCAATCCTGAAGGGTGCGAAGATCCATATCCGTCACCGCTGCATTTAACTGCTCGTCAGCGCGCTCCACCGTGTACCAGAACACTTGTCCGAGGCCCGATGAATTGGGGCCCATTTCTGGGGTTCCGTAGCCCTCGGGGATGCGATCCCCCACTTCCTGCAAACGCTCCATCACTAAGCGGCGAGCGAAATAGATGTCCATGTCGTCTTCAAAATAGACCGATACGTAGGACAAGCCGAACAGGCTTACCGAACGAATCTCCTGCACTTTCGGCAAACCGGCCATGCTCGACTCAATAGGGAAAGTCAGCAGTTGCTCGACATCCTCCGCCGCTAAGCCGGACGATTCGGTGTAAATGTTCACCTGTACCGGGGTCACATCGGGAAAGGCGTCAATGGGTATGGTGACGACGGCGCGCCAACCCAGAAAGGCGATGACACCAAAAACAATCAACACCAGGAACTTGAAGCGCAATGAAGCTTCGACGAGTTTTTCTAACATGTGAGTCTCCTAGTGCGCGTGGCCTTCGCCAATGGATGATTTGAGGGCGAGCGATTTGAGGTGAAATACACCGTTAACAGCAATCTCGTCGCCGTTGGCAAGCCCACCACGGATCACGGTCCAATCGCCCACCGTGGGGCCGACCTCGACCGCTTCGGGATGAAACTGATGGCCATCTTCGAGCTTGAACACGGTCGGGGCACCGTTGACTAGTGTGACCGCCGCGCCGGGTACGGCGAGTACCGGCGCCTGCGTACCGGTGACAATTTCAGCCTCGACAAATTGACCGGGGTGCAAGCGATCGTCCGCGTTGTCCACCTCAATGCGCAGGCCCTGGGTGCGGGTGGTTTCGTCAAGCCGATGGTGCCGTTGAATGACGGTGCCGTCGAACCAGGTGATGCCATCCAGACTGACGCGCGCCGCGGCACCATCGTCGATGTCCGCGAGCCCGTTTGAGACGGTCTGCGCCTCGACCCACATGATGGATTCATCGCTGATGTCAAACAGCACACGCCCCGGCTCAATGAGTTCGCCGACGATAAAATCATCCCGCAGTACCGTGCCCGCTCGCGGAGCGAGCAAGTCGAAGGCACCAGTGGCGTTGCTGCCGTCGCCGGATTTTGCAAGGCTGGCCGCCTGCGCATCGGTCATGCCATACGCCAACACTTTGGCGCGCGATTGCTGCTGAGCGACTTGCGCTTCGGTGTAGCGACGTGCAGACACCGTGCCTTGGCCCAGCGATTTAACGCGTTGCCACTCTCGATCGGCGACGATCAGCGCGCCTTGCGCTTCGGCCATCTCGACACTGGACAGCGTGACGAGTCTTTGACCGGCCGTGACTTCATCCCCTAACTTTACATGTCTTGCCGCGACTTGAGCGGTGATGCGCGGGGTCACTCGCGCGGAGCGATAGGCGTTGATGACAACCTCAGCCGGCACACGAATCGTCTCACTCAGCGCGCGCGGTGCCACCGTGTGGAGCACAATACCGGCATCCCGTTGTTCGTCCGCCGTAAGCTCGATCGCAGACCCCTCTTCATCGCCGTGATCGTCGTGGTTTTCGTCTTGTGCAAAGACTGGGTTCATCAGTGCGACACAAAGGCACACTGTCCATAGTTTTATTGTGTTCATTGACTGTCTCTCCGTCATTGGTGTGGTTGTCGCGCCGCTCATCGCAGTGCACCTGACCCGAACCAGGCATCCACCTGGCCGGACGCCCACAACCATTCGAACCACGCGCGCCACAGCGTTTGTCGTAAGTCCAGCGCGCTTTCCTGCACATCCAGGGTTTGGCGCAATTGCACCAGATAGTCCGTCGTGCCGATCTCACCGGCTTCCCAAAGCGTTTGCAGCTGCTCGGTTTGTTGCGCAAGGCTGGTTTGTCCCGTGCGCTCCCAGTCCATCCACGCGCCGCGAGACAAGTCGTAACGCTCTGAGGCACTCACCACCCGCGCGTGTGCGCGCTGCATGATGTCGTCAGCGAGTTGGCTTACCTGACTGCGCTCGGCCATCGCGGCCGTCACTTGATGACTGAAGCGGTTACGCACAAACAGCGGAATGGTCACGTTCAGCCCGATGAGGGCTTCACCGCCCTCTTCCCCGCCGGCCAGGCTCACCGTGGGATCGGGACGCTTTTCACGCCGACGCAATTCGACCACGGCATCAGCGGATGCCACTTGACGCTGAGCGGCCATGACCTCGGGTAGCGCCAACACTAGTGAGTGGGGGTCAGTCGCGCTCGCTGGCAACGCGGGCATCGTCAAGGCGAGCAAGGGCCATTGCTGAGCGGATGATCGCGGTGTCAGATTGCGCACCGCTTGACGGGCTTCGGCGAGTGACGCGGCGGCCGTCGCCTTTTGAATGCGCGCCTCGGTGGCCGCCAGACGTGCGAGGTTAACCTCGACTTGATTCAGATCGCCCGCTTCAAACCGACGCTCAGCCAGGGCTGCGAAATCGTTCATCAATTGTCGCCGCGCCGCGGCCAGGGCATCGCGCTCTGTGCCAGTCTGATGCATTGCCAAGCCGTTCAACAGCTCAACGGTGACCGCCCAGCGCGCCTCAAGGTACTGGGCCTCAACCACCAATCGATCAGACTCGGCAACGGCAGCGCGCGCCTTGCGTTTACCACCCCAGTCCAGGGTCTGGCTGATGCCAACGGCGCGCCGCTCCACGTCGCCGTTTTCCGCGTTCAGACTTAACTGCGGGTTGTACAGTGGCCGCGCGGAGGCATCGCGAAACGCGCCGCTGGCCTCCAGTGCTGCCCGAGCGGCCTGAACGCGTGGATTGGCATCGACCACGGTTTGCACGAAGTGCGTGAGCGCCGGGTCGGCGTGGGTTGGCGCGGCCGCGCCTGTCTCAGCCGCAGTTGCCGTGCATAAAATCGTTAACAGGCCGCCCAATATCAGAGCGAGCCCACAGTGGGGAGTGTGCATAAATCATCTTCCGAATACAGTTATCGGCGCGCGCACGAAACACTCGTGCACGCGGTCTTTAAAAAAGCAAAATGATTTAGGCGTTGGGGGGAGGTGTGGGCGGCGCTTGCGCTAGACTGCGAATGTGCGACGGACTTGCGATGCGTTGGTTCGAGCGAGTGTAGGGCATGGTCAGTGCGGCAACCACGGTATTGAGTCCGGCTGAATGACCGTGACAACAATGCTCACAATGCTCGCCGTCGAGTTCGGTGTCGGACTGATCGCCATCGTGTGCCTGCAGCGAATGACCAAACTCGGATTGATGCGTTTCATCGGTGCCATGCGGAACACCATCCACAGCGATATCGCTCG